>JACKIM010000001.1:897500-1497500 GCA_020638465.1 Geminicoccaceae bacterium
CAACCCCTGATGGCGAACAACATCGCGTCGACAAGCTTGAGTATGCGAGCCTGACCATTCAGGGGCGCAATCTTGAAGCCTATCGCTTTCGGGACTCCCGAGGAATCGTCGGCTACTACGACTCAACCGGCCGGTCGCTCCGTAAGTGGCTGATGCGCACGCCGGTCGATGGGGCGCGGTTATCCTCCGGGTTCGGCAAGCGCCGCCATCCCATTTTGGGCTACACCCGAATGCACAAGGGCGTGGATTTCGCTGCACCGAAGGGTACGCCAATCTACGCAGCCGGCGACGGTGTCATCACGAAGATCGGTCGAAATGGAGGGTATGGCAATTTCATCCAGATTCGCCACAACAAGGAATACAGCACCGCCTACGGTCACATGAATGGCTTCGCGAAAAATCTGAAGAAAGGATCACGCGTCAAGCAGGGCGAAGCCATCGGTTATGTCGGTTCAACCGGTCGTTCGACCGGCCCTCACCTGCACTACGAAGTTCTTGAAAACGGAATTCAGATCAATCCGATGAAAGTCAAGAAGCAGGTCATTACCCGACTTGAAGGATCTGACCTGACCGCTTTCAAGAAGCGGGTCGCCCAAGTCATCGCCCTGATGGAAGAATCTCGCAAGGATCAACCCGTTTTGGCCAACAACGACTGATCCTTGCGGTTTTATTGACTGAATCCCCTCAGCTACAAGTTGAGGGGATTCAAGAACCGGAGTCGATTTGAGATCGACTGTCGTCCACGGGCTCGCTTTCCTGTTCCTCGATATATTGCTGGATCATTTCATCGGTGATGTTGCCCGAGCTGACTGAGCTACTCCCCGAAATTCCGACACTGAGGTAAGCTACGACTTGTTGTCTGCTGACCTTCGACGAGAAGGAGAACAGAGATGTCGAAACGGAAGCAGCATTCGCATGAGTTCAGGGCGGAAGCAGCATTCGCATGAGTTCAGGGCGAAGGTGGTGCTTGAGGCACTGAACTGAAGGGTGAGCAGACGGTGACCGAACCGTGCTTGGACTGGCGTTTTCCAAGCGGGTCGCCAACAGTCGAAAATCAGGATTTCGAACCCCGAAAACGGCCTCGCCTTTCTGGCTTTTAAAGGCGTTTCAGGAGGATGAAATGGAAATGGCGTCCCCAACGGGATTCGAACCCGTGTTTTCACCTTGAAAGGGTGACGTCCTAACCCCTAGACGATGGGGACCGCTCGGCAGCGTTTAATCGCTGGAATCGGAAAAAGCAAGGCTTTACAATCTGGCAGTCACGGGTTGCCGGTCGGAGGGCGAGGCGGTTTTTTTCACTCGATGTCGAGTGTCACTGCCTGGCGCTTTGCTGCGGGCTTGCGTTCGGGCAGGGGTGCCCTTTCGTCGAAGGTGAAGAAGGTACAACTGCCATCCGACATGATGACCGCCCGGCGACCGAACAACTGGCCGGCCGCACGTGACACCGGATAATCCAGCACGTCGAGCAGGTCGCTCTCCTCCTCGATGCCCAGGGCAAGAACACTGACGCCGGCCTCGCTGAGTGCCGTGATTTGGTGATAAAGTGGGTCGTTCGCAAGCGGCACATCGCTGCGCCCGCATAATTGCGCGCCACCCATGGCCACCTGGGATACCTTCTGGCCCGCTATCCAGCGGACATCGACGGATTGCGGTTCGTCGATCGAGACCGCGACCTTCAGGTTTGCCGGAATATTCTTCAGTTTGGGCAAGATCTTGCGGGCCTCGGCCAGATCCACCGCGAGCACCAGATGGACGCTGCCGGTCAACGGATCACCGGCAAGCTGCTCAAGACGGCGCAGGATGTTGCCTTCCAGCAAGGCCGTCATCGAAGTCTCGACCACGACCTCACGGTCGATCAGATCGGCCGCGTGGGTTTCCATCATCGCAACCGCCCGTTCCAGAATGGCGGCGTCAAACCGCAGCAATTGTTCCTTCGGTATCCGATGCCGCACGAGCTGGTCGCGACTGGCCGAACGCTTGGGCGACGTGACGATGCGTCCCTGTACATGCAGACCGACCCACCGGCGCTGCGGAACGACGACGATGGGAGCGGCAATACAGCGTATCCCGCTGTTCTCATTCCTCGCGCGGGGCCTGACCATGACCGGAGAAGCAGTCTCGATGGCACCGTTCTCCAGACCGGGAGAAACATCGCTGCCTTCGCGCTGTGCGGAGATGACGGCCCCGGACTTCCTGCCGCGAGACTTCTGCCGGTTGGCACCATCGTCAACGGTTCCGATTTCTCGAATGTCGCGGTCACCAGACTTCTTGCCGAATGTCCGTTGCGGAGAAGAGAACGTCTCGACGGGGCGGGGTCCAAGGTCATCAAGCGTCAGGTCATCGAATGTCCCCGCCGACAGGCTTGCAAGCGACGTATAGCGTTCCCGGTCATGAGACGGTACCCCTGCCGGAAGATCTGCCTGCCGGCGCGTCGGGGTCCACTCGCGAAGGTCAAGCTCCGGCTTGCGGACTCGGGTCGCTCCCAGCATGGTCGCGATCTCACCGATAAATTCCTGCATGAAGGCATTCAGCCGATCGAATGTCATGTCATGTCCTTCCAACGGCACCCCTTCACGTTGGCGCCTGGCGATATAGACTCCGAATAGTGCCGTGCCGATCAGCGTGAGAGCGGCCATGTAGCCCAGGACCGGTATCAGGAATTCGGGCGGCAGGATGAAGGCGGCGCCGACGAGACCCAGCACATATCCTGCAGCGAGAGCGATCCAGAAGAAATATGGCATGATCCCAATCCTTGGCTTGCACATTCAATGGATAATCACAGGTTCCTAAATTATGGTTAACGCTTCCGTATGGTTGATCTTCTTCATGAGCAAATGACTTCCGATATCGCAGGCATTTCGATCCTGCCGCCCGTCGTGCGGGACTGGTTTGACAAGCGGGGATGGCGGCCACGCGCCCACCAGCTTGCCCTGCTCGATGCAGCCCGCGACGGTTCCGATGTGCTGCTGATGGCGCCCACGGGTGGCGGCAAGACCCTGGCCGGGTTCCTGCCGGGCATCGCGGAACTGATCGAGCGAGGATCGAGCGGCCGGCTGCACACGCTCTACATCTCGCCACTGAAGGCGCTGACCACCGACATCGCCCGCAACCTGCAGACGCCGGTGCGCGAAATGAACCTCCCCATTCGCATCGAGACCCGCACCGGCGACACACCGCAAAACCGTCGCCAGCGGCAGAAGAGCCATCCACCGGACATGTTGCTGACCACGCCCGAAAGCCTCGCCCTGCTCCTCTCCTACCCCGATGCGGCCGAGTATTTTGCCCGACTGTCGAATGTCATCCTCGATGAACTGCATGCCGTTGCCACCAGCAAGCGCGGTGCGCTGCTCAGCCTGGGCCTGAGCCGCCTGCGCCGGCTGGCACCGTGCGCGCGGTTCACCGGCCTGTCCGCCACCATTGCCGACCCGCCCGCCATGCTGCGCTTTCTGACCCCCGAGCCTGAACAGGGTCGCGTCGTGGCTGCTGATGCGGGGGCACAGCCACAGACCGAGATCGCCCTCGCCGATGCCTACATGCCATGGTCGGGGCATGTGGCGCTCTACGCCACCTCGATGATCTACGAGCGGCTGAAGCAGGTCCGCATGGCGCTGATCTTCGTCAACACCCGGGCCCAGGCCGAGCTGCTGTTCGGTCACCTGTGGCGATTGAACAGCGATTCCCTGCCCATAGCGCTGCACCACGGCAGCCTGGCCGTGGAACAACGGCGCAAGGTCGAGGCATCCATGGCTGCGGGGCAGCTGCGGGCCGTGGTATGCACCTCCTCGCTCGACCTCGGCATCGACTGGGGTGATATCGACCTGGTCATCCAGGTGGGGGCACCCAAGGGTGTCAGCCGTCTGCTGCAGCGCATCGGCCGCGCCAATCACCGCCTCGACGAGCCCAGCCGGGCGATACTGATCCCGGCCAACCGCTTCGAGGTCCTGGAATGCCTGGCCGCCGAGGAGGCCATGGAGGAGGGTTCACTGGATGCCGATCCGCCAGCCCACGCCGCCCTCGACGTCCTGGCCCAGCATATCATCGGCACGGCCTGTTCGGCACCCTTTGATGCCGACGCGCTGTTCGAGGAAACGCGATGGGCGGCGCCTTACGCGGATCTCGACCGCAAGACCTTTGACGAAGTGCTCGAATTCGTCGCCACGGGCGGCTATGCGTTGCGCAGCTACGAGCGCTACCGCCGCCTGACCATCGGCGACGACAGGCGCTACCACCTCTCCGATCCCCGCATGGTCCGGTCCTACCGCATGAATGTCGGGACCATAGTCGAAGCGCCGGTGATGCGGGTACGCATGGGGCGCGGGGCGGTTCTGGGCGAGATCGAGGAATACTTCATTTCGATGCTGACGCCGGGTGACAGCTTCCTGTTCGCCGGACAACTGCTTGAACTGGTTGGCATTCGCAACAATGAGGTTGTCGTCCGGCGATCACGTTCGACAAGGGAGCCGAAAGTCCCGGCCTATGCCGGCGGACGGCTGCCCATGTCCAGCCACCTCGCCAGACGCGTGCGCCGGATCCTCGCCGAGCCGCGACGCTGGGCTGATCTGCCGCCGCAGGTCGGAGAATGGCTCGAACAGCAGGAACATCGTTCGGCCCATGTGCGCGACGATGAATTGCTGGTCGAGACCTTCGAGCGACGCGGCCGCCATTATCTCGTTGCCTATGGCTTCGCCGGCCGCAACGCCCACCAGACGCTGGGAATGCTGCTCACCCGCAGGATGCAGCGTATGGGTTGCCGGCCGCTTGGATTCGTCGCTTCGGACTACTGCATCGCCACCTGGGGTCTGGAGCCGGTGAGCGATGTCGAAGCCCTGTTCGCCCTCGATCTTCTTGGCGACGATCTCGAAGAGTGGATGGCCGAAAGCAGCATGACCCGCAGGCTGTTCCGCAATTGCGCAGTCGTTGCCGGCCTTGTCGAGCGCCGCCACCCGGGACGGGAAAAGACCGGCAGGCAGGTGACCTTCAATGCCGACCTGATCTATGACGTGTTGCGCAGGCACGAACCCGACCATGTCCTGCTGCGAGCCGCCCGCATCGAGGCTGCCGAGGGACTGACCGATATCCATCGCCTCTCCGACCTGCTCAACGAGATCCAGGGCCGTATCCGTCATCGCCGGCTGGAGCGGATTTCACCCTTTGCCGTGTCGATCATCGCCACCATCGGACGCGAATGGGTCCAGGGCGACAGCATCGATGCGATGCTTGACGAGATGACCCGGGAACTTGTCGACGAGGCTCTTTCATGACACCGCCAACAATCCCGAAAAGCCACAAGCCGTCGACTATCGAACACCTCACCGTGGAGCTTGCCGGCGAAGCGGTGCAACTCGACCCGCGCGGTGTGCTGCTGCTGGACCACGGGCAGACGATAGTGGTTGCCGATCTGCACCTGGAAAAGGGCAGCGCCTTTGCTCGCCGCGGCACCTTTCTCCCACCCTATGATACACTGGCCACCCTTGTCCGACTGGAGACCATCGTCAACTCGTTGCGACCCGAACGGCTGATCAGCCTCGGCGACGGCTTCCACGACAGTGCGGGCGCGCGCCTGCTCACGGGCGAAGTCGCCGACCGCCTGCAACGGCTGGCGCAACGGCTCGAATGGATATGGATCCGCGGCAACCACGACGAACTTCTACCCGATACACTACCTGGCACGATTCGCGACGACCTCACGCTGGGGCATCTGACGCTTCGCCATCTTCCCGACAGGGAGACGGGTAACCTCATCGCCGGCCACCTTCACCCGATCGCCCGCATCGGCGACCGCCGCCGCAAGACACGCCGCCCCTGCTTCGTTCACGATCGACGCCTCATGCTCATGCCCGCATTCGGCAGCTATACCGGAGGATTGAATATCCTCGACCCGGTCATAAGCGGGTTGTTCGACACGACCTTCACGCCGTACCTGCTGGGTCAGCACCGGCTCCATCGCACGCGCCCCGATCTTCTCATTCCCGACCCGCCCGACTGGCGACGGCACAGGATTTAGCCGAACGGCGATATGACCGGATTGATAATATTCCACGTCAGAGGGAGGGGACCGAAAGGGCTGCAAGGGGAAGCCCCGCCATTGCGGCGGGGCTTCTGTACAGTGACAGGGTCAGGATGCCGGTGAAAACAACCTGCCGTGAAACATCTGGCTGTCCCTGAATCGGTCGAGATTTTTCACCACGGCAAGTACGGCCAGGTCGACAAGCGGCTCCACGATGATGACCGTCATGTAGGCAGCGCCAAAGGAACCGATCTGGGCCAGATTTTCAGCACCGAAGCCCTGGCCATAAAAAGCCCAGAAGGCCACCCAGGCAACGATGCCGGATTGATAGCAGGTGGACAACGCCAAAGCCTGAGAATACCTGATATCCTTGTAAGCCGTCTTGTTGGGGATGATCTTCCGTGCAAGCAGACTCATGATGTATAATGGTACGAGAAGTGTCGTGACGTTGATCCCGTATTGGGGCAGATCGGCGGGCGCGAACAGCAGGCCCTGCGCCAACAGGCCAAACGCCAGCCCAAGTGCCGCGGCACCGCCTCCGAAGATCAGGAACAAGGTTGAACCAAGGATGAGGTGAACCTCGGAAACGCCGATGCGATAGTGAGGAAATACCTCGAAAAAGCCGAAAACGAGTGCCGTGGTTGCAACGGTCCGCGCCGCCAGCCAAGCCACTCCGCTTTCATTCTTGATCGCGCCGAAAGCCATCTTGCCGGCAAACCCGAAGGCTCCTGAGGCAGTAACGTAACTCAGTGCGATTTTCGCGCCGTGAACGACACCAGGTTCGATGTGCATTTTTCTTCCTCTCGCCGCACCCAGCGTGCGGCAACTACGAGTGATGACCAATACTCAGGCAGGTTTCCTGACTCGCGCTTCATCACCTGCTATCCGCCTTCCCAGGCTCGCGCCCAGTGGCTCACTGGATAGGGCTCGCGCTCACAGTTGCGTGGGCAGTCACGGATCAAGCCCCGATTGGGTCATCTTTACCGTGTTCCCTTTTGATCCCGGGGACTTCGTCCCGCTTGGAACCTGAGCGGAGGAAGTATGAAAAAATGCAGGACGAATTTCACGTTTTTTCTTGCACGGCAATGAAAGTGCAGCCCGGGCTGGCATGAGGGTGCCATGGTTCCCATGCCATGCCCCGGGCAGCCATTGATGCGGCAATGCCAAACGGGGGCGTGATGGTTCCTCCCTTTCCATCAGCGCGGCCCGTGAACGAAATTCCTGACAGGCCCTCCCATGGACGGGATCAAGAACGGCATGCAGCGGCAAGGACGAAGATCGTGTCGTTCAGGGGAAATTCTGCCAAAGGCGACTCTACCCGGCCGGCAAGTGCCCTGGAATTTGGTTGTGGAGGGCATCCGCCGCCATATCGCCCGGCGCCGGATCTGCGAGCCCTCTCCCCTTGCCGACCGCCTCAGGCGGGTACGAGTTCGGCCTGGGTGACCTGGCCCGTCTCGATGGCGGTGATCTCGTCGATGATCCGGCGGATGGTGCGTTCGCAGCCGTGGTTGGGGATCTGGCAGGTGCCGGCGGCATGGTGGCCGCCACCGCCATAGTTCAGGCACAAAAGGCCGATGTCGGTGCGGGCACTGCGGTCGAGGATCGACTTCCCCAGCGCCAGCACGGTGTTCTGCCTGTCACGGCCCCAGAGGACGTGGCAGGAAATCGTGCTCCGCGGAAACATGGCATAGATCATGAAGCGGTTGCCGGGCCAGATGGTCTCCTCTTCGCGCAGGTCGAGAACCGCGAGCGATCCGTGCAGGGTGGTGCAGCGGCGCAACTGATCGCGGAAGCGTTCCTGGTGGTCCATGAACAGCTCGACACGCTCGACGACATCGGGCAGTGCCAGGATATCCTCGATATCCTGATGCGTACGACAGTACTCTATGAGGTCCATCATCAACTGATAATTGGACACGCGGAAATTGCGGAACCTGCCGAGGCCGGTACGCGCATCCATGAGGAAGCTCAGCAGGTCCCAGCCCTGCGGATCGAGGATGTCCTCGCGGCTGAAGGCGGCCGAGTCCGCCTTGTCGACGGCCTGCATCATGGCCTCGGTAACATTGGGAAACCTCGCCGCGCCTCCATAGTAATCGTACACGACGCGGGCCGCCGAAGGGGCCTCGGCGTCGATGACATGGTTGGCGGGATTGCCGCTGACCCGCTCGGTCTCGCTGGCATGGTGGTCGAAGGCGAGATGGACGCCCTCGACATAGGGCAGGTTGGTGGTGATGTCCTTCGGCCCGACCCTGATCTTGCCGTCCTGCATGTCCTTGGGATGGACGAAGTCGATCTGTCCGACGATACCCAGTTCCTTCAGCAGCACGGCACAGACAAGGCCGTCCATGTCGCTGCGAGTGATGAGGCGGAAGGCCTCGCCGTGAGAATGCGCTTGATCGGTCATCGGCCGGATTCCATCATTCGGGGACAGGAGACAGGGGGACGGTTCGAATTCGTGACTGTCCGCCCAGACTACATCGAAACGGTTAAGGATCCCTCAATGACAGTCCGCGACCGGTCTTGCCCCGAGGCCGACGGAGAACGCATGGAGGCCGGCCGGCTGCTGTTCGCCCGCCCGCCCGCCTTCATGCTGGGCGTGGCCCGGATCGACCAGTTGCCACCGGCCGACATTCCCGAGGTGGCGATCGCCGGCCGGTCGAACGTCGGCAAGTCGAGCATCATCAATGCCCTGACCCGGCACAGGGAACTGGCGCGCACCTCGAACACGCCGGGGCGCACGCAGCAACTCAACTTCTTCGACATCGACGGGAGGCTGCGGCTGATCGACCTTCCCGGCTACGGCTACGCGAAGGCGCCGAAGGACCAGGTGGATGCGTGGCACGCGCTGATCTTCGACTACCTGCGCGGACGCCCGAACCTGCATCTGGTGGTGCTGCTGATCGACGGCCGGCACGGGATCAAGGACCGCGACCGCGCCGTCATGGATACCCTCAAGAAGGCCGCGGTGCCGTTTTTGATCGTGCTGACCAAGTGCGACCTTGTCGGCAGGCGCGAACTCGCCCAAAGAACGACGGCGCTGGAAGATGACCTGCGCAAGACGGTCGGAGCGCTACCGCAGGCGCTGCACACCAGTTCGCGCAAGCTGGAGGGCATCGAGGCGTTGCGGGGAGTGCTGGCCGGCTATGCGCTCGACGACGACCGGCGGGATCGGGGCGGCGGAGACAGTGGGGATGGATCGTGACGGAAGGGAAGAGATGACGCGGGGCCAGGTGGACGTACACAGCATTGCCTCCACCCTGATCGAGGCGCTGCCGCACATGCGCCGGCACAGCGGTGCGACCTTCGTGGTCAAGTATGGCGGGCATGCGATGGGACACGAGCATCTTGCCCGGGATTTCGCCCGGGACATCGTGCTGCTCAAGCAGGTCGGCATCAACCCGGTCATCGTCCATGGCGGCGGCCCGCAGATCAAGGCCATGCTGGGCCGTCTCAACATCGAAAGCGAATTCGTCGACGGGTTGCGGGTCACCGACGCCGCGTCGATGGAAGTGGTCGAGATGGTACTGGCGGGCAAGATCAACAAGGAGATCGTCGGCGCCATCCAGGCCGAGGGCGGCAAGGCGGTCGGCATCTGCGGCAAGGATGCCCGGCTGCTGACCGCGCGCAGGGTGACCAAGGAAGGGCGCGACATCGGTTTCGTCGGCGAGCCGGAAGAAGTCGACCGCACGGTGCTGGACCTCTTCACCCGCAGCGAGATCATCCCGGTGATCGCCCCTATCGGTGCGGATGCCGATGGCCAGTCCTACAATATCAACGCCGATACGGCGGCGGGAGCCATCGCCGGTGCGCTGCAGGCCCGCCGCCTGCTGATGCTCACCGACGTCAAGGGCGTGCTCGACGCGAAGGGCGAGTTGCTGCCCTATCTGGGCCTCGACGAGGCGCGGGCGCTCATCGCCGACGGCACGATTTCCGGCGGCATGATTCCCAAGGTGGAGACCTGCCTCGGTGCGGTCGAGCAGGGCGCACGGGCGGCCACGATCCTCGATGGACGGGTGCCGCATGCCGTCATTCTCGAACTGTTCACCGAACACGGCATCGGCACCCAGATCCGCTCGACACCGCCGGCCGGTTGATACCATGCAGCCTCACCCCTGGTTCAATCCGCCAATCCGCCGTCATCTCACCACGCTGTTCTGCGCCGGCTGGGTGGCGTTCGAACTGTTCTCGCGGCCGATGCAGGGCGTTTGGGTCATGATCGCCGCTGCCGCACTTGCCTGGTGCGTCTGGGACTTGTATCTCGCCGGCCATTACCCGGTGGTCGAGGCGAAACCGGGCGACGAAGCCGGGAAAGGGTCCGAGTGAGCGATATCGGATCCAACCGGCTGCTGAACCGGCTGCTCTATCGCGACGGCATGATGCTCATCATCGACAAGCCGGCCGGACTACCCGTGCACAAGGGTCCCAAGGGCGGCGAGACGGTCGAGGATCATCTCGACGCGTTGCGCTTCGGCCTCGGCGAGAGGCCGCACCTGGCCCACCGCCTCGACCGCGACACCAGTGGCTGTCTCGTCCTCGGCCGCCACAGGAAGGCGCTGCGGCGGCTGGGCAAGCTGTTCGAGCACGGTCAGGTCCGCAAGACCTATGTCGCGGTCGTCCATGGCTGCCCCGATCCGTCGTCGGGACTCATCGACCAGCCCCTGATGAAGCGCTCCACGGCCCAGCGCGGCTGGTGGATGTGCGTCGATCCTCAGGGCAAGGCCGCCCGGACCCGCTACCGCACGCTCGGCAGCGACGGCACTTTCAGCCTGGTCCAGCTCGAACCGCTCACCGGCCGCACCCACCAGTTGCGCGTTCATCTGGATTTCATCGGATGCACCATCGTCGGCGATCCGTTCTATGGCGACCGAAGCGACGATGCCCCGAACCTGCTGCTGCACGCACTTTCGATCCGCCTGCCGCTCTATGGCAGCAGGCCGCCCGTCGAGGTCAGCGCCCCCCTGCCGGACCACTGGCCCGACCCATGGCGCAGGATGCTGGATGATGTCCTCAAGTCCGCCACGACCGAAACCGAGGTGCCAGCCACCTGATTATTGTACGTCCCCGCGGCGTACCGTTCAAAGGTCGATATCGGCCCAGATCGGCCAGTGGTCGGAGCCCTTTGCATCGCTCATCACACCGGCGGCGCGTACCTGTCCCGCCAGCGCGGCGCTGACGAGGATGTAGTCGATGCGACTGCCATTGGGATGTGTCATGCCCTCGCGCTCGTCATGTCCCGCCGCCGTCCAGCTGTCCACGAGCCCGTCGCGATGGGCGATCCGGCCGTATTTCTCGGTCCAGGGACCGATCAGCGCGGTGTATTCGTCGCTGGACGGCGTGAGGTTGAGATCGCCCATGACGATCGCCTCGCGCGGCATGGGCGGCATGTCGCCCTCGGTCCAGCCGGCGGACGGATCGGGATGGCCGCCGCACCAGGCACCACCCTCGCCATGTGCATCCTTCAGGATCTGCCGGATACGGTCGATCTGCGGCAGGCGGGTCTCCCTGCACAGATGGCTCAGATGGACCGAATAGACGCGAAGCGGTCCCGATCCGGTCATGATCACGCCTTCGAGAATGCCTTGCTGAATCGAATGCTGGCTGAGCGTACCCCATTTCGGCAGCAGGTGATTGCGCGACGAAAGGATCGGCGTCTTCGACAGCAGCATGGTGCCGAACTGCCGCCGCCTGCCCGGATCGTCCGGTGTCGCCGCATGAATGTCGAGATTGGCACCATAGACCCAGTAGTAACCCCGCAGATGGCCCGCCAGCACTTCGGGAGAATCGACATTGCCGGAACGTTGCCAGAACCGGTCGACCTCCTGAAGGGCGATGACATCGGCTCCCTCGGCCTCGCGGGCGATGCGTTCGAGATCGTAGCGACCGTCGCTGCCGAGGCCATACTGGATGTTATAGGATACAAAACGCATGACTCATTCCGCCCGCAAGGTGATGGAGAGGATTTCATGATCGGAAATGGCCACGCCATTCCCGTCGACAGCCGCAAGGGTCTCGGCTGCGAGAATGTCCACACTACGGGTCATGAACCAGTCGATGCGCCCGAGCTCCTTTTCCGGATCGCCCGGACGAAGGCGCTCGCTCGCCGCATCGTCGTTGCACCGTTCGATGTCATAACCGAATACCGCCGCCACCTCGAACATCGGTTCGTGCGGAACCGGGTTCATGCGTCGAGACGGATCCTCGGCCAGCAGGCGGCCACGGATCGCGTCGTCGAGCCATTCGTCGCGTCCGGCACTTTTCGTGTTGAGATCGCCGCCGAGAATGGCCGGTCCGCCGCCAGACATGTCGTCGACAACCTCGAAGATCCGCTTCATCTGGCCCGCCCGGTGCCGCGGGTCGCTATGACTTTCGAGATGCACGCAGGCCATGACGACCCCGCCGATGCGGGCCAGCATGGCGATACGGCCGCCCACGCGCCGTTCGCCGTTGCGGTCTCCATCATACCAGGTGCCGTCACGGTCGAGCCGCAGCAGGGTCGCATCCTCGATGGGCATGCGGGAAAGGATGGCGGCACCGTGCAACCCGTCGGCATTGAATTGTCCCTCGTGCCACTTGCGCTCGCGTGCATCACCCAGCCCCAGCTCGATGAACTCGACGCCAAAGGCGTAACTCATGCCAAGTTCCCGGGCGAGATCGCGCACCGTATGCCGGTTGCCCGAACGCGCCATGCCGCAATCGACTTCGGTGATCAGCATGACATCGGCATCGACCTCCCGCAGTCGGGCAATGGACGCGTCAAGGTATTTGAGCCGCTCGGCATTCCAGGCCACCACCCGACGCGGCAGCCCCTCACGGGTGACCGGGCCGTGCAGTTCGATCTGATGCAGGCAGCGGGCATCCTCGAACCAGCGGTCGTGGCTCCCGCCGGCAAGGGCATCCCGCCGCCACTCGGGCAATGGCCGGTCGATGGCGGAAACCGTCGTCGTCACGATATCGAGCACCAGAGAGCCTCCAGCGCCAGGGGATCATTCGTCGTGATCCGGTCCGCGCCGAGACCGATCACGCGTTCCAGGACCCGGAGAGCATCGGGCATGTCGGGATCGATGGTCCAGCAATCGACCTCCTGTCCGCGCCGATGAGCGAAAGCTACCAGATCGAGATTTTCATCCAATGCGGATGACACCGCCTGATGCGCGAGATAGAGCAGGCGCGCCTCGCGCGCGTCAACACTCTCGATCAGACGGCACCAGGCCGTGAAATCCCGGTCGGCAAACCGGTCGCATGGATCGAAGCCCGCGACAATCCCGGGCGCACGGACCGCGAGGGAATGCACCAGCGGCCAGTCGTGACCGCCGATATCGAAGCGATTGGCGTGGGCGGCGACGATTTCGCCGAAGCGTTCTCCCGCCTTCCCGCTGCCCGACTTGATATCGAGTTGGACGCGCCCATGCGGAAAACCCGCCACGATCGCCACCAACTCGTCGAGGAAGAGGAGGCGATCCGGCTGTACCTGCCCGTCGACGGCACGCTGGCGCAGGCTTTCCATGGCCGCTCGCGGAGTTTCCGCGACGATGCCGCTGCCAGTGGTCTCGCCGTCGAGCGTATCGTCGTGCAGGCAGACCCAGTGACCGTCGGCGGTGGTCTGGAGATCGACCTCCAGCAACGCTCCCCGCGCCAGTCCCTCGCGCAGGCTGGAACGGTCGTGCGGTGGCACCCCGGCGGCCGAGCGCAGCTTGTGCCATTTGAGACGGACGGGGCCATGGGGTCCGCGAAGGGCGAGGCCCCGCGTGCTCAAGCAGCCCTCGCCAGGGCGGGAGCCTCGATGCGCAACCCGCTCGCACGGTCGAAGAGCAGCATGCCGTCGAGCGGCAGGTCGCAGCCCACCCTGTCCCCCTCGCGAAAGCGCCGCACGGTACCATGCTCCAGCACGTGGATGCGGCCAGCAACGCTGTCGAGGACGTAGAGGGTCTCCCGGCCCATGGGCTCGATCTGGACCACATCCGCCCTGACGACATTCTCGCCATCGGGATCTCCCAGCGTGATGTTCTCCGGACGGACACCCAGCACAACGTCACCGTCGGGAGCCTGGCTGCGCAGGTCCATCTCGCCGAGGCGCAACCGGCCGCGCGCGACCCGGCTGTCGATGAGGTTGATCGGTGGCGCGCCGATGAAGCTCGCGACAAACAGCGAGCGCGGTCGAAGGAACAGGTCGTCCGCCGTTCCCACTTGCTCGATCCGGCCCTTCGACATGCAGACGATGCGATCCGCCATCGTGGTCGCCTCGATCTGGTCATGCGTGACGAGAATGGTCGTCACCGCCAGTTGCCGCTGCAACCGCTTGATCTCCGAACGCATGGTCAGGCGCAAGGTGGCGTCGAGATTGGAGAGCGGCTCGTCGAGGAGCAGGAGCTGCGGTTCCTTGACCAACGCACGCGCCAGCGCCACGCGCTGCTGCTGCCCGCCGGACATCTGCCCCGGAGTACGGTCGAGCAGGTCCTCGACCTGCACCAGCCTTGCGGTTTCCTCGGCCCGGCGCCGGGCGTCGGCCGCCGGCACCCCCTTGAACTTCAGTGGAAACATGATGTTCCGGCGCACGTTCATGTGCGGATAGAGCGCGTAGGACTGGAAGACGATGCCGACATTCCTGTGCCGTGCCTCGACCTCGTTGACCACGGCCCCGTCGAAGCGCAACTCGCCGCCCGAAGGCGCATAGATGCCCGCCAGCATGAACAGCGTCGTCGACTTCCCGCAGCCCGACGGCCCGAGGATCGCGACAAGCTCGCCATCCTCAATGACGAGATCGGTGGGCTCGACCGCGACGACATCGCCCCAGCTCTTGGTCACGGATGAGAGTTCGATGCGTGCCATGACCCTATCCCTTGATGCCGCCGATGTTCATCTGCACCAGGTATTTCTGGCAGAACAGGTACAGCAATACCGATGGAATGACGTAGAAAACCGCGACCGCGGCGACGATGCCGTAGTCGACACCCATGATGTCGTCGCTGACCCAGAAGATGTAGAGGCTCATCACCCAGTTCTGCTTGTCGAACAACAGGGTACGGACGAAGACATACTCCTCGAACCCCTTGATGAAGGCGAAGACACCGACGGCGAGCAGCCCCACCTTGACCTGCGGCAGCACCACCATGAGAAATGCCTGCCGCCGCGACGCGCCGTCGGTCAGTGCCGACATCTCGATGTCCCACGGAACCGCGTCGAAGAAGCCCTTCATGATGAAGATGGCGAACGGCAGCTCCAGCGTGGTCACCACCAGCAGCACGCCGGTGAGCGTGTCCAGCATCCCGCTCCAGTACATGAGCAGGAAGATCGGAATGATGAGCGTCATCGCCGGAAAGGCGTGCAGGATGAGCAGGCTCTGCAGGAACGCCTGCCGTCCGGCGAACTGGAACCGCGAGAGATAATAGCCGGCCAGCGTGCTGACGAAGAGCACCAGCACCGTCTGGGCGCCGGCGAGCATGAGCGAGTTGCCGAAGGCCAGCCAGACCGACGGGAACTGGCTCTCGGTCGTCGCCTGCCGCCTTCCTTCCAGATCCTGCACGAAATTAGAATTGTGCAGAAAGACGTAATTTCCCAAATGAAGCTGGTCGCCAATCGAGACGATGATCGCCATCGCCGCCGCCACGAGGATGGCCGCAGCCGCGTAGAGCCTCCTCATCCGGTCCTCGACGAAGGCGTTGACCAGACCGATGCCGACGATGGTGGGAACGAGGATCGCCGAGGATTTCCACAGCACGATGGATTCGACGCCGCCGGTCTTGGCCGATACCGAGATCGTGAACATCCAGAAATAGGGAAGCATCACCGGCAGCGACACGGTGACGAGAAACGCGATCAGCAGACCCTGATTGCGCTTCGCCTCGAAACGGCCGCGCGCGGCGAGCGCATCCCACTCGGCCTGTTCGATCCTGCGCGTGGCGGTCATCTCACTGCACCTCGATGCGCGGATGCTGGAGCAGCCGTTTCATGTCGAAGAAACGCCACATGGCCAGCGATGCGGCAATACCAATCAGGACCAGCAACAATGCCAGTGCCGCACCATAGGCATACTGGCCGTTGTCGAAGGCCCGCTTGTAGACATAGAGGGCATAGACCGTGGTATCGTAGAATGGTCCGCCATTGGTGATCAGCCAGATGTACTCGAAGCTCACCAGCAGCGAGAGCGTCTGGTACACGGTGATGAATGACAGGGGCCAGCGGATGGCAGGAAGGGTAATGTGCCATGTGATGGCCAGTGGCCCGGCGCCATCGGCGCGCGCCGCGTGGAACAGGTGCTCGGGGATCGAGCGGATGGCGCTGGTGAAGATGATCATGCCCATCGACGCGCCGATGAAGCCGTTGGCAATGACGATCAGCACCACCGGATAATCGGTGCGCATGTCGATCGTCCCGAAACCGAGAAATCCGTGCAGCACCTGGTTGATGAGACCACGCTCGGTCGGGCTCGCCACCCATATCCACAGGAGCGAGTAGACCACCGACGGGCTCATGCGCGGAAGAAGCCACACGGCGCGGAAGAAACCGCCGATGCGGTCCGGAACCGCCGTCGTTGTCAGGGCGAGGATGAGGCCGAAGGTGACGTTGAAGATCGCCAGCGTGAAGAAGACATAGATCGCCGTCAGCGCCAGTGTCGGCAGGATGCGGCGGTCGCCGGTCAGCATCCGCTCGAAATTGGCGGTGGTGAGTTCATGGATCTTCAGCGACCTTCCCATGTCGGTGAAGGCGACGAACACATCGACGATCACCGGCAAGAGGAAGAACAGGGCGAGCAGGAAGATGGCCGGTCCGAGGAAGATGACCATGTTCTGCCATTGGCGCGATTGCGTGCTCAGGGCGTTCGTCCCGGATCATGGCCGGCCGGAGCGGAGAGAGCACCCCGGCCGGACACATGTGGCGTTCAGGTCGGTTCAGTCGAGCACGACGAGTTCGTCACCGAGTTCGCCCTGCATCTCCTCCACCACGAAGGCCGCGGCATCGGCCGGGTCGAGCTTGCCCGTCTCGACCGCCTGGATGCCCTTGTAGACCAGAGCGTTGTAGGGACCGATCATGGCATGATTGGGCATGAACGAACTGTAGTCGAGCATGGGCGCACCGGCACGCAGCGCCCAGCCCTCTTCGAGGAACAGCGGCATCGCCGTCTGGCCATAATTGATAGGCGTGTGGCCGGTGGTTACGGCATGGGCGGTATTGAGCACGTCCTGACTGGCAAGGCCGACGATGTAGGACGCCAGTTCGGGATGCTCGCTCTTGCCCGACACCACATAGATGATGGGATGGCTCAGATTGGCCGGCTGGCCGCCCTTTTCCGCCGGCGGGGCATTGGTCCAGCCGATGGCCTTGAAATAGCTGTCCTTGTCGAGGCCGCGTGCCTCAAGCTGGGCCGGGACGTTCCAGATCCCGTGAAACTTGATGAAGGCGCTCTTTTCGGCGCGGAAGGCAGCGTGCACCGAATCCCAGTCCCATGAGGTCATGTTCTCCGGAATGACACCGTTATCCACGGCATATTTGAGCCACTCGAAGAAAGCCGTCAGCCCCTTCTCGGAGACCTGGAGCTTGTTGTTCTCCTCGTCGTAGATATCGTTGCCGAAGACCGCCATCAGCATCTGGAAATCGGGACCGACATTCGGACGGTGGAGAATGCCGTACTTGGCGGCACCGGCGTCGACGACCTCCTTGGCGAGGTCGGTCATGTCGTAGATGGTGAAGTCACCGCTGTTGACCGCATCCGGCAGGCCGTCGATGAACGCCTCGTCCTTGCCGATCTTGCGCAGCATGTCCTTGTCGTAGAAGAACATGCGCACTTCGGAATCCTGCGGTACACCGTAGATGCCGCCCTTGTAGCTCACCGCCTGCCACAGGGTCCTGATGATGTCACCATACAGCTCGGGATTGGCCCCGATGTGGTCGTCGAGCCTGTAGGCGTATCCCTCCTCGACGAACGCGCCGATCCATTCATGCGCGAGCACGTAGATGTCCGGCCCCTTGTCGACGGCGAAGGCCTTCAACATGTCGAGGGCGTCGTCGTCGAAGCCCTTGGCGTTGTTCTCGAACACGTCGACCTTGACGGTCGTGTCGCTGCCGGAGGCCGCGAGCATCCGGTTGAGCTCATCGGCGGCGGCCACGATGTTGCCGGCCCGCAATGGCCCCGAGCGGTCGGCACGGGACCACAACTTGAGCACGATCTCTTCGGCGGACGCCGAAACAGGGATGTTGCTTGCCGCCATCACCGACAGACAAAGGGCGGCACCCGCAAGCAGGCGGCGGGTCAAGGGCATCGGCATGAATCATCTCCCCTGGAGGCTCGTTGGATCCCAGTGCTTTTCTCGTTGTCGCCGATGACAACCTGATGACAATAACCTCAGGCGTTGGATTTAGCCAGTTTGATGACAGAACCATGACAGGAACGCCTTCGCATCGGCGACAACGTCGACGAGCCTCGTCTACGACGTGGGGACGAGGGGCGGTGCGGCCCCTGCTTCGGGAACCTGGCGTCGCATGCGTCTGGGCCAGGGCTGCGGCCCCACCCTGCCCGCACCGGCGCGCCGGCTGTCGAGGGCGATGTAGGAGGGCGGGGGCTGCGGCTGGTCGCGGCCGAGACTTTCCTCGAAGGTGTCGATCTCCTCCCTGATCCGTTGTCGTATCGCAGAAGGTGTCAGGGTGGGGTCATTGGCCAGAAGATCGGCAATCCGCCGGGCAATCTGCGGCGATGCCACGCTCGTACCATTGAGGACCACTGTCGAACCACTGTGCGTACCGGCAGCCAGCACACCGGGCAGGCCGCGCGAGTAGTCCGCGGGTGCGGCGGCGTCGGGCCGGCGGCCGTTACCGAAAGCGGTCGACGAGTAGGCCGTCTCGTGGCTGTTTCCCCCACGTCCGGAATAGTGACCGGACGAGAGATAGGCGCCGGCGATGAAGAACGGATCGTCATCGCCCGCGCCGCCATCGGTGGCCAGTCCGTTGATCGTGCCCTCGCGGCGAACCACCGACGAGGTTTCGGCGGGGTCGCCGACAAGCACATCGCCATCCGGCGTGAACCGCTCGTAGGACGGCTCGTCGAAATAGGATTGCCTGGCCTGCACACGGCTGCCGAACGGCGGTTCGTCGCGGGCGATCCAGGCCATGATGCGCGCTTCGGCCGGAACGGCGCCACCCGGCACCTCGTAGCGCAGCTCGAAGCGCCAGATCCCGGAGGGAATGCCGCGCCGGAGGACGGGTTTTCCCGCAAGCCACGGATCGGCCGGAATCTCCGTGGGTGCCAGGCAGACGACAAGCCGCCTGAGACCACCGGGAACCGGTTGATGATACCACAGCAGACCAGCTACGTCGGCATCCTTCCCGCCATCGGGATCGACGAGCAGTTGCGCACAATCCGGATGGGAGAACTCGGTCTCCTGTCCACCATCTCCTTGCGTAACCGGTCGCCCGTCCGGCGCGGTCAGTTTCAACACGACCTTTCCGGCATTTTCCGGAAACCACACCTCCATATAGCTTGCGGTCTGGTCGGCCGGCTGCAACCGCCATGGCAACGTTATGGAAGTGGCACCGGGTGCCGAGTGGGCATGACCTCGCGCGAGATTCGAGTTGCCCGCCGGCAACAGCAATGTGACTTCTCCGCCACCACGTGCCTTGTGGTTGGCGATCAGCAACCGCGTCACCCGTTCGATCACGTGGCGCCCGTCATGTGGTCCGCTGGTGATGCCATAGCTGAAATTGACGACTACGGGCAGCTTGCGGCCGTCGGCGAAAGCTGCCTGCATGTCCCGGACCCGTTGCAGCACATATTGCAATCCGGTGAGAAAATAGTGGTGAAGACGATATCCGGATGTGTCGAGTGCGATCTCGCGCGGCAGGGCGACAGTGACGATCCGCCGGTCGGCGGCATCCTCGGCGCCCGCCGCCAGATCGGCGACAGCCGTGCCATGACCGGCGCGCCCCGCCAGCGCATTGACCCCGTGCCGGCGATAGTCGACCAGTCCCAGCGCGCGCAGGACCCGATCCTCCGGGCCACCATCCCCGTTTTCCGAAACAGCCGCGTCAATTCCGTCCCGGTCGATCTCCCGGCCGAACGGCACCGTCGTTCCGCCCGGCTCGCCATCCTGGATCCAGGCGAAGTCGATCCGGGATTGTCCATCGGCATCGCGGAAATTGCGATGAGCCAGATTGAAGGCATCGTCGATGATCGCCGTCACCACCGACGGCCGGGCCTTCCCGGGCGACCAGCTTGTGGCGGGCTCGATCGAGGCGTCTGCCGCGTCGGGACGGGTCAGGAGCGTTGCATCGACCGGTACGAACGACTCCATGGGCCTGTCGTCATCGCCCGTTGCATCGTGGCCCCCATGTCCGGCGAGTTGCCCGGCCAGCCCGCGAGCCAGCTCGTCACCGTGGTCTCCATGCTCGCGCCGGTCGGGTCGCACGAAGCGGACGATGCCCGGCTGCCGTGGCGCCACGCCGCCGCCGCCATTCTCGCCGTTCATGCTCGCGAGGGCCGCATGATCGATGACCGAAAGGCAGTCCGGCTTCCTCCTCCGACCGGTGATCGCATAATCGAAATGGCGCCCCCAGCCGGCCAGCCAGACGCTGACGGGATCGACGGGTGGATGGGGCGGGCCTTTCGCCCCACGGTGCGCCGGATCGAAGAGAGGCCCGCGAAGCTGGTAACTGGTCATGGGTCATCTCCCCTTCATGCCGCCGCGTCCTCAAGCTCCCTGCGCGCCTCGTTCCACAGCCATTGCAGCGGTGCGGAGACATCGACGGGACTGGTGCCCGCCTGAAGCGTGACGATGCCGCCATCCATGTCCGTGCGTTGTCCGTTCCTGAACAGGTCGCCCGGCAGGAAGTCCGTGGACCCCATCGCGTTGCCGTCGAAGGTGGCCGTTCCCAGTTGGAGAGTGCCACCGCCGGCACGGTTGATGAAATATTCTCCCAGGGCGAGGCCGAGCATGGCGCCCGCCACGCTGTCGGCCGGAAAATGGACACCGGCGACCGTGCGATTGATGGCGATGCGCGCGGCCTGTGCCATCAGCATGGCTTCAAGCCGGTCAGGCAGGTGCCCCGTACCCTGGGCCAGCTCCAGGAGCACACGGGCGGCACAGAAAGCCTCCGTCGAATGGCCGCTCGGCAACGCGCCATGCGCCGGAGTCCGGATGATCGGCTGGATCTCCGCCGACATGGTATCCGGCCTCTTGCAGGCGAGCGCGTGCTTGACCCGGATCGTGACATGCGAGGCGAATTTCTGGCAGGCGGCCACCAGTTCCATGACATAGCCGTGGCGTTCGGGATGCAGCCCCATGACGGTAGCAAAAAAGCCGGTGGGATAACCGACCTGGTCGAGGATCTCGGATGCGCGGTCGGCACGCAGGTCGGCATAATTCGCCACCAGTGTCAGTTGCTGGCGAAACACGTCCATCGGTGGACGAATGATGTCGACAAGCTTGTGATATTGCGCGCCCTTCGGCACGCCATCCTCGGCGGGGGCATTCATATGCAGATGCGAGACTGTGGCCATCGTATCAGACTGACTACTGGAGGTTTTCCTGTACCCGACGACAGCAACACGAGACAGGAGTTCCATATCGAACACCAGTGAGCGGACGATGGTTGACCATTTGCCCATGTTCCGTGCCGCTTCGCCATCCAGCGGCTGCGGCATGCTGGCCGGCGCATCCCAGAAACCGGCGATGCCGTCGCGCGTCGCTATGAGCGAAGTGGCGGAGGCGGGCGCTGAATTGCCCAAACCGGTGAGGCCGGTAAGCCCCGTGAGACCCGTCAGGCCGGTGAGCCCCGTCAAACCCGTCAGGCCGGTAAGGCCCGTGAGACCGGTCAATCCGGTGAGACCCGTGAGTCCTGTCAATCCCGTCAAACCTGTGAGACCCGTCAAACCCGTCATGATACAAATCCTCCTTCATTAAAATTCGGCGAATACCTTTCAGACCCAGGTCATTCCCCGATCAGGGGAAATGACCTGATCGAGATGGAATGGCATGAACCAAATATTCCCCAAGCAATGCCCGACCGGAATCGGGCGGAAAAAACTTCAGGAAAGCCCGACCTTGCGAAAGGCCCTGGCACATATCTTGCCTACCGAAAATCCCGCGGCAGGATGGTAATCTTCATAGTTCCTGACGGAAAAACCCGGCTCGATACGCATGAGGCGGGCCGCATATTTGCGCGCCTCATCCTCCCTTCCGAGTTCGACAAGCGCCGGAATCAGGCTGCGATAAGTCGAATTGTGACGTCCGTTGACCTTCAGGGAGTCCTCGGCGAACCGAACCGCATCCTCATATCGGCCCGCGGCCACGGCCGCCGACGCCGACAGCGAATCATAGAGAAATCTGTGGGGGTCGAGAGGGGACAGCCGGCAGGCCCTGGCAGCCGACTGCACCGCAGTCTCGCCCTCGTCCTTGAAGGTTTCCATCACACTCTTGAACAGCCACGCCAGTGAATTGTTGGGATTGATGCGAAGAGCCTGATCGTAGCTCTCGCCCGCATCAACGAAATTCTTCGTGAAAAACGTCTTGGCCAGGCCGTCCATCGCGAGCGAGAACGAGCAGTGCGGATTGGCATCCAGCGCCCTGTTCACGTGATCGAGCGCGATCCGGCCGTCCTTCGCCCGGTCGATGCTCCAGCCCTGCTGGATCGACAGGTTGTACCACTGTGCCAGCCATGCATTCAGGATCGACGAATTCGGTATCCGGGCCAGCAGTTCCTCAAGCTGGGTCCGCGATCTTGCGAAAAGGTTGAGGCGAAGTTCGTGCATGAGCGCGATGCTGGACATCAGCAACCGGTGGCTTTCGAGATCCGGCAACGGTTCGGTGGATGCCAGATCGATCGAATGGTAGACGATGGTCTGGCCGACCTGCTGCCCGATCTGCCAGATCGCCTCCTTGTCGCCGTTGAGGAAATCACTCAGATCCACCTGAAAATCGCTGGTCCAGATGATCTTGCCGCGATCGACGTCGATAAGGTCGATATCCAGCCGCAAGTGCCGTGCGTAGGGCACAAACTGCCCCTGGATCGCATAGTCGACATCGAGCAGCTGGCGTAGCTGTTGCAGGTCGGTCGTCCGGGAATCGATCTTGCGGCTGCTGAGATGCGAGATCACATCGATCAGCGACGAGCGGGCCATGGCCCGGGTCAGTTCCGCCGCAAGCACGTCACCGACCGCGTCATCGCCCGGTTGAACACCGAAGCCGGTAAAGGGCAGCACGGCGATCGATGGAAGCAGCCGCTGGTCAGCGGGAACATCCTTCTGCCCGGGGGTCGGCGACACCTGCTGACTGGCGCGTCTTTCGCTCAACCAGTTCCGGAAACCGGGCTCGTCGATGTCGAGACCCTCCAGCAACTGCCCATCGCCCTCGTCGCCGACGATCTCGAAGCATTCGGGGCGCAGCTGGATCTGGTCATGTCCGATGTCGAAGAAGTGCTCGCATTGCCCGCCAAATACCGCCCGCAGCGTGCGAAGGGACTGACGCAGGCTGGCACGGCCATGTTCGGTACCAACGCGGCCCCACAGCTTGTCCTGCAACCAGGACCTTGTTCTGACCCCTCGTGGATCAAGGGCCAGGAGGGCAATCATCGCCTTCAGCTTGCTACCCTTCAGGGGAACATCTTCGCCCGAAGGCCACGCAACCCAGAATGCGCCATATAGTCCTATTTTTAGCTTTTTTGGTTCCACATCCACCGCCCCTATTCACAACTTGATTTAATACGCTTAATATGCAAAGGACTAAATACGAGATTCACGAAGTATTTACATAAATTTCACGATTGATTACCCCATGAGGGCGATAGGTTGAAATTGTTCAAATTTGGATAAGAAATGAAATATGACACATGACTCAATCTCTGAAATCCGCGACTTGGCGGAATTTTGCGAACGTTGGCAGTCACTTCGCCATCTGGTGTCCAAAGATAGCCTCGACGAGACAATCCATAGTCCGCAAACAAGATCGGTAGTGGAATGGCTGGTTCTGCTGGCGGATCGTGCCTGTACGGACTTCGACCATTCCTCGGATGATCTCCCCACCAGCCGTTGATGCCCTGTTCCTGTCTTTGGCGTATCCATAAAAAAGGGGGCTCTCATGGAGCCCCCTCTCCTTTCATGCGCGAAAGGCGCGTATCACCCCGCCTTGGCAACGGCCCGCTTGGTCATCACCCCCACCAGATGCGCACGATATTCGGCACTGGCATGAATATCGCTGTTGAGATCATTGGGATCGGTGGAAATTCCCGCTACCGCATCCGCACTCCAGTTGGAGGCCAGTGCCTGTTCGGCTCCTTCATGACGGAACACTGTTCCCCCGGCACCGGTGATCGCCACTCGCGGACCATTGGCGGTCTGCGCCACGAACGAACCGACCACGGCGTAACGTGATGCAGGATTGGGGAACTTCTCGTAAGCGGCCTTTGTCGGGGCCGGAAAGTGCACCGCCGTGATGATCTCGTCCTCTTCGAGGGCGGTCTCGAACATGCCGACGAAGAAGTCGTCACCGGCGATCTCGCGCTTGTTGGTGCGGACCGTCGCACCCAGCCCGACCACGGCCCCCGGATAATCCGCCGCCGGGTCATTGTTGGCGATCGATCCGCCGATCGTGCCGCGGTTGCGCACCTGCGGGTCGCCGATCCCCTCCGCCAGGGCCGCCAGCGCGGGAATCACCCGCTTGACCGCATCGGAATGGGCCACCTCGCCATGGGTGGTCATAGCTCCCACCGTGATCCCGCCATTTTCCTCGCGAATACCCTTGAGCTCCGCGATGGCGGACAGGTCGATGACATCCGAAGGCTGTGCCAGCCGCTGCTTGAGCGTCGGAATGTAGGTATGGCCGCCAGCCAGCAGCTTGGCATCCTCCGAGCCCGACAGCAGGCTCGATGCCTCGCTGACCGAACCGGGCTTGTGATATTTGAATGCGTACATGTCTTGATCTCTCCCCGGTGACTATTCGGCAGCCTGTTGCAGGGCCTGCCAGACCTTCTGCGGCGTGGCGGGCATCTCGACCCGTACGCCAATGGCGTTGGTGATGGCGTTGATGACCGCCGGCGGCGACCCGATGGCCCCGGCCTCGCCGCAGCCCTTCACGCCAAGCGAATTGGACGTGCAGGCCGTGCCGGACGTCGTATGCACCTCGAAGCTCGGCACATTGTCGGCCCGCGGCATGCAGTAATCCATGTACGATCCGGTCAGGAGCTGACCCGCCTCGTCATAGACGGCACTCTCGGTGAGCGCCTGGCCGATGCCCTGGGCAAGCCCGCCATGGACCTGTCCCTCGACGATCATCGGATTGATCACATTGCCGAAATCGTCCACGGCAACCAGCCTCTCGATGGTGGTCACGCCGGTTTCCGGATCGACTTCCACCTCGCAGACATACGTACCCGAGGGATAGGTGAAGTTGGGCGGATCGAAGAATGCGCCCTCTTCCATGCCCGGTTCGACCAGCCCCTGCGGGATGTGGTGCGGCACATAGGCCTCGAACACGATCTCGCCGATCGACTTCGAGCGGTCGGTACCGGCAACGGTGAAATTGCCATCCCTGAACTCGATGTCCGCCTCGGATGCCTCAAGCAGATGGGCCGCGATCTTCTTGCCCTTCTCGATGATCTTGTCACAGGACCTGGCAATGGCCTCACCGCCCACCGCCAGCGAGCGGGAACCGTAGGTGCCCATGCCCACCGGGGTCTTCTCGGTGTCGCCATGGATCACCTCGATGTCCTCGTAGGGTACGCCGAGCTTTTCGGCGACAAGCTGCGAGAAGGTCGTCTCGTGACCCTGGCCGTGACTGTGGGTCCCGGTGAGGACCTGCACCTTGCCGGTGTGGCTGAAGCGCACCTTGGCACTTTCCCAAAGGCCGACCCCCGCGCCGAGCGAGCCGACGACGGCCGAAGGGGCGATGCCGCAGGCCTCGATGTAGCAGGAAATGCCGATGCCACGCAGCTTGCCGCGCGCCCCGGACTCCGCCTTGCGGGCAGGAAAGCCGGCATAGTCCGCAACTTTCAACGCCGCATCCAGCGTCGCCTCGTAGTCGCCCGTGTCGTAGGTCAGGGCTACCGGCGTGGCGTAGGGGAACGCATCCTTGGGGATGAAGTTCTGCCGGCGGAACTCGGCCGGATCCTTGCCCAGTTCGACCGCCGCCTGATTGAACAGCGTCTCCAGCAGGAAGCTCGCCTCGGGCCGTCCGGCACCGCGATAGGCGTCCACCGGGGCGGTGTTGGTGTAGTACGCCTTCACATTGCAGAAGATCTCGGGCGTCTTGTACTGGCCGGCGAGCAGCGTTCCGTAGAGATAGGTCGGCACGCTGGAAGAGAATGTCGACATGTAGGCGCCGATATTGGCCTTCGTCTCGACCTTCAGCGCGGTGACATTGCCGTCGGCATCGGTGCCGAGTTTCGCCACCGAGATATGGTCGCGGCCGTGGCAGTCGGAAAGGAAGCTCTCGCTGCGCTCGGCCACCCATTTCACGGGACGTCCGTCGGTGAATTTCGACGCCCATGTGACGAGGCATTCCTCGCCATAGATGAAGATCTTCGAGCCGAAGCCACCACCGACGTCGGGACCGATGACCCGAAGCTTGTGCTCCGGCGCCACCTGGATGAAGGCCGACATCACCAGCCGGTGAACGTGCGGGTTCTGGCTGGTGACGAAACAGGTGAACTGGTCGAGGCCGCTGTCATAGGAGCCGATGGCGGCACGGGGTTCCATCGCGTTGGGCACGAGACGGTTGTTGACCAGTTCGATGGTCGTGACATGCGCCGAGGAGGCAAGCGTCTTGTCGATCGCCCCCTCCTCGACATTGCCGAGCACCCAGTCATAGATGAGGTTGTTCCCGACCTCATCATGCACCAGCGGACCCGCGTCGGTCTTCGCCAGATCCACCGAGACCGGCAGTTCGGCATATTCGACCTCGAGCGCCTCGGCGGCATCCTTGGCCTGCGCATAGGTTTCGGCGATGACCATGGCCACCCGGTCGCCGACATAGCGCACCTTGCCCTGTGCCAGCAGCGGATGCGGCCCCGCCTTCATCGGCGAGCCGTCCCTGGAGTGGACCATCCAGCCGCAGATCAGCGTCCCGAGCCCGGCGGCGGCGATATCCGTGCCGTCGAACACCCCGATGACACCGGGCATGTTCTCGACCGCGGCCTTGTCGACGCTGACGACCTTCGCATGGGCGTGCGGGCTGCGCACGAACACCGCGTGGACCTGGCCGCGCTGGTTGATGTCGTCGGTATAGCGACCCCGGCCGGTAATGAAGCGCTGATCCTCCTTGCGGGGGACGCTGGCTCCGATTCCCTTTTCTGCCATCCGAACGCTCCTTATTCGGCAGCCGAACGCATGGTTTCGGCGGCGGCCAGAATGGATTTCACGATATTGTGGTAACCCGTGCAACGGCAGATGTTGCCTTCGAGCCACTCGCGAACCTCTCGCTCGCTCGGGTTCGAGTTGTTCTGCAACAGATCGGCCGCCGACATGATCATGCCCGGCGTGCAGAAACCGCATTGCAGCCCGTGGTTCTCGCGGAAGGCCTCCTGGATCGGGTGCAGGGTTCCATCGGCAGCAGCCATGCCCTCGATGGTGCGGACCTCGGAACCGTCAACCTGTACTGCCAGCGTGGTGCATGACTTGACGCTCTTGCCGTCCACATGGACGACGCAACAGCCGCATTGCGATGTGTCGCAGCCGACATGGGTTCCGGTGAGTCCGAGGTTCGAGCGCAGGAACTCGACGAGCAGCGTCCGTTCCTCGACTTCACCCGATACCTTCTTGCCGTTCACGCTGAGTGAAATGGCGACCATGCGTTCAACCTCCCTTACTGAACTGGATAAGCGGCTTCAACCGCCGAAGAAAAGATAGAGCAGAATGAGGACGATGATGATTGCACCGATCCACAGGGTCTTGTTGCTGCCGGCGGACTCCGTCGCGGTCGCACTGGCGCGCTGTGAAGTGGTGGCGGATGCCGGAGGTGCGGCCTGCGAGGCACTGCCGGACACGGACGAGGCGGCGGTCTTCACCGAATCGGCGGCACTGCCCGCGGCTTCGGCTGCGTCGTGAACCGCTTCGCTTGTGGCATGGGCTGCGGAGGACGCCGCAGCGGAGACCGCCCCGGCCGCATCGCCCGCAGCATGGACCACACGATCCGCGACACTCCCGGCTGCATCCTGCGCAGTCGAAGAACCTCCCGATTGGGCAGCATAGCCATCGGGAAGATCCGAGACGATCTGGGAGAACTTGCCGAAGAACTCGTCGGCCATCTTCTTCGAGGTGCCCTGGATGAGCCTCGACCCGATCTGGGCGAGCTTGCCGCCAACCTCGGCCTTGGCGACGTAGCTCAGGACCGTTCCGTCACCGTCCTCGGCCAGCGATACATCGGCACCGCCCTTGGCAAAACCGGCGGCACCGCCCTTGCCTTCGCCAACGATGGAATAACTGACAGGAGCGTTGATATTCTCCAGTCGGACATTGCCCCCGAACCGGGCCTTGACCGGGCCGACCTTCGCCGTGACCTTGGCCTCAAGCTCGGTGTCCGAGACCTTGTTCAGCTCGTCACAGCCCGGTATGGCCTGCTTGAGCACTTCCGGATCGTTGAGTGCAGCCCATACCCGCTCTCGACGCGCCGGGATACGGTACTCGCCGCTCATGTCCATCAAGTATCTCCCTGAGGCGTTCCTTCCGACACTACAGCGATGTGCTGTACACCGACACCCGCCGCGTCGCAAGCGAGAGGCGGGTGTCGCCCTCCACCATACCTCAAGTGCCGGCGGCGACAATCCCGTCTCGTTCCCCGTCACGAGTATTCCTCTCGACGGTCGGTCGCAAAGGGGCTACTCGCAAAACTGACGACCGGGGAGGAGATCATGCACGATCGGGATACGGAACCGCAACCTTCGGATATCGCCGCTGCAGCCCGGCGGGAGGCCATCAGTGCCGGACAGAAGCTGTCCGGCGAGATCCGCGAGATCACCCGCGCCCTCGATTTCGACCTCGAACCTTCGAGCTTTCTCGTCGCCCTGGAGGATCTCGCTGAAAAATCCCGCGATGTGGAAGATGATCGGTGAGTGATATTCTCGATTTGAGCCTGAGCGAACTGGCGGATGCCATCTACATGCGCAGGCTGTCCTCCACCGAGGCCACGCAGGCCTCGATCCAAGCCTTCGAGGAGCATGGCGGCAGGCTCAATGCGGTCGTCGGGATCGACGCGCAGAGCGCCCTGGCGGATGCCGAACGCTGCGACGCGGAGTTGCAGGCGGGCCATCGGCGCGGCCGACTGCATGGCGTGCCGATGGCACACAAGGACATGTTCTACCGCAAGGGCCGTCCATGCGCCTCCGGCACGCGGCTGCGCCGGGATTTCGTGCCCGACGTGACCTCGACCGCCCTGCGACGGCTCGACGATGCGGGAGCACTCGACATCGGCCGCCTCAACATGGTCGAGTTCGCGCTGGGAATCACCGGCCACAATCGCCACACGGGCCACCCGCGCAACCCCTGGAACACCGACCACATCACCGGAGGCTCGTCGAGCGGTCCGGTGGCATCGGTGGCCGCGAGGCTGACGCCGGCGGCACTCGGCTCGGATACCGGCGGCTCGATCCGCGTTCCTGCCTGCTGTACCGGCCTGGTCGGCCTCAAGCCCACCTACGGCCGGGTCAGCCGCTACGGGGCGATGCCGCTGTCGCAATCGCTCGATCATGTCGGCGTCTTCACGCGCACGGCCCGTGATACCGCCATCCTGCTGGGCATACTCGCCGGCCATGACGACAACGATGCGCTTTCCAGCCGCCGCCCGGTACCGGACTACGAGCAGGCACTGGAAAACGGCCTCGAAGGCCAGCGCATCGGCTATGTCGCCGACCCCGGTCAGGTCGATATTTCCGGCGAGATCCTCGACCTTCTGGAGGAATCGCGGCGCGTCCTGGCCGATCTCGGTGCCGAGATGGTGCCGGTCGACCTGCCTAATTTCCATGCCCTCAATACGTTGCGCCGGGCGATCATGTTCGCCGAAGCCTGCGGCCATCACCTCGACTGGCTGGAAACCAGCCGCGAGCAGTACACCAGCGAGACGCTGGCACGCATGGAACTCGGGCTGGGCATCGACGTCGCCAGCTACCTGCGCGCGCGAAGCTGGCGGACCACCGCCCTGCGCCAGTTCGTGGCGGGGACCATGGCCGGGATCGACATGCTGCAGCTTCCCTGCGTACCGCAGCCCATTCCGCGCATCGACGATACGGACACCGGCGGCGATCCACGTTTCGTCAAGCTGTCCAACGAGTTCGGCCACTTCATCTTTCCGTTCAACTATCTGGGACTGCCCTCGATCTCGGTGCCGATCGAGCACACGGCCAGTGGCCTGCCGATGGCGATGCAACTGGTTGCCCGGCCCTTTGCCGAGGCCCGGCTGCTACAGGCGGCACACCAGTTCGACCGCGCCACCCAGTTCAGTTCGCGAAAGCCTCCGCTCTGAACGGCGTCATCGAGGACTCCGCCAGCCACGCCCGCGGTATCGGCCTGCTGCTGCTGGCCATGCTGCTGATGACGTTCATGGACGTGCTGAGCAAGCAGCTGGTTCCCGTCTACGGCCCGTATCAGGTGGCCTTCCTCCGCTACGCCATGTCGCTGCCGGTCGCGGCCGCCTTCATGCTGCACGCCACCGGCGGCAAGCTGCGGCGGCCCAGGATGCTGCTGCTCCAGGTCGTGCGCTGCGTCATCATCACCATCGAGCTGACCCTTGCCATCATGGCCTTCGGCATGATGCCTCTGGCCAATGCCCATGCGGTCTTCGCCGCCACGCCGCTGGTCATCACCGCACTGGCCGTACCGATCCTCGGCGAGAAGGTCGGCTGGCGACGATGGCTGGCGGTGGCCATGGGCTTCATCGGCGTCATGATCATCCTGCGGCCGGGCGATGCCAGCTTTCAGGCGGGCTATGTCATCGTGCTGGTGGCCACCCTGATGTTCGCCGTCTTCCAGATCATGACCCGCATCCTCACCCGCCACGAGAGCGTCGGCATGATCTTCTTCATCCAGATCGCGCTGGGCACGCTGCTGCTGGCGGTCCCGGCACTACTGGACTGGAAGACACCCACGGGTGCCGACTGGCTCAAACTTGCGGGTACGGCCATTCTGGGCAGCCTGTCTCACCTTCTCCTCATCAAGGCCTACTCGCTCGCCGCAGCCTCGATCCTCCAGCCCTTCAGCTACAGCCAGCTCCTCTGGGCAATCGTCCTCGGCATCGTGTTTTTCGGCGACATTCCCGACATGGCGACACTGACGGGCGCCTCGATCGTCGTCGGCGCGGGGATATTTGCGTGGTGGCGCAGCCGCGTGACGGCCTGAAGGTTGCAAAATACCGCACGATCGAGTTGTTTGTCGTCCGTTTGAAGCCGAGCGGAGCACCATGAACGATACCCTGCCCATCGATGAGGGCGGCACCGGCCGCGCCATCCCGATCCATGGCGAAGAGGATTTCGCCGCCATGCGCCGTGCCTGCGAGCTGGCAGCACGCACGCTCGACCACATCATCCCTTTCGTGCAGCCCGGAGTCACCACCGGGGCGCTCGATGACGAGATCGACGCCTTCATGCGCAGGCATGGTGGCGTCGCGGCCACGCTCGGCTACCGCGGCTACCCCAGGAGCAGCTGCATCTCGGTCAATCACGTCGTCAATCACGGCATTCCCAGCGACACCAAGAAGCTGGCGAAGGCGGATATCGTCAACATCGACGTCACCGTCATCCTTGATGGCTGGTATGGCGACACCAGCCGCATGTTCGTCATCGGCGGCAGGACCGGCGTCAAGGCACAGAAGCTGGTGGACGTCACCTTCGAGTCCATGTGGGCCGGCATCGAGGCGGTGAAGCCCGGTGCGACGCTGGGCGATGTCGGCCACGCCATCCAGACCGTCGCCGAAGCCGCCCGCTGCTCGGTGGTGCGCGACTTCGTCGGCCATGGTGTCGGCCGCGAATTCCACGCCCCGCCGGAGGTGAAACACTATGGCCGGCCGGGCGAGGGTGTCGTTCTCCGCGAGGGGATGATCTTCACCATCGAACCGATGATCAATGCCGGCAAACCCGATGTGAAGATTCTCGCCGACGGCTGGACCACCGTCACCCGCGACCGTTCCCTTTCGGCACAATTCGAACATACGGTCGGAGTCACCGCCGACGGCGTCGAGGTCTTCACCCTCTCCCCCGCCGGACAGCACCGCCCGCCCTACGGCTGACGGACCTCACCGCCTTCGGCAGCTTCGTCCAGGGCAGCCCGTATCAGCCTTCCGACATATCTACGAGCGGCAACCAGTGTCATCGGCTCTTGCGGTCCCGGCTGGTCAAGGCCGGAATGCCGATGATGGTTGGCCGTATCGAGGAAGTTCTTCCAGACATCTTCGCCTGTGCCTGCACTCTCATGCAATCGGGCTATCCGGCATCTTCGCGCGTTTTTATCCAATTCCGGCCATTTGAACATAACTTCACGCGCATTGTATAAATCCACCCACGGATAATCCGAATTGAGGGATTGAGAATAATATTTAATCGCATCTTGAAAATATTCAGAATGAAGGATTATATTATTCCATCGATGAATATCAGAAATTGGATTATTTAAATTGACTGTAAAATTGAATCCTATTTTACCGGAAGCAGTAGATTTGGAATTCATTTTCTCTCTTATCAATTTCCAATCTCTGGAAAATGGATAATAATGCCCCGGCCTTACCTGACCGATATTTCCATAACGCGCCACGGCCGCAATGCCGTTCAGAAGTCCGAATATGTCCCTGGTTTTCAGGACAAATTCCTCACCGACAAGATCCGCCACCTCCGGAATCCAGACGCATGGCGCCATGTCCGTCCCGTCTACCTGGGTCGGCAACATGTGCACTTCATAGGGAGGCGAGGTAAAGGCTTCCTTCCAGAAATCGAGGTCCCACTGGCTGCCTTCCAGCTTGATGACCCACCGGATCTCGCCATCATCGCTCACCCGCTCACCCCCCTCACATGTTCGGGTAGTTCGGGCCGCCGCCGCCTTCGGGGGTGGTCCAGATGATGTTCTGGGTGGGGTCCTTGATGTCGCAGGTCTTGCAGTGGACGCAGTTCTGGGCGTTGATCTGCAACCTCGGGTTGGATCCGTCATCGTCGCGGACGATCTCGTAGACCCCCGCCGGGCAGTAGCGCTGCTCCGGCGCGTCATACTCGACAAGGTTGATGGCGATCGGCACCGACGCATCCTTGAGGCGCAGATGCACCGGCTGGTCCTCCTCGTGATTGGTGTTGGACAGGAACACCGATGACGGCTTGTCGAAGGTGATGACACCGTCGGGCCGCGGATAGCGGATCGGCAGGGCATTGTTCACCGTCTTCATCTTCGTGTGGTCCGCACCATGATGCGAGAGGGTCCATGGCGCCCCGCCCCTGAACACGAAGGTGTCGATGGCGTTCAGCGCCAGTGCGGGGAACAGCCCCCAGCGGAACGCCGGGCGGATGTTGCGGACACCGTGCAGCTCCTCGTACAGCCAGCTGTCGCGGAACCGCTGCGGATAGGAGGACGGCACCGGGCTCTCCGCCTCGCCGGCAAGCGCATCCATCACCGCCTCGGCCGCCAGCATCCCCGACTTCATCGCCGTGTGCGTGCCCTTGATCTTGGGCACGTTGAGGAACCCCGCGCAATCGCCGATCAGCGCCCCACCCGGGAAGATCAGCTCCGGCAGAGACTGCAACCCGCCTTCCGACAGCGCCCGCGCTCCGTAGGCGACCCGGCGCCCGCCTTCGAGCAGCTCGCGGATCTTCGGATGGGTCTTGAACCGCTGCATCTCGTCGAAGGGAGAAAGATGCGGATTGGCATAATCCAGCCCGATGACGAAGCCCAGCGAAACGAGATTGTCCTCGAAATGATAGAGCCACGAGCCGCCATAGGTATCGCTGTCCATCGGCCAGCCGATGGTGTGCATGATATGGCCGGGCCTGTGCTTCTCGGGCCGGACTTCCCACAGCTCCTTGATGCCGATGCCATAGGTCTGCGGCTGGGCGTTCCTCCGCAGGTCGAATTTCTCGAACAGGGTCCTGGTCAGGCTGCCCCGGCATCCCTCGGCGAACAGCGTGACGCGCGCGCGCAGCTCCATGCCGGGCTGGTAATTGGGGCCCTGCTCGCCGTCCTTCGTGATTCCCATGTCGCCGGTGGCCACACCCTTGACCGCACCATCCTCGCCATGAAGCACCTCGGCGGCGGCGAAGCCCGGATAGATCTCCACCCCCAGCCCCTCGGCCTGCTCGGCCAGCCAGCGGCAGAGCTGCCCCAGGCTGACGATGTAATTGCCCTCGTTGTGCATCTGCGGCGGCGTCGGCAGCGTGTAGGCGTTCTTTTCGGTCAGGAAGACGAAGCTGTCTCCGGCCGCCTCGACATTCAGCGGCGCGCCGAGTTCCTTCCAGTCGGGCAGCAGTTCGTCGAGGGCGCGCGTCTCGATGCAGGCGCCGGAAAGGATATGCGCGCCGACCTCCGAGCCCTTCTCGATCACGCAGACCGTGATCTCGCGTTCCTGTTCCGCGGCGAGCTGCATCAGCCGGATGGACGCGGCCAGCCCGCTCGGCCCGGCCCCGACGATGACGACATCGAATTCCATCGCCTCACGTTCCATCCCGCATCTCCCGGTTGTCAAAAGCGATCCGCGTGAGCCGGATAACACACCTGCGGACGGCCCTCCAAGGGCCTTGACCGCCCGTTGCCGCGGCAAGTCGCCCACAAAGACAAAGGGGCCAGCAACCTGCCGGCCCCTTTTCACCACCGTCTGAGGGAGCGGTGATGAGAGGATGGGATGACGATGATCAGAGGACGATCACCGCATCGTTGAGGATGATGGTCGCACCACCGCTGATCAGCGCGTCGCCGGCCTGGTCGCCGGTCACCTCGCCCGCCTGGTAGAGCAGGTTCTCGGCACCCTGCACCCGGATGTCGCCGAGCAGGTCGCCGCTGGCATCGTGCAGCGAAACCAGCGCCGTGCTGCCGTTCAGCTTGCTGATGTTGACCTCGTCGAGGCCGGCGACACCGGTCAGGTCGATCTGGTCATTCCAGCCGAAATCCTTGATGATGTCATGCTCGGGCGCATCGGCGCTGAAGGACGCGAAGGTGAAGACGTCGGCTCCGCCATTGCCGTACAGCGTGTCATTGCCCTCGCCGCCGTCGATGCTGTCCTTGCCGTTGCCGCCGGAGATGGTGTCGTTGCCGTTGCCGCCGGAGATGGTGTCCTTGCCGTTGCCACCCTCGATGGTATCGTTGCCGTTGCCACCCTCGATGGTGTCGTTGCCGTTGCCGCCCTCGATGGTGTCCTTGCCGTTGCCACCGTCGATGATGTCGTCGCCGTTGCCGCCGCTGATGGAATCGGCGCCGCCCTCGCCATACAGCTTGTCGTTGCCGTTCTGGCCAAAGAGGACATCGTTACCCCTGCTGCCGCTGACCCAGTCATCGCCGTCACCGGCAAAAATCAGGTCATCCTGGGCACCGCCGGTGATGACGTCACCGAGCCCGGTGCCGGCGATGATATCCGAACCGCCATTGCCGTTGATGTAGAACTGGACGGTACCGCCAACCGCGATCTGCAGGGCGACCGCGGAGGAAAGCAGGGGATCGGAAAGGATATTTGCGTTGATGACTTCCCCTGTATTATCCCCGGAAATGTAGACGTTGAGTACCTGATCGGTGCCGATACCGCCAACCATGGTTTCGGTTGCCACTGTGGGATCTCCCTTTTGCGGTTTTGAAGGAATGACTTGTTGATACTGACTGACGTATTCGCCCTATATCGCCGGGCATCGCCGCATTTTCGATTGCAAAACACGGTCGCTATGGTGATAATTTTGATCGAAAGTGCACACAAGATTTTTTTGGACCGGATGGTAATTTTCAATTTTATGGAGACTTGTTTTATAGGAACATTAACTAATGAATAATCTTGTCATTCCATAAAGTGATATTACCCTTGTACTTTTCGATCACAAGATGAAATATTTTACCGTCAGGATTATTCTGCTCATATCATCGGAGCACGAGTGAGATCGAAAGAAGAATTTATTCCTTGACTCTCGCACTGCCCTTCCATCATAACCTCCCCCATGTCCCACACCTCTCCCACACCCCCCATATTGCCGCGCAAACTTGCCGGCCGGGTCTTTCGCTGGGGCGCGCCTCGGTTTCTCAAGGTGTGCTGGCTGGTGGCGACCGGGCGGCGCGGGGTGCTGGCGGGGCCGGCGGTCCGGCTCGATTTGGCGGAGGTCGACGGGCTGGAACATCTGCCGCATGTGGCGGGTGTCCTGTCGGCGATGCGGGCGGGACTATCCCCACATGGTGGTCATGGCCTCCGGGTGATCCTCCACCGTCTGCTGCTGTTTCACTCCCGCGACTGGTTCCGCCAGTTGCAGGACAACTCCCTGGCGCAATCCGTCGCATCGGCGGATGGTGCCGAAAGGGCATGGCTGGATCGTGCCGGACGCAGGGGAATGGGGAATGTCATCACCTCGCTGCTGAAGTCGGTGGCCAGAGGGATCGACGTGCCGGATGTCTGCCCGGTGCCATGGTCGCTCACGAAGGACACTCCCGGAGCGGCGAAACCCGCAAGGGCGAGGAAATCCCGCAGCGAGGAGGAAAGGCTCCGCGCCAGGGGACGGTCCCGCCTGCTCAAAAGTCTCCACGAGCATATCCTCGACGCGATGATGACGACCCCGCAGGCGGGTGCGTTTGCCATCTTCGCGCCGGACGAGCTGCGCCTGATCCGCGCGCTCCCGCCCGGCGATTTCCCCGACCTGCCGCCGCCGCCCGTGCCGGCGAGGCGACCGCTACCGGTCTGCAAACCCCACCCCGTATTCGGAAAATCGCTCTCCGGCATCCCCTGACGCCTTCGTGCGAGGTTATTTTACAGTAAAAATAGTGGGGTTGGAGGATCTCCCGGCCCTGCCTGTCGAGCCACCTTGTCCGGTTTCATTCCCCGCGGCCGGGCTGGCCGAACTGGATCGGTCCGTCGGCATGGCCATGGATGAACTGGTGGACATACGCGTTGCCACTGTTCTCGATGTCAGCCACAGGACCTTCCCAGATGATGCCGCCTTCGTAGAGCATGGCGACGCGGTCGGCGATCTTGCGCACGCTGGCCATGTCGTGGGTGATCGAGAGGGCCGTGGCCCCCAGCTCCTGCACGCAGCCACGAATGAGGTCATTGATGACATCGGCCATGATCGGGTCGAGGCCCGTGGTCGGTTCGTCGAAGAAGATGATTTCGGGTTCGGCGGCGATGGCGCGGGCGAGGCCGACGCGTTTTTGCATGCCACCGGAGAGTTCGGCCGGGAACAGATCGGCGGTTTCGGCGCGCAGGCCGACCCGGGCAAGGGTCTGGATGGCCTTGTCGCGGGCCTCGTTGCGATCGAGCTTGCGGGTGGCCAGAAGCCCGAATGCAACATTCTCCCAGACGGGAAGGCTGTCGAAAAGGGCAGCGCCCTGGAACAGCATGCCGAACTTTCGCCGCGTCGTCTCCAGCGTGCCGCGCGAGGCGCCGACGATCTCGGTGTTGTCGACGCGTATCGACCCCTTGTCCGGCTCCATCAGGCCGAGCACGCATTTGAGCAGCACCGACTTGCCGGTTCCCGAACCGCCGATGACGACGACAGATTGTCCATCGGGTACGTCGAGGTCGAGCGAACGCAGCACATGCTTGGACCCGAAGGACTTGCTCAGACCGCGAATCTCGATCTTGTTGCTGGTCATGCGCCGGTTACGCCCATTGGCTCGACTTTCTCATCGTGTGAAAAAGATCTCGGTGACGATATAATTGGCCGTGAGAATGAGGATCGATGCCGACACCACCGCGCGTGTCGTCGCCGTGCCGACGCCCTGTGCGCCGCGCCCCGAATTGTAGCCCTGATAGCAGCCCATGAGGGCCACGAGGAAACCGAACACCGCCGCCTTGACCAGACCGGATATCACATCCTCGGCCTCGAGGAACTCGAATGTCTTGTTGATGTATTCCACCGGTCCGAAGCCGAGTTTCAGGACCCCGACAATGTATCCGCCCATGACGCCGATGACATCGGCGATCAGCACCAGGACGGGCAGCATCAGAACGCCGGCGACCAGACGCGGAAACACGAGGTAGCGCATCGGGTCGGTGGAAAGGGTCGACAGGGCGTCGATCTGTTCGGTGACCCGCATGGTGCCGAGTTCGGCGGCCATGGACGCGCCCACGCGGCCGGCCACCATCAGGCCGGCCAGGACGGGACCGAGTTCCCGCGTCATCGACAGGACGACGATGGTGGCGATGGCACTTTCGGCCTCGAAACGCGAGAAACCCGTATAGCTCTGCAGGGCCAGCACCATGCCGGTGAAGATCGCCGTAAGGCCGACCACAGGCAGGGAATAGTAGCCAATGTCGATCATTTGCCGGCCGATCTGCCGGACATAGAACGGCCCGCGAAGTCCCCTGCCGAGGGCCTGCGTGGCGAACATGAAGATTTCGCCGACTGTCTCGAACACGCCGAGGACACCGCGGCCGACTGCGCGAAAGGGATTTGTCATCGGTACCTTGCGAGCCTTGCTGATGCGCGACAGGTGAGCCTGCTAGCAGATGGGGACACGGTGCTCAATAGCCGGCTGCCTGATATTCGGCCAGTTCGAGATTGCGGAAGCGGCCGAATTGCGGATCGAACTGCACGGTCACCGGACCGATCGGACCGTTGCGCTGCTTGGCGACGATGATGTCCGCGCGATTGTGCGCACGCTCGCAGGACTCGATCCATTTCGCATAGCGTTTCTGGAAATCATCGGGCTTTTCGGCATCCCGCATCTGCGGTTCGGAGCGCGACAGGTAATACTCCTCGCGAAACACGAACATGACCACGTCGGCATCCTGCTCGATCGAGCCCGATTCACGCAGGTCCGACAGCATCGGCCGCTTGTCCTCGCGGCTTTCCACCGCACGGCTGAGCTGGGAGAGCGCCAGAACGGGTATGTTGAGTTCCTTGGCGATGGCCTTGAGCCCCTGCGTGATCTCCGAAATCTCCTGCACGCGGTTGTTCTGGCCATAACTGCCGCTACCACGCAACAACTGGAGATAATCGACAACAAGAAACGATAACCCATGGGTGCGCATGAGCCGCCGCGCTCGCGACCGCAGGGCACCTATGGTCAGCGCCGGCGTATCGTCGATATAGATCGGCCGGGCCGCCAGCGTCTGGCTGGCCGCGACCACATTCGGCCAGTCATCCTCCCGCAACTCGCCGCGACGCAGGTCGTCCGAGCCGATACCGGCTTCGGCCGACAGAAGCCTCATGCCGATCTGCTCGGCGGACATCTCCAGCGAGAACACACCCACGATGTAGTTCTCGTGCTTGAGCCGGCCTCGGTCGAGGTCTCCGGCCCTGTGGCTGGCGGCATTGGCGGCGATGGTGAACGCCAGGGCCGATTTGCCCATGGACGGACGACCGGCGAGGATCAGGAGATCCGAGGGCTGCAGACCCGCCAGCTTCTCGTCGAGACCGATGAGCCCCGTCGGTATGCCCGTGACCTTGCCGGCCTTGCGATGCGCCGCCTCGACCATCTCGACGGTGGATGCCAGGACCCGGTCGAAATTGCGGAATCCGCCCCGCGTCTCGCCCTGCTGGGCAAGGTGGAAGAGCGATTGCTCGACCTTCTCGATCTGCTCGCTGGCCGTGTCCTGCACCTGCGGGTCGTAGGCGCAGTTCACCGCCTCCTCGCCCAGCTCGATGATGCCGCGCTTGAGGGCAAGGTCGTGGATCACCCGCCCGTAGTCGGCGGCGTTGATGATGGTCTCCGCCGCCCGGGCGAGCCGCGCCAGATACTGCCCGCCGTCCAGATCGGCCAGCGCCTCGTCCTCGTCGAACAGGTGGAACAGCGCCTTGGCGTCGGCCAGCTGCCCGCGGTCGATGCGCCTCGTGCAGGCGTCGAAGATCCGCTGGTGAACCGGCTCGAAGAAATGCTCCGTACGGAGAAAGTCCGAAACCCGATGATAGGCCTCGTTGTTGATCAATATGGCGCCAAGAAGCGCCTGCTCCGCCTCGATGTTGTGAGGCTGGGTCCGCAGGTTCGCCAAGGGGCCCTGCTCTTCGAACGGACTGGGAAGGTTGTGTACATTTGCCATGCACCGGCTGTTAGCACGGCTTCACGGCAATGTGACCCGGAAGTTGAATAAGGTCGGTACGGTCTCCTGGGATAAATCGGGGAAAATGATGGGATGAAAGGCCATGATAACCGATCAACGCCTTGAATCAAAGATATTTATTATCACCATGCGGCAAATTGGCAACGTTGCCGTCACCGACCCGGCTCATCGGTTCGCCCACGCATCAGGCGAGTAGTCCATCGCGATTTCGTCAAATGCCGTTGATCAATTCATCGACCTTGAACTCGTCGAGGCGAAGCCGCTCATACTGCTTTTGCAGGAACTGGATCGAATCGCTGCTGTAGCTGAGTTCGCGACCGTCGGGAGCGACGGTCGTCTCGGCCATCTCGATGGCCATGCGCAGGGTGATGTAGTGCGGCGACGGGAAGTCGGCCTTCGCACTCAACGCCGCGAGATATCTGCGATCCGGACTGTAGGCCAGCGTACGCACGGCTGCCGGCTCCAGCTGGGCCATCAGCGAAAGCGACTGCTCGAAACTGTTGATGTCGCCGTCACGCAGGAACTTCAGGACATCCTCATGGGTCAGGTCGCCCGCCATGTAGCGTTCACGAAGACGCTGGCGCAGCTTCTGGTCGCCATGCTCGCGCGCCGTCAGGCCGATCGCCGTCCGCTCCTGGACCGCCTTCATGATCGCCTTGGCCTGCCCCGGATCCATGCGCTGGTTGCGGACAAGCTCCCATTCGATCTTCGAACCGATGATCCCGACCATCTCCTCCACCAGTTCGTAGGGCAGTTCCGGTCTCCGCACGAGCCGGTCCTGGACCTGGTCGTCGTCGCGATAATCGTCCATGACCCTTTTCATCGTGCGGTTGGAGAGCTTGGCACCGACATTGCCGACCAGCTTCACGACGACCTGCTGGTGACCGCTATCGACAAGGGCCTCGGACAGCTCCTCGGACACCCGCTCCCGGCCGGCGACCGCCAGGGCGTACTGCATGGCGTTCGTGCGGACGATTTCCACCAACTCGGAATCCGACAGCACGGGGCTCTGCGCCAGAATGGGTCCCGCAACCTCGATATCGTCGGTGGCAAGCTTGCGGGCCACCACTGCCGGCAACTTGTGACTGCTGGCAACCGTCTCCGACAGTGTCTTTCGAACCTCCTTCTCGATATCGCCCACGAGCAGCGACAAGAGCGCATTCGCGAGATCCCTAGTCCTCGACGTGGCGAGGGAGTCGAAGGATTCGCCGAACTTGCGGGCAATCAGCGCCCGCCCCTCGGCCGACGGATCGCGCTTGAGCGCCTCGACGTCCGCCAGCTGCAACGCCTGTTGTTGCGCTGCCTGGGCACCTTGCGCCATCATGGCCTGACGCCTCCGGCTGACGCCTTGAGGAGCAGGGAGGTTTTCAACTGTGTCTTTTACCATCACCGGAGAACGGGCCTCTTTCCAGCTGATCACGGGTATGCAGGCATCTTGGCCAGTCAGCGGTTCGAGGATAACGGACATGGTATTAACAAGGTGTTGACGACACGCCGGTCCTGCCGAAGATCCCATGGTCCCCGCTGACGAACTCGCGCGCGGCGTTTCGCGTCTCCTCCTCGACAGGGGATATGCGCCGATGGTCGAGGTTTCCCTGAAAAATGGCCGCAGGGTCGATGTCATGGGCATCGGCCGCAAGGGTGAGATTTGTGTCGTTGAAATAAAATCTTCGCGGGAGGATTTTTTGACCGATGGCAAGTGGCACGAATATCTCGACTTCGCCGACAGCTTCTATTTCGCCGTGGCAGCCGACTTCCCGCAGGAGATACTGCCGGCCGGGGAAGGTCTCATTATCGCGGACGGCTATCACGGCGATATCGTCCGGCCTTCGGTGCATCGCAACGTGCCGGCCGCCCGCCGCCGGTCGATCCTCCTGCACTTCGCGCGCACGGCCGCCTTCCGCACGCGCCGCCACGAAGATCCCGGCCTGCCGGCGCTGCCGGTCTGATCAGACCTCGCCCATCAACCATTCCTCGATGAGGAAGCGGGCGATACTGTCGGTATTGGGAAGCTGCACCGGTCTTTTCCCGGGATCGAGAAGTTCCTCACGGGTGAACCACCGCGCATCCTCGATCTCGTCTTCCTGCAGCTTCAGGGGCTGATAGCGGGCCGTCGCCTGAAATCCCAGCATCAGCGACTGGGGAAAGGGCCAGGGCTGGGACGAGCGGTAGCGAACCGTGTCGACCTCGATCCCCACCTCCTCGAACACCTCGCGCGCCACCGTCTGCTCCATCGACTCGCCGGGTTCCATGAAGCCCGCCAGCGTCGAATAGATGCCGGCGGGAATCCGCGCGGAACGGCCAAGTACGCATCGATCCCCGTCGCTGACCAGCACGATCACGGCGGGATCGGTCCGCGGGAAACTGTCCAGACCGCAACCGTCGCAATGGCGGGCATGTCCGCCTTCCGTGGGCCGGGTCATCCGGCCACAGGCACCGCAATGGAGATGTTTGGCGCGCCAGTGGACCAGCGCCCGCGCATAGGCCGCCATGCCGGCATCGATACGGGCGATGTCGCGGCCGATACTGCGGACCTCGACATAGTCGAGATGCCCCCTGTCCTGCCCTTCCGCCTCGACGGCGAAATGCGCGCGATTGTCATGAAGCCCGAGGAACAGCGGCTGGAGTGTCTCCACATCGGGAATGTCTCCCGGCGGCAACCATGCCAGCCTGGGTTCGGACTCCAGATCGGCCAGAACCTTCAGTCCGAACATCGGCAGGACACGGGTCCGGGGATCGCCGAGCCGCTCGCCCTGCCATGCATCGTCCCGCCGCAGGTGAGCGGCGCGGTCCAGCCCGTGCGAGGCGTAGAGATGGGGCGGCGGATTGATGACGCGCGACATGTCGAGCCTCGCCTGTTGCATGAGCAATGGTTGATTGCAGTCGTGGAAATGATCGATATGGGCTTCGGATGCGGGGCGCAAGGGGTAGGATCGCAACGCAGGGACTTGCAAGCCGGCTTTCGAACGTCAATATTGACGGACGGAAGGTTGGGGCGGACGAGGCGCTCGCCAACCCGGTCAGGTCCGGAAGGAAGCAGCCGTAACGGGTCAGCTTCGGGTCGCATTCCAGCCTTCCACCTCTCGATCCGGCAGGACGGGTCGCCCTCGATCCGGCGAGACAGCCCATCACCGACGCCAGCACTCCCTATCGCGTCCTTGCGCGGACCTACAGGCCGACAAAGCTCAGCGAGCTGATCGGGCAGGAGGCGCTCGTGCGGGCCCTGTCCAATGCCACGGCCTCCGGGCGCATCGCCCATGCGTTCCTGCTCACGGGCATTCGCGGCGTGGGCAAGACCACTACCGCCCGCATCATCGCCCGTTCGCTGAACTGCACCGGCACCGACGGCAGGGGCGGCCCGACCGTGGATCCCTGCGGGGTCTGCCCGAGCTGCAAGGCGATTGCCGCCGACAATTCGATGGACGTCATCGAGATGGACGCGGCGACACGGACCGGCATCGACGACATCCGCGAGATCGTCGAGAAGGTGCGTTACGCGCCGGTTGCATCGCGCTTCAAGGTCTACATCATCGACGAAGTGCACATGCTCTCGGAAAAGGCCTTCAACGGCCTGCTCAAGACGCTGGAGGAACCACCGGAGCACGCCAAGTTCATTTTCGCGACGACCGAGGCGCGCAAGGTTCCGGTGACCGTGCTGTCGCGCTGCCAGCGCTTCGACCTGCGACGCATCGAGCCGGAACAGCTGGCCGGCCATCTGCGCGCCATCTGCGCGAGGGAGAAGATCGAGGCCGAGAGCGAGGCGCTCGACCTGATCGCCCGGGCGGCCGGCGGTTCGGCGCGCGACTCGCTCTCGCTGCTGGATCAGGCCATCGCCCTGAGCGAGGGAACGATCCGGTCGAGCGACGTCGCCTTCATGCTCGGACTCGGTGATCGCAGGCGGATTCTCGACCTGTACGAGGCCGTTCTGGAAGGTCGGGCAGCGGCGGCCATCGACACGTTTCGCGATATCCACGACCGTGGCGCGGAACCCGCGGCGGTGCTCGAAGACATGCTGGAGACCTGCCACTGGCTCTCCGGTCTCAAGATCGATCGCGACCGGGGATCCGTCATGGCGACCGACAGGGAGGTCGAGGAACGCGGTCGCGAGCTGTCGGGGCGGCTGTCCATGGCCATTCTGGCGCGCGCCTGGCAGACCCTGCTCAAGGGTCTCGACGAGGTCCGAAACGCACCACAATCCGGTATGGCTGCCGAGATGATATTGTTGCGGCTGGCGAGCATGGGTGACCTGCCGACACCCGGCGAACTCGCCCGGATGCTGCGTGACGGCCGGAGACCGGAAACGGCCGCACGACCGGGCGCGGAGCCTGCACGGGGCGGTCCGGGAGCGCCCGTGCCCGGTGGCCGGCCGCAGGCCCGATCCTCGATGGCGCTGGCTGCGGCCCACCCGGCGGTATCCGGCGAACGCCTCGAAGCCGTGCAACGCAACCCGTCCGCATCACCCGCCGTCCAGCCGATGCCGGCGAGTTTCGAGGAACTCGTGGCGATGCTGGCGCGCTCGGGAGAGCCGTCGCTTGCAGCCTACCTCAGTCAGGGTGCCCGGCTGGTGCAGTACCGGCCGCAGCATCTGGAACTGTCGCTGGACAGCGGTCTGCCCGCCGACCTCTCCGGCAGGCTCAATGATGCGCTCGCCCGGATGACCGGCAAGCGGTGGGGAATAGTGCTCAGCCGTGACACGGCCCAGCCCACGCTCGCGGAACAGAGACTGGAGGAAAAGCAGCGGGCCATCGATCAGGCCGCCGGAATTCCCGACGTGCGGACCGTGCTGGAGGCCTTCCCCGGGGCACGGATCATCGACATTCACCGCCGCGACAGCGAGGGCTGATCGCGAAACGTCGTTGGCGGCCAGTGAGTCGTATTGCGATTTGCCGAAATCGACATACATCTCTGGCCACTTGTTTCGTCATACCTTCCCACCATTCGGACGATCATGTCGTAACGTTGGGAATTCCAGAATCGGGATGAATGCAGGATGAAGAATTTATCGGGTATGCTCAAACAGGCGCAGAAGCTGCAGCAGCAGATGCAGGAAATGCAGGAGCGCCTCGTCGACATGGAGGTCGAGGGTGAGGCCGGAGCAGGCATGCTCAAGGTCACGCTCAACGGCAAGGGTGAAATGCGCCGCATCAAGATCGACCCGCAATTGATCGACCCGCAGGATGTCGAGACACTTGAGGATCTGATCGTCGCGGCTGTCAACAACGCCAAGGGCCATGTCGAGGAGCACGTCCAGTCCGAGATGTCGAAGATGACCGGCGGGCTGCCGCTGCCTCCCGGCATGAAATTGCCGTTCTAGAGCGACAGGGACCCGACGGCCTTGGCTGCAAGCGAGATCGAGCACCTGATCAGGCTGATCGGGCGGTTGCCCGGGCTTGGCCCGCGTTCGGCCCGCCGTGCTGCCCTGAGCCTCATGAAGCATCCCGACACGCTGCTGCGACCGCTGGTGGATTCGCTTTCACAGTGCCGCGATGTCATTTCGGTCTGTTCCGTCTGCGGGAATCTCGACAGCCGCAATCCTTGCGCAGTGTGCAACGATCCCCAGCGTGAGTTGACCGTCCTCTGTGTCGTGCAGGATGTCGAGGACCTCTGGGCCATGGACCGGAGCGGCAGCTATCGCGGACAGTATCATGTCCTCGGCGGGACTCTTTCCGCACTTGATGGCCGTCACCCGGAGAACCTGCGGATCGCCGCACTCGTCGACCGGGTGGAGCGCGCCGGCATCGAGGAGGTGATCCTCGCCCTGGGTGCCACCGTCGAGGGCCAGACCACCGCCCACTATCTCGCCGAACGCCTGAAACCATTCAGCTGCAAGGTGACGAGGCTTGCCCATGGGCTTCCCGTCGGCGGTGAGCTGAACTATCTGGACCAGGGAACGCTGGATGCAGCCATGAAGGCTCGCCAGGTTCTGGCCTGATCCGACCGGTCCGCGACGCGGACATGGCGACCGGACCCCACCATGCGAGTTGAAGAACGAGAACCGCCATGAGCCTTCTGACCATCCTTGAAGTTCCCGATCCGGTCCTCAAGACACCTGGTGTCGAGGTCCGCACGTTCGATGCGGCACTGGCGGCCCTGCTCGATGACATGCTCGAAACCATGTACAAGGCACCGGGCATCGGCCTCGCCGGCCCCCAGGTGGGCGTCAGCCAGCGCATTGCCGTCGTCGACATCTCGGAGAACAAGGACGAGCCGATGAAGCTCGTCAATCCGGTGATCGAGTGGAAATCGGACAACATCGTCCAGACCGAGGAAGGCTGCCTGAGCCTGCCGGGTCAGTATGCCGATGTACGCCGTCCGGATGCCGTGCACGTGCGCTACCATGACGAGAAGGGCGAGCCGCAACGGGTGGAGGCGGATGGCCTGCTCGCACGCTGCCTGCAGCATGAACTTGACCACCTCGACGGCATTCTCTTCACCGATCACATCTCCACGTTGAAACGTGGTATCATCATGCGCAAACTGGCCAAGCGACGGAAACTCAAGGGGTAGGTCATTCATGCTGCGCATCGCCTTCATGGGTACGAGTGCCTTTGCCGTGCCCGCGCTGGATGCCCTGGCGCGCTCGAAGGTCGAGGTCGTTGCCGTCTACACCCAGCCGCCGCGACGTGCGGGACGTGGCAAGAAGCATCGGCCATCGCCCGTCCACGAGGCCGCGATCCGTCACGGATTGCCCGTGGAAACACCGCTGAGCTTCAGGGACGAGGATGCCCTCAGGACGTTTGCCGGCCTCGGCCTCGATGTGGCGGTGGTGGCATCCTACGGCCTGCTGCTGCCACGTGCCGTGCTTGATGCTCCACGACTGGGGTGTATCAACATTCATGCATCAACCCTGCCCCGCTGGCGGGGGGCGGCACCGATCCAGCGGGCCATTCTCGCCGGAGACAGGGAAACAGGCGTGGATCTTTTCCAGATGGAAGAAGGTCTCGATACCGGCCCTGTCCTCCTGCGGCGAAAACTTCTCATCTGCGAGGATGACACCAGCCAGAGCCTGCATGACCGGCTGGCCGAACTGGGAGCCTCGATGATCCCCGACCTGGTCGAGGGACTCGAAAGCGGCTCGCTCCGGCCGGTGCAGCAACCATCCGAAGGCGCCATCTACGCGCGCAAGCTGGTCAAGGAGGAGGCCGATATCGACTTCAGCCGGCCGGCCGTCGAAATCGAGCGCATGATCCGCGCCTTCGACCCGTGGCCCGGCGCATGGTGCCGGTTCAACGAACAGCGCCTGCGCATTCACAAGGCACGGGTCATCGACGGCAAGGGCTCTCCGGGCGAGGTCATCGCCCTGCCGCTGACGATCGCCTGCGGCGAGGGAGCGCTGGAAATCCTGGAGATACAGCGCGAGGGACGCAGATCCATGACGGCCGACGAACTGCAACGCGGCTTCGCCATCCCGCCCGAGAGCAGGGTCGGCTGAGCGATGCCACGCTACCGCCTCGTCCTCGAATTCGACGGCGGCCCGTTCGTCGGCTGGCAGCGTCAGGAGAACGGGCCATCGGTCCAGGCCGCCGTCGAGCGCGCGATCGGGGCCATGCTGAACGAGACCGTCACCGTCTTCGCCGCCGGCCGCACGGACGCCGGAGTGCACGCCCTGGCCATGCCCGTTCACTTCGATCTCGACCGCGACGTGGCTCCGGAGAAGCTTATGGCAGGGATCAACCACCACCTGCGTCCCGATCCTGTCGCGGTGCTCGATGCCCGGCGGACGGACGACGACTTCCACGCCCGCTTTTCCGCCGTCTCGCGAAGCTATGTCTACCGCATCCTCAATCGCCGCCCGACCCCCGCGATCGAGCGTGGCCGGGTCTGGCACGTGGCCCGCAGGCTCAGCACCGAACGCATGCAGGAAGCCTCGCAGGCGCTGCTCGGCAAACATGACTTCACCAGCTTCCGCAGCTCCGAATGTCAGGCGTCGTCACCCGTAAAGATGCTGAATCGCGTCCATGTGGAGCGCTTTGGCGACGAGATCCACTTCAAGCTCGAAGCTCCGAGCTTTCTGCACCATCAGGTGCGCAACATCGTCGGCAGCCTGAAGCTGATCGGCGAAGGAAGCCGTCCCGTCAGCTTCATTGATGACGCACTCAAGGCCCGCGACCGCAGCCAGGCAGGCCCGACCGCCCCGGCGCAGGGCCTCTACTTCGTGCGCGCCGATTATCCCGCCAGCAACTGGTGAATGACCTCTTCGACCAGCAGATCGAGTGTGAAAAGCCCGAGGACCGTAACGGCCGGTGCGCGAAGGGCGATCTTGAGCACGAACCATTGCACATAGAGCGCGCCGACAAACGCGAACAACAGCAGGAGCTGCCCGAGGGCCGGCGGCATGAGGCTGGTGACCAGCAGCACCGCGATGAAGATCGCCATGACGCAGGCCGAGACCCAATTACTGGCGATGATCAACGGAAGGTAGCGATCGCCAAGTTTGAAAAATCGCACGAATGCGAGACTCAACAACGGAAACTTTAACCACGAGAGCACGAAAATGAGACTGGTTCTCGCCAGGTTCTCGAATGTGACAGGATTTCCAGCCTGCACATTCTGCACATAGAAGATGAATATCGCACCGGGAAAGACAATCGCGGCAGAAAGGAACGAGCGCCAGAACCCCTCGATGGTCAGGTTGAAACAACGCAGTCCATCCGGTTGCAACCGCACCAGCATCGAAGCGGCCCGCAGGGAACGGACAACCTCCGCCTTCAGATCGCCTTGCTGTCGGTCAACGGGATTCATGCCGAACGATCGTCTGTCGCAAAAAATCGCGGGATGAGATCCGCATAGACCAGGGTGAGCTTTTCGATATCGGCAAGCGCGACACGCTCGTCACTCTGGTGCATCGTGCTGCCGACGATGCCAAGTTCCACCACCGGGGAATAATGGCAAATGAAACGCGCATCGGATGTCCCTCCCGACGTGCTGAGTTCGGGCGTGAGTCCGGTAACGGCCCCGATGCTGGCGACGACGGTATCGACGAAGGCTCCGGGCGTGGTGACGAACGGCCTGGCACTTTCGCTGAAGTCGATATCGAAACGCCCGCCAGCCGCCGACGCGCTGTTGCGCACCCATGTCTCAAGGCTGTCACGGCTGTGCATGTCGTTGTAGCGGATGTTGAAAACCGCCTTCGCCTCGCCGGGTACGACATTGCTGGCGGGATTGCCGATGTCGATGGTCGTCACCTGCAGCGTCGACGGATCGAAATGGGCGTTGCCCTGATCCAGCGGCTCGCGCGTCAGCCGTTCGAGCAGCCGGACGACCGCATGAGCCGCGTTCTCGGCACGATGCGGATAGGCGACATGCCCCTGGCGGCCCAGTGCTGTGACCGTGACGGTAAGCGAGCCACGCCGCCCGATCTTGACCATGTCCCCCACGGCCTGCTGCGAGGTCGGCTCGCCGACGATGCAGCCGTCGAAGCGGTGGCCCTGGTCATGCGCCCATTCGAGCACCTTCACGGTGCCATTGACGGCCGGTCCCTCCTCATCGCCGGTGATGATGAGGCTGATCGACCCCGGCATCTCGCCATGCCGCGTCCTGTGGCGGGCCAGTGCGGCAACGAAGCAGGCAATGCCGCTCTTCATGTCGGCCGCCCCCCGGCCGATCAGCTCGTCGCCCTCGATCGTCGCGGCGAACGGATCGACATGCCAGCTCGACGCATCGCCCGGCGGAACCACGTCGGTATGACCGGCAAAAGCCAGATGCGGACCGCCATCGCCGATGCGGGCGAACAGGTTTTCCACCGGGGCGGTGCCGTCCCCACCAAAGCGGAGGCGATGGACGACGAACCCCAGGCGTTCGAGCCATGAGGCAAGGAGCCGCTGCGCACCGCCGTCCTCCGGCGTCACCGAGGGACAGCGGACCAGCGCCTGCGTGAGCGCTACCGGATCTTCGAGATCGATCAAGGCCTGGCACTCCTCCCGACCGGACCCGCCATTCGGAACGGTCATCAAGCTGTGGCGTAACGTCGTTCAGTCCCGCAGGAGATCGTTGATCGAGGTCTTGGAGCGGGTGCGCTCGTCGACCCGCTTGACGATCACCGCGCAGTAGAGGCCGGGTCCCGGAGTACCGTCGGGCAGCGGCTTGCCGGGCATGGTTCCCGAGACCACCACCGAATAGGCCGGCACGCGGCCCATGTGGATCTCGCCGGTGGCACGGTCGACGATCCTGGTCGACTGGCCGATATACACGCCCATGCCGAGCACGGAGCCTTCCTCGACGATCACGCCTTCGACGACCTCGCTGCGCGCGCCGATGAAGCAGTTGTCCTCGATGATGGTCGGGCCGGCCTGCAACGGCTCCAGCACGCCGCCGATGCCGACACCGCCGGACAGGTGGCAGTTCCTGCCGATCTGTGCACAGGAGCCGACCGTGGCCCAGGTGTCGACCATGGTTCCCGTATCGACATAGGCACCGAGATTGACGAAGGAGGGCATGAGCACGACGCCGGGAGCGATGTGGGCGGAATGGCGGACCACGCAGTTGGGCACCGCCCGGAAGCCGGCGGCGCGGAACCTGTCGTCGTCCCAGCCGTCGAATTTCGATGGTACCTTGTCCCACCACGAACCGCCGCCGGGGCCGCCGCCGATCATGGTCATGTCGTTGAGGCGGAAGGACAGCAGGACGGCCTTCTTCAGCCACTCGTTGACGACCCAGCCGTGCGGTCCCTTCTCGGCGACGCGGGCCTCGCCCCTGTCCAGCGCTTCAAGCGCATGTTCGACGGCATCGCGGATCTCGCCGGTGGTCGCGGGGCTGACGCCGTCGCGCCCGTCGAACGCCCTTTCGATGATACCCTGCAGTGAAGCCGTGTCCATGTTCAGTCCTCCTCCTCGCCCAAGGCCCGCGGAAGTTAGCGTCGCCCGTCCCGCTGTCAACAAGACGCGCTGGCCATGGCGATGTCGGTTCGTCCTTGCCGCATTCGGGAGCCGACCATAGTTTGACAGCAGTCACCCGTATTCATGTTGAAGAAAATGCCACAAGCCGCCTTTCTCGAATCCGCCCGTTCCCTGCTCGGACCTTCCGGCATCATCACCGACAAGGAGGAAGCCGAACCCTATCTATGGGATTTCTGGCGCCAGAACCTCGGTGTCAGCCCGGCCGTACTGCGTCCGTCATCGACCGCCGAGGTCTCCTCCGTCGTGCGACTGGCCGGCGAGCATGGCGTACCTCTCGTCCCCCAGTCCGGCAATACCGGCCTCGTGACCGGCGGCATTCCCGATCGGAGCGGCCGACAGGTAGTGCTCAGCCTCGAACGCATGAACCGCATTCGCGATCGTGACCCGGCCGGCGACTACATCGTGGTCGAGGCGGGCTGCGTGCTGGCCGACATCCAGCAGGCGGCACAGGACATGGACCGGCTCTTTCCCCTGTCGCTGGGTGCCCAGGGCTCGTGCCGCATCGGCGGCAACATCTCCACCAATGCCGGCGGGGTCAACGTCCTGCGCTACGGCATGACCCGTCAGCTGGTGATGGGCCTGGAGGTCGTGCTCGGCGATGGCACCATCTGGAACGGTCTCCGCGCGTTGAAGAAGGACAACACGGGCTACGACCTCAAGCAGGTGTTCATCGGTGCGGAGGGTACACTCGGCATCATCACCGCCGCGGTCCTGCGCCTGTTCCCGCGTCCACGCGAGACGCAGACCCTGTGGCTGGCCATCGAACGTCCCGCCGTCGCCATCGAGTTGCTCAAGCGCTTCCAGTCCACATTCGGGGAACTGATCACCAGTTTCGAATTGCTCACCGGGTTCGGTGTGGAAGCGGCGGCCACCCATCTTCCGGGCGTGCGCCATCCCATCGAGAGCCGCAGCGACTGGCATCTGCTGATCGAGGTGGAATGGTCGCTGACCGAAGGATTGCTGCCACGCATCGAATCCATCGTCGAGGAGATCTTCGAGGCCGGACTCGCCAGCGACGGCACGATCGCACTCAGCGAGGAACAGCGGGCGATGATGTGGCGCATCCGCGAGGGCCAGAGCGAGGCAACCCGCCACATGGGCTATATCGTGCGCAGCGACGTCTCGGTGAAGGTGCGCGACCTGCCGCTGCTGATCGATCGTGCCACGGCCCGCTTTGCGGAGAGCGCTCCGGGCGTGACGCTCATCCCCTTCGGTCACGTCGGCGACGGCAACCTGCATTTCAACATGATCGCGCCGGAGGACACGGACGACATGCCCGCGCTGAAGAAGCGCCTGCTCGCCGAGCTCGCCGACATGGTTTTCGAGCTCGACGGATCGTTCAGCGCGGAACATGGCATCGGCCGTTCCAAGCGCGATGAACTGGTGCAGCGCAAGAGCGAGGTCGAGGTCTCGATGATGCGGCAGCTGAAATCGACCTTCGACCCCGCCAATATCCTCAACCCGGGAGCGGTATTGCGCTAGACATTCTCCAGGCTGACAACTGCCCGATCAGGAGGATATCGTCATGGCCGTCTCGAAGATCGCCCGCATGACCAATACCCCGGCCCATTACGAGGAACGGGTCGACCTTGCCTGTGCCTTCCGCTGGACGGTTCGACTGAACATGCATGAAGGTGTCGCCAATCACTTCTCGCTGGCCGTGAGCGACGATGGCAAGCGGTTCCTCATGAATGCCAACCAGGTCCATTTCAGCCGTATCCGCGCTTCCGAACTGCTGCTGCTGGATGCGGACGACCCGTCGACCATGGACCAGCCGCAAGCGCCCGATCCCACCGCCTGGGGGTTGCATGGGTCGATCCACCGCCACTGCCGCCATGCCCGTTGCGTGCTGCACTGCCATCCGATCTATTCGACGGTCCTGGCGTCGCTGGCCGACAGCACGATTCCGCCCATCGACCAGAACACGGCCACCTTCTACGAACGCCACATCGTCGATGACGGCTTCGGCGGACTGGCCTTCGAGGACGAGGGCGAGCGCTGCGCGAAGCTGCTGTCCGACCCGAATGTCAAGGTGATGGTGATGGGCAATCACGGCGTCCTGGTGCTGGGCCATTCCGTCGCCGATGCGTTCAATCGCCTGTACTACTTCGAACGGGCTGCGGAAACCTACATCAAGGCGCTCTCGACCGGGCGGCCGTTGCGGGTAATCCCCCACGACGTCGCCAGCCGGACGGCCCGGGAGATCGAGGACTATCCGGAACAGGACACCCGGCACTTTTCCGAACTTCGTGCCATTCTCGACGATCAGGAACCCGACTATCGCAACTGATCTCCCGGTGTTGCCGTTCCCGGATTCGTCCGATTCGCCCTTCCGCTACCCTGTGCCGGAGCCCCGACCATGACCGCCTATGAACCGCCCATCGACGATATCCGCTTCGTGCTGAAGCACATCGCGCGAATGGACGACGTGGCGGCGCTGCCGGGACTGGAAGCCGCGAGCGAGGATGTCGTCGAGGCGGTTCTGGAAGAGGCCGCAAAGCTCGCGAGGAACGTCTGGGCGCCGCTGAACGCGGTCGGCGACCGGCAGGGCTCGAAGCTCGAAAACGGCCGGGTGCGCACACCCGAGGGTTTCATCGACGCCTATCGCCAGTTCGCGGAAGGTGGCTGGATGGGACTTGTGTTTCCCGAAGAGCATGGCGGACAGGGCCTGCCATGGACCCTTTCCACGGCTGTTGGCGAGATGTGGAATGCCGCCAACATGACCCTGTACCTTTGCCCGCTCCTGACCCAGGCCGCGTGCGAGGCCCTGCTGCACCACGGCACCGACGAGCAGAAATCGACCTGTCTCGACCGTCTGATCAGCGGCGAGTGGACGGCCGCCATGTGCCTCACCGAACCGCAGGCGGGCACCGACGTGGGCGCATTGCGCACCCGCGCGGAGCGGCACGGCGACCACTACCGCATTCGCGGCCAGAAGATCTTCATCACCTTTGGCGACCAGGACTTTACCGATAACATCCTCCATCTGGTACTGGCACGCCTGCCCGATGCGCCACCGGGCACGAAGGGCCTCTCGCTGTTCATCGTTCCCAAATTCCTCATCGATTCCGATGGGAAACCCGGACGGCGCAACGACATGCGGGTCCTGAAACTTGAGGAAAAACTCGGCATCCATGCCTCCCCCACATGCGTGATGTCCTACGGCGAGGATGATGGAGCCATCGGCTATCTTCTGGGCGAGGAGAATGCCGGCATGCGCTGCATGTTCACCATGATGAACAATGCCCGACTCGGAGTCGGTCTCGAAGGGCTGGGCATTTCCGAACGCGCCTATCAGCAGGCGCTTGCCTATGCCCATGACCGGGTGCAGGGCAGACCGATCATCGAGCATGGCGATGTGCGCCGGATGCTCACTCACATGCGTGCGGTGATCGCCGCCATGCGTGCCTTGTGCCTTTACGCGTCCTCCCACGTGGATCGCAGCATCCGTCACGGCGACGAAGCCGTACGCAAGCATGCCGCCAACCGCGTCGCACTGCTGACCCCTATCGTCAAGGCGTGGTGCACGGACAGGGCCCAGGAGATCGCGTCGATGGCCCTCCAGGTGCATGGCGGCATGGGCTTCATCGAGGAAACGGGCGCCGCCCAGCACTATCGGGATGCCCGTATCACCCCGATCTACGAGGGCACCAACGGCATTCAGGCGATGGACCTCATCGGCCGGAAACTGACCATGGAAGACGGACGCCTGCCCTACGACCTTCTCGACGAACTCGCCTCGCTGGCCTCCGAGGAACTGCAAGCGGCCGTGGCCACCGTGCGCGAGGCCACCGACCGCATCCGGCGGTTCGATACCGCCGACCGCGCTGCTGCGGCCAGGCCCTATCTGGAGATGTTCGGCGCGGTGCTCGGCGCGGTCCTGCTCGAAGAAGGCGCCCGCCACGCCGCACATGACAGCCGCGGTGCCGAATGGCCGGGCCTGTCGCGCTTCTTCAACCTGACCATACTCGCCCCGGCACTGGCCCTCTACGACACCGTCATCGCGGGCGCAGGCGTCTTTGGCGATGTGGGACCGACGACCTGAACGTAGATGCTCGCGCCTGTGCACGTTCAACGCGGTGCGAGGAGTTTCCTCGCGGTCTGCTCGTCGGTGACGATGACATTGACGTAACCGCGGCTCAGGACAGCCCGGATGATCGGCAGTTTTTCCACGCCCCCCGACGCCAGGATCGAGAGACGCACCTTGCCAAGGTCCTCGGGACTGAGTCCGATGACCCTGTCGTTCATCGGATGATCGACCAGTTCCCCCGCCTCATCGAGATAGTGTCCGAGAAGATCGCCGATGGCGCCGGACAGTTGCAGCGAAAGCGTGTCTTCCGCCGACACCAGGCCGAGGCGCCTGATCGTCGACTGGCGTTCGAGGGCGCCCACCGAGACCAGTGCCATGTCGACCGACCGGCCACGCTCGATCACTTCGGTGATCGCCCCCTGTTCGAGAATGGTGGCGCGTGACTGAGGCGAGCTGGTGAAGGTCGGTGCTGCCAGGTAGTAACATTCGGCATCGAGAATGTCAGCGAATCTCGAAGCTGTCTCGTAGGTGTTGATTGCCGATCCGCGAGTAAGCCCACCCATCAGCGAGACCACCGTCATGCCCTGCCAGCGCTTGCGTTCCACCGACTGGAGGCTTGCCCGCAAGGTCCGCCCCCAGCCGATGCCGATGGACATCCGGTCGGACATGTGGTCCGAGATGAAGATTCCGGCCGCACCTCCGATCACTGCCGGGAAGTTCTCGCTATCGGACGGAGCCGGCACCACCACCGCATTGGCGAGCCGGTAATGCTTGACCAGTTCACGTTCCAGCTCGACACAATTCTTCAATCTTGAATTGATGCGAATCTGAACAATGCCCAGCTCGCGGCAAATCGCCAGTTCACGATTGACGCGCACCCGGGACAATCCCAGTTGTTCGGCAATCTGCCCCTGCGTCCGGCCCTCGACATAGTAAAGCCAGGCAATGCGCGTGCGTTGCTGGTCCTCGCGGTCGACCATCATCCCGACACCGCGCGGATCGTCACCGGCCCCGATAGTCCGTGTCCACCTGGTCGATCTTGGCCACCTTCTTGCCCGAACGTTCGGACTGGAACTCGTTGGCAAGCCAGATATCGACGAGCATGGTGGCGACCGACGGACCGGTGATCTGCGCGCCCATGGTGATGACCTGCGCATTGTTCGAGGCGATGGCCCGTTCGGCCGTGTAGGGGTCAGTGACGCAGACCGCCCGGACACCGGGCACCTTGTTGGCGACGATCGCCATGCCGGCACCAGTACCGCAAACCAGAATTCCCCGATCTGCACCGCCCTCGGCGATGCGCTCGGCCAGTTTTCTCCCGACATCGGGATAATCAACGGGATCATTGGAATTCACGCCCAGATCCTCGACCCTGACCCCCTTCTTTTCGAGATGGTTCCTGATGGTGTCCTTCAGCGGAAGGCCCAGATGGTCGGCACCGAGCAAAACGGTTCTGGTCGTCATATCGTCCTCTTCAACGGTAGAAGTCATTCCACGGAATATCGAAAGTCTCATTATCGCGAATGGCCCGCAGGATCGCCCGCGAAAGCGGCAGGCGCGCCGCGTCGAGATCGCCACGTTCGATCATGGCGAGCATCGTGCCGCCGACGGAGAGCGCGAGTTCCGCACCCTCGACCGTATCCTCCGCCATCCGTCCGGCCTTGGCCTCGCGATATCGCCAGCCCGCGCCGAGCAACCGTCCCATGCGGCTGTTGCGACCGCCCTGCACGGTAACGTAGAGGTCGCCGGTACCGGCCAGCCCGCGAACCGTCGAAGCCTCGCCGCCGAGCGCTGCATTGATGTGATCGAGTTCCAGCAGCGCCTGATTGAACAGGCCGGCAGCGTGGTTGTGCATTTGCGCCCTGTTGTCGACTGGTTCCGCGATGTCGAGTTGTCCCAAGGCGGCACCAATCCCCAGAGCCATGAAATTCTTCAGGGCGGCACAGACTTCGACACCGACAAGGTCGCGGCTGGCCCGCGCATGGTAATAGGGAGCATCGAGCAGGGCGAGCGCCTGGCGCACCAGCGCCTCGTCGCCGAACGACACGACCACGCTGGTCTGCCGGCGGACGGCGAGTTCCCCGGCGATGCAGGGCCCGCCAACGCCGCCCACGGGGCAGTTCAGGGCCTTCGATACACCAGTGGGAAAAATCCCCAATCGGTTGTTTTCGCAGACAAGTCCCTTGGTGAGCATGAGGATCGGAACGGACGAAGTCAGGTGCGGCCGGAGCCGGTCCACCGCCCATTCGACACCCGCCGAACTCACTCCGAGAACGACCAGATCCACCCCCTTCGCCAGGACATCGCCAAGCTCCTCGTGATGGCGGGCCTCGACCCGCTCGGGCAGGACGGCGTTCAGTCTCGGATGACAGCGATCCCTGCGCACACCGTCGATCAACTCACGGTCGAGATGAGTGCCCACCAATGTGACAGCGGACCCGGCATCGGCCAGCGGCAGCGAGAAGGCACTACCCATCACACCGGCACCGAGGATGACGACATGGCTCATCGGGCGGCTTCCCGCTCGGCAAACCCGGCGAGCCGGCCCGTATGCGCCGCGAGATCGAGGAACGAGAACCGGTCACGAATCTCGTGTGCGTGGGCGACCGCCTCTCCGTAGCGCGCGGCGTCGAGACCGATGTCCCCGGGCTTCATCGGGCCATCACAGGCGCCCACCGCCGCCTCCAGCCGCGCCAGCGGCAACGTCAGTGCCAGCAACTCGTCGCGCAGCCCCGGCCAGTCACGCGCCAGCGCCCCGTTGATGCGCGCCGCGGCGGCGTCATCGATCCGTTTCGCCATCAGTCCTCGGATGCAATCGTCCGCCTGGGCTCCGTAACGGGCACGCAGGGCGACCTCGTCGACCCGGGTGGGTTCCAGCACGGGCGGTTGCTCATCGGCAAGCATCTCCGCCTGAAGTCTCGTCATGGAGAATGTCGCCACACCGACCTGTTCGCCATGCAGCGAACCCGGATGCGGGTCCATGAACATGTCGATGTAGTGGCTGATGCCGTGCTCGCCCATCGAGCCGGAGTGGCTGGTGCCTGAAATGACCACCCCCAGCCCGCCGAGCGTCAACAGCCGCACCAGGGCCGCCATGGCGTCAGGGTCGCCATCGAGCAGGCGGCCGGTGCTCTCCAGCACCAGCGGCTCGTCGTCGAGCTGAATGACATAGGGACTGTTGTAGTACGGCGTGCCCAGCAGCCTGTGCGACATCAGCCAGTCGACCTGGGCCACGCCACGGCACAGGGAATCGCCGACGCCAGCGCAGGTCATGCGCGCCGGAGCCGCCGAGAGAACCGAAAGGTCGAAGAAGACGCCCGCGGGGGCCTTCGACTTCAGGCTGTTCTTGTAGCCGCCCGAGGAGATGGAGGCGGTGCTGGTGACATAGCCGTTCATCGAGGCGGCGGTACCGAAGACTGCCGTCTGGCGACCATCTGGGAAGGTCGCATGCTTGCAAAGATCATTGATCGTGCCGGAACCGACCGCAACGACGGCATCGGCATGGCGGATCCGGTCCCTCAGGTCGGCTGCGGTCTCCTCGTCGGCGTGAGGATGGTCGAGAACGACCTCGATGACGTCGCCCAGCGCACGGACCACCCGCCGCCCCATCACCTCGATCGTGTTCTCGTCGCAAACGACGGCAAGCCGGCCGTCCAGCCCGGCCCTTTCCACCAGCCCGGCTTCCGCGCCGTCGAGATCGGGCTCGATCACGATCGTCCGGATCGAGCATTCGACCGGCCTGCCTGTCTCGCCGGGCACGAAACGCCCGCTGAGGAAGTCCTCGATATGCTGGTCACCCCTGGCTTTCAAGCCCGTCATCCTTCACTCTTGAACATCGCCAGCGCTTCGAGAATTTCCCGATTTGCTGGATACACTTTCCTGTAGACATCGAGCAGGCGGCCATAGGCCTGCGCATTGTCCGCCTGCGGGCGAATCTCGACATCGCCCCGTGCTGCCATGCTCGCGGCCGCCTGCTGCGCGTCCGTGAACCAGCCGGCCCCCACGGCGGCGGTGATCGCCGCCCCGAGTGCTGACGCCTCGACGACATCAGAACGGTAGACAGTCTTGCCGGTAGCATCCGCAACGATCTGACACCATGTGCGGCTTCGGGACCCTCCCCCGATGGTCAGCAATTCACGGATGGGCTGGCCGATAGCCTTTTCGATTTCAGCATAACCCATTGCCAGATCGAGCGCGATGCCCTCCATCAGTGCACGGTAGACATGAGCGCGACCATGCTCCGCCGACAGACCCAATAACCCGCCACGCGCGTTGTAGTTCCAGTAGGGGGTCATGACGCCACCCCAATAGGGCATCAGCATCAGCCCCTCGGAACCGATGGGCAGCCGGGCAGCCTCCTGCTCCAGCCGTTCGTAGATTCCGGGATCGGCTTCGGTATCGGCGCCGAACAGCCCCTTGACGAACCAGTCGACGAGAAAGGTGCCGCTGCGCAGGCAGACTTCGTAGATATAGCCGTCGCCCGACAGGCTCGCCATGGTCCGGAACGCCGGATCGGTGGCATAGGCCCGGTCGTAGACACCGCTGACGCAGGCGGTGCCGAGATTGAGATAGGCACTGCCGGCCGCCAGCGTTCCGGTGCCGAGCCCCGCGGCCTGGCCATCGCCACCACCGGCAACGATGGGCGTCCCCTCCGGCAGGCCGCTGAGAGCCGCCGCCGCTTCGCTGACATGCCCCAGCACCGTGCCCGGCCGCTCCGCAACGGCCAGCTGCTCGCGACGCAGGTCCAGCGCCTCCAGGATGACCGGGGAGTAGACGTGGTTGCCGAGGTCGTAGAACCCGGTCGGATCGGCGCTGGCCCAGCTCGTCCGGTATCGTCCGGTCAGGCGCAGGACGAGGAAGGCATGAACGTCGCAGACGCGCGCGGCACGGGCATAGAGTTCGGGCTCGTTGCGCTTGAGCCAGTGCGCGGCGTAGAGGCAGGGAGTCGGGTCCGGCGTCTTGCCGGTGATCTCGCGCAGGGTATCGCGGCCGAGTCTCTCGCTCAGCAGCCGCACATCGTCGCGGCCGCGCTCGTCCAGCCAGGTGATGCCGGGCGATGCTGGCCGGTCGTTCTCATCCAGCAGGACGAAAGTCTCCCGCTGATTGGAAACCGACAGGGCCGCTACCCGACGAAGGTCGATCTGCGCCCCAAGAACCTTCAGGGCCGCGACCAGTGACGTCCACCACTCCTCCGCGTCCTGTTCGAAGAACAGCGGTTTCGGGCTCTCCATGCCGATCGAGGCCCGCCCTTCGGCGACAAAGGCCCCTTCGCGATCGAAAGCCACGACCTTGGTTGCCGTCGTACTGCTGTCGACACCGATAACGAGATCAGCGTTCATCGGGATACATGCTGCCTGATGGTACGGTTGACGATGGCCGACGGTCTCCTACAGTTGGATTCCGCCGGCCGGTCATCAGATCAGCCGCGGAACGGTGCGGCCAGCTCGTTGGTCTGCTCGGCGATGGCATTCATCGCCTCTTCCGGTGAGGAATACTGGCCAGCCAGCAGCTTGCCGAGTTCCACCGGAATGACATTGTTGGCGATCTCCGGCCAGCTTGGCAGATCCGGTTCCGACCCCATGCGGTTGTTGATGGTCCACTCGATGGCCGGGAAGTGACGCGTCGTACCGGCACCGGGCTCGGCCGCTGCCAGCACGCGCGGGTCCTTGAACGCCGACAGGCGTACCGGCGAAGCGCCACCACCGACGATGCACGAGCGCGCAACCACGTCCTTCGATGTCACCCACTGCATGAAGAGCCATGCCGCATCGGGGTTCTTCGAGTAGCGGGACAGGGCAATCGACGAACCGCCCTGATGGCCGATGTGCGGGATCTCGTTGAAGCCCGTTTCGTCCGGTGTGCGCAGGGCCGCCTCTTCGGGTGGAATGGCCGCTGCCATCTTGCCGCCGCCGACCTTGCTGTCGCCGCCATCGAGCCCGGGGAAGAACTCGCCCCAGCTGATGCACTGGGCGGCCACACCCTGGGCCATGGACTGCCACTGGCCATCCCAGGTCCAGGTCTTGGCATCCGGCGGCATGTAATTTACCAGATCGAGCATGTATTGCAGGCCGCGCATGCCGGCCTCGTCATTGCCGGTGAACATGCCGTCCGGGCCGAAGATCGAGCCGCCATGCGACCATAGCCATGCCGTCCAGTCGCACTCCAGACTGTAATGACCGGACTTGAGCTGGCCGGTGGTACCGTAGATGCCGTTGCCGATCTCGGCCTCGTGCAGCGCCCTGGTGACATCCATGTATTCCTGCATGGTCGTCGGCACCGACAGGCCGTGCTTGTCGTACAGGTCCTTGCGGTACATCAGGATGAAGATGGGAATGTCGAACGGAACACCCATCATCTGGTCGTTGGCCATGGCGATGCCCTGGACCAGCGGTGGCGAGAAATCGTCCCAGTCGTAGCCCGGCATCGCCAGCTCGGGCTTGCTGTCGTAGTATTCGCGCGGGTTGAAGGTATCCGGCGAGAACAGCGCGGCCCAGGCCTGGTCGAGATAATAGAGGTCGTAGGTGCCGAGCTGTCCCTGCGCGTCGAGCGTGGCCTTCTGGAGGACCTGCTCCAGCGGCACGATCTCGATCTCGACGTTGATGCCGGTGGCTTCCTCGAACTCGCTCTTGAGCTCGGAGGCGACGTTGGTGGGCGGCGTGGCTTCCGAGGTGTAGCGGATGGTGGTGCCGGCGAACTGGCGGCCGACGTCCTTGAGCCACGCGGTGACGTCATCCGGCGTCTGGGCCTGTGCCAGCGGCGTCCCGAGGTTGGTGAGCCCGCCCCATGGCCGCCCGCCGCCCATCATGGTCGCGGAAAAGCCGGAAAAGCCCACGCCGGCCAAGGCCATCTTGCGGAAGAACTGCCGCCTGGTGATGCGGCGCCGACCGTAGGCCCTTGCCGTATCGGCAATGAAGGTCTTGCGGTCATGGTCTCGAAAGCTCATCAGATGCCTCCTGTTGTTTTCGAGCCTGGGAGGAAGATCGCGACCGGCCGGATACTCAGTCCTTCAGCGAGCCGAGTGTCAGGCCGCGCACGAGATGCTTTTGCACCAGCATGATGAAGATGAAGCTCGGCACGAGGGCCGCACTCCCCAACGCCGTGATCAACCCCCACTCGGTGCCCGTGGAAGTGACGAACGTGGTGATCTTGACCGGAATCGTCCGGATGCTCGTGGTGAGCAGGAGCGAGATGAGGAACTCCGTCCAGGAGAAGATGAAGCAGAGCACCGCCGTCGCCGCCAGCCCGCCCTTGACCAGCGGCAGCACGACCATGCGGAAGACCTGAAACCGCGTGGCGCCGTCCAGCATCGCCGATTCGTCGAGCTCCACCGGCACGTCGTCGAAGAAGCTCTTCAAGAGCAGCACCGCCAGCGGCAGGTTGATCAGCGTATGCGCCAGGATCAGCCCGAGATGGCTGTCGCGCAGCCCCATGTCGCGGAAGATGAAGAACAACGGGATCGCCACAGCAATGGGCGGCATCATCCTTTGCGCCAGCACGAAGAAGACCATGTGGTCCTTTCCGGGTATCGGAAACCGCGAAAGGGCGAACGCCGCGAGCGTCGCCAGCAACAGGGCGCAGAAGGTCGAACCGATGGCAACGATCAGGCTGTCGTAGATCGACGTCAGCGAATAATAGGACGATGCGCCGCCCGTCTGCCCGCCGACGCCGCCTTCGAGATTGATGCGCGACTTGCCGCCGATGGTGACCTCGTAGTTCTCCACCGTCGGCTGGAAATCGGCATAGACCGGCGGTTGGGCAAAGATCGCGGTATAGGGCTTGAACGAGGCCAGCACCCACCAGAAAAGCGGAAAGATGAAAACCAGCACGACAAACCAGGCCAGGATATCGCGCAGTATCACTTTCGAAGCATGTCCCGGCATCAGAACTTCACCCTGAAAATCTTGATGAAGGCAAAGCAGATCACGTTCAGCATGATGAGCGTGAGCAGGCTCAGCGTCGCCGCATAGGGAAAGTTGGCCACACCGAATACCCTGCCGGCATAGAAACTGAGCGTCTCGGTCGCCGTTCCGGGACCTCCCGACGTCATCGCGAAGATATAGTCATAGATGCGATACAGGTCGATCGTGCGGATCAGGACCGCCGTTGCGATGACCCGGCTGAGCATGGGCAGGGTCAGATGACGCAACGTCTGCCACCAGTTGGCACCATCGATGGCCGCCGCCTCGAACGGTTCCTTCGGCAACGCACGAAGACCGGCCATCAGGATCAGCACCATGAACGGCGTCCACTGCCAGATATCGGCTGCCATCACGCCCCAGAGGGCCATGGAGGTGCTGGCAAGGATGGGATTGTCCGGATCGACCAGTCCCATCTCCTTGAGATAATAGGACAGTACGCCGAACTGGCCATCCTCCATGAGCAGGAACATCATGCCCGTGACAGCAGGCGGAACCACCAGAGGCAGGGTCATCAGGGCGCGAAGGAGCCCGTATCCGCGCCGTTCGCAATCGAGCAGCATCGCGATCGCCATGCCCAGCACGACCTGGATGACAAGACATATCAGCGTGTACTCGATCGTCACGACCAGCGAATCGATGAAGCGATCATCGGAAAACGCCTTGATCCAGTTCTCGGCACCAATGAACTTGTAGTCCCGCAGCCCGGGAACCTTGCCCTGGGTACTGAGCCATATCGAATAGATCAAAGGATAGATGCCAAACGCGATAATCATCGCGAACATCGGTGCCAGCCATGGAAACGGATGATCGCCGCTCAGGAATTTCGGCATCCACGGACGACGCGACTCAACAGCACCCTGATATGGAACCGCCACCGTTCCTCCCTCGTATCAATCTGGATTCGGTATCGGCAGAAATTTTGTTTCGTTGCGTTACAATTGTTCAAACCACTGCCGCTGTCAAGCTCCCATACGGGCATACCACGAGCGGAGCGGATCATCGCCGGATAGCAGGGACACCTTCGAAACGGCTCCGGCCCAGTCGAACGCGCCGGCGAGGATGAAGTCGGCAAAACCGGGCCGGTCACCACAGATGCAGGGAGACTGGCGCAGGGTCATCCGCGCCGGTTCGAGGGCCTTTTGCAGGGCAGGTATCGCCGCCTCGCCCTGATGGAACTCCTCCAGCGTGCAACCGAAGCGTTGCTCGCGGGTCTCGCGGAAATAGACCTGGTCTCCGGGTGTCAGGGCCCGGTGGATGTCGAGAATCACGATGCGAAGAATGAGGGGATGAATGACGGAGTCCACCCAGTTCCGGAACGCGCCGGTGAGCGCGCGCGCCTGCTCGCCCTCCATCAGCGGAGGTTCAGGGTAAACCTCGTCGAGATAGCAGGCGATGTCCCAGCTGTCGGTGATCGTGCGCTCGCCATCGGTCAGGATCGGGACCAGCTTCTGGCCACTGAATGCAATCCGGTCCTTGTCGGTGAAACGGATCGGCACGATTTCCGCATCGAGCCCCTTGGCCGCAAGAGCCCGTCGGATGCGGTTGCAGTATGGACTGAAGCGGCACCGGGGATCGGCACCGGTAAGGTCGTAGAGACGTCGGGCCATGGTCATCTTCCTTTTCAGATCGGGGCGGGCCGATGAGGCACCGGGGACGTCGCCAACGCAAGTGAAATGACTTCTTGCATATTGCCAGCCCCATGCCCATCCGCCACCTTACCGGGCACCTGAGGACCGGCGAATACGGGAGTACGAGAGGATGCAGACGAGAGCAGCGGTGGCACACAAGGCCGGAGCACCGCTTTCCATTGAAACGGTCGAGCTGGACGGACCGAAGGCCGGTGAAGTCCTGGTCGAGGTCAAGGCGACCGGCATCTGCCACACCGACGAATTCACCCGCTCGGGCGGTGATCCCGAAGGCATCTTCCCGTCGATCCTCGGTCATGAGGGTGCGGGCGTCGTGGTGGATGTCGGTCCGGGTGTCACCTCTGTGAAGAAGGGTGACCATGTGATCCCGCTCTACACTCCGGAATGTCGCGAGTGCGAGTACTGTCTCAATCCGAAGACCAATTTGTGCCAGGCGATCCGCTCCACCCAGGGTCAGGGCCTCATGCCCGACGGCACATCCCGCTTTTCGATCGGCGGTGAGACGCTGTATCATTACATGGGCTGCTCGACCTTCTCGAACTTCACGGTCATGCCCGAGATCGCGCTGGCGAAAGTCCGCGAGGACGCGCCGTTCGACAAGATCTGCTACATCGGCTGCGGTGTCACCACCGGTATCGGTGCCGTCATCAACACCGCCAGGGTGGAGCCCGGCTCCAATGTCGTCGTCTTCGGTCTCGGCGGCATCGGCCTCAACGTCATCCAGGGCGCGCGGCTCGTGGGCGCCAACATGATCGTCGGCGTCGATCTCAATCCCGGACGCCGGGCGATTGCCGAAAAGTTCGGCATGACCCACTTCGTCAACCCGAAGGATCTCGGCGACAAGGACGTCGTCGCCCACCTTGTCGAACTCACCAGGGGCGGCGCCGATTACAGTTTCGAGTGCATCGGCAATACCCACACCATGCGCCAGGCGCTCGAATGCTGCCACAAGGGCTGGGGCGAATCGGTCATCATCGGCGTTGCCGGCGCGGGGCAGGAAATCTCCACTCGCCCCTTCCAGCTCGTCACCGGCCGGGTCTGGCGCGGCACCGCCTTCGGCGGCGCAAGGGGTCGCACCGACGTTCCGAAGATCGTCGACTGGTACATGGACGGCAAGATCAACATCGACGATCTCATCACCCACACCATGCCGCTCGATGACATCAACAAGGGCTTCGACATGATGCATCACGGCGAAAGCATCCGCAGCGTGGTCATCTACTGATCGGCGATATCCGACGCCGAGGGAAGATCCCGCCACTGGCCGCAAGAAAGGACATCGCCCCTGCGCGGTGTCCTTTCTTCATGGAACCCTTTCGGCAGGTCTCGTGACAGCCGCCAGGATGGCCGGGAACTTCCGAACGGTTCGCGTTCGAGCCGGCCCGCATCCGGGCCTGACCTACCTGGCCTGGGTGAGCCCGCCGGCTACGGCCTGCGCGAACGCTCTCGTGCCAGTGGTCCCGCCCAGGTCGCGGGTGCGCAGTCCTGGAGATGTCAGCGCCGCTTCAAGAGAGGCGTCGATGGCATCCGCAGCCTTCAGGAGTGCCGGGTCATCGTCGCGTTGCCCCATCCAGTTCAGCAGCATGACGGCGGAGCCGATCAGCGAGGAGGGGTTGGCGATGTCCTGCCCGGCAATGTCGGGAGCGGAGCCGTGCTGGGCCTGTGCCATCGCGGCGTTCTCTCCCGCGTTGAGAGAGGCTGCAAGACCGAGGCTTCCGGCGAGTTCGGATGCGAGGTCCGAGAGGATATCGCCGAACATGTTGGTGGTGACGATCACGTCATACCGGTCGGGCGACCGGACGAGGTGCGCGCACATCGCGTCGACGATACGTTCATCATAGGTGACATCCGGGTGCTCCGAGGCAACCTTGCGGCAGCACTCAAGGAACAGTCCGTCGCTTACCCGCATCACGTTGGCCTTGTGCACGGCGGTGACGTGCCTGCCCCGCGTCCCGGCAAGGGCGAAGGCCTCCCGGGCAATCCGCATCGAGCTGTGCCGGGTAATCCGGCGGAATGCCATGGAGACGTCTTCGGTCACCATGATCTCCCCAGGGCCGGAATGAAGGTTGCGGTCGGCGTAAAAACCTTCGGTATTTTCCCGGACGATCACCATGTCGAGCGGGATGCCGGCACGCGGTGCGATATTGGCACGGGTCCGGGCGGGACGAATGTTGGCGAAGAGGTCGAGCCGCTTGCGCAGTTCACCCGAAGGGTTCAGCCCGCCCTCCGCTCGCGGCGGATAGGCGTTGTGGGACACCGGGCCAAGGACGATCCCGTCACAGGTCCGGATCTCCTCGAAGGAGCTGTCGGGAAAGGTGCTTCCGCTGGCTTCGAGCGCAGCAAACCCGATGTCGATCGTCTTGAACGTCAGGCCGAGCCCGAAGGCGTCCGAGGCCGCCGCCAGCACGTGGCGTGTCGCTTCGGCGATTTCTGGACCGATGCCGTCACCAGGCAAAAGGGCAAGGGTGCGTTGCGTCATGGGAGCGGCCTTCTTTGGTCAATCGGGTTGAGCTGGCAAAGAACGGGCTCATTTTACATCGCGTTGACGGGCATGGCAAAGCCGTGCGGCGTAAGCGATCACCAAGAGAAGAACGTCGCCCGCAGTTGGTGGGACAATTCAACTTGTTGAAATATCGTTATATTCGCGAAGCGCATTCCGATCGAGGTGCCGGAACGCGCTCCGCCTTGCAGCCGGCGCAGGATCAGCCGCGCAGGCGATGGCCTTCGGGATCGAACGGTGCAGCCTGGAGTACGCGGGCCGTGTGGGGCAGCCCGAGGAGTGCGACGGTGACGGAATCGCCGGCCCGGACCATCCCGGCCTTGAGATAGGCAATCGCCAGCGATTTTCCCACCGTGTAGCCATATGCGCCGGAGCTGACCTGCCCCACTGGGGTTCCATCGACGAGGAATACAGGTTCGCCACCGGTCGCATCGGCCACCGTCGCATCGATTTCAAGCATGGTCATCACGTCGCGCGGTGCGCGATCGGCAATGGCGAACCAGGCATCACGGTTGAGGAAGTCCTTGTCCCGGTCGATCAGACCGTCGAGACCGGACTCCTGCGGCCAGTATTCGGGCGAATAATCGCGCCCCCACGAACCGTAGCCCTTCTCCACGCGGAGGCTCATGAGCGCGCGGCTGCCCACGGGCCCGGCACCGAGGTTCTTCCCGGCATCGAGAAGGGCTTCGTACAGGGAAGACTGGTCATCGGTACGGCAGTGGAGTTCCCAGCCGAGATCGCCCGTGAATGACACGCGGATGGCCAGGCATTCGATACCCGCCACGGTGATCCTTGCCGAGCGGAAGAAGGGAAAGGCGGCATTCGACAGATCGGCGTCGGTCAGACGCCGGAGCAGGTCGCGGGCGAGCGGGCCGGCGACGTTGAAGCCGCACATGGCTTCGGTCAGGCTTTCGAAGACGGTTCCGTCCGGCAGCGGCAAGGCACGGAAGAAGCGCTGGTGAAAGCGCTCGGCCATGCCCGAACCGATCACCCAAAACTCCGCTTCGCCCAGCCGGGTCACCGTGAAATCGCCGGCGATTCCTCCCCGCTTGCCAATCAGTGGCGTCAGGCAGGAGCGGCCAATGCGGGTCGGTATCCTGTTGGCGAACAGGGCGTCCAGCCAGTCTTTCGCACCCGGACCGGAAACGCGGTATTTGGCGAAATTCGAAATATCGATAATTCCTGCACGCTGGCGCAGCATCCGCGCCTCGCGGCCGACGCTGTCCCACCATGGCTGCCGGGTGAAGCCGGCGCTGTCGGGCGTATCGGCATCGAAATAGAGGGGATGCTCCCAGCCGTAATTGAGGCCGAAAACCGCGCCAAGCGACTTCTGCCTGTCCCACACGGGACGGGTGCGGACCGGTCGCCCGTCCTCGCGTTCCTCCGCGGGGAAGTGGATCTTGAAACGATGGGCATACTGGTCGGCCACCCGTGCACGCGTGAAGGCCCTGTCCGCCCAGTGACCGAAGCGGGCCATGTCCCAGCCGAAAAGGTCGAGCGAGGGCTCGCCCTCCACCATCCACTCCGCCGAGAGCCTTCCCAGGCCGCCGGATTGACTGAAACCGGGGATAATCCCGCAACAGCAGAAATATCCACGGAGTTCGGGAACCGGTCCCAGCAGTGCGGACGAGTCCGGCGACCAGATCATGGGGCCGTTGATCACCCGCTTGATGCCAGCTTCGCCCACCGCCGGAACGCGGGCGATCGCGCGCATCATGTTGTCCTCGATGCGTTCCAGATCGTCGGGAAACAGCTCCTGACCGAAATCTGAAGGCGTTCCATCCTCGGCCCAGAAACGCATGTCGCGCTCATAGGCGCCAATGAGCAACCCCTTGCCTTCCTGGCGAAGGTAATATTCCCCGTCGCGATCGGCCACCGATGGCAGGCGGCGATCCAGAGCCGCTATCCCAGCAATGGTCTCGGTAACGAAATACTGGTGTTCGGTGGGAATGAGCGGCAGCCGGATTCCGGCCATCGCCGCCACCTCGCGAGCCCATAACCCGGCGGCATTGACGACCCAGGGAGTGCGGATGTCGCCCTTGTCGGTGCGCACGATCCAGCTTCCGTCGGGCTGCGCCTCCGTGGCGGTCACGGGCGTGAAGCGGTGGATCTCCGCGCCGCGCTGCCGGGCGCCGACCGCATAGGCATTGGTGACGCCCGACGGATCGACATTCCCGCCATCGGGTTCGAACATGATGCAGCGGATGCCGTCGAAATCGACCAGCGGATGCAGCCTTTCCGCCTCATCCCGGGAGATTTCGCGGAAGTTCATGCCATAGCGGCGGGCCTTGGCCGCCTGAAGGCGGAGCTGGTATTCGCGGGCTTCGGTCTGCGCGAGGTAGAGGCTGCCGGGCTGGAAGATGCCGCAGCCCTGTCCGGTCTCGGCTTCCAGTTCCCTGTACAGCGTCATCGTGTAGTGCTGGAGGCGGGAGATGTTGGTCGAATCGTGCAGCCCGTGGATGTTGGCCGCCGCGTGCCAGGTCGAGCCCGAGGTGAGCTCGGAGCGTTCGAGCAGCACCACGTCGCTCCAGCCGAACTTCGCCAGGTGATAGAGGATCGAACAGCCGATGACGCCGCCACCGATGACGACCGCCTGGGCATGAGTGCGCATGGAAGGCCCCTTGTTCACATTGACCCTGAGTGGATATCCCTACGGTTCGCCCGCGCCGATCTCTTCCTTGCGGCGAGCGACATAGGCATCGAGTTCCTCGGCAATGGCCGGGTCCATCGCCGGTTGTTCGTATTCGTTCAGCGCCTTCTGCCAGATTTCGGTCGCACGGGTCAGCGCATCCTTCGAGCCGGCCGCCTCCCAGTTGCCATAACTCGACCAGTCCGACAGCATCGGCGCATAGAATGCGGTCTCGTAGCGCTGCAACGTGTGTTCCGTGCCGAAGAAGTGGCCGCCGGTGGGTACGGAGGCAATGGCATCGAAGCCCAGTTCGTCCTCGTCGAACGACACAGGTCGCATCATCTCCATCATGTTCTGCAATATCTCCACGTCGAGAACGAGTTTCTCGTAGCTGGCGGTGAGCCCGCCTTCCAGCCAGCCGGCCGCATGATAGATGAGATTGCCACCGCCAAGGACCGCTCCCCATGTCGCCATCGTCGTCTCGTAGGCCGCCTGCAGGTCGACGGCATTCGACGCATTGGCATTGGATGTGCGATAGGGCAGCCGGTAGCGTCGGGCAAGCTGCCCGGCGATGATGTTGGCCTTGGTGTTCTCCGGCGTGCCGAAGGCCGGAGCGCCCGACTTCATGTCGACATTGGAGGTGAAGGCGCCATACATGACCGGTGCACCCGGCCTGACCAGCTGGGTGAGGACGACGCCGAACAGGGCCTCGGCATTCTGCTGCGCCAGTGCCGCTGCCAGCGTCACCGGCGTCATCGCCCCCATCAGCGTGAACGGGGTGATGGCGACGGGCTGGCCATGCCCGGCCATGGCCATAAGACCTTCGGCCATCTCGCCATCGAACAGCCTCGGCGAATTGACCGAGATGATCGTGGTCACGCCCGGATCCCGTGCCAGCGTCTCGAGATCCACACCGCGGGAGATGGCCATCATGCGGATCCCGTCGACCGCGCGTCCCCGGCCGATGGCCGTGCAATGGAAGGAAAGATCGCTGTAGGCGATATTCGCGCGATAAGTGTCCAGATGACGATTATTGGCCGGAAGTTCCTGCGGCGCAGTAACCTGATTGCCGATGATATGAATAGCGTTGAAGTAATGCGCAAGACGAATGAAGTTCTCGTAGTCTTCGAGATTGCCCGTCCGACGTCCCCGCACGCAGTCATGAACGTTGGGCGGCCCGGCGACGAGACCGAAGGCCATGTGCCGGCCGCCGATCACGAGCCGTTTCCCGGTTTCACGTCCGGCCAACGTGAATTGTGATGGCGTGGTGCGCAGGGCCTCGTTCACGAGATCCTCGCCAAAGCGCACGGTACCCTCGTCGCGCTCGACCTTTGCCCCCGCCGCCTCGAAAAGATCAAGAACACGGGAATTCAGGACCCGGATACCGAGATTCCCGAGAATGCGGATCGCTGTCGCATGAATGGCTTCGATCTGTTCCGGACTGGCCAGTTCCATGGGATGCAGGGAGTTTTCCACCGAACGCCAGGGCAATTGCGATACCGCACCACCGCGCGCACCCCTGCTCCGGCGTCCACGTTCGCGCCGTCCGCGCGTGGTTCCGCCATCCGTCATGGACAATCTCCCCTGCGAGATGTGGTGAAACGGTTCATGCAGCCAGACCGCCGGACGTTCCGACAGGGCCACCGACCAGATCGAACAGCCTAGCCGTGCCGTTTGCGTCACCAAGGGCGGCAACCGCCTCCTCGATCTCCGCAACCCGTTCGGGCATCATCACGGCTCCCGCATAGGCGTGAAATTTCGCTGCGACATCCGACAGGGGAAGCGGCGCCTCCGGGTCGCCGATCGCCTCTGTCGGCCCGGAATCGACCCTGCGTCCGTCCTTCAGGACGAGGATAACCCGTGCAAGGCGGCGAGCCGGGAAGGCGGCGTTGAACGCATCACTTTCCGTGACCATCATGCCTTCCGCGAGGCGGGAAATTTCCGGATCGCCGAAGCTCTCCTCCATGACGTCGACCGGCGTCACACCGCCGCGCACCAGGGCCACCGCCGTGGGAAAAGCCGTGGAATACTGGGCCTGTTCGGTCGTTTGCGGCCTGCGGGTGGCCAATCGGCACGACTCGTGGAACGTCACGATTTCGATACGTTCGACATCCTGCGACGTCAGCCGATGGTCTGACCGGAGGTTCAAGACCGCCTGCAAGGCCGGCTGGGCCCAGCGACAGACCGGATAGGGCTTGAAATACTGTTCGGCGATGCGCCAGTTCGACCCGAGGTCCGACCACAGGTCGGCAACGTCGGCCCCCTCGACCGTGATCGCCGGGGCGCCGGTGAAGCCGTCCGCGGCCAGATAGGCCGCCGAGACGCCGGCCATGGCTCCCCATCCCGAGCCATCCTTGACCATCGTGGGATGATCGATGCAGCGCATCATCTGGCTGCGAGGACCATGATACTCGGCAATGCCGATGGCTTCGCGGGTGGGAGCGGATGCGAGGCCGAGGAGGCGCGCGGCGATGGCGGCCGTGGCGACCGCGACCCACGCTCCGGTCGTGTGATAGTCGCAGGCCGTGCGATGCAGGGCCATTCCCGCACGGGTGGCGATCTCGTATCCGAGAATGAATGTTGCAAGGAAATTCCTGTCATCGGCCATCCCCTCCGCCTGGCTGACAGCGAGCAATGCGGGAAGGACACCGCAACCTGCGTGGCCCTTGGTGAGCTTGTGGCCGTCATGCGCATCCAGCGCATCGATGGTCATGCCTCCGGCCAGCGCGGCGCCGGCAGGGCTGACGGCCCGCCCGTCGAACAGCAGGACCGAGCGGCGGCGGCCGGGGCCGAAATATTCCACAGCGTGATCGCGTATGATCCTCGACAGCCGGGTATCGATCGCTCCGGCGGCGACACCGAGCAGGTCGAGCATCCAGCGGCGGCCGAACGCCAGAACATGATCGGGCATGTTGCGCGCATCGCTCTGGTGGAGAAAGTCAACGAATGCGGATGACATGGCTCGTCCCCGATTGCCGTCGTTCAACGTCCGACGAATGTGGCCGTGCGCTTCTCAAGGAGAGCGTTCACGGCCTCGGCATGATCTTCCGTCTGATGGCAGGCGCCCTGATACGCCGCCGCGAGTTCGAGCAGCGAGCCCAGGCGGGTGTCCAGTCCCTCGCGCATCAGCCGCTTGGTCATGCGCAGCTGGCGCGGCGGGTTGCGCGCGATCCGCGCAGCCAGCGCACGTGCCTCATCCATCAACCGGTCGGGTTCGACAACTCTCGACACAAGCCCCCACGCGAGAGCTGTCTCTGCATCGATCGGATCGGCGGTGAACGTCATTTCCGCAGCGCGGGACAGCCCGATCTGGCGCGGCAGGAGCCAGGCTCCTCCATCACCGGCAATGATCCCCACATTGACAAAGTTCTCGGCGAATATCGCCCGGGTGGAAGCGATGCGGATATCGCACATGCAGGTAAGGTCGCATCCCGCTCCATAGGCCGGTCCGTTGACTGCCGCGATCAGGGGAACTTCGCACTCCCAGACCGCACGCGCGACGCGCTGGATTCCCCTGCGATAGGCGTCCTTCACCGAAACGGCATCGCCGCCGAAGGTGCCCTGCTTGTCCTTCATGTGCTTGAGGTTGCCACCCGAGGAAAAGGCCTTGCCGGCACCTGTCACGATGGCGACGCGAACGCTCTGGTCGGCGGTAATGCGGTCCATGGTGGCGACAATCTCGTTGCACAGATCGTGATCGGTGAGCGGATTGCGCAATTCGGGGATATTCAGCATAATGATGACCGTGTGGCCATCCTGTTCGACGAGCAACTTTCCTGACATGGCGGATATCCCTCAGGCGGCCACGGGTGGATCGTAGGCGGCGACAAGTTCGCGCTTGAGCACCTTGCCACTGGGGTTGAATGGCAACGATTCGAGAAATTCATACCGCTTGGGACGCTTGTAGGGTGCGAGATCCTCGCTCGCCCTGCAGAAGGCATCGAGCCTTTCGGCCGTGAGCGAGCTGTCCGAGCGGACGATGAACGCCGCGACCACCTGTCCCCAGCGGGCATCCCTGAGGCCGACAACGGCAGCCTCCTGCACCCCGGGGCAGCGGTAGAGAATCTCCTCGACCTCGCGCGGGTAGATGTTTTCGCCGCCGGACACGATCATGTCGTCGGCGCGTCCATGGAAAAAATAGAAGCCTTCCTCGTCCTGGCTGAAAAGGTCGCCGGTATAGACCCATCCCGCCTTGAGTTTCTTCTGGGTTTCGAACGGCTTGTTCCAGTAACCCGCCATTGCCTGGGGGCCGCGGACGATGAGCTGGCCGATCCTGCCGCGATCCACCGTCTCCGATGGCGCAACCTCGCGTGACGGGTCGTCGACGATGATGCGGCACTCGGAGATCAGTGTGGGCTTGCCGCAGGAACCGAGTTTGCGCAGCGCATCCTCGGGATGCAGTACCAATGTGAGCGACGCCTCCGTCATGCCATAGCCGTTGAAGATGCTCTGGCAGAACTCGTTCATCACCCGCTCCATGGTGACCGACGAGATCGCGGCCCCGCCGGTGGTGATGAGCCGGAGCGACGAGACGTCATAATCCGGGAATTTCGGGTGGAACAGCATCTCCTGTATCTGCGTCGGCACGGCGAACAGGGTCGTGATGCGTTCCGACGCCACGGTCTCCAGCGTCTTTTCCGCGTCGTAACGCCCCGTGACGACATTCGTCCCGCCGACGAGCAGATGCGGGATGAAATAGGCCTGCATCCCGCCGACATGGTAGAGCGGGGCGATGTGCAGCGCGTTGTCGGCGTGGTTCAGCGAATATTCCATCACGCAGTTCATCGCGATGGCGATATCGTTGGTATGCGTATGGATGACGCCCTTGGGCCGGCCGGTCGTTCCCGACGTATAGACCAGTGAGGATATCGCATTGCCGTCGGGCACCGGCCTTGGCTCGTCGCGGTCCACGGTCTCTTCTGCCAGGGTATCGAAATGATGGTGGCCATCGGGGATGTTGGCGCGGTCGTATGCGCAGCCGATGAAGTCATGGACCGAACGGATCTGGGCCTCGATCTTCAGCGCGTTCTCCGTGAGGCTGCGACCATAGACCAGAACCCGGGCGCCGGAGTCCTGCAGGATGTAGGCGGCCTCGCCGGGCGACAGGCGAAAATTCATCGGAACGGCGACAGCTCCCAGAAACTGGCAGGCGAAATAGGTCGTGACGGAATTTTCCGATGTTGACACGTAGAATGCGACCCTGTCCCCGGGACGCACGCCGAGATCGCCCAGGGCCTGTGCGAAACGGCGGACCCGGCCGAGCCATTGGGTATAGGTCCAGCGTCGGTCCTCGAAGACGAGGGCCAGATGATCGGGATAGCGATCGGCGGAAGCTTCCAGAAGGCGGGCGATATGCATCGCGACTCTTCTCCAGTGGGATCACAGATTGGGCCGGATCGACGGCATTTCACGGGCCGCGATCAGGTATTTGCACATTTCCGAGGTACCGCCGACGATGGGTAGCGCACGCGCATCCCGGTAGAGCTGTTCCACACGGCCGTACTGGCGCGTGACACCATCGCCGCCGAGGATCTGTACGGCGCGATCGGTGCAGAAAACCGCCGTTTCCGTGGAGACGAGCTTGGTCTGGCTGGCCTCGCGCATCAGGTCCTTGCCGTCGATTCCCGCGTCATACATCTTCGCGGCCCGGTGAGTGAGCAGTTCGGCTGCATCGATCCGCCAGCTCATCTGGGCGACCATGTCCCAGATGAGCTGCTTTTGTCCGAGTTTCTGGCCAAAGCTGGTACGCGTCTGGGCATGCTCGCGGGCAAGGTCGAATGCCGCGCGGGCGACACCGAGACCGGATCCGCCAAGGATGATCCGTTCGAAATTGAATGCGCCCAGCATGATTCGAAAACCGGCATTCATCTCGCCAAGGAGATTTTCTTCCGGAACACGCACATTTTCGAGCGTCACCTCGCCGACCACCGATCCCCTGCGGCCCATGAAGTCATAGGTGCGGGGAAAGGAAAGCCCCGGAGTTCCAGCCGGTACGAGAATGGCCGTCATGCCCTTCTGGGGCGCGATGTCCGGTTCGGTGATGCCCCAGACGATATAGACATCGGCAACCGAGGCATTGGAAATGTAGCGCTTGAACCCGTCGATCACCCATTCGCGACTGTCCTCGTCGAAACGGATGCGGGTCGCCATGCCGGCACTGTCCGATCCGACATCAGGTTCGGTCATGCAGATCGCCCCGACAGCGTGACCTTCCAGGATTGGCGAAAGGTAGCGTTCGCGCAGGGCCGGCCGGGCATGGGCATGGATCGGATAGGCGCACGACAGCGCCGTGGCGATGGTGGTCTCGAAGGCATAGTTGAGATAGGCGGCTTCTTCGGAGACGATCACCGCATGGGTAAGGCCGGGCCTGGCCAGATTTCCCTTGTAGAGGTCGCGAAACATCACCTTGAGATAGCCGGCCTCGCCCAGGACACGGGCCACATCGAGCTGTGCGGAGAAATCCCGGTCATGTTCGATGCGATCGAGCCGTGTGCCGAGTTCCCGCCGCATCACCGAACGTACCTCGGCGCGAAAGGCCCGGTCGTCGTCAGTGAGGAAAAAGTCGTGCATGTTCCTGTCTCTCAAATATGTCGCCGGACGACATCGGGCACGCCCAGATCCTCGACCACCCTGGAGGTCTCCCGGAGGACCAGGGCGACATTGCTGTCACGCACGGTGGGCAGCAGGTGGCGGGCGCGACGGAGTTCCTCGTAGTCCAGCCGGGCCGTGATCATCTCGTCGCCCGGCCCGGCCACCGCGAGCTCGCGGCCGAAAGGATCGACGATGCGCGAACCGCCCCAGAAATGCAGGTCGCGTTCGGTACCGCTGCGATTGCACATGATGACCGGCGCCCCGTACATCATGGCGTAAAAGCGGCAGGTCAGCGCCCAGCCCGCAGGATTGTCGAACTCCGCACCGACCGCCTCGACACCGGAGCTGACCGGGCAGATCAGCATCGTTGCCCCCTGCAGGAAGGCCAGATGGGTCAGTGCAGGGTTCCAGACATCGGCGCAAATGAGCAGGCCCGCCGTCCAGTTGCCGGCGAGACCGCAAGTCTCGACAAAGCGTCCGGAAGCATAGTGCTTGCCTTCTTCGAGCTTGCCATAATTGGGAAGATTGACCTTGCGGTGAAGATGCAGCAGTTCGCCGTCCCTGAAGACGGCGGCAGCATTGTAGAACTGGGCCGCGGGCCCTTCCTCGATGAAGCCCACCGAGATCGCCATCGGTCCCGCCGCTTCGGCAAGCTGCGCCAATCGTGCGTCCGTACGCGCCATGGCCGCCGAAAGCAGTCTCTCCGGGCCGTAGTGGCCCGTCAGCGACAGTTCCGGGAAAACGAGGAGATCGAGGCCGGCTTCGCGCCCGCGCGCGATCCGCTCCAGATGGCGGTCCATGTTGGCATCGACATCGCCGATCGCGCTCTGGAACTGTGCAGCACCGACAAGAATGGTCTGGGCGGCCTTCATGACCCTTACCCTCATGCGAGAACGGGGAGGCAGAACCTCCCCTTCCGGCGATCCATGCCGATCAGATCAGTCCGTTGTCCTTGAGGAACCCGGCTGCAACATTCTCGATCGAGACCTTGTCGACATCGACCTCCGCATTCAGTTTCGCCATGACCTCGTCATTGAGCTTCTCCGAGACCGAGTTGAGCAGATCGCCGATTTCCGGGTTCGCTTCGAGCACCTCGGCGCGAATGACAGGCGCCAATGCGTAGGAAGGAAAGTAGCCCTTGTCATCCTTGAGTACGACAAAATTGAAGGCCGGGATACGCCCGTCGGTTGCGAACACCAGGCCGACATCAACCTGTCCGTCCTTGAGCGCCTGATACACGAGGCCGGTATCCATGCGCTTGATGTCCGAGCGGCTGAACTCGAAACCATAGGCTTCCTGCAAGGGTTTCAGGCCGTCCGGACGGGCATAGAACTCGGCATTCGAGGCAAAGGTGAGACCGGCGCCGTCATTGACGGCCCTGGCCAGATCGGAGAGCGAGGCGATACCCTTGTCGCTGGCTTCCTCCCCGCGCATGGCAAACGCGTAGGTATTGTTGGCAGCCGAAGGCTCCAGCCAGACGATGCCCTTCTCGGAATCGAGTTCCTTGACACGGGCGTAGGTTTCCTCGGCGTCCAGCTTTTCCTCGACCTTGTTGTAGGTGATGAGCGAGGTGCCGGTATATTCCCAGTAGACGTCGATCTGGCCGTTTTCCATGGCCTGACGAACCGCGGCGGAACCCATTCCTGCCCGATTGTCGACATCGTATCCCTTGGCCGAGAGCAGCTGCTCGGTGATCGACGACAACAGTTGCTGTTCGGTGAAATTCTTGCCGCCCACCACGATTTCAGTGGCCTGGGCGCCCAGTGCGAAGCCTGCGACGGCCAGCCCGGTCAGGGCCGATTTGAGGATCATGTTCATTTCAGCAGCTCCATTTCAACGAGAGTTGGTCCCTGCGTCAACGCAGCGGATTCACGCCTTTGGGGATCAGGTGCAACTGCGCCCTACCCATGAGAAAATCGACGAGGACGGCCAGCAGGGCGGTAGGCAGCGCACCTGCCAGCAGCATTCCGGTGTCCATCAGATCGATGCCGGTGAAGATGAGTTCGCCCAGACCGCCTCCCCCGATGAGAAATGCCAGCGGTGTCGTGCCGACATTGATGGCCAGCGCGGTGCGGATGCCCGAAAAGATGACGTAGAGGGCATTGGGCACCTCGACGTGCAACAGGATCTGCATAGGCGTCATGCCCATGCCGGTCGCAGCTTCCTTGAGATGCGGCGGCACGGCCAGCAATCCGGCATAGGTGTTGCGCACGATGGGCAGCAGCGAGGCGACGAACAGGCCGAAGAAGGCCGGCGGAAAGCCGATACCGAGCAATGTCATCGACAGGGCGATGACGGCCAGAGTGGGAATGGTCGTGCCGATGTTGAACACCTGCATGACCGATTCCGCGTACCGTTCCATGGACGGACGCGACAACCAGATGCCGATGGGAATACCGAGAAGTATGGCTGCCCCGCCGGATGCGGCCACGAGGATCATGTGCTCTCGGGCGAGATAGACGATATCGTCCCAATAGCCGGCGATCTCGCCGATCAATCCCGACGCACCGATCCACAGGCCGATGATGAGGGCAACCCCGCCCGTGGCAATCCGTCCGAAATCGATGGACCTTGTCATCGAACTGCTCCCTTCCTCAACCGGTCCTGCCGTCCGGTTCCGAATAGGTTGCCCGAAGGGCGGCAGTCACGGCCGGCTGCGACACGGTGCCGGCGAAGCGGCCCTCGTCGTCGGTGCAGGCAAGCCACATCTTGTCATGGGCGAACATCTCCGACACCACGGCGCGCAGATCGGCACGCACCGGCACCGTCACCGGCAGGGGATGCGCGATGTCGCCGATGTCGCCGGATGCCCCCTCGACTTCCTCGATGTTCACAAAGCCGACGGGACGGCGGTCGCCGTCGATGATGACCGCTCTCGAAGCCTGCGACGAAATCAGCTTCTGGCGAATGTCAACCGCACTCGCAGTACGCACTGCGACAGGTGTCCCGACATCGATGATTTCTTCGGCCGTAACCAGTCGCAGGCGCTTGAGCGTGCGGTCGGCACCAACGAAATCGGCGACGAACTCGTTGGCGGGATGAGCCAGGATCTGGTCCGGACTGTCATACTGCTCGATCCTGCCCGACCGGAAGATGGCGATCTTGTCGCCCATCTTCACCGCCTCGTCGATATCGTGGCTGACGAACATGATCGTCTTCCTGAGTTCCGCCTGCATCTTGAGAAATTCGTCCTGGATGATCTCGCGGTTGATCGGATCGATCGCCCCGAACGGCTCGTCCATCAGCATGACCGGGGGATCCGCAGCCAGCGCCCGGATCACACCGACCCGCTGCTGCTGGCCGCCCGAAAGCTCCTTGGGATAGCGGCCGAGGAACTGCCTCGCATCCAGCCCCACCAGATCAAGCAGCTCGGCTGCCCGATCGCGCGCCTTCTTCATGTCCCAGCCCAACAACCTGGGCACCACGCATATGTTCTCCTCGATGGTCATGTTCGGAAACAGGCCGATCTGCTGGATCACATAGCCGATGTTGCGGCGAAGCCGGATATCGTCGAGAGCCGAGGTGTCCTCGCCGTTGATGTAGATCTTGCCGCTGGTCGGCGGGATCAGGCGGTTGATCATCTTCAAGGCGGTTGTCTTGCCGCAACCTGAAGGTCCCAGAAGGATACAGATCTCGCCCGAGGGCACTTCCATGTCGACCTTGTCGGCGGCGACGACCACACCGTTGGGCGTGTCGAAAGTCTTGGTGAGCTGTTCAAGGCGAATCATGAGTACATCATCCGATCGAAATGGTTCAGCCGTCCGTGCGGGTTTCGTTCAGCGTTGCAGGCCCGCGGGCGTCAGGCGCTTCTGCAGCCGCAGGAGGACCCAGTCGGCGGCGATTGCGAGGAGGGAGACGGCGATGGCGCCGGTGATGAGCTGCCGCGGATCGGTCTGCGAAATTCCACGCGATATCAGCACACCGAGGCCGCCTGCACCGATATAGGCCGCAATCGCGGCGACCCCGATGTTCATCACCACCGCAGTTCGCACGCCTGCCATGATCACCGGCACGGCAAGCGGGATCTCGACCTGGAGAAGTCTTTGAACCGGGGTCATTCCCATGCCGGTGGCAGCTTCGCGCAAGGCCGGATCGACATTCGTGATGGCAGTGTAGGTGTTGCGAACAATGGGCAACTGGGAATAAAGCAGGATGGCGATGACTGCCGGCAGCCAGCCAATACCCTGGCCGATGGTCGACAGGAGCGGAATCATCAGGCCGAAAAGGGCAATCGACGGAATGGTGACGATGATCGACGCAACATAAAGTACCGTATCGGCGATGCGCTTGTTTTGCGTAATGGCAATACCGATGGGCACGCCCGTGAGAATTGCAAGACCGACTGCGACGGCCACGATTGAAATATGTTCACCGGCCAGGGCCAGGATCACGCCAATATTGTTGGCCATGAAGCTCAGCGTATCCATGTTCCTCCCTGTGCCGGACCATTTGTCTTTATTGCCGGCCTCGAACGCAGATAGCTCGACTTCAGCAGTATGACATTATCACCTGCCGCCATCTTCTTGCACGAATCCGCCATGGCTCCGCGAACGATGTCGACGCGCCACGGACGGCGATTCGCCGAAATGCGCCTTGAACGCACGACTGAAATGACCGAGGCTGGAAAACCCGCAGGTCTGGGCGATCGATTCCAGCGGTTCGGTGGAGCCGATCAGCATGCCGCGCGCCGAGCGCAATCTCAGGTCCATGTAGAAATCGGATGGCAGCTTGCCGAGCTCCGTCACGAAAAGACGTTCGAACTGTCGTTCCGAAATGCCGACATGCGCGGCGATGGCCGGGATCCTTTGAGGATCGGAGATATTCGCCCTCATGATCTGAATCGCCATGAGCAATCTTCGATCGGTGATGCGGAACCGCCAGCGCAAGTCGAGAAGCTGTTCATGGGATGGCGGCCTTATCGGTCCGTGGAGAAACTGTTCGGCGACATCGATGGCCACGTCCTCGCCGTCGAGATCCATGATCACCGCGAGCATCATGTCCATCGCCGCCGCTCCACCCGCAGCGGTAACAATACCCCGGTCCCAGCAATATATCTCCCGGGAAACGTCCAGTTCGTGGAAGCTCTCCTCAAGCAGACGGGTCATTTCCCAATGGATGGTCACCCGCCGGTTCCCCAGCACTCCGGCGCGGGCCAGCAACAGCGTGCCATTGCTGATCGCGCCAATCATCCTTCCCTCGGCCCGCAACCGTCGCAACCATGAGAACAGTCGCGGCGACTGACCGCTTTCATCGAACAGACTGGCGACGACCACCGTGAGATCGGCCCGCGGCGCATTGTCGAGACCATGATGGGCACCGATCGCTATGCCGTTGCTCGCGAGGACATTTCCCATCCGTTCGGCGGCAAGCGACCAGGAATATCGCCCGTTACCCGTAAGTCGGTTGGCAGCCCGCAACGGTTCGATGGCTGAACTGAGTGCCATCATGGAAAAGCCTTCCACGAGATAGAACAGGACGTTGAAGGGCTCCACAGCGGCGACCGGGCCATCCTGAGCTGCGGATTTCCGATAAGCCGCCCCGCCGTTCTCCGCTTCAGCACCACCGGACCAGGCACCCGCGTCGTCGTCCCGGTTCACTCTCGTTGCCTCCCGAACCACACCGCCTTCAGGACGGATTGTCCGATTTCCCCACTTTCGGATTGTTTCCGATCCTGACGGGCTCACAGTGATCCCAAGTTCGTCGTCGGTCCAGCGGCTTGGCGAGCTTGCAGGATCAAGATGTGGAATGGTGTCTTACGCTGGATGACCTGTCAGAGAAATCATCGAAACTTGTCGACTTTCCCGGATCACACCATATCTTTTATGGTCATCCGTTCGCACCTGAACCCGGTATCCACCATCAAGGAACAATATTCGCGTTCTCGTGACGAAATGCAGGTGAGAAATAGCGAGATTCGAGGAAACGCCCAACATGGCAACCAAAACTGACAACGACGTCGACACGGCCTCGATCCGGGCCGATATCGACCAGATCCGCGAAGAATTCATGAGCCTCAAGGACCATCTGCAAAGCCTTGGCAAGCGTCAGGCGGCACGTGGTCGCGCCGCCGGAAAGGCGAAGCTCGACGAGCTTGGAGACGAGCTCGAAGCCTTGCTGGATGATGCCCGCGAGCAGGGATCAGCCACGGTCTCCGATCTCGAACGGCAGATCCGGGATCGGCCGTTGATGAGCCTGTTCGTGGCCTTCGGCATCGGCATGCTGATCAGCCAGTTCATCGGCCGCGGCCGCTAGTCCCGCAACATGCTGGCATCGGCCATTTCACGCATGATCCTGCCGGCGAGCCTGATGGTGCTCGCTGGCCTGTTTGGCCTTGCATCCCTGGGAATGCTGGCTGCTGCGATCTATCTTGGATGGGCGACCATCGCCAGTCCGCCCATCGCGGCCCTGGCTGCATCGATCAGCTACCTGACGCTTGCGGTGGCACTGGTTGGAATTGCATCAATGACCCGGCCGTCAAAGACGCCGCAAGGTTCCATGAAATCGCCGGGGCTGCAACAGGCCGCCCGCGTCGCCGGACGCATGGTAGCGCGCAAGCCCGCCCTTTCGATCCTGGGTGCGCTCGCCGCAGGGTTCATCATCGAACATCTCGACCAGCGACGATCCTGACCCCGGCCGGAATGCCGAAGGCATTTTCCGGTGGCGACCATGTCGAAATATCGGAAATACCCTGGGTCGTCACACGGACGCCCAGGGTACAACAAGCTCAAGAATACCGGAAAAGGGCATTTTCCGAATATGATAGCCAGAATGGCCATGATGTGACCTGGTTACCTGAAATTCAAGTCACCCTGCCCTTTCCGGGAAACAATGCTTTCGTCAGTTCTGGGTGCCTTCTGTCGTCTTTTCCACATCGCCGGCACCCGACGAGCCATCATCACATCCGGTGACGGCAAATCCAGCCATCACCATGACGGCGACCAAAACCCAGCGTTTTGCGTTATTCATGACCCTAGTTCCTTCTTTGACAACGTCTCGACCTGACGTCCGGCTTCGTCGCGGGCAAAGCCGTAACGTTCCCTAATCCGCCCGACGGGTTCGTCGCGGCGGCCCTTGGCAACAAACAATCGTCATCAGCGAGTTTTCCCCGCTGCTGCCTGACCTTGCCCTCAAGCTGCTTCCAGTCCCCTTCGATATGATCGCAAACCATGACAAATCCGTTCAATCACTAACTTTTCTTATTTTTTTCAACACCGCATGTACGGTGCCCGACCATCGAAGTTCCGCAACCGAAGGTCTTGCATTTTATAAGACGTTCTCGATGTCTTGTTAATCCCGCAGCAATACCGTTCTTTGCAATATTTTTTCTTCAGGTCTATTCCACATCCTTGCACGGGTGAAGAAATGCGGTAAATCATCAACCCAAAAGTGATTGAATTGTTTCCAGAACGGTATGGCTATTGTTGATGTGATATTTTCCAGTGCCTGAGCCACGGCATCGACGTGGAGCCGGGCCGTGCTCTCAAGGGCTGCGTCAGATACGCTGATACCCGGACGTCGGCGGCCACGACAGAACGACACTGTCGCGGCCGCGAGTCCGGGAACTCACAGCGTCACCGGATCCATCCATGGATGGCCCGGTTTCCAGGCTCACGGAGACCTCAGGCGGCAGGAGCCGCCGGTTCACCGCTCTTTTCACTGTCCATGCCGGGTTTCGGCAGATCGGACGCCGGCGGCTCGTCCTCCTTGAACGATCCACCCAGGACGAGGTGAAGCTGCACGCGCTGCTTGAGCCGTTCGACCTGGAGACCGAGATGCTGCTTTTCCGCCGAGATGCGCTCCTGTCGGACCTGGTTCACATCCAGATAGTTCACCTGCCCTTCGCGATAGCGCGCCATGGTGATGTTCTCGGCTTCGCTCAATTGCTGCACGGTAATCTTCAACTGCTCTTCCTGCGTGCGCAGAACACCCTCATTGGCCAGGGCGGTCTCCACCTCGCCGAACGCATTCAATGCAAGATCGGCGTAACTCGCGAGAGCCTCTTCCTGCAGCGCCGTCGAGATCTCCGCCTCGGTTTCCAGACGTCCTCCATCAAAGACGGGCATGAAGATATTGCCGGCGAAGTTCCAGGCGATGTTGATCGGGTCGAGCACGTCCTTGAGGTTCTGGCTGGTGCCACCGATGTTGGCTGTCAGCGAAAACTGCGGCAGACGGGCGGCCTTTGCGGCAGCAGTACGATTATATGCGGCTGCGACCCGGCGATCGGCTGCGACGATATCGGGGCGTCGCTCAAGCAATTCGGATGGCAGGCCGGCCGGTGTGGGCGGAGGAACCTCGGTAAGCTTCTTTGCCGCCTCGATTTCGGCGGACGGATAACGCCCGAGGACAATCTCGAGGCTTCGGGCGGCATCGTCGAATGCGCCCTTGCTCTGCGCCAGCTGCTCACGCGCCCGCGCCACGTCGGCCTGGGCGACATTGCGGTCGAGTGGCATGACCAGCCCGGTCTCGACTCGCGCATCGACGACATTGTAGGCCTGCAACTGTGTCTGGAGATTGCGCTCGTCGAGCTCGACCTGCCGGGCATCGCCAAGCAACACGAACCATGAGGTCGCCACCTGGCCGGCAAGCGACAGGCGGGCACCGCGATAGTCAGCCCGGGCGGCGATGGCATCGAGAGTGGCCGCCTGGGCTTCATTTCCCAGTCTGTTCCACACATCCAGTTCCCAGGACGCCTGCAACCCGAGGTCGAAGCTGCCCGTAGCCGTATCCTGAAGGGGGCCGCCCCGCCCGCCACTGCCCGACAAGTCGACTTCCGGACTGAGCTCGGCACCGGCACGACGCGCCCTGGCCTCGGCCTCCCTCACCTTGGCTGCCGTGCCCTTCAGGCTCAGGTTGTTGGTCATCGCCTCACTGACCAGCGCATTGAGTTTCTGGTCGTCGAAACTCGCAACCCAGTTGTCATCGACCAGGCCGGGCTCATCCTCGGCCCGAACCGCAAAGTTCTGCGGGGATTCCGGCAAACCGATGGATGTCGCAGGCGGTGGCGTGTCGCTGAAGGGCGAACATGCCGCCAGACCTCCGGTGAGGGCCGCGACCGTCAGAACGGATCGAAGGTATTCGGAAGCCATACAAGTAACTCCTGTCAACGTCCCGGCAAAGGCGGAAGGTTCAGCATAGTGTCAAGCTCAAGCCGACTCGCCATCGTCTTTCTCCGGCCCGGATGGCTTGGATGTATCATCGCTGCTGCCATCTTATTTCCGATTGTCGTCACCTTGCGTGCTACCGGCCTCTTCCTTCTTTTCATACAGGGGCTTGCCCAGCATGCGGTGTGCCCTCTCACGCAGCGACTGGAAGACGACGTAGAGCCCCGGAATGAAGAAAATGCCAATGCCACTCGCCGCGATCATGCCGCCGAACACCGACATCGCGACCGCCTGTTCGGTCGCGGCACCTGCACCTGAAGCAAGGACCAGGGGAACAAGGCCAAGGATGAAGGCGAAGGACGTCATCATCACCGCCCTGAACCGCAGGTCTGCACCTGCGATGGCGGATTCGACGATGGACTTCCCCTCCTCCCGTTGCATCATCGCGAACTCGACGATGAGAATGGCGTTCTTCGATGCGAGCGCGATCAGCACGACGATACCGATCTGGGCGAAGATGTTGTTGTCGAGGCCCGACACCATCAGCGCGACGAACGCACCCGACATGCCGAAGCTCACCGACAGGATGACACCCAGCGGGATCATCCAGCTTTCATACAGACCGACAAGGAAGAGATAGGCGAACAGCAGGGCCAGGACGAGAATGGCACCGGTCTGGCCGCTCGCCTTCTTCTCCTGGAACGCCGTGCCCGCCCATTGGTAGGTGTACCCCGATGGCAGCGTCTTCGCCGAGATGTCCTCCATCCCGGTAATCGACTCGCCCGACGAATAGCCGGGAGCAGGGCCACCCTGAATGGTCACGGCTTTCAGATTGTTGAACCGTACCATCGTACTCGCCGCTGTTGTCAGTTCGATGGTGGCGAATGCCCTCACCGGGACGAGATCGCCATTCGAGGACATGACACGGACATTGAGGATATCCTCGATCTGCATCCGGCGGTCCGCCACGGCCTGCACCTTCACCTGCCACGTACGGCCGAACCGGTTGAAATCGTTGATGTATGCACCACCCATCAATGACTGCAACGTCGAGAAGATATCGCTGACGGCCACACCGAGGGTCAGGGCCCGCTCACGGTCGACATTCAGGTAAACCTGCGGCGTGGAAGCGTTGAAGGTGTTGATGAGGTAGGCAACACGCTGGTCGGACTGCGCGGCCTGGGCCAGACCGCGGGAGACCTGCGCCAGATCTTCCGGCGTGGCACTTCCCTGACTCTGCAACTGGTACTCGAAGCCCGAGCCCGTTCCGAGACCCATGATGGGTGGCAGGTTGAAGACCGCCACGTTGGCAGCGGCAATCGACGCCATTTCCTTGCGGGTATCGTCGATCGCCGAGAAGACCGACAGGCTCGGATCGGTGCGCTCGTCAAACGGCTTCAGCGTCGCGATCATCATGGCGCGGTTGGGCAGGGAAAGACCGTCCAGCAGGCTGTAACCGCCCACCATGAACATACTTTCCAGCCACGGCTTGTCCTTGATCTTCTCCTCGATGTCCTCGATGACGGCCCGGGTTCGCGAGGTGGAGGCCGCGGCCGGCAACTGGATCTCCCCCATGAAGGCACCCTTGTCCTCATCGGGAAGAAAGCCGGAAGGCACCACTTTCGCGATCATGCCCGTCATGACCAGGAACCCGACCAGCGCCACGAGGGTGACGAAGATGCGCTTGGCGATCTTGCCGACCACGCGCGCATAACCGTTCCGCGTATTTTCGATCCGCTGCTGGATCCAGTGCATGACGCCCGAATCCCGCTTGTCTCCCGGCTTGAGAATGAGCGAACAGAGAGCCGGTGAAAGCGTGAGCGCGTTCAATGCCGAGATGATCATCGACACCGAAACCGACACGGCGAACTGCTGGTACAGCTGGCCGCTGATCCCGGGAATGAACGCGGTGGGCAGGAACACCGACAGCAGGACGAGCGTGATGGCGATGATCGGCCCGGTGATTTCCTTCATGGCCTGCTCGGTGGCTTCGGCCGCCGTCAGGTCGGGATGCTCCTCCAGCTTGTGTTCGACGGCCTCGACGACGACGATGGCGTCATCGACCACGATGCCGATGGCAAGACACATGGCGAGGAGCGAAATCGTGTTCGCGGAGAAACCCAGGGCCAGCATGAAGGTGAACGTACCGATCAGTGCGATCGGCACGACAACGATCGGGATGACCGTCGCACGAAGATTGCCAAGAAAGATGAAGACCACGATCGCAACGAGGACAAAGGCCTCGAACAGCGTGTGGATGACGGACTCGATCGTCTTGTCGACGAACACCGTGGTGTCATAGACGACATTGGCGTCGACACCTTCGGGAAAATCCGGCCGCAGCCGCTCCAGTTCGGCGCGGACCGCATCGGCAACCTGCACGGCGTTCGCACCCGGCGACTGGTAGATGCCGATACCGGCCGCAGGCTTGCCGTTGAACCGGGTGAAGGCATCATCCGACTTGCCGCCGAGTTCGACCTTCGCGACATCGCGAATGCGCAACTGCCCGCCATCGGGAAGCGAACGGATCACGATATCGCCGAATTCCTCCGCCTCGACCATGCGGCCGCGCGTGCTGATGTTGAGCTGGAACTCGGTATCGTTGGTCAACGGTGCCGCGCCGATGCGGCCGACGGCCGCCATCATGTTCTGCGACTGGATGGCATCCGTGACTTCCTGAACCGACACGCCGAGATCGGCCATGCGCAGCGTATCGAGCCAGATCCGCATGGCATACTGCTTGTTGCCGAACAGTGCGGCCTGCCCGACGCCGTGGACGCGGGAGAGATAGTCGACGAGGCTGATCGTCGCGAAATTCGTCAAGAAGAGCTCGTCACGGCTCTCGTCAGGCGAGGTTATCGCCACGACCTGAAGCAATGCGGACGATTTCTTCTGGACCGTCACGCCCAGCCGCTGCGTCTCGGTCGGCAGCTGTGACAGGATCGCGTTGACGCGGTTCATCACGTTGACCGTGTTGATGTCCGGGTCCGTGCCGACCTCGAAACTCACGGTGAGCGTATAGGAACCATCGGCGCCCGACGTCGATTTCATGTAGATCATGTTGTCGACGCCGTTGACCTGCGATTCGATCACCTGGGCAACGGTGGATTCGACGTCTTCGGCCGAAGCGCCCGGATATTGTGCCGTGACGCTGACCTGCGGCGGGACGATATCGGGAAACTGCGCCACAGGAATGGCGGTGATGGCGATGGCTCCGGCGATCGTGATGACCGCCGCGATGACCATCGCCAATCGGGGACGCTTGATGAAGACCGATGAAATCATGATCCGCTATCCGACTTCAGCGAGGGTGTGTCCTCCGCCTGTTCGGTCCTGACCTCCATCCCCTCCTTCACGCGTAACTGCCCCTGGACAATGACCTTCTGCCCCACATCCAGCCCTTCACGGACGGCCACGATGGCATCTCGCTGCGGACCGAGCTTGACGTTCTGGCGCTTGACCTTGCTGTCATCGGTGACGAGCAGGACGTAGGAGCCCGACTGATCGGCCCCGACGGCCACCATCGGGATGGTCGGCACCTTCTGCGGGGAGGCTTCCTCGATCTGGATGCGGACGGTCTGCCCGTCGGTCAGCATCTGGTTCGGATTGGGGAAGATCGCACGCACGATCTGACCGTCCGTCCGCGGATTGACCTTGACGTCGAAGAAATCGATCTTTCCCTGGTGCTCGTAGGGCTTGCCGTTGGCGAGGACCGCGGTGACCAGCAGCGGCGCGTCTCCGACCCGCTCGCGGGCATCCAGGAGCTGGCGCTGGGTGACCTCGAAATAGGCCTTGGCGGGATCGGACTTCACCACCGTCGCGAGAACACCCGAGTCCGCCCCGACAAGATTGCCGATGTCATAGACCGAAAGGCCGACGCGCCCGTCGATGGGACTTTCGATGCGTGTGTAGGAAAGCTCGATCTCCGCCTGCCAGAGCTCCGCCTTCGCCATCTCGACCGATGCCTTGGCCGTACCCTCGGCGGCGATCGCGGTATCGAGATCGGCCTGCGAGGTCGCATTGCGGCTGGCAAGGCTCTCCTGGCGCTTGAGGTCGATATTGGCCTTCTTCAGGTCGGCTTCGGCGGAAGCGAGCTGCGCCTTGCTCTGTTCGACGGCAGCCTCGTACTGCTCGGGCTCGATCAGGAACAGCAACTGGTCCTTCGTGACCTGATCGCCTTCCGCGAAGGCCACTTCACGCAGGAACCCCGTGACCCTCGCCCTGAGCTCGACCCGGAGATCGCCTTCAATCCGCCCCAGGAACTCCGCGCGGTCCCCGAGTTCCCGCATCTTGACTTCGGCGACCTGGACGACAGGCCGCTGGTCCTGCCCCTGTTGCGCGCCATTGTCCTGCGCCCGAGAGTCACCGGCGCCCATGAGAAACACCAGCACCGTGCTGACTGCCGCAAGCTTGCGGCACAACAAGCCCGTTTTAGTCTTCATGAGGAGAACTCTCCTGTTTCGCCCGATAAACCCGGGTTCCGCCACCTCTCGAACCGGAAATTCCCGACTCAGTCATAGCCCGACTTTCAGGACTTCCGCCACTTCGAAACGACTGGTTGAAAGCACTATCGCACATCAGCGCGCCCTCGAATGCACGACGAATCAAGCCGGGGCAACAGCAAATTTTTCCCGCGGCGATCTGCGGCCGTGGTGGGAGGATGTTCCGAAATGCAGCTCGCCGCAACACGATCCGGGATCGGATCAGTTCCTCAGTTCGGCGATGAAATCATAAATGTCGCTCCGGTAGTGACCTCGCGTGAACTCGATCGGACGTCCGTTTCCCAGATAGGCCGTCCTGTCGATCTTGAGGACGGCCATGCCATCTTCAAGCTCCAGCAGCTCGGCATCGCGGGCCTCAACGTTCACCGCGCTGATCCGCTGGATGGCGCGCACGGGAAGGCAATCGCGCTCCCGCAGAACCTCGTAAAGCGAATGTGCGACTTCATCGGGATCGGGAAGGATGTCGGTCGGCAACACGCTCACCTCGATCGCCATCGGCACACCGTCGGCACTGCGCAACCGGCGGAGACGTGCGACCTGTTGTCCCGGCGGAAGGCCGAGGGCCATCGCCTCGTCCGGATGTGGCAGATGCACGCCACTGCTGATGTTGATCGTGTTCGACCTGTAGCCGCGCATACTCATGTACTCGGTAAAGGAGGTGAGCGCCGAAAGGCGGTGCTCGACCTTCTCGGGTGCGGGACGCACAAACGAACCCGATCCGTGATGGCGTTCGATGACCTGCTCGTTGACGAGTTCCGCGACCGCCTTGCGGATCGTCACGCGGGAGACTTCCGCCATCGCTGCAAGTTCCCGTTCCGGCGGAAGTTGCAGGTCCTGCGGAAGACGGCCGTCGCGGATTGCGGCTCCTATGTACTTGCACAACTGGAGATAACGCGGCCCCTGACTGGCAACATACCACAGAGATGGTTTGAAGAAGGTCTCGAGATCGCTTCTGTCCATCGGGAATCCGTTTGCATGCCTCTATAATACCAACATAGAACCTATTATGATAAAATTCCATAGAATAAATATTGCAAGATTGAATATTTTATCCATATGTTCCATGTATTTTGGATATACATATATCATGTCGAAAATTCTTGGTATGTCATGGTTTCATATGGATATGACATTGGTATTGATTTTTGTATTGTACTGGTCCTATTAGCTGGTTCCACCGCACGGGTCGTCCGACGACGCATCCAGGTGGTTGGACCAACGGTCGCCGACCCGCCCCGACGGTCCGGTTCAAGCACGTCAAAAGGGGCGAAGGCCGATGACAGTTGTTCCTCAGGCGCTGATGGAAGCGCGCGACTGGTGGTGCGTTCCGACCGCCCTTTTCGACGGCGTCGACCTGCGACGGGGCGCTGCGCTGCGCTTCGTCGACGGTGTGGCCCGCGACATCGCCGATGCCTCCTCGCTCGCGGCCTCGGCGATCAGACACGATGTAAATGGCACCGTCACGCCTGGACTTTTCGACCTCCAGATCAATGGCGGTGGCGGTACGCTGCTCAATATCGACGGTTCGCCGGAAGGTCTCCGCAATGTGGCACAAGCCCACCGCCGCCTCGGAACGGCATTCTGGCTGCCGACCGTCATCACCGACGCGCCGGAGCGGATCGAGGCCGTGGCCCGCGGGGTCATGGAGGTGGGGGAACGCTTCGGTGTGCGCGGTATCCACATCGAAGGACCCCATCTCAATCCGGCGCGTCGGGGTACGCATGCTGAGCGGTTCATCCGTCCGCTTGACGACCGTACCCGCGACCTGCTGCGGCTCCTGCGCCGGCACGATGTGCGCGTTCTCCTGACACTCGCACCGGAGATGGTGGCGGCCGGCGACATTGCCGAACTGGTGCCCATGGGCGTCAAGGTATCGATCGGTCATTCGGATGCCGATTCCGCCACCGCCCGCCGCGCGCTCGACGAAGGGGCCTGCTCCTTCACGCATCTCTACAACGCCATGTCACCCATGACCGGGAGGGAACCCGGCGTGATCGGAACGGCCATCAACAGCGCGGCCTATTGCGGGATCATCTGCGATGGAATCCACGTGGCCGACGACATGGTCGGCCTCGCGGTGCGCGCGCGGCCCGTCGCCGACCGGATGGTGCTGGTCTCGGACGCCATGCCGACGGTGGGCGGTCCCCCGTCGTTCGACCTCTACGGCCGCACGATTCACGTGCAGGAAGGACGCCTGGTCAATGCCGAGGGAGCTCTGGCGGGCGCACACGTCTCCCTGCTCGAATGCGTGCAGCGCATGGTCCACGTCGTCGGATGCGATGTGGAGGAAGTACTGCGCATGGCCTGGACCAATCCCTGCCGCCTGCTCGACATCCCCGAACGGATCGACATCCGCAAGCTGGCCGTGACCGATTTCATGCTGCTCGGCAACGATCTGGCGCTCACCGGTTTTCTCGGCGACCAGCCGGAGCCTGGCACTCCGGGCGACTGAAACGGAGGATCAGGACCGTTCCGCGGCCAGAAGTTCCAGCACTTTCGCTGCGGCTTCCCGCGGATGCGGCCGGGCATCGTCAGCGTCGCCCGGATAGGCGGCCCGTCGCAGCCGGGTGGCCATCGGACCCGGATCCAGCCACTTTACCCTGATGGCAGTTTTCTCGACCTCGGCAGCATAGGCCGAGGCGATCGCCGCCAGAGCGTTCTTGCTCGCGGCGTAGGCAGCCCAGAACGGCCGCTGGCTCGTCGCATTGCCGTCGGAGAGAAACACCAGCCGCGCCCCGTCGCTCAATCGGAACAGGGGATCGAGGCTGCGGATCAGCCTTTGCGCCGAAAGGGCATTGACCGCCATCACCCGCGCCAGGGTGGCGGGATCGAGCTGGGCCGTCGGAGTGAGCGGCCCGAGTTCGGCGGCGCAATGGACGAACCCGTCGAGCCGACCGAACCGCTGACCGATCGACAGCCCCAGCCGGTCAATGGAATCGCCGTCGAGGACATCGAGCGGCAGCAGGGTGACATCAAGCCCGTCGGCCCGCATCTCGTCGTCAAGCTCTTCAAGCGCCGCCTTGGTCCGCGCAAGCGCGATGATCCGCGCTCCAGCGCGGGTTGCGGCAGCGGCTACGGCCCGGCCAAGCCCGCGGCTGGCGCCGGTGACCAGCACGACGCGGCCCTTGAGCGATGATGATGACATGATCTAGTTGCCCTCAAGCATGAAGGTGAGTTTCGGCCGGGCATCGCCGCCATCATGATCGCGCAACGCCGTCGGATAGTCTCCCGAAAAGCAGGCATCGCAGAATTGCGGCGATCCCTGGTTGCGTTGGGCCTCGCCCACAGCCCGGTAAAGTCCGTCGAGCGAAACGAATGCGAGGCTGTCCACGCCGATCAGCGTCTTCATCTCCTCAATGCTGTGGCTGAACGCGAGCAACTGGCTGCGTTCGGGTGTATCCACACCGTAAAAGCAGGAATGCATGGTCGGAGGGCTGGCGATGCGCATGTGTACCGCGGTGGCGCCCGCCGCCCGGACCATGGCGACAATCTTGGTCGAGGTGGTACCGCGCACGATGCTGTCGTCGACGAGGACGACCGACTTGCCTTCCAGGGTGGCCCGGTTGGCATTGTGTTTCAGACGTACCCCGAGATGGCGGATGGTGTCGGTCGGCTCGATGAACGTGCGGCCGACATAGTGGTTGCGAATGATGCCGAGCTCGAAGGGCCTGCCCGCCTCCTGGGCATAGCCGATGGCTGCCGGCACGCCGCTGTCCGGTACGGGAACCACGACATCCGCATCGGCAGGTGCCTCTCGCGCCAGTTCGATGCCGATACGCTTGCGCACCTCGTAGACGCCCCGCCCTTCCATCACGCTGTCGGGGCGGGCGAAGTAGACATATTCGAAGACGCAGAAACGCTGCGGGACGGCACGGAACGGATGGATCGATCTCACGCCGTCGCCATTGACGATGACGATCTCGCCGGGCTCGATCTCCCGCACGGTCTCCGCTCCGAGAATGTCGAGCGCACAGGTCTCCGATGCGAGGATGTGCGCGTCACCCAGCCGGCCGAGCACGAGCGGCCGCACACCCAGCGGATCGCGCGCGCCGACGATGCCGTCGTCCATCAGCGCGACCAGCGAATAGGCCCCCTCGACCTGGCCCAGTGCATCGACGATACGGTCGATGGTGCTGGTCTTGTGCGAACGGGCGATCAGGTGGACGATGACCTCGGTGTCGGTCGTGGACTGGAAGATGCATCCCCGGTTGACCAGTTCGCGCCGCAGCGTGAGCGCGTTGGTCAGGTTGCCGTTATGGGCGATCGCCATCCCGCCGAACACGAAGTCGGCGAACAGCGGCTGAACGTTGCGCAGCATGCTTTCGCCGGTCGTCGCATAGCGCGTGTGGCCGATGGCGGCATGCCCCTTGAGCTGGTCGACCACGCTCCTGCGCGAAAAACTGTCGCCGATGAGGCCCGTTGCCCTGTGGCTGTGGAAATGGCGCCCATCGAAGGAGACGATGCCTGCCGCTTCCTGACCGCGGTGCTGCAGGGCGTGCAGGCCCAGCACGGCATGCGCGGCAGCGTCCTCGTGATTGAACAGGGCGAAGACACCGCACTCTTCCTTGAGCTTGTCATCGTCGTCGGTCCTGCCAGACGAAGAGAACGGGAAACTGGCCATCGATACTCCTTCGGCGGCGTCACGGTATGGCTGGCACCCTTGTCCCCGGATCGAAGCATTTCGACCGGCAGGACATCTAGTTCGCCGGCAAGCCGGTTCCGGTAGTACCGGTTCCGGAATCGCGGGCACGTTCGAGAGTCGTGTTCACGGCTTCCTGTGAGCGAGCCATCAGGTCGTCGGGAACGTATTGTGCCAGCCAGGCGGTACCTTCCTCCACCTGTGGCAGGGTTCGCGCGCCTGTTACCCAATCGGGAAACTGCTCGCGCGGCATCAGTTCCGTTGCCACGAGATATCCCGCACAGACAATGAGCGCACCCCGGGCGAAACCGAAGACGAGCCCGAGCAACCGGTCGATCGGCCCCAGCGCACTGCGGGAAATGGCATTGGCAATGGCACCGCCGATGAGCTTGAATACGACCAGCGGAATGAAGAACACGAGAAAACCGGTGCCGATATCGGCAATGAGATCGTTATGGACGGCATCCAGCACCATCGGGCGAAACTGACTGAAAGCATAGGATGCTACGGCCAGCGCACCGATCCAGCTCGCGAGGTTGAAGATCTCGCGGACGCCGCCGCGCATCAGCGACAGCAGGGCCGATGTTCCGACAATCAGGATCACACCGACATCGAAGATGGTCAAACCCAGATCATTCATGAACCGTCCGCTTCTCTTGCCACGTTCATACCCAACCGTTCTGGCCCAACCGTTCTGGCGACTTTCGCCATCCGGTCCGCTCAGACGAGGTCGACAAGGCCGTTCAGTCGGGACAATTCCACCTGGTCGATGGGTCCCCTTGCGCCTTCATCACCGCGCCTGGGCGTGATCGCCCGGCCAAACCCCAGCTTTTCGGCCTCCCTGAGACGGGAGTCCCGCCGGCTCACGGGTCTGACCTCGCCAGCCAGGCCGACTTCGCCGAACAACACCGTATCCGCCCTGACCGGCCGGTCGACCAGTGACGAAACCAGCGCTGCCGCGACTGCGAGATCGGCCGCAGGTTCCTGCACCCGCATTCCGCCAGCGACGTTGAGATAGACGTCGCGACCGCTCATCACAAGTCCGCATCGCGTTTCCAGCACAGCCAGAAGCATTGCCAGGCGGTTGCTGTCCCAACCGACCACCGCCCGCCTGGGAGTGGCGAGAGGGCTCGGCGCGACCAGCGCCTGTATCTCGACGAGGATCGGCCGGCTGCCCTCGATGCCGGCGAAGACGACGGTTCCGGCCACCGCCTCCTCGCGGGCGCCAAGGAACAATGCCGAGGGATTGCCCACCGGAACCAGCCCGGCCTCGCGCATCTCGAAGACGCCAATCTCGTTGGCGGGTCCGAAACGGTTCTTCACGGCCCGCAGGATGCGGAACTGAAGACTGCTCTCGCCCTCGAAGTAAAGGACGGTGTCGACCATGTGCTCCAGCACGCGCGGTCCGGCAATCTGCCCGTCCTTGGTCACGTGCCCGATCAGCAGCAATGCCATGGCATGCCGCTTGGCGAACTGGATCAGCCGCTGCGAAGCGGCGCGCAGCTGGCTCACCGTGCCCGGTGCGCTTTCGATCTCGCCGACATGCATGGTCTGGATCGAATCGATCACCAGCAGTGCCGGCATGGCTTCGCCGCGGATCGCACCCAGCACTTCCTCAACCGAACCCGAAGCCGCCAGCTCCAGCCCCGACGCATTGCTGCCGTCGATACCGAGTCGGGTCGCGCGCAGGCGGATCTGCGCGATCGATTCCTCGCCACTGATATAGACGACACGATGCCCGGCCATCGCGAGAGCGGCAGCGGCCTGGAGCGTCAGCGTGGACTTGCCGATGCCCGGATCTCCGCCCAGCAACATCGCCGAGCCCGGAACGACGCCGCCGCCCAGCGCACGATCCAGTTCATCGATGCCCGTCGACAGTCTCGGTGCCGGCCGGTCCTCGCCCGACAACCCGACCAGTTCGAGCATGCCGGCGCGCCGGCGCGTCCGGTCGGCCTCCTTGCGCGTCGCCGCCTCGACGATCTCCTCCACCAGCGTGTTCCACCCGCCGCAGCCGTCGCAGCGCCCCGCCCAGCGCGGATGCACCTGTCCGCAGTTCTGGCAGACGAACATGCGATGCTGCTTGGCCATGAGTGCCGATCCGCTGGTGGTGGACAAGGGTTGACGAACCGCGACCTATAGCAGATCGAACCGCATGTGAAGCAACCGATGGTTGGCGACAATCCCGAACTCACACCCTTGACAATCCACATCCGGCAAACTGACAAACTGATTGCAGGATTTCGCCGTTCACCGGAAGGTCGGTAACATGAAGCATCGTCGTCTCGTGGCCTTCGCCGCGGCCTTCCTCGTGCTGTGCGCCGGCCTGCTGCCCGCGCGTGCGCAGGAACCGGCGCTGGTGGCCGCGGCTTCGAGCCTGCAGTATGCCCTGGCCGGGCTGGCCACGGCCTTTGCCGCACAAGGGCATCCGGCGCCACGGCTCGTCTTCGGCTCGTCGGGCAATATCAGCCAGCAGATCGCCCATTCGGCACCCTTCGAACTGTTCATGGCGGCCGATGAAAACTACATCGCGGATCTGCATGAACGGGACCTGGTCGACCGGCGCGGCACGGTCTACGGGCTGGGCCGGCTCGCCATCTTTGCCGTCAGCGGGTCGCCCGTCGCGGTTGACAGCAATCTCGATGGCCTCGCCCGGTCCTTGAAGGACGGCCGGCTGCGCAAGCTGGCGATCGCCAATCCCGAACTGGCACCCTACGGACGGGCCGCGATGGAAGCGCTCGACGCCACCGCCCTGACCGACCATGTCCGCGATCTGCTGGTTTATGGCGAAAATGTGGCCCAGGCGGCACAATTCGCCGCCAGCGGCTCCGTGGATGCCGGTTTGATCGCCGCCAGCCTCGCCACCAGCCCGGCGATGCGCGGGACCGGCAGCTTTGCCATCGTCGACGAGGCCCTGTACGCCCCGATCCGCCAGGCCATGGTCCTGACGCGCAATGCCGGCGACGAGGCCGAGGCCTTCTTCGCCTTCGTCCTGGGCGACGAGGGTCGCGCCATCCTCGAACAAAACGGTTTCGGCGTACCCGGTGCTGCTGCCGATGGCGGCTGACGGCGGCTCTTCCCTGATGGACTGGCAGGCGCTCGTCCTGTCGCTTGAACTGGCGATACTCACCACCCTGATATTGTTGCCGGTTGGCCTGCTCTGTGGCCGGGCGCTCGCCTACGGGCGCTTCCGGGGCCGCGCGCTGGTCGAGGCCCTCATCCTCCTGCCCCTCGTCATGCCTCCCACGGTCCTGGGCTTCTACCTGCTCACCGGTCTTGCCGCCACCGGCCCTGCCGGTCGACTGTGGCAGGCGCTCACCGGCGGTACCCTCGCCTTCAGCTTTTCCGGCCTCGTGCTCGCCTCGGTCATCGTCAATCTCCCTTTTGCGATCCAGCCGGCACAAAACGCGTTCGAAGCCATCCCCCGCGATCTGCGCGAAGCGGCCGCCTGCTGCGGCATGTCACCGCTGCAGGCCGTCCGGCGTGTCGAATTGCCTCTGGCCTGGCCCGGCATCCTGACCGGACTGATCATGAGCTTCGCCCATACGCTGGGCGAGTTCGGCGTCGTGCTGATGGTCGGCGGCAGCATTCCCGGCGAGACCCGCACGCTGGCCATCGCCATCTACGACCGCACCCAGGCCCTCGACATGCGGGCCGCAGGAACCATGGCCACGGCGCTGATGCTGATCTCGATCCTCACCGTCTCGACCACCCTCCTGCTTTCGCGCCGCAACCGCCGCCGACATGTCTGACAACGCCGCGACCGTCCGGCTCGAACAGGTGGCACCGATTCCGCTCGATCTGTCCATCAAGATCGCGGCGGGCGAGCTGCATGCGCTGGTGGGACCGTCCGGCAGCGGCAAGACCACCATCCTGCGCGCGATCGCCGGCCTTCAGCGCCCGGCGCGGGGCCGCATCGTGATCCATGGCGACACCTGGATGGACAGCGACGACGGCCGCCACCTGCCGGCGCACCGGCGTTCCGTCGGCTTCGTGTTCCAGTCGTTCGCCCTGTTCCCGCACATGACGGCACTGGAGAATGTCGCCGCCGCGTCGGGACTTCGACGCAGGAGCCAGCGCCTCGAACGGGCGCGGGAACTGCTGGAGCGCGTTCACCTCGCCGGGCTGGACCGCCGACGGCCATCGGAACTGTCCGGCGGCCAGCAGCAGCGGGTGGCCGTTGCCCGCGCACTCGCCCGCGAACCGCGCATCCTGCTGCTCGACGAGCCCTTCAGCGCGGTCGACCAGGTGACCCGCCAGCGCCTCTATCGCGAACTGGCGGAACTGCGGCAAACGCTGGCCATACCGATCCTGCTGGTCACCCACGACCTGCAGGAGGCCATGATGCTGGCCGATCGCATGACCGTGATCCAACGTGGCCGGTCGTTGCAGTCGGGCGAGCCGATGGCACTGGTGCGGCGACCGCTCGATGTGACGGTGGCCCGCCTGCTCGGTCACCGCAACATCTTCGATGGCCGGCTCGTCCGCGACGGGCGGGATGGCGCGCTCCGGATCGCCTGGAATGGCCATCGTCTCGAACTGGTGGAACAACCCGAAATGCCCGAAGGTTCGCCGGTGGCCTGGCTGGTGCCCCCCAGCAGCGTGCTGCTGCACCGGCGCGACCGCCCCTCGCTCGGCGAACGCGAAAATCCGGTGGATGCGTGCATCCGGAACCTGACCTTCCTCGGCGACGACGCGCATGTCGTCCTCGATGTCGGTACCGCACAGCCGCTGGCCCTGACCATCGGCGCGCACGCGGCCCGGCGCAACGGCCTCCGCACAGGCGCCGATGTCCGCGTGTCCCTGCTGGCCGAAAGCCTGCACGTCATGCCACCGGACGGGTCGGCGGATCCGGATGCTCCCGTGATGTCGAACATCAGGAATCCGTCCACCAAACGGACAGGTTGAATGTCTTTTCGACACACGCTCTGTCGCATCATCTTATTTTTCAACTAATAGTTGTATGCATTTGAGAATCGCAGTAATTTGCACACTGCGCATCGACGCGACATGACCGGCTGTTGCAACAATACATCGGCATTTCATGTCGTGTTGCAACAGTTGATTCTAGTCTTACTTTCGGACTCTGGTCCTCTTTAAAGAAGATTGCATCATCCATGCTGACGAGTTCCGGCATGGATCAAATTTTATGTATTTTACCATCAAAGAACCTATGTCCTTTATTTGATATTCAACCATTCGTTAATTTTGTCATTGCCTCATTCAATTCATTAAGCTACTGTTAACTTGTCAAGTCAGACGGTGCCTCCCTCCCTACTCGCCCCCGGCAAGCTCCGGCTTGCGGGGGCGCCTTTTTCCGAGGCTGTATTTCCATTATTGATTGAGGAGCCAGCATGAACACTCATCATGCCGTAGCCAATGAGCTCGACCCGTCGGCAAGCGATGATCTCGCAAACGACAATCTGCGCCACGAAGGGCAGCCCCACGCCATGACCGGACAGGAAGAGGCCATCATCAGCGCGGCCGTGCTCGTCGCGACCGCGTTCCAGTTGCGCGACGAGGAAGCCCTGATCCAGACCCTGCGAAAACTGGCCGATGAAGTGGACAACCTTCGGGCCGACTGAGACGGCTTCATTTCCTTACGCCCTGCCCCCGGATCCCCGTTCTCCTTCTGTCCCTGCCGTGGATCCGGGGGCCCGCGCGCCCGCCCGCCTTGAAGAGTGCCGCGCGGCATCCCACATCCGGACCCAGATCGGACGGTTCACCGTCCTCATGCATCGCGGGGTTGTCGGAAGCATTCCTGATCGCCAGGGCGATTATCCCGGGATAGCGAAACTTTCAGTCCGGTAGTTCGACGATCGTGACGATCGTTTTCATGCCGTGACGATTGCGGGGATTCATGGAGGAAACCAGACAGGCCGGCTGGCATGGCACGACGATCCTGTCCGTGCGCAAGGCCGGCAAGGTCGTAATTGCAGGCGATGGCCAGGTCAGCCTCGCGCAGACCGTCATCAAGGCCAACGCCCGCAAGGTGCGCCCGCTCGCGGGAGGTTCGATCCTCGCCGGATTTGCCGGCAGCACCGCCGATGCCTTCACGTTGCTGGAGCGACTCGAAGCCAAGCTCGAACGTCATCCGGGCCAGCTCACGCGTGCCTGCGTCGAGCTCGCCAAGGACTGGCGTACCGACCGTTACCTGCGCCGGCTTGAAGCGATGATGGCCGTTGTCGACAGGGAAGTCTCGCTCGTGCTCACCGGCAATGGCGACGTGCTGGAGCCCGAGGACGGACTGATCGGCATCGGTTCGGGCGGCAATTTCGCACTCAGCGCCGCCAGGGCGCTCATCGATATCGACGGTATGGATGCCGAGGCCATCGCCCGCAAGGCAATGGGCATTGCCGCGGATATCTGTGTCTACACCAACCGCAATGTTGTGCTGGAGTCGATCACCGCATCATGACAGCCCTGACCCCAAGAGAGATCGTCTCCGAGCTCGACCGTTTCATCGTCGGACAGAATGCGGCGAAGCGGGCGGTGGCCATCGCCCTGCGCAACCGCTGGCGGCGGCAGCAGCTCGATGATTCGCTTCGCGAGGAGGTCCTGCCCAAGAACATCCTCATGATCGGCCCCACCGGCTGCGGCAAGACCGAGATCGCCCGGCGTCTCGCGAAACTTGCGCAGGCCCCCTTCCTCAAGGTCGAGGCGACCAAGTTCACCGAAGTCGGCTATGTCGGCCGCGATGTCGAGAGCATCGTCCGCGATATCGTCGAGATCTCCATCAAGCTCACCCGCGACCAGCTGCACAAGGAAGTGCATGCCAAGGCCGAGCAGCAGGCCGAGGAACGGGTTCTCGATGCGCTGGTCGGAAGTTCCGCCGGCAAGGAGACCCGTGACAAGTTCCGCCGGATGCTGCGCGACGGCCAGCTGGCCGACAAGGTGATCGAGCTCGACGTGGTCGAAAGCCAGGGCAGCGGCATGCCGACCTTCGATATCCCGGGCATGCCCGGTGCGCAGCTCGGCATGGTCAATCTGGGCGACATGCTCGGCAAGGCCCTGGGCCAGCGGACCACGCGCAAGAAGATGAAGGTTTCGGAGAGCTACGACGTGCTCGTGGCCGAGGAGGCCGACAAGCTCGTGGACGAGGACCGCATCCGCCGCGAGGGCATCGAGGCCGCCGAGCAGAACGGCATCGTCTTCATCGACGAGATCGACAAGATCTCGGGACGGGAGGCCAAGGGCGGCGATGTCAGCCGCGAAGGCGTCCAGCGCGACCTCCTGCCCCTCATCGAGGGAACGAGCGTATCGACCAAGTACGGTTCGGTCCGCACCGAGCACATGCTGTTCATCGCCTCCGGTGCCTTTCACCTGAGCAAGCCCTCCGATCTGCTGCCCGAACTGCAGGGCCGGCTGCCGATACGCGTCGAGCTGGACGCGCTCAGCCGCGGCGACCTCAAGCGTATCCTTGAGGAGCCGGAGGCGAGCCTGTCGCGCCAGTACGTGGCCCTGCTGGCCACCGAGGGCCTGACACTGGAGTTCACGCCCGAGGCAATCGACGAGATCGCCGGCCTTGCCCACGAGATCAACAATCGGGTGGAGAACATCGGCGCGAGGCGATTGCAGACAGTGATGGAAAAACTCGTCGAGGAGATCAGCTTCACGGCATCCGACCGCGAGAAGGAAACCGTCATCATCGACCCCGACTACGTGCGCCGCCAGGTCGGCGAACTGGTCAGGGATGGCGACCTCTCCAAGTTCATCCTCTGATCGGAACGGATCACGGGACTGGCCGCCATCGACCGATGGCGCTCAGTCCCCTTCCCCGTCCATCTTCTTCTTCTGCCGGATATCCCCGTCTGCATCGCTACCCGGATTGTAGAAATAGAGCGTGGCATAACCGCCAGCACTGCGGTTGAAGACCGGACGGAAGCTGGCGACCCGCCGTTCGATGCGCGGATCATCGAAATGCGACAGCCACACTTCCCCCCATGACAGATATTGCCCATCATCCATGAAGTGCAGGTCCTGGGCGGTCACGCCCTTGATCTTCACCTCTTGCGGCGCCACCTGCATCGAGATCGCCCGGTCGACGGCGTCGGCGAGCGTGTGCCCGCCGATTTCAAGATCGAATGCCGGATATCCCTGCCGTTCGATCAGTTGGGCGATGTAGACGAGGTAGAGTACAGCGTAGTTCTGGTAGTGCACCGCCAGCTTCCCGCGCCGGAATTCACGCGGCAGGGTTCCGTCCGCCGTGAGTTCCGAGACCGCGGAATAGATGGCCGACACGCCGAAGCGGAACAGGTCGTCGTCGGATGTGAGAATTCCGATCATCGTGGCATGCAGCGCGCGACGATAGAAATGGTTGTTGCAGCAACTCTGGCTACCGCCCTCGATACTGATGTGATTGCGGGAGATGCGATTGAGCCAGGCATCGATCTTCCGTTCCTGACTTTCCACGTCTGGTAACCGTCCACGAACGACAGAATAGGCCAGGGCGGTGGTGAACATCATGTCCTCGATGTTGTACCAGGCCTGACGGTCGTCGGAATTGTAGTGGAACTGGCTCAGCGCATCGGCATCGGCCCATCGGGCAAGGACCTCGATCAGACAGTGGCCGTAATAGGACTCATCGATTGCAAGGGAAGCGGCGGCCAGCGCGCTGATCGCATCTTCATAGGCGAACAACGGCTTGATCGCCTCCCGCCACTCGTCGTGATTTGAATAGTACGCCGGCATGCGCAACTTGAAGTCGATAATGGGAATTTGCTCGACAGTCTTGCAACCGGGAGCGTCCTTTGTGACCTGTTCGATGGCCTCGTGCAGCACCGGCGAGCGGGTTTCGGCGAGAAGCCGGCGGCGGGCGTCGACGTCGAAGTAGCTCCTGTCCGGATCGGTGACGCGATACTCGCTGAGATCGAGGGCCCGCCGCTGTTCCAGCGACAGCGCGTTGGCGGAAGACATCGATGCCGCAATTGCGAAAAGGACGATAGCCGGGAAGCCCGCCGCCGCCACGATCAGCCGACGAATGGGGCGCCCGCGCCGGAAGGTGCCGACGGGCGAACATGGACCGGACATCAGCTGCCACCGGTCATGCGGGTGAGCGTTGGCCATGACGTGAAATAGACCTTCATCGGGACACCGACGAGGCCGGCCGGAAGCGGCTTCGACGGTACCAGTTCGACACTGGCGAGACTCTGGTCCTGCGCCACCCATGCGGGGAAGCCGGAGCGCGGCCCGCGGTCGGGATCGAGGCGCACCGAAAGCACCCGCGCCTCGACCATCTCGCCGGTCTGCGGCAATTGCAGATAGGCTTCGTCATGCGGTTCGATGGAGGCGACATCCGACATGTGGACGAGCGCGACAACGCTCATCATGGACGGCTCGGTGCGGATCAGGGTGAATATCTGCTCGCCCTTCTCGACCCATTCGCCTCCCGGCACGGCCCAGGTGACCTCGCAATCGCAGGGTGAGAACAGCCGGTTGGCCTGCTGGCGATGTTCGAGCGCGGCGAGCCGGATGCGACTGACCTCAAGATCGGCATGGCTGGCCGTCGGCACCGTCGAGGCCAGCTCGACCGGCTCGGGCGCACGCAGCTGTGCCAGCGAGACGCCACCAGCGCCTCGCGGCGAAGCGATGACCCGGTCGACCGGCCCTGCGCCATCGGTGCTGGCAGCGGCCACCGTCATGCCCATGCGCCGGTATTCGGCGGCGGCCAGGGCGACATCGGCCTGCAGGGTGGCGTCGATGACCTCGGACAGCCGCTGGTCGGGCTGGACCATCGTGCCTACCGTAAGGTCGTGCGCGGCCAGGCGCCCTTCGGACGGGGCGCGGATGTCGATGCGCGGAGCGGTCAGTGCCGCGAACCGAGACTCGGTGACGGCAAGGCGCTGGAAGAGCGACGTGACCAGGAAGGAGAACATCACCAACGCGCCAAGACCGATGGCCGCATAGCGCGCATGGCGTTTCCACGGCACGGCCTCGTCCCGTTGTTCCTCCTCTTCCTCCAGGTCCTCGACGCGCTGGCGCCTTTGCCGCTCGGTCTGCGCGTCGGAGGGAAGAAGCAATCCTTCGAAGGTGATCAGCTGTCCCGAAAGGAAGGCGCGGATGGTCTTGCGCAGAACCTCCCGCTGGGCCTCGTCCATCGAGGTGATCTGGAAGGTCTGCGGCTTGCCGTCCTGTCCCCCGGAGACGACATGGCACTCGACGTTGAAGGTCAGTTCATAGCCCTTGAACATCAGCCGCAGCCGGCAATCGAGGGTCTCGCCCGTTACGGCCGCGACCAGCGGTTCGACGATGGCGAAACCATCGAGGGACAGGTCGCGGCCGCTGATTGTCCGGCCGTCGTGTTCGACGACAAAGGGCATGGGCACCCGGACGAACTGCCGTTCGCCTCGCTGCTCGGGCACAATTCTCGAAATCGGGGACCGTTGCTTCTGCGGAACGGATTGCCGCGGAGGGAGCAGGTATTCTGCCGGAATTTCTCGCTTCATCGGGATATCTCCCCCGAATTTCGTACAGGTCGGGCCAATGCGGCCGGTTCGGAATATTCGACATGTGCATCTTCGATGCAGGGTTCGGCATGTTCACACGTCAGCCGCCCCGCAAGGACCAGATTCGTCCGGTCGGCACCCGCGCCACGCAGGACCGTCACGCCAAGGTCGATGGGCTCGGTCGATTGCAGCACGAAACGGCCGGGCGGCAGTTGCAGCTGCGGACGGCTGGCGGCACGGGCAATCGCCGCCCGCAGCCAGTAGTCGTCGGAAGCGGCCACTTCCACGCGACCGCTTACGAGGGTGAACATGGCGGTATCCGGAATGGTCAGCACGCCGGTCATGAGCGCCAGCGCATAGACATATCCGGTGAACTGGGTGACATGCATCCCGTGGCCGATCAGCCGCTGGCGAAAGCGCTTCAGGGGATCGGCGGGCTCGCCGGCAACGATGTTCTGCCGCGTCCACTTCTGCTGGTTGACGCGAAACGTCACCCAGGTCTTCACCAGTGCCCCGACGATCTGGTTGTAGTAGAGCAGCACGGGCCAGAGCGGCGAAAACCGGTGACGCTGCAAGCCCAGCAGCACCGAGGCGAACACCCGTGTCATCATGATCCAGCAAAGATACCCCAGCAGGAATGGCCGGCTGTGGGCGACCGTCAGCATGATGGCAACGATCGGCCCCGTGAGCGAGGTCCACATCGAGATGCGCTGGTCGACCAGCGACCACCAGGTGAACAGGCCCATCTTCCGCGGCCCGAGTGCTATCGCCCGGCCGTTGTTGCGCAGCATGTTGCCGTACCAGCGGCGCATCAGGCCGATGCTGCTCGCGAAGAACCGATGGCGGTCCGGCAGCTCCTCGAAGCCATAGGCCACGACATCGGGCACGTAGAGCATCTCCCAGCCCTGTCGCAGCAACCAGAACCACGTGCTCTTGTCGTCGCCGGAAAGGAAGCGGAAGCGGCCGAAACGCCAGTGGTCGATGCAGTCGCGCTCCACATGGCGGATGAAGTCGCGGTCGCCGACGATCGACCCGCGAAACACGCTGAAGCGCCCGGTCAGCACCAGAAGCCGCCTCGACAGCGCCATCGAGCTCATCACCAGATGCCGCTGGGCATAGCGCAGGTCGTACCATTCGCGTGTCCAGCCATTGCCCTTGACGAAGCCGCGATTGTCGGTGGTGATCGCTCCGAGCCGGGGATTGGCGACGAAGAAGGAAAGGCTTCGTTCGAGGGCATCCGGCGGCAGGAAGATGTCGCCATCCATGAATATCACCAGCGAATCCGGGGATGGCAGGTCGCGGGCGATCGCCCGCGCGGCCTCGCCCATCGCACTGCGCTTGCCGTCCCCCTGCTGGAACATGAACCGGATCTCGATATTGCCGGGGTGGCCATGCATGTCCAGCACATGCTGCAACATGTCGACATCGCTCTGGTCGGTGATCGAGGCGATGATCCGGGCCGGTGCCCCATAGCGCATCAGCGCGGTGACAAGACCGCTGTAGACCTTGAAGCTGGTCGCGGCTTCCACGCGATAGGACGTGATCAGCACGTAGATTTCAGGCGCACGCGCGGCCTGCTCCACCCGATCCGCGTCTTTTCTCAATCTGGGGAAGGTATGGTTGAGGAAGATCGTCGACCGGACGACATGGACGCCCCACCAGCCATAGCGCCAGATCGACAGCAGGCCGATGGTGACGATGAAACCCTGCGTTCCCGCGCCATCGACGACGCGCGGAAGGTTCAGCGCGACAATCGCGAACAGGATGGCATAGGCCGCCGCGACGGCGATGCTCAGTCGCCTGCCGGCGAATACCGGCTTCAGATCGAAGGTCCTGGAAAGTTTCACCTGGTCCGCCCGCCGGGTTCGAGAACAGCGATTGCCGGCGATTCGGCCCCATCGCAGGAACATTCCCGAACTGGTTATAGATCCCGGATGTTGACGGTCGGTTAAGAGCGGGTGAGGACCACGAAGACGATGGCCAGCCAGCCCAGGGCCAGCAGGGTGAAAGGCCCGTTCCAGCGCCAGGTGAGGACGGTGGACGGGATGCCGGTGATGCGGGAGAGCATCAGCGATCCGGTCGCGTTGGGTGCCGCCGTCATGGTCAGCCCCCAGCCGCTGGCCAGCGCGAAGGCGACCAGCGCGTGATCGGCAGGCGGCGTCGGGAACGCACTGATCACCGATCCGAGAAAGACCACCATCATCACCGGACTGAGTGCTATCTGCCCCGCCAGGATGATCAGGATCGGCAGCGCCATGAGGAACAGCGCCGGGTCGATCTGGTTGCGGCCCAGCAGGGCGGCGATCTCGTCGGCCGGCGTCAGGGCTCCTGCGACCACGCCGATGAAGCCCGAGGCGCCGAGCATCACGCCTTCGCGCACGCCCGCCGGCAGCCCCACCAGGACGACGTGCCGCCAGCGCTGCCCGACCGCCAGCAGGCCGCGGGCCGGGCCGAGCGCCCCGTTCTGGACGAAGACCCAGATCGACAATGCAATCGGTGCGGCGAGCATCAATGAAGGGACAATTCCCACATTGCTTGATAATCGGATTATGAAGACCAGTGCCAAAAGCATTGCAACAATGCCGGCCAGGTGGTGGAGGGTGCGGGGCGCGAGTGCTGAAACCGCAACGGGAGGGCGCGGGGCGGTCCGGCGATAGCGGAAGCGGTCCTCAAGCCAGCCCAGCACCATCATCACCGCGGCGGTGACGACACCCAGCGTGACCGCGCGCACATGGTCCGCGCCGGGAAACAGCGAGATCAGCAGCGCCTGCGTGACGGACGAGGGTGCCCAGACGACAATCCACGAGAATCCGCGGATCATCGCCGACAACTGGCGCCGCTCTCGGATCGCCTTGACCCGTTCGTCTCCGTCGCTGGCCTTCACGCCTTCCTGGATCAGCGGTGCCAGCAGGCTGATGGCGCCGAAATTCAGGATCATCCCGAACAGGTGACTGCCGGCATGAATGGCGAGGTAGCGCCGTTGCGGCGGTTGCCGGGTCAGGTGAAGACCGCAGGCGCGGATGGCCTGCGAGGTGATCGCCGCCTCGCGCAGCAGCCCCAGGATCTGGATAAAGGAGGCCAGGAACACCGCCTGGTCAACCGCGCGCGCCAGTACCTCGCCCTGATGGCGAAGGACCAGCCAGACAGCCATCGCGGCACAGATGCCCACCAGCGCGCGTTCGCGCAGGCCGGTGCGCGGCATGGCGAACACGACGAATGCGAGGCCGGACGTCCAGGCGAGATAGCGCAGGGTCGCATGGCCGATGAAGATATGGGCGAGTTCGAAGGCAAGCAGCGCCGCGATGGCGACGCTGAGCCAGCTCCATCGGGGCAGGTTCGGGGAGTTGTCTGTCACGACGTGAGACATGCCGCTTTCGCGGATGGACTGCAAACAGTTTCATGACCCCGGCGGCCATGGCGGATCGGCGTCGGCATGACGGTCCTGGCGATCAACCTCAAATGGATTTGGAATTGCAACTTTGGCATCTCCGGTTACGTTGGCCGAAAACTCCCGCCGAAGGATCGCTTTCATGATGTCGAAGAGCCTGCGCTGGACGGCCGCCGTGCTGATGATGATCGGCGCCGGCAAGGTCGCAGCCCAGCAGGTGACCCATCTCGGGCAGAACTGGTCCGATGCCGACCGGACCGCCTTCTACACCACCAGCATCGGCTCGCAGATCATGCCGCAGGCGTGGTTCTGGGCGCTTGAGCGGGCCGACAGCGACGAGAGCTTCATCGGCGACAGCCTCCGGCGCTACGGTTTTCTGGCCTATGACGGAAATCCCGACAAATTGCCGCTCGGCTTCACCATCGACCGCGACCGGCTTGGCGTATGGGTGGGATTCGGCTGTGCGGCCTGCCATACCGGAGAAATCCGGTACGATGGAAGGGCGATCCGCGTCGACGGCGCCCCCGCGCAGGCCGATATCCAGGGCTTTCTCGTCGACCTCGCCGACGCACTGGATGCCACCGTCGACAGCCGTTTCGGCGCGAAGTTCGCGCGCTTTTCCGATATCGCCCTGCGCCGGGGCGGCGAAGAGGCGACACCGGAAGCCGCCGACAGGCTGTTCCGGCAGGCCAGTGCCTTCGCGCAACGCTGGCGGCAACGGGTCGCCCGGGGAGAGCGCGAACTCGTCTGGGGCCACGGCCGCGCCGACGGGCAGGCCAGGCTCGTCACCGAATTCCGGCGCGAGGGAATGACGCCGGCGGGCGCTCCCCCCGCATCGGCACCCGTGAACTTCCCGCACCTGTGGGGAACCTCGGCGCAGTCGCATGGCCAGTGGACCGGCGAGGCGCCCACCGGGACCCCGCTGGCACGGCTGGCACGCAACAGCGGCGAGGCGATGGCGTTCATGGGCAAGGTGGCGGTATCGACCGACCGGCCCTATTTCCCGTCCACGCTGCGCCGGTTCAACATGCTGCGGCTGGAAAGACCGCTGGAAAGGCTGTGGTCGCCGCAATGGCGCGAGGATCTTCTCGGTGCCATCGACTGGAGCGCTGCCGAGAAGGGCGAAACACTCTACATGAAGCATTGTGTCAGTTGTCACGCGATCGTGCCGCATGGCCCGCTGCCGGCGGTGATCGGGACGGTCCTCGAACCCGTGGCGACCTCGGCCGGAGGTGGGGTCGGCACCGATCCCGTCCGGGCCCGCTCGGCCTGTGCCGGCCGCTTCGACACCGGACCGTTGCAGGGTTTCGTGCTCGCCGGCACCGCGTTCCCCTTTCCGCCGGAGATGGCCATCCCGGCGCTGGCGGACCGGATCGTCGAGGGTGCGCTGCTCTCGCCGCTGACCTATGGCTCGATGGAGTCCGCGGCCAGCCTGTTCCGGCCGGATGAACGCGACGCGGCAGCACTGGCGGCGGGCCTTGACCGGCTGGACGAGCGCGACGCGGGCGACGGACCGCTGTTCGACGATCTCGATGTGCTTGCCGGCCGCCTGGATGCCGAGGTGATCGGCCAGCGGGCCGAACCGGGCGATTGCGGCATCGACTCGCCCATGATGCGCTACAAGGCGCGGCCGCTCGACGGCATCTGGGCCACGGCCCCCTATCTGCACAACGGCTCGGTGGCCAGCCTCCACGAGCTGCTGCTGCCGGCGCCGGCGAGAATGAAGGTGTTCCACATCGGTTCCATGGACTTCGATCCGGCGAAGGTCGGCTTCGATCCGTCGCCCGCTCCGGGCACCACCCTGCTCGACACCTCTCTTCCCGGCAATTCCAACGCCGGGCACGACACCTACGGCAATTACAGCTTCAGCGAGGACGATCGCCGCGCACTGATCGAATATCTCAAGACCCTGTGACCGCCGGGCATCCATCACCGGTGATGGCGATCACAGACCGTCACGGGCATCCGGCGGTATGCATGGACACGGAAGGCAGGACGCCTTCTTCCCAACCTCCCTGAACACCGTTTTCGGGCCGCTCTCCAGGCGGCCCGATTTTTTTGCCATGCCGATCCACACCATGCGAATGCCCGTGCCGGTTGTAGGGATGATGACTTATCCACCTTACCCCCGTGCATCCCGTGATCGTTGTCACTGCGGCATCGTCGCCGGTTGGGCCATCCTTCCCGACACCGAAACGCCCAACGCTTGCCAGAGAGGGAGACCACCAATGGCCAGCACCTCCGGAAAACCCACGACAGCCAGCAAGCGGCCGCTGTACCGGATCCTTCATTCCAGCGGCGAGGTCCTCGTCCGCAACCTGCGTCACGCCCGCGACCTCGTGGCCGAAAGGCCCGGAGCGCGGATCTTCCGCGTCGACACCAGCAGCTGGCGCGACGCCTTCGAGGTCGGGCCCACCTGACCGGGCGGCAAATCCCGGCCACGACCGACCTGCGCTCTTGCAAGATGTGACAGTTCTGCGACAACCGGCATCATGCTGCAGAACAGTCCCGACACGCTCGTCGTCTTCGTGGTGCTGGGGGCTGCCTTCATGCACGCCACCTGGAACGCGCTGGTCAAGACCGGCGGCGATCCGTTCATCCGCATGGCCATCGTCAGCTTCGCCCATGTTGCCATGGTGCTGCCGCTGCTGTTCTTCGCCAACCCTCCCGATGCCGCCGCCTGGCCGTGGCTGATCGGCTCGATCGTCACCCACGTCGCCTATTACACCTTCCTCGCGTCGGGCTATCGCGTCGGCGACCTCAGCCACCTCTACCCGATCGCCCGCGGCATCGCCCCGCCGCTGGTCGCCGTCGGCGCCATCGTCTTCCAGGGCGAATGGCTGTCGACCACGGGCACCATCGCCTTTCTCGCCATCTGCATCGGCATCTGGATGCTCGCCTCCACGGGCCGGGGCACCGGTCCCGTCCCGCTGCTCTATGCCCTGGCTACCGGAACGATGATCGGCGGCTACACGATCTGCGACGGCATGGGCGGGCGGCTCACCAGCGACGTACTGGACTACATCGTCTGGCTGTTCGCGCTGGAGGGGTGGCCGTTCATCCTCGCCGTCCTGTGGTTCCGCCGCGCCAACCTGGCGGCCAGCCTGCGCCGGGCCTTCGTTCCGGCATTCATCGGCGGCATCCTCTCGACGACGGCCTACGGTCTCGTCATCTGGGCCATGACGCAGATGCCGCTGGCCCATGTCTCCGCCCTGCGCGAGACCAGCGTCCTGATCGCCGCGATGATCGGCACCATGATGCTGGGCGAACCCTTCGGCCGCAAGCGGATCGCCTCGGCCGTCATCGTCGCCGGCGGCGTCGCCCTGCTGCACCTGTCGGGATAGGAACCCCGCCGCTTCTTTTCCATGATGCGGAGTCGCCGCCCATGAGGCATTGATCATTCCCACGGCGACGGATATCTCAGGCCGGAATGTTCTCATCGGGAGGAACCACATCATGAAGCTGCTTCGATTCGGCCCCAAGGGCCAGGAAAAACCGGGCATCCTCGATTCCGACGGCAGGATCCGCGATCTTTCCGGTCACGTCGCCGACATCGGCGGTGCGGCCATCACCCCCGACGGACTGGCGAAACTGGCGAAGATCGACGTCTCGTCGCTGCCGGCGGTCTCCGGCAATCCCCGCCTCGGCCCCTGCGTCGCCAATGTCGGCAAGTTCATCTGCATCGGCCTCAACTATTCCGACCACGCCGCCGAGACCGGTTCGCCCGTGCCGCCCGAGCCCATCATCTTCATGAAGGCCACCAGCGCCATCTGCGGCCCCAATGACGATGTCGAGATCCCGCGCAACTCGCCCAAGACCGACTGGGAGGTCGAGCTCGGCGTGGTCATCGGCAAGGAAGCCAAATATGTCGACGAGGCCGACGCCCTCGACCATGTCGCCGGCTACTGCGTCATCAACGATGTCTCCGAGCGCTATTTCCAGATCGAGCGCCACGGTCAGTGGACCAAGGGCAAGAGCCATGACACCTTCGGCCCGCTGGGTCCCTGGCTCGTCACGCGCGACGAGATCCCCGATCCGCAGAAGCTCGCCATGGGCCTTGAGGTCGATGGCAAGGTCATGCAGAACGGCAGCACCGAAACCATGATCTACGGCGTCGCGCACTGCGTGAGCTACCTGTCGCGGTTCATGTCGCTGCAACCCGGCGATGTCATCTCAACCGGAACGCCTCCGGGCGTCGGCATGGGCATGAAGCCCCAGCCGGTCTTCCTCCATCCCGGCCAGACCATGCGCCTGTGGATCGAGGGCCTCGGCGAACAGCAGCAGAAGACCGTCCAGGCCTGAGGACACCGACTGCAACCGGAACGTCCTGAAACGCTCCGGTTATTCTATTGATGATGACTATCCCCATATGGGGAGAAATCGGGCGAGGTTCCCGGCGCCGGAAACCGGATTCATTCCGGTTTTCGGTGCTCCGGGGACATCTCCCACCCCGCCCCATCACCGGCATCGCCGGATGCCGCCGAGGAGGGCCAGGTTTCGGATGTCGCGCCCTGCGGCGGCTGTAGCTCCGGCGGGGGCCGTTCCGCAGCCGCGGCGGTCAGGCGTTCGACGAGGAAGACCGCCAGGTCGCGCACCAGCCGCAAACGGCCCCGACGGCGCAGCGCCTTGACATAACGCTGCGGGTCCTGTGCGTCGTAGTAGGCGGCAAGCGCCCGTCGACGCTGGCGACGAAGCCGCTCGCTCTCCGGCAGGTCCGACGTCCCGCTGCCCGCCTTGCGCGGCCGCGCATCGATCCGCCTCAACGCGGATTTCACGAGGTCCGTGAAGGGATGGTCGGGACCCTGACGGCACGCCCAGGCATGCCAGGCGCGTTCCGCCTCCATTCCCGCCGACGACGGACCCGAAAGCCGCCCGTTCCAGCTTTCGAGCCATTGCCGTGCATGGGGAACGACCAGCGATCGAAGACCGGCACGGTTGCGACCGGGCACCGTTCCGAGGGCAGCCAGCAAGGCTGCAACCCGCGGGACATGCCCCAGCCGGTCCACGTCATCACCACTCAGACGAGACCTGCCGCTGCACAGTTCGTCCTTGCGGCCCACCAGCAGAAACCAGCAGGTTTTCAACAGCCGCACCGCCTTCCACCGGGAAACCCGGGAAGCAAGAAGGCGGTCGGTGCCGCGACCGGCCATGGTGGTGGAAATCACGTTCATGGGAACGACTCATGCCATGGACCGCATCACAATGTCAAGGTTATTATTCCTAATATTAATATCTGCATGCAACGCAACCCGCCGTGCCGGAAGACGGGAACCTCCGGTGAATACGGCCCTACCCGGCGGCCCGGACCTCGTGACCGAGGTCGGCTGCAAGCCTGGCGAGGAGGTCGATGGCGGCATCGGCGATGATGGTGCCGGGGGGGAAGATCGCGCGGGCACCGGCAGCGAGCAGGGCGTCGTAGTCCTGCGGCGGGATCACGCCGCCGACAACGATCATGATGTCGCCGCGGCCCTGCCTCTCCAGTTCGGCCCGCAGCTCGGGCACCAGTGTCAGGTGGCCGGCGGCCAGAGATGACGCGCCTATGATGTGCACGTCGTTCTCGACCGCCTGCCGGGCGGCTTCGGCGGGGGTCTGGAAGAGCGGCCCGATATCGACGTCGAAGCCGAGATCGGCAAAGGCCGAGGCGATGACCTTCTGGCCGCGGTCATGACCGTCCTGCCCCATCTTGGCGATGAGGATGCGCGGACGGCGGCCTTCCGCCTCGGCAAAGGTCTCGACGGCACGGCGGCAGGCCCCGACACTCTCCATGGCTCCCGCCTCCTTCGCATAGACCCCGGTGATGCTGCGGATTTCGGCCTTGTGGCGGCCGTAGACCGTTTCCAGCGCGCTGGTGATCTCGCCGACGGTCGCCCTCGCCCTCGCGGCATCGACGGCCAGCGCCAGCAGGTTGCCCTCGCCGGTCCGGGCGGCGCTGCTCAGGGCCTGGAGTGCCGGTTCGAGGGCCGCCTCGTCCCGTTCGGCACGCAGGCGGGCGAGCTTTTCGAGCTGTGCCGCACGGACGGCGGCATTATCGACCTTGAGAACGTCGATGGTCTCGTCCTCCCTCACCCGGTAGCGGTTGACGCCGACCACCGTCTGCCGGCCGCTGTCGATCCGTGCCTGGGTACGGGCGGCCGCCTCCTCGATGCGGAGCTTGGGAATGCCCTGCTCGATGGCCTTCGCCATGCCTCCGGCCTTTTCCACCTCGTCGATATGCGCCAGCGCGCGGACGGCGAGATCGTGGGTCAGCCGCTCGACATAGTAGCTGCCGCCCCAGGGGTCGATGGAACGGCAGGTGCCCGTCTCCTGCTGGATCAAAAGCTGCGTGTTGCGGGCGATGCGGGCGGAGAAGTCGGTGGGGAGCGCCAGCGCCTCGTCGAAGGCATTGGTATGCAGCGACTGGGTATGGCCATGCGTGGCGGCGAGCGCCTCGATGCAGGTGCGGGTGACGTTGTTCATGACGTCCTGCGCGGTCAGCGACCAGCCGGAGGTCTGCGAATGGGTCCGCAGGGAGAGCGAGCGCGGGTTCTTCGGGTTGAACGGTTTCACCAGCCTGGCCCAGAGAAGCCGGGCGGCGCGCAGCTTGGCGACTTCCATGAAGAAGTTCATGCCGATGGCCCAGAAGAAGCTCAGGCGCGGCGCGAAGGCATCGATGTCGAGACCGGCGGCAAGGCCGGTGCGGATATATTCCACACCGTCGGCGAGCGTGTAGGCCAGTTCGAGATCGGCCGTCGCGCCTGCCTCCTGCATGTGGTAGCCGGAAATGCTGATCGAGTTGAATTTCGGCATGTTCGCGGCGGTGTAGGAGAAGATGTCGGAGATGATCCGCATCGAGGGTGCGGGTGGGAAAATGTAGGTGTTGCGGACCATGAACTCCTTGAGGATGTCGTTCTGGATGGTGCCGCTGAGCCTGTCGGCCGGCACGCCCTGCTCCTCGCCGGCGACGATGAAGAGCGCCAGGATCGGCAGCACGGCACCGTTCATGGTCATCGACACCGACATGCGGTCGAGCGGGATGCCGTCGAAGAGCTGGCGCATGTCGAGGATCGAATCGATGGCGACACCGGCCATGCCGACATCGCCGGACACCCGCGGATGGTCGGAATCGTAGCCCCGGTGGGTGGCGAGGTCGAAGGCGATGGAAAGCCCCTTCTGCCCGGCCGCGAGATTGCGGCGGTAGAAGGCGTTGCTTTCCTCGGCCGTGGAAAATCCCGCATACTGGCGGATCGTCCAGGGCTGATTGACATACATTGTCGGATAGGGACCGCGCAGGAAGGGCGCGAGACCGGGAAAGCCGCCCGTGAAGTCGAGCGACCGGGTATCGTCGGGCCCGTAGATCCGCCTGACGGCGATATCCTCCGGCGTAAGCCACGACTCTCCGCCGGGTGCCGCCGCATCGTCGATGCGATCATCCAGTGCAATCTTCGAAAAGTCGGGAATGCTGGTCATGGCCGGCCTCCGATCAGGAGAGATTGTGCATCCTCAAGCAGGGATAGCAGATCGCAGCCCGCGTAGACGAACTTGTCGATCCCGGCCTCGCGCAACTTCGCGTCCGGCCGTCCGGCGAGATAAACCGCCTCGGCACCGGCATCGACCAGTGCCGCTGCAAAGGCGGCCGCACGTTGCTCGTAGCCCGCATCGCTGCCGCACAGGCAGGCCATGCGGCAATTGCTGCCGGCAAAGGCACTCGCCAGCATGGACACATCATCGAGCGGGCCGCTCGCGACCGCCTCGATGCCACCCGCCTCGAACGCGTTGCGGGCGAAATTCGCCCGGGCGCCGTGCTCGGCGAGGCTGCCGATGCAGGCCAGCCAGATGCGTGGCCGCTGGCCGTCACGCGCCAGAAGATCGTCGCTGATATCGCGCAGCCGTTCGAAATCCCCGCCCAGCCGCGACGGTTCCAGCGGGTGGGCTATCGGCTCGAAACCGGCCAGTGCCGGATCGGAAGGCGGCACATATCCGTGCGCTTCCGCCGTCGCCGCCGGTTCATCGAGCCGGGGAAAACTGCTCACCCCGATCACCGGCTCGCGATTGGTGGCGATCCGTTCGAGACGGGCCGCCGCCGTGGCGGCGATCGCCTCCTGGATGATGCCGGCCGAAAGTGCTGCTTCCATGCCGCCCGCCGCCTCGATCCCCTGCACCCGTTCCCAGGCGAGACGGGCAAGGCCGTCGGTGAGGCTTTCGACGAGATAGGCGCCGCCAGCCGGATCGATGACCCGGTGCAACTGGCTCTCCTCCATGAGGATGAGCTGGACGTTGCGGGCCAGGCGGCGGGACCTGCCATTCGAGGTCCCCAGCGACCAGTCATGTGGCAGGACGGTCATCGCCCGCGCGCCGCCGCACAGGCCGGCGAAGGTGGCCGTCGTGGTTCGCAGCAGGTTGGTCCAGCTGTCGCGACGGGTGAGCATGCGGCTGGCGGTGATGGCCTCGATGCCGGTACGGGGTTGCGACACACCCGAGGCATCCAGCACGCGCGCCCAGAGGCGCCGGGCGGCGCGGAGCTTGGCCATCGAGCCGAAGATATCCGTGTCGACGGCAAGCCGCAGGCTGATCCGCCGGCCCGCGTCGTCCACGGGCATTCCGCTGTCCGCCAGCGCACGCAGATAGGCGATGCCGGTCGCCACGACCGCTGCCAGTTCCTCGGCGTCGCTCGCACCGGCCGCATGGTAGACCTCGCCGCAGGCCCGCAGGAGGCCCCACGAGGCCGGAACGGCGGATGCGAGCCCGACGGCCGAATCCACCGCACCGCCGGGCGTCATGTCGCCGAGCGCGACAGCACCCAGAGGATCGGCATTCAGTGCCACACGTCGAAGTTCCAACTCGGTCGCCATTCCGGCGACGGCAACGAAACCGGGGCCGGGATCGAAGGCGAGTTCCAGACTGTTCCCGTCGGCACCTCCCAGCACTTCGGCAAGATCGCCCGTGGTTCCAAGGACGATCCCATCGGGAACGTCGCCGGAAAGCCTGTTTTCACGATCGATGCGCAATTCGACGGACGTGGCACCACCTGCCAGTTCCTCATCCACCTCCTTGCGGGCATCGGCGGGGCGGCTGGCGAAGACGAGCTGGCGGATATCCCACGCAGCGACATCGCCGCTGGCCACCGACCCGCGGACAAAGGGATAGGCGCCGCTGGTGCCACTGCCGGAAGCGGGCCTGTCAGCCTCCGTGAAAAGCGGAGACACGGCGATTCCGTCGGCTGTCCGGGAAACCAGGGTACGCTCGAAATCCCTGCCGGCCAGCACCTTTTCCACAAGTACCATCCACTGGTCGTGCGTGACCGGATCGAAGTCGGATGCGAGCGGCGTGACACGATCATTCATGATCAGGCTTCCGGGAACTTGTGGACATCAGGAAAACGACACAGGGACACACTGCCCCGATGGACGTCGTTCTACCGCCATTCGGGATCCTTCCGACAGACGGCGCGACGACCGGTCGCGCGCCCGAAATGTCACTCCCGGGCGATATCGGCCGTCTCCGCGCCGAGCACGGCGAGAAGGTCGCTCGCGGAGATTTCGATCTCGAGCCCACGCTTGCCGCCGGAAACGAAGATGGTCTCGTGGGCGAGCGCGCTGTCATCGAGAATGGCGGCGAGCTTCTGTTTCTGGCCGAACGGGCTGATGCCGCCCTTGATGTAGCCCGTGGCCCGCTCCGCCTTGCGGATGTCGGCCATGGCGGCCCGCTTGCCGCCCACCTGATGGGCCAGCGCTTTCAGGTCGAGTGTGGCGGCCACCGGAATGATGGCCATGACGAGGCCCACGCCGTCGACATCACCGACCAGCGTCTTGAACACGCGACCCGGATCGACCCCGAGAGCCATGGCGGCCTCGAGACCGATTGCCCCCTTTTCACCCGTATAATCATAGCTGTGCAGTTCGAATGGCCGTCCCGCCGATTCGAGCGCGGCAACGGCGTGGGTACCCCGCGAGGCCATGCCGGCTTTCCTTCCGGTTTTCGCCATCAGATGCCCGCCAGCCGGACAAGCCGCTCGCGCAAATCGAAACGCGCACCGTCGACCACCATTTCCTGTTCGGCGTCGGTCAGCAAAAGGTCCCTGTCCTCCCGTTCGGACCATCCGCCGGTGGCCCGCTTGTGGAAGGACATGGTCCATTCGCTGGGAGGTCCGGCATCGAGCCACGACAGAAGCCGGTTGAAGTGGTGCATGGCGCCGGAAAACAGGTCCTCATAGACGACAACGCCAAAGCGGGACCCGTACCTGAGCACAAGTTCGACCATTTTTTCATGACCGAGGTTCCATTGGCGCAGCGCATCGGCTGCACCGGCTTCCCAGTTGAGGTCGCTGGCATCCACCTGACGCCTTTTCCACGAATCCGCGACCCTCAGGGGATGACGGGTGATCAGGAGCATGCGCGAACGGGGGAAGATCTCAAACAATCTTTCGGCATGCCAGAAATAGTTGGGGACCTTGTCGCCGACGATTTCCGCCCTGGCATACTTGTCGCGAAGGAAGGCGACGTACTTCGCGTCATCCCGCCAGCGGAAATTGTGGGTTTCGTCCGGCGACGGATCGAAGAAGCGCCTGTTGTCGAACAGTTCGCTCACGAGCTCGCCGCAACGGGCGGGCGAAGCGAGATTGAAGTAGCGCTCCATGCCGGCGACAATGGAAGGATGGGAGTTGACGAGTTCGGTGAGGGCAGTCGTGCCGGAACGGGCATTGCCGGCGATGAAGAGATATCGTTGGCGGTTGTTCAAGTATCTTTCCCGCTGTGACCTTTCCAGTATCGATAAGCTACCGGCACGAGGGCCAGTGCCACCAGTCCAAGGATCGGCATAACAACTTCCGGTTTCAAGAAGATTTGCATGTCGGGCTCTTCTCCGCGGTCGAAGAGCGCACCCAGCCCATTGCCCACGCTGGCATAGACCAGTCCGCCGGGGATGATGCCGATAAAAGTGGCGATGGTATAGGTACGCAGGCCGACGCCGAGAAAGGCCGGGACCAGATTGACCAGCCAGAACGGAAAGAGGGGAACCAGCCGCAATACCAGAAGATAACTCATCGCATTTTCGGCAAACCCCCTTTCCATGCGGGCAAGCCATGGCCCCGCACGCCGGCGCAGGCCGTGGCCCAGCGAGCTGCGGGCGATGAGGAAGACCAGCACGGCACCCAGAGTGGCCCCCGACACTGCCAGCATTCCCCCCAGCCAGGTGCCGAACAGGAACCCGGCGGCAATGGTGAGAAAGCTGGCGCCCGGCACCGATACCGCCGTGGCGGCCGCATAGACCAATACCATGATAAACGCCGAGACGACCGGCCTTTCCCGTGTCACGTCCTGAAGAGCCTGCCGATGGTCGCGCAGGGCGTCGAACGTCAGGTAGTGTTGCAGGTCCAGCACGTACGCCGCACCGATGCAGGCGATCAGGATCGCCAGAGGAATCCATCGTTTCCAGGCGGCCCTGTCACCGGGCGGGGAAGGTTTCCCGGCCGGGATCATCCCAGCCTGGCCAGCCAGCGGACCAGCATCCGTGTCCGCGCGTTGAACAGTCTGGGAGTGTAGAACGAACCCGCCACCCGCTTGCCGATCTCGCTCAATGTCGGATAGGGAACCAGCATCGAAGCCAGTTTCGACAGCTTCATGTCCTGTTCGATGGCCATCACCCAGGGAAGGATCAGTTCTCCGGCATGGGCACCGACAATGGTCGCGCCGAGTACCTTCCCCTTCCGGGTAACAACCAGCTTGATGCCGCCTTCCACCGCACCTTCGGCTCTTGCCCGATCATTTTCCGCAAACGGGGAATGGAGGATTTCGCAGACAATCCCCTTTTCCCGGGCTTCTTCCTCACTCAACCCCACATGGGCAAGTTCCGGATCGGTATAGGTCACCCGGGGAATGGCATCCTCGCGCATCCTTGCCGGAAGGCGGAACAAGGCATTTCGGATGACAATCCCCGCCTGATGGCCGGCCACGTGGGTGAACTGCCACCTTCCGGTGACATCCCCGATGGCGAAAATGGTCTTGCGGGTGGTCCGGAGGCGTCCGTCGACGGTAACCCCGCGTCGATCATACTCGATACCGGCCGCATCCAGACCGAGATCCTCGATATTGGGTACCCTGCCGGCTGCGACCAGCAGATGCGTGCCCTCGATCCGCCCGATCCCGTTCCCGTCGCGGATGACGATCGAAGGCCCCTGCTCCACCCGCTCCACCTTTACGGAATCGCGGATGGCCACGCCGTCACCGATGAGGCTCTCGCGCACGACGCGACGCATGTCCCCGTCGTCGCGGGCGAGCATGGGGCCTATATCGACCATGGTCACCGCCGAACCCAGACGGTGGAAGGCCTGGGCCAGTTCGCAGCCGATGGGGCCGGCTCCGAGTATCAGCAGATGACCCGGCAATGTATCCAGATCGAAGACCGTCTCGTTCGTCAGGATATCAACACTTTCAAGACCCGGAACCGGCGGGATGGCCGCGCGCGAACCCGTGGCGATGACAAAGCGCCTCGCGCGAATGCGATGATTTCCAGCCACGACCTCCCGTTCGCCGACAAAACGTCCATGCTCCCGGATGACCTGTACGCCCAGTCCCTCGAACCGCTCCGCACTGTCATGCGGCTCGATGGCCGCAATGACGCGGTGGATATGGCGTCGCACCGAAGCCATGTCGACGCGAGGTTCCATCGCCTCGATACCGAATGCGGACGACGAGCGGACGACATGGGCGCGGTACGCGGCAGCGATCAGGCTTTTCGACGGCACGCAACCGTGGTTCAGGCAGTCTCCGCCCATTTTGGCCCGTTCGATCAATACGGTGCGCGCACCGAGCTGCGCCGCACCGGCGGCAACCGAAAGCCCGCCCGAGCCGGCACCCAGCACGCAGATGTCCGCATTCACCCGATCGACCATCATTCCACCAGACTTGTCCCGGATCATTTTTCACGACAGATACTCCTGCGAAGCCGCACGAACCAGTATTCCGACATCGAGAGAGAAACACGATCGTGAGAACCCGCAGTGAATTGATGAACTATCTCGGGGATCAGGGTATCGAGGTCACGACGACCGACCATCCTCCGGTCTTCACGGTGGAGGACGCCCGGGAACATACCGGCCACCTCGAAGGCGGTCACGTCAAGAACCTGTTCCTGGTCGACAAGACGGGCGATTACTGGCTGGTGACCTGCAGCGACGAGCAGCAGATCAAGGTGAACGGTCTCGCAAGACTTCTGGGGGCGCCGCGTTTCTCATTCGCGAAGCCCGAGCCGTTGCTGGAGATTCTCGGTGTGCGGCCCGGATCGGTCACACCGCTGGCGCTCATCAATGACGATGCCCGCAAGGTGCGGGTCGTGCTCGACGAAAAGATGCTGCGCCACGAGAAGATCAACGTTCACCCGCTGGAGAATACGGCGACGACGACGCTGCGCAGCGCGGACCTTCTCGGTTTCATCCGCTCGCTGGGTTACGAACCCGCCATCGTCGATCTCGACGGTTCTCTCACTGCTTGACCGCCTCGCGGCAGTCACGCAAGATGTCGCTGATCCGTTGGGATACAGGGAGAGATCGTTCGCTCGATGCGCGCGACGCCGAAGGAGCAACCGCCCCGGAAACTCTCAGGCAAAAGGACCGGTATCCGGAAAGGATCCTCTGGAGAGCGGGCACGTCCTCGTGATTGTGCTCCACCGAAGGGGAGAGGTGCCCGTCTCCGACATCGTGTCGCCGGCATCTCGTCAATCTCTCAGGTTCTAGACAGAGGGGGCACAATCCGAGGCGATGGACGCCTTGGAGGTGCTGCTTGAGGTCGAACCTGATGAGTGATACGCGCCCGGCTGAAGATCTGAAGAAAACTCCGTTGCACGATCTGCATCTGGAACTCGGTGGGCGCATGGTGCCGTTCGCCGGCTGGTCCATGCCCGTGCAATACCCCTCGGGTATCCTGGCCGAACACAATCAGTGTCGGCGGAAGGCGGCGCTGTTCGATGTCTCGCACATGGGCCAGCTGCACATCGTCGGCGATGGCGCGGCCGAGCGCATGGAGACGCTGGTGCCCGGCGAGATACGGGCCCTGAAGCCGGGCCGTGCGCGTTATACCATGCTGACCAATGACGAAGGCGGCATCCGTGACGATCTGATCGTGACCCGGACCGGAAACGGCCTGTTCGTCGTGGTCAATGCGGGTTGCCGCGATGCCGATACCGCCCTGATCCGTGCTGCGATGGAACCGGACTTGAGCGTTGCGGAACTCGCCGACAGGGCCCTGCTCGCCCTCCAGGGACCGGCGGCCGCGACCGTACTCGGAAGGCTGTGCCCGGAGGTTGCCGACCTGGCCTTCATGCAGAGTGCGGAGTTCGACGTTTCAGGACTTTCCTGCCGTGTGTCCCGGTTGGGCTATACCGGCGAGGACGGTTACGAGATTTCGGTGCACGCGGACCACGCGGTCAAGCTGGCGCGCACGCTGCTGGCAGCCGAGGAGGTCGAGCCAGCAGGGTTGGGCGCCCGCGACAGCCTGCGACTGGAAGCGGGACTGTGCCTCTACGGTCACGACATTGATACCACGACCACGCCGATCGAGGCGGGCCTGCGCTGGACCATCGGCAAGCGGCGTGCAGCGGAGGGCGGCTTCCCCGGTCATGAGCGCATTCTCGCCGAAATGCACAACAGCCCCGAACGCAAGCTTGTGGGACTCCGGCCAGACGGCCGGGCTCCCGTGCGCGAGGGAGCGGAAGTGCAGGACAGGGACGGCCATATCATCGGCAAGGTCACCAGCGGAGCGTTCGGACCGACAGTCGGCGGCCCCGTTGCCATGGGTTACCTGACCCTTGCCCGTTCGCAGACCGGAGAAACCGTCAACGTCATCCTGCGTGGCAAACCCGTTCCCGCGACTGTCACCGCCATGCCATTCGTGCCCCATAACTACCATCGCAAGGAGATCAAGGGATGAGCCTGTATTTCAGCAAGGACCACGAGTGGGTGTCCGTCGATGGCGACATCGCCACCATCGGCATCACCAACCACGCGCAGGAACAGCTCGGTGACGTGGTCTATGTCGAGTTGCCCGACGTGGGTCGCACGCTCAAGAAGGGCGAGGAAAGTGCCGTGGTCGAGAGCGTGAAGGCTGCCAGCGAGATCTATGCAGCGATCGGTGGCGAGGTTTGCGAGGCCAATCAGGCGATCAGCGACAGCCCGGAAAAGGTCAACGAGGACGCCGAGGGCGATGCCTGGTTCTTCAAGGTCAAGATCGCCGACAAGGGTGAACTCGGCGACCTGATGAACCGCGAGCAGTACGACGCCTATCTCGAAACGATCAGCTGAAACACGAAGGACGAGAAGCAAGCCCATGTCCAAGACCCGCCCGACCCTGGAACAGCTCGAGCGCAGCGATGACTTCATCGACCGTCACATAGGACCGCGTGGCGAAGATCTGCAGGCGATGCTTGATGTGGTCGGTGCCGGGTCGCTGGACGATCTGATCGACCAGACGGTTCCGAAGAAGATCCGGCTGAACCGGCCGCTCGACCTTCCCCCTGCCCGTTCGGAACGTGAGACCATCTCGTATCTGCGAAAGATGATGGAGCGCAACGAGGTGTTCGTGTCGATGATCGGCACCGGTTATTACGGCACCATCGTTCCGGGTGTCGTCACCCGCCGCATCCTCGAAAACCCCGGCTGGTACACGGCCTATACGCCCTATCAGGCGGAAATCAGCCAGGGACGGCTGGAAGCGATCCTCAATTTCCAGCAAATGATATGTGATATCACGGCGATGGATATCGCCAACGCCTCGCTGCTCGACGAAGGCACGGCGGCAGCCGAAGCCATGGCGATGGCTCATCGTACCAGCAAGGCCAAGAACGACACCTTCCTCGCGGACGAGCGCTGCCATCCGCAGACTTTGGGTGTGCTCCGGACCCGGGCCCGTTCGCTTGGTATCGACCTGCGCATCGGCAAGGTCGAGGAACTGGTCGAGAGCACCGAATGCTTCGGTGGACTGGTCCAATACCCGGATACCTATGGTGTCCTGCGCGATCCGACCGCGGTGATTGAAAAACTCCATGGAAAGAAGGCGCTCGCGATTGTCGCATCCGACCTGCTCGCGCTCTGCATGATCAAGCCGCCGGGTGAAATGGGTGCGGACGTGGTGCTCGGTTCGGCCCAGAGGTTCGGCGTTCCCATGGGCTATGGCGGACCCCATGCGGCCTTCTTCGCCACACGCGAGGCCTACAAGCGATCCATGCCGGGCCGCATCATCGGCGTATCGGTGGACAGCGCCGGCCGCCCTGCCCTGCGCATGGCACTCCAGACCCGCGAGCAGCACATCCGACGCGAGAAGGCGACGAGCAACATCTGCACCGCCCAGGTACTGCTGGCCGTCATCGCGGGCATGTATGCCGTCTATCACGGTCCCGAAGGTCTCAAACGGATTGCGCGACGCATTCACCGAATGGCGAAGATCCTGCGTGCGGGACTCCTGGAACTCGGCTTCGATGTCGAGGACGAGATCTTCTTCGATACCATTACCGTGCGCGTTCCCGGCCAGGCCGAGCGTATCGCCGCACGGGCCCGCGAGGGTCATATCAATCTGCGCGTGATCGACCGCGACCGAATCGGTATCGCCCTCGACGAAACCACGCGCCGCAGCGAAGTCAAGGCCCTGTGGAAGGTCTTCTCGCGCAAGGCGCCGGACAGGCTGAGCGTTGCGGCGATGGACGAGAAGGTCGGCACGATGCTCTTCCCCGAAGCGCTGCGGCGTACCTCGTCGTTCCTCGATCATCCGGTCTTCCATCTCTATCACGGCGAAACCGAGATGCTTCGGTACCTGCGCAGGTTGCAGGCCAAGGATATCTCACTCGACCGGTCGATGATCCCGCTCGGGTCATGTACGATGAAACTGAATGCCACCACCGAGATGGAACCGGTGACATGGCGGGATGTTGCCCATCTGCATCCCTTCTGCCCGCTGGAACAGGCTCAGGGCTACGAACAGCTCTTCGAGGAGCTTGAGGACTGGCTCGCTGAAATCACCGGCTTCGATGCGGTCTCGCTGCAACCCAATGCCGGCAGTCAGGGAGAATACACCGGATTGCTGGTGATCAAGCGGTATCTCGAAAGGTCGGGCCAGAGCGAGCGTGATATCTGCCTCATCCCTTCATCCGCACATGGCACCAATCCCGCCAGTGCAGTACTCGCCGGATTGCGGGTCGTGGTGGTCGGCTGCGATGAGAACGGCAATGTCGATGTCGAGGATCTCAGGGCCAAGGCTGCGCAGCATGCGGACAGGCTCGCCGCGCTGATGGTCACCTACCCGTCGACGCATGGCGTGTTCGAGGAAGCCATCGTCGATATCTGCCAGATCGTGCATGACCACGGTGGGCAGGTTTATCTCGATGGCGCCAATCTCAACGCGCAAGTGGGTGTCTGCCGGCCCGGAGATTACGGGGCCGATGTCAGCCATATCAACCTGCACAAGACATTCTGCATCCCGCATGGCGGTGGCGGACCGGGAATGGGACCGATCGGCGTCAAGTCCCACCTGGCACCGTTCCTTCCCGACCACCCTGTGGTCAAGGGCGTCAATCCCGCCGCCTCCGGCGATGAGCCGGTCGGCAACGTGTCGGCCGCCCCGTGGGGTTCGGCGTCGATCCTGCCCATCTCATGGGCCTACATCGCGATGATGGGACCTGGGGGTCTCAGGCGAGCGACAGCGGTGGCAATCCTGAGTGCGAACTATGTCGCCAGACGTCTCGAAGGGCATTTCGACGTGCTCTATCGGGGCCGGAACGGAAGGGTGGCGCATGAATGCATCATCGACATCCGCGACATCAAGGAACGCACCGGCATCACTGCGGAGGACATCGCCAAGCGGCTGATGGATTTCGGTTTCCATGCACCGACGATGTCGTTCCCCGTGGCCGAGACGCTGATGATCGAACCGACCGAAAGCGAATCGAAGGCGGAACTCGACCGGTTCTGCGACGCGATGATCGCCATCGCGGGTGAAATAGCCGAGATCGAACGCGGCGACATGGATCGCGATGTCAATCCGCTGAAGAACGCCCCCCATACTCACCACCTGCTGCTTGAGGACTGGACCCTTCCCTACAGCCGCGAAAAGGCCCTTTTCCCGGACGCCCGCACTCGCGATGACAAGTACTGGCCACCTGTGGGGCGCGTGGATAATGTCTATGGTGACAGGCACCTGATATGTACCTGCCCGCCGATCGAGGACTATCAACAAGCGGCCGAATAGGAGCCCTGATGGAAGAAACCGAAGTCGCCGTCATTGGCGGCGGCATCGCCGGTACGATGACGGCCTATTTCCTGGCGTCAGCCGGCGTACCCGTGACCCTGCTCGAAAAGGGACGGATCGCCTGCGAGCAATCTTCACGCAATTGGGGATGGATCCGCAAGCAGGGCCGTGACCCTCGCGAAATTCCCGCCATAAAGCTCAGTCTCGAACTGTGGAATGAAATCGTTCCGCAACTGGACGAGGATATCGGTTTCTTCCAGGGCGGTACCACCTATCTGGCCGAAACGGACAAGCGTCTGGCCGGCCTCGAACGGTGGCTCGTGCATGCCAGGGAACACGGGCTGGACAGCCGCATGCTGAGCACGGGTGAAGTCAGCCACATGCTCCAGACGAATCACCAGCCCTTCAAGGGCGCATTGTTCACGCCGAGCGACTACCGGGCCGAACCCCAGCGGGCCGTTCCGGCGATAGCCCGGCGGGCGAAGGCGCTGGGTGCCCGGATCCACGAGCGTTGTGCCGTGCGCGGTCTCGAACATTCGGGTGGACGCGTTTCGGCGGTAATCACCGAAAAGGGCCCGGTGCGCTGCAAGGCCGTGGTGCTGGCGGGCGGTGCCTGGTCGCGGCTGATGCTCAAGCATCTCGGCCTGCATCTGCCGCAGCTGGCCGTGAAAGCCTCCGTGATGCGTTCGAACGAGGCACCGCTCATTACCCAAAGCGGTGTCAGTTGCGAACGTGCGGCATTCCGGCGGCGGCGCGACGGCGGCTATACCATTGCGCGCAGCGGTTCCAGCACGTTTGAAATCACGCCGGGTGCCATTCGCGACATGTGGCTTTACCGCCATGTCATTCGTACCGACCTCCCCAGCATGAAACTTCGCATTGGCACGAAGTTCCTTCGCGATTTCTTCGGTCGGGTGGACTGGAGCCTTGACGAACCGGGTCCGTTCGAGGCCATGCGTGTCCTGGATCCTCCGCCCGATCATGCCTTGCTTGACGATGTTCTCAGGGATGCAAAGGAATTGTTCCCACAACTGGAAGATGTTCAGTCCGTGGAGAGATGGGCTGGCATGATCGACGTATTGCCGGATGTGATACCGGTGATGAGTCCGGTCGCAGCCATGCCGGGCCTGCTGGTGGCCACTGGCTTTTCCGGTCACGGCTTCGGCATGGGAGCAGCGACCGGCCGTATCATGGCGGCACTCGCCACGGGCGAGGAACCTCCGGTCAATGTCGATGCCTTCCGGTTCGAGAGATTCACCGATGGGAGCGAGATTCGCCCCTACGAATGGTAGCAAGCAGGGGAATGTCTCCCCTCAACCCGCCCAGGGCCTGAAATGCTTGGCAAGCGTCAGGCCCTGACGGGCATAGTTCGACCCGATGTCCTGTCCGTAGAGCCGGTAGGGAGGCTCGATCAGGTCGTGATAGACGATCCGGCCCATGATCTGGTTGTCGTCGATGATGAACGGCACCTCGTGCGCCCGCACCTCCAGCACCGCCCGCGTCCCGCGGGTACCGTCGGCATGATAACCGAAGCCCGGATCGAAGAATCCGGCATAGTGCACCCGGAACTCGCCGACCGACGTGTCGTAGGCGATCATTTCCCCTGCCGTATCGGGGGGTACCCACACCGCCTGCCGGGATGCAAGGATGTAGAAGTCGTCGTTGCGCAGGATCAGTCCACGACGTCCGGGTCTGGTAACCGGCTGCCAGAAGTCCTTCGCCGCATATGCTCCCACATTGTCGAGGTCGATGGGCGTGGTGACATTCTTGCGGGCGCGATAACCGATGATCCCGGAACCATCCACACCTGAAATGTCGACGCGAATGGCGACACCGGCATTCTTGATGTCGGGATCGTCCTCATCCGGAATCAGATGGTATCGGTCATGCAATTCGCGCAAGGCCGCATCGGACGGGCGTGGACTGCCGCGCTGGATGCGCAATTGCAGCAATCGAGCCCCTTCCCGCGCGAGAATATTGAACGACCTCGGGGAAATCTCGGCATAGAGCGGACCGCGATAATTGGCCGGAACCCTGTCGAACTCCGTACCATAGTCGGTGATCAGGCGCGTGAAGACGTCCAGGCGACCCGTCGAGCTCTTGGGGTTGGCAATACCCGAGTAACGTTTTCGCAGTTCGAGGCGTTCGAGAAGCGGAACGATGTAGACGCTGCCCCTTTCCAGTACCGCACCTTCACGCAGATCCAGACGTGCCATGGTCAGACCGGCGATGCGCTCGGCCACCGTCCGACCGGAACCCGGCAGAAAGGATGCCTCCACCAGAAAGGCTTCGGCACCCAACCGCAGATCAATACTCGAAGGCTGCACCTGACCTTTCGCCAGAGGTGGTGCGATTACCTGCCAGCCCAGCAACTCTTCGAGCCTGTGCGACGGCAGAATGCCCGTGGTCCGTGTCGTCGTGCCCTGGGGAAGCCCATGCTGCGTACGGCGTTGTTCGGGCAGGGATGCGAACAGTTCCGGTTCGTCGTCTTCTGATGCTGGCATGGGATCGTGAATGTCGGGCTAGTTGTTCATCGAGGACCAGAAATCCTCATTGGTCTTGGCAAAGCGCAGCTTGTCGGTGATGAACTCGATCCCGTCGACGGTTCCCATCGGATTGAGGATGCGACGCAACACCCACATGCGTGACAGGGTCGCCCTGTCGACCAGCAGCTCCTCCTTGCGGGTGCCGGACTTGTTGATGTCGATCGCCGGATAGACGCGCTTGTCGGCGACACGGCGGTCGAGGACGATCTCCGAATTGCCGGTTCCCTTGAACTCCTCGAAGATCACCTCGTCCATGCGCGATCCGGTGTCGATCAGCGCCGTGGCAATGATGGTAAGCGACCCGCCATCCTCGATATTGCGCGCGGCACCGAAGAAGCGCTTGGGCCGCTGTAGCGCGTTCGCGTCGACGCCGCCCGTCAGCACCTTGCCGGAACTCGGTACGACGGTGTTGTAGGCCCGGGCGAGCCGCGTGATCGAGTCGAGCAGGATCACCACGTCCTTGCCGTGCTCGACAAGTCGCTTGGCCTTCTCGATCACCATTTCCGCGACCTGAACATGACGGGATGCCGGTTCGTCGAAGGTCGAGCTCACCACTTCGCCGCGGACCGAACGTTGCATGTCGGTCACTTCTTCCGGCCGCTCGTCGATGAGCAGCACGATCAGATGGACTTCAGGGTGATTGGCCATGATCGCGTGAGCGACATTCTGCATCAGCACGGTCTTGCCGGTCCGCGGAGGTGCCACGATCAGACCGCGTTGCCCCTTGCCAAGGGGCGCGACGATGTCGATGACGCGCGTGCTCGTATCCTTCTTTCCCTCGACTTCGAGCATCAGCTTTTCGGTGGGGAAATAAGGCGTGAGATTTTCGAAATGCACGCGATGGCGCGCAACCTCCGGCGGGTCGTAGTTGATCGTGTTGGCCCGCAGCAGCGCGAAATAGCGCTCTCCCTCCTTCGGTGCCCTGACCATGCCCTGGACGATGTCGCCCGTGCGCAACGCGAAGCGGCGTATCTGCGAAGGAGATACATAGATATCGTCGGGGCCGGCCACGTAGTTCACGTCCGGCGAACGCAGAAACCCGAATCCGTCCTGGAGAATCTCCAGCACCCCCTCGCCCGTGATCGGCACGCCCGTCTGGGCCAGCTGCTTGAGCACCGCGAAAACGAGATCGGATTTCTTCAGCGTCGTGGCTTCGGGAATGCCGATTTCCTCTGCGTAACTCAGCAGTTCCCCTGGCGGGCGACGTTTCAGTTCGGAGAGATTTATGGCCGGCAGACTCGGATCGGGCTCGACATACTGCTGGCGCTCGGGTCGTTCCTGACGGTCCTGCCGTTGATTGCGCTCACCGCGCTCGCCACGACGCGGGCGGCGCGGGCGGTCACCACGACGCGGCCGCTCGCGGTTTCCCTCGTCCTCGTCGGACGCGCCGGTTGTCTCCTGCTCGGCCGGCACACCCGCTTCGCGCCCGCTATCACGCTCCCCCTCGCCTTCAGATTCAGGCTCGAACAACAACTTCGCTGCCTTGCCGTCATCGGCATCCGGAGCGACATCAGGTTCCGGAGGTTCGAACGAACTCATGGCCCCGTTCTCACCGGCATCTCCAACCTCGGGCTCCGGCTTCGATGCAGGTTGCTCCTTTTCGGCGGCAGGCTGATCCGCGGTCGCGGCGACGTCCGTTTCGTCTTTCGGTCGCGGCTTGCGGGCACGGCGGCGGCGGACAGGTTTCGTCTCGTCGATAGCCAGATCGGTCGGCTCAGCTTGCTGGTCGTCGGACTCGGTCACGGTGTCGAAGGACCTTTCATTGGCAGCTCGAACTCATCGAGCGGATACTCAAAACGGCTTGAAAACCACGAATATGAGAATGATGATGAAAATGACGGTGGGGACCTCGTTGAGGATCCGGTACCACCGCTCGGGCTTGGGTCGCTCATCATTGGCGAACTTCCGCACATGAGCTGATATTATACCATGATACGCACTCAGGAGGATCACGAACAGAAGCTTCGCATGCAGCCAGCCCGAAGACCAGTAACCGAGGTCGGTCGCCAGCCACAGCCCCATGATCCATGTCGAGACCATGGCCGGGGTGGCTATCGCCCTGAGCAGGCGACGTTCCATGATCTTGAACGTTTCCGAGGTCACGGAACCGGGCTCGGTACCGACATGATAGATCATCAGCCTCGGCAGATACCACATCGCCGCCATCCAGGCCGCAAACGAAAATATGTGAACCACCCGAAGCCAGGATGATAGATCGTCCAGCATCACGCCAACTGAATTGTCTTACTGATAAGGAAGTGTTCAGGGACTGGAGCCAAAACCCGAGGCCGCAATCTGTCGGTGCCGGTTCGGGTCGGAAGTTCGAACGGATCGTGCACCTTGCTGAAGCAGTATTGGATCATCTGGATCGCGATTTCAAGTGCTCAACGACGCAAAGGACATTTTCCGGCGGTGTCTGCGGCACAATTCCATGTCCGAGGTTGAAGATATACGGTCGTCCGGCCCATGCATCGGCAATCCGTTCGGCCGAACGGATCATGGTTTCCCCTCCCGCGACCACAGCCATCGGGTCGAGGTTGCCCTGGAGGCACGGCACCAGATCCCCGGGCAGAGCGGTTGCCGCCCAGGCGGGATCGAGCGAGGTATCGAGCGACAGGCCATCGGGCCGGACGACACGGGCAAAATCGACGCATGCCGGACCGATCGCGCGGGGAAAGGCGATGACCGGGATGTCGGGTGCGAAGGCGCGCAGGTTGTCGACGATCCGGGCAGTCGGTTCATCACACCACCGCTGGCGTTCATCGGGTGCAAGCACGTTGGCCCAGCTGTCGAACAGCTGAATGACCTCGGCTCCGGATTCCACCTGCCGTCGCAGGTAGATCGTGATCGCCTCGCAGAGCAGGTCGATGACGGCCTTGAAAAGGCCCGGCCGGGTCCGGGCCATGAGCCGCGTCGTCGGGAAATCCTTCGACCCCGCCCCTTCGATCATGTAGGCCGCCAGCGTCCATGGCGCACCGGCAAAGCCGATCAGCGTCACGTGTGGCGGCAAGGCTCCGCGCAAACCTTCGAGAATGGCAAAGACCGGCGCAAGGTGCTCGACCACCCTTTCGCTGGAGAGCTTCGCGAGGTCACCCTCATGGCGAAGGGGTGTCAGCTTCGGCCCCTCGCCTTCGACAAAGCCCACATCGGCTCCCAGTGCATCCGGGATGACAAGGATATCCGAAAAGAGAATGGCCGCATCGAAGGGAAAGCGCCTTAATGGCTGCAATGTCACCTCGATAGCCAGTTCCGGGGTGTAACAAAGATCGAGAAACGACCCGGCCCTGGTTCTCGTCCGTCGATATTCCGGGAGATACCGACCCGCCTGCCGCATGAACCAGACCGGGATCTCGTCCGTGAATTCACCTGCCAGAGCGGCCTGAACGAGCTTCCGCTTGCGAACGGCCATTGCTTTTCTCCTCTTCCCTATCAAGAATCTTTAAAAATATTGTAGTTGTAGTTGGTGGGGATGATAGCGGGGATTACGGCGCTCGCCGCACGCCGTCCAGTACCCATCCACATGACTGTCCGCAAGGCAAACGAGGTTGTGGATAAGGGAGATAACATGTCAAAGCCGTTGAATCTGCGAAGAACATGCGGAAGCATGATCCTGTGCGGATCTTTCGAACATGTAGGGTGGCATGAAAAACCCTGCGTTCTCCCATCCACAAAAAGGATGAAAGAGGCTGATCGGCTGAGATATCATCAGGCTCTATCAGGGAGGATGGATTCTCACAGCTCATCCTCATTTCTTCCCCACTCAGCCTGTGGATGGTCATGCGCCTGCATCTTCATCTGATTTCCGATTCGACCGGCGAGACGGTGACGACGGTCGCCCGCGCCGCGGTGTCGCAATTCGAGGACGTGGTGGCGGTCGAGCATGTGTGGTTCTTCGTGCGAACCCGGACCCAGCTCGACCAGGTCCTGACCATCATCGACGCCCTGCCCGGCATCGTCGTCTTTACCCTGGTGTCGCCGGAGCTGCGGCACGTCCTTCAGGAACATTGCCGTCAGCGAGGAATTCCGAGCGTTCCGGTCCTGGATTCCCTCATGAGTGCCCTCACCAACATGCTGGGATCGGCCGGCCGGCCGCAGATCGGCCGCCAGCATGCCATGGATGACGGCTATTTTTCGCGCATCGAGGCCATGGATTTCGCGATGCGGCACGATGACGGTCAGTTCTACGAGGAACTGGACGAGGCCGACGTCGTGCTCGTTGGGGTTTCGCGGACGTCGAAGACACCCACTTGCGTCTATCTGGCCAATCGTGGTCTCAAGTCTGCAAATATTCCCATCGTGCCGGACCTTCCCCAACTCCACATTCTCGAAAGACTGCAAAAACCCCTGGTCGTCGGCCTTACCATCAATCCCGAGTCGCTCGTTCACATCCGCCGCAGCCGGCAGAAGATGCTGGGGATCGATCACGATGACGACAGCCGATATGGCGGCGATTATGCGGATGTCGAACGGGTTCGCAGGGAGCTGGTCCTCGCCCGGCGGCTTTTTGCCCGCAACAACTGGCCCGAGATCGATGTTACAAAACGATCGGTTGAGGAAACTGCTGCAACAATCTACCAATTATACCAATCTCGTGTTAGTCCCGAAATCGAGGCGATTGTCGGCACGTCGGAAGATGGCGGCAACTCTTCCGACTGATGATGGTTGCCATGGCGGTTTCTTGGTGTGGACAGCGGGTGCCATGAGGCCCGCGCGCGATGCAGGTAGTTGCAACAGGGCGAGACGGCGGATCGATGTCACTTCTGACGACGGCGGCCAGAAAGCGCCGGCAAAGGCGCCAGCAAATTCTGATCGGATTGCTGAAGGTCGCTGCGGCGATGGGATTGCTGGGCTTTACGGCCTACTCTTCCTTCGAGGTCGGGACGGCGAAGACCCGCACGCAGAAGGAAAGGCTGGAAACCGAACTTGCGGTTTTTCGTCAACGCGAGCTTGAGCGTGTCCGTCAGGATGCGACGGCCGAAGACGAGGTCAACCGGCTCTCCGATGCCCTCGCCCGCGTCGAAGCGGACTACAATGCAAATGTGCCGACCGGCGATCTCAAGATGCTGGTCGATATCGTCCGGGGACGGCTCGATGAAGGCGTTTCCGTCGATCGGCTCGCTTTCGTGATTCGTGAGGCGGCGATCGAGCGTCGGTGCGACCGCGAGATCGAATCCAAGCGCCTGCAGGTCCGTACCCCGATCGTCTCCAATGCGAGCAATTCCATAGGATTTGCGGATAATCTGGTAACCGTTTCGGGAGAAGGTCCTTCCAACCGCGATGACAATGGCCGCCCCGAGGCGTGGTTCGATCCGGGCCAGCCGGTTCGACTGCAATTCCTGACGATCGGAGGAAAGAGCGAGGTGATCGATGCGGTCCTTCCGATCACCTATTCGGTGGTCGTCGGCGGAAACGAATACCGGTTTCAGGCCACGACTTCGGTACGTCGCGGCTATGTCGATGTCTCCGCCCAGGTTTGCGACTTTCCGTAGCCCCGCTTGCTCTCCGAACGTCGTCGATGGCGGCGGCGGGTTCCCTCACCCCTCGCCTTTTTCGAAGTTCAGGCTGAGCTGATTTTCCGGCCTGTCGTGTTCCTGTCGGCCTATTCCGATCCCGATGAGGCGCACGGCGGTCAGCAGCGGTGCCTTGCGCAACAGCATTTTCGCCAACACGTGGATTTCTGCGGGGTCGGTAAGTGGATGCGCCGCCGAATGGCTGCGTGTCTGGATGTGAAAGTCGGCATACTTGATCTTGAGGGTCAGTGTTCGCCCGGAAAAGGATGAGCGTTCGCACCGGCGAAGCAGGTCATCGCAGAGTTTTCGCAACTCGGTCCCGATCTCGTCGGGATGGGCCAGATCATCCGGAAATGTCGTCTCCACGCTTACGGAAAGGCGCTTGCGCCCCGATTGCACCGGCCGGTCATCCAGGCCCTGAGAAAGGTGCCAGAACCAAGCCCCTGCCCGTCCGAGCAAGGTTTTCAGGTCGTCCGGCGAACGCGATTGCAGGTCGGCGCCACTGTGGATTCCCGCCGCATGGAGGCGTCGTGCGGTAGCGGGCCCTATTCCATGAAAACGCTCGATGGCGAGCCCGCCCAGGATCCCGAGTGCCTGTTCCGGGCGTATCACGGTAAGGCCATCCGGCTTTTCCATGTCGGATGCCAGTTTGGCCAGAAACTTGTTGTAGGAAATTCCGGCGGACGCGGTCAGGCGCAACTCGGCGCGGACCGCCTGCTTGATCGCGTGGGCGATGCAGGTCGCTGACTGGCCGCGTTTGGCAGATTGGGTGACATCGAGATAGGCTTCATCGAGAGATAATGGCTCTATAATCGAGGTATGACGTTCGAAGATCGTCCTCAGAATACGGCTCGCTTCCCGGTAGGCGTCGAAACGCGGGCGGACGAAGGTGATGTCCGGACAGAGCCGACGCGCCGTCGCCGATGGCATCGCTGAACGGACCCCGAACCTGCGGGCTTCGTAGTTCGCCGTCAGCACCACGCCTCGCCTGCTTTCCGATCCGACTGCAAGCGGTATACCTGCGTATTCCGGCCGGTCACGTTGCTCGACGGCGGCATAGAACGCATCCATGTCGATATGGATAATTCGTCTTGACGTCAACGCGGTGTGACCTTCATCCAACAGGGGTACTGGAGATTGAGACTAGGCGTGTCGACCGCGGTTGGCATCATTTGGCGGATCGCTCGTCATTGTCTAGGCTGGCGAAGCGCTTCACTGTATGGAGAGATGTGTTGTCACGCTGCGCAATCGCGATGCTGGCGCTCTTTGTGTCATTTTCGGTTCCGGGGCCGGTTGGTCGAGTGGCGCGGGCGGAAACGCTGTATGAAGCGCTCGAACGGGCCTACAGGGACAATCCCCGCCTGACTGCCGGGCGTGCCCAGTTGCGGGCTGTCGATGAGGACGTATCTCAGGCATTGTCGGGTTTCAGACCGACCATAACCATTGATGGCAGTGCCGTAACAAATTCCACCGAAACAAAATTGAAGCATCGGGACTCGGTCACGACCGATGGACCTACCGCTGATACTGGTCTTACCCTCAGGCAGTCACTCTACAGTGGTGGCGGTACGGTGGCCAGCGTGGCGGCTGCCGAGGAGTCGGTGAAGGCGCAACGCTTCGCACTGCTGTCGACGGAGCAGGATGTTTTCTACGACGTGGTGGATGCCTATACCTCGACATGGCGGGATCGGTCGGTGCTCGATCTTGCGCTCTCCAACGAGGATCGCATCAGGCGACAGTTGCAGGCGACGCGGGATCGTTACCGCGTGGGGGATGTTGCCCGTACCGATGTCGCCCAGGCCGAGGCCCGGCTTGCGCGGGCACGCTCGGACATTGAGCAGGCCAAGGCCAATCTGGCGGGATCGGTGGCCGCGTATCGCGATGTCACGGGTATCGCTCCGGACCAGCTTGAAGATCCTAAGCCATTGGAAAATTTACCGGAATCTATAGAAGCCGCACACGAACTGGCGATGCAGAACCCCTTGGTGCAGTCCCGCCAGCATCTTGTCGAGAACAGTCTTCACACGATTGATGTTGCGAGATCGAATCTTCTGCCGACGGTAGATCTTCTCGGTGACGTATCCTATACGGATCGGCCGGCGGCAGGGACCGACTGGCGGAAGAATGCTCAGATCGGTGTTGTGGTTTCGGTCCCGCTGTACCAGGGCGGGCGCGTCTATTCGGAGGTGCGCCAGACCAAGCAGGTGTTGAAGCAGCGTCGCAGCGAACTGGAGAACAGCCAGCGTTCGATCCAGCGGCAGGTTTCCACGGCCTGGGAAGTTCTTCAGGCCGCACGCGTCGCCATCGTGGCCATTGAATCGCAGGTCAAGGCCAATCGAGTTGCCCTGGCCGGGGTGCAGGAAGAAGCCACAGTGGGTCAACGGACGGTTCTCGATGTTCTCGATGCGGAGCAGGAACTGTTCCAGTCCCAGACCGATCTGGTGCAGGCGCGCGCGGCCGAAGTCCTTGCGGCCTATCAATTGAAATCGGCTGTGGGGCAATTGACAGTCGCCAGTCTTGATCTCGATGTTCCGGCCTACGATCCGAAAATTTACTATGATCGGCAGCGCAGCAAGCTGTTCGGTGTCGATGGTGCCGACCTGAAGGCAGCTTTCAAGCATCAGGTGGAATAATGCCGGTTTTGTGAAAAATCCGGCATTATTCCATATTTTTTGATTACGGCAGGAGAACAGTTGCTCCGGTGGTCTTTCGACCTTCGAGAGCTTCGTGCGCGGCGCGGACGTCCCTGAGTGGGAAGGTCTGGTTGACGTCGATCTTCACATCGCCGCTACCGATGACATCGATGACATCGGCAGCGCAGGCACGCAGGTCCTCGACACTTGCGGTATAGGTCATCAGGCTGGGACGTGTGACATAGAGCGATCCTTTCTGGGTGAGGACGCCGAGATTGAATTCCGCCACTGGACCCGATGCATTGCCGAAACTCACCATCAGTCCACGCGGCTGCAAGCAGTCGAGGGACTTCATGAAGGTCGACTGGCCGACGCCGTCATAGACGACCGGGACACCCTTGCCACCGGTGATCTCCCGGACCCGTTCGGCAAAATCCTCCTCGTTGTAGAGGATCACGTGATCCGCACCGTTGGCCCTTGCAAGTTCGGCCTTTTCCTTCGATCCAGCCGTACCGATAACGGTTGCGCCGAGCTTTTTCGCCCACTGGCAGGCAATCAGCCCGACGCCGCCGGCGGCAGCATGGAAAAGGATGGTATCGCCATCCCTGACCTTGTAGGTCTGGCGAAGAAGGTACTGGGCAGTCATTCCCTTGAGCATCATGGCCGCGGCGGTGTTATCGTCGATGGTATCGGGAATGGGAACGACCGTGGCGGCAGGCATGTTCCGCTCGGTTGAATAGGCTCCGAGCGGTCCGGTGCCGTATGCAATCCGTTGACCGACGGCAAGGTCGGTCACACCGTCGCCGATGGCCGTTACCGTGCCGGCTGCTTCGAGCCCGAGAGGAAGGGGCAGGCCGACGGGACTGGGATAGAGACCGGTACGGAAATAGGTGTCGATGTAGTTGAGGCCTATGGCCGAGTGTCGAACACGGATTTCACCGGGACCCGGCGCGCCGGGCTCGATATCCTCACATTCCATGACGTCGGGACCGCCCGTTCTGGGGCAGATGATGCGCATGGCCATCGTTCTTCCTCCTCTATGTCGTGACAGGGACTTCATCACATAGGAGCCATTCTTCATCCTCGCAACAACACTTCAATGAAGTGCAGTGTCGACTCGTCGGCTCCACATGGATCATAGTAGTAGTAACATACCCGATTCGTTGCCAGGTCGACGTTTCGGCTGTTTTCCCGCTGTTGCAGCGCATCACAGGATCAGGTCGGCGATACACCCGGAGAATGAAGATGAAATTCAATATCGAGGTCGATTGCACGCCGGACGAGGCGAGACAGTTTCTCGGATTGCCGAATGTTGTGCCCATGCAGGAAAGATTGCTCGCCGATCTTGAACAGAGGATGCGCGAGGGCCTAGAGAGCGGCGATCCCCAGCAGCTGCTGATGCAGTGGCTGCCCATCGGTATCAAGGGCATGGAACAGTGGCAGTCAATGTGGACGCAAATGGCCGCAACCGCGTCGGGGTTGCAGCGCGAGGCCCAGAAACGCAAAAAGAGCTAGTTTTCGAACGCTCAGAGACGATTTTCGCACCGGCCACGGCGTATGGACGTGGAGCCATCGCGATCATCCGGATTTCGGGGCCCGATGCCGGTTCGGTATGCCGGGTGCTGAGCGGGAAGGGGCCGCCACCCGCACGACTGGCGACGGTCAGGATGTTGCGGGAACCGGAAACGGGAAACGTTCTGGATCAGGCCATGCTATTGTTCTTCACCGGTCCGGCAAGTTTCACCGGTGAAGACATGCTCGAAATTCATCATCATGGCGGGGTAGGGGTCGGACAGGCACTTCTGTCCGCACTCGCTCAGTCCTCCCTTTGTCGCATGGCCGATCCCGGAGAACTGACGAAACGCGCCTATCTGAACGGCAAGGTGGATCTGACACGGGCGGAGGCGATAGCGGATCTCATAGATGCCACCACGATCGATCAGGTTCACCAGGCAACATCGCAGATATCCGGCGAGCTTGCCGATCGGTCGAAGACGTGGCGACAGGAAATCCTGCACATGCTGGCCATGGTCGAGGCGGAAATCGATTTCTCGGCCGACGACGATGTTCCGGAGAGAATGTGGAGCGGGCTTCGGCCGGACGTGGATGCGATCATCAAGGATCTGCGATCGGCACTCGATGACAGTCGTGCCGGTGAGCGCCTGCGAAACGGGATTGCGGTGGCAGTTATCGGCCGGCCCAATGTGGGCAAATCGAGTCTTGTGAACGCACTGGCTCGGCGCGACATCGCCATCGTTTCCCCAACGCCGGGCACGACAAGGGATGTCATTGAAGTTCACCTCGATCTGAACGGCCTGCCTGTCTGCCTGCTGGATACGGCGGGACTGCGTGACGCGGATGACCCTGTCGAGGCTGAAGGAATACGTCGTGCGTTGGAACGGTCCGCGCGTGCCGACATTCGTCTTCTGCTCGACGACGATGCTCGTTATCTCGTCACTGACGATCCGAATACGATCCTGGTACTGACAAAGTCGGATCGATCCGGAAATCCGGCTGAAATGGATCGCGGCATTGCCATTTCCTGCGTAACGGGTCATGGGATCGACAGACTTCTGGAACAGGTGAAGCTCGCGGCTCGCGGATTGATGCCAAAGGATGGTGTATCGTTGCTGACAAGGGAGCGGCATCGGCAATGCGTTCGTGACGCAGTTGATCATCTGGAACGGGCGATGAGCCTCGACGAAGCGTTGTCGCTTGACATGATTGGAGAGGATCTCCGATGTGCCGGCCGGGCAATTGGCCGGCTTGCCGGAAACGTACATACGGAGGAAATTCTTGACGAAGTTTTTTCGTCGTTCTGCATTGGAAAATGAGTGGCGATGTTTCACGTGAAACATCGCCACTCGTGACGCATCAACCGGGTTTATCAAAAGATCTGTGTCATGAGAACGTATGATGTCATCGTGGTCGGTGGTGGACATGCCGGCTGTGAAGCGGCAGCGGCAAGCGCCCGGTTGGGGGCCGCTACACTGTTGTTGACCATGGATCCCGATAAGATCGGTGTGATGTCGTGCAATCCCGCCATTGGCGGACTTGGCAGAGGTCATATCGTAAGAGAGGTCGATGCGCTCGACGGCGTGATGGCGAAGGCATGCGACGCGGCCGGGATCCAGTTTCGCGTCCTCAATCGAAGCAAGGGAGCGGCCGTGCACGGACCGCGTGTTCAGGCCGACCGACGGCTCTACGCCCTTGCCGTCCAGGATATTCTGCGAAACCAGGATAATCTCGACATCCGGGAAGGATTGGTCGAAGACCTTGTTGTCGAACGGGGCAGGGTATGCGGCGTTCGAACGGAGGCCAGAGAGGATATTCCATCGGGCGCGGTGGTTCTCACCACGGGGACCTTTCTGCGCGGCATCATTCATCTTGGCGAGACAAGGCAGCCGGCTGGCCGACTGGGCGATCGCCCAGCACAGGCACTGGCTCGACGCATGGAGGCGTTGGGTTTGAGGCTTGGGCGCCTGAAGACCGGTACGCCGCCGCGACTCGACGGGGCAACAATCGATTATGCGGCGCTTCAGGTGCAGGACGGTGACCATCCTCCCGAGCCGATGTCATTTTTGACACGGAAGATTTCCAATCCGCAGCGTTGTTGCCATATCACAGCGACCAATGAGGAAACGCACGAGCTTATCCGTCGAAATATCGCCAAAACCCCGATGTATGCCGGGCGGATCGAGGGTACCGGGGTTCGGTATTGCCCATCCATCGAAGACAAGGTCATGAGGTTCGCAGATCGTGGCCGTCACCAGATATTTCTTGAGCCTGAGGGGCTTGATGACGATACGGTTTATCCGAACGGAATTTCCATGGCATTCGAGCCTGATCTTCAACAGGCGATTGTCGCAACCATTCCGGGTTTGGCCAGGACGCGAATGTTGCAACCCGGATATGCCATCGAATATGACCACATCGACCCGAGAGAGCTTGAACCAAGTCTTGAGCTTCGCCGCCTTGGTGGCCTTTTCCTAGCCGGGCAGATCAACGGAACGACAGGATATGAGGAGGCGGCGGGGCAGGGGATCGTTGCCGGAACCAACGCTGCGCTCCTTGCAAGCGGTAACAGGCGGACATTTTGCCTGTCGAGATCGGAGGCATATATCGGCGTGATGATCGACGACCTCGTGACGATGGGCATCGCCGAACCCTATCGCATGTTCACATCCCGCGCCGAATACAGGATTGTGCTACGTGCCGGGAATGCGGACAGGCGCCTGACCGGAATGGCCATGGACGTTGGCCTTTGCGGTGCGGAACGTCAGCGGACGTTCGGAGAAAAGGAGGAACAGTGGAAGGAAACCCGGCGTATGCTGGATGACCTTTCTCTGTCACCGAACGAGGCAGCGGAGGCAGGGATCCCGGTCAGGCAGGACGGGCGGCGAAGGACGGCATTCGAGTTGCTCGCTTTGAAGGATGTGACGTTCGATGGAATTTGCCGCGCCTGGCCGAACCTTCGTAGCGCCGGCAATCCTTCGATTTGGCGGGAGATGGAGGTGGAGGCCAAGTACGAACCCTATCTTCGGCGCCAACGCAACGAAATCACCCGTTTGAAGAAGGATGCGATTCTGGAACTGCCCGAAGAATTGGACTTCGGCGCAATTGCCGGCTTGAGCACTGAATTGAAGGTCGCTCTGGCCAGATATCGGCCGCGGACACTTGCGGCAGCATCGCGATTGCCGGGAATGACACCGGCCGGCCTCGGTCTCCTGTTGAGGTACGCTGTCCGTGCAGGGTGAAACGCCCATGGACGCAGATGCCGTCGGTCATCAACTCGATGTTTCACGTGAAACATTGAGCCGGTTGAAGGTCTATGTCGACAATCTCGTTCGTTGGCAGAAACGGATCAATCTCGTTGGTCCGGCGACCATCGTCGATGTATGGCGGCGTCATATTCTGGACAGTGGTCAATTGTGTGCATTTCTGCCGCAGCGGGCTCAAAGAATAATCGATCTCGGTAGCGGAGCTGGCTTTCCCGGCCTGGTCATCGCTATTATGCTTCCCGCATCCGTTACCTTGGTCGAATCGGATCGTCGAAAGGCGATGTTCCTCAAGGAGACAGCGCGATTGGTTGGTGCCACCAATGTCGAAGTGAGGGCAGACCGGATCGAGTCGCTGGATATCGAGGGCGATGTCGTCACGGCGCGTGCGCTCGCTCCCTTGGACCGGCTCATTGGCTATTCGCTACCGATGTTGGGTCCGCAAGGGTATTGCCTGTTTCTCAAGGGACAGGAATTCGAACGGGAAATCGAGGAAGCACGACGAACCTGGAGAATGCGTGTGGAGCTCATGCAAAGCGTCACCAACAGTTCGAGTCGAATCCTTAAGATCGATGAGGTCAGCCGTGTCCATGGATAGTGCGAACAATCAGCGGGGAAGTCGGATTCTCGCCATTGCCAACCAGAAGGGAGGCGTGGGCAAGACGACGACGGCCATCAATCTCGCGACGGCCCTGGCGGCGGCAGGTCGAAAGGTCCTCGTCATCGATCTCGACCCCCAGGGCAACGCCAGTACCGGGCTCGGCGTTCAGCGCGACCAGAGGCGCCTGACATCCTACCAGCTTTTGCTGGGTCAGGCTTCGTTGTCCGAGGCTGTGATCAATACCTCGATCCCCGACCTTGATATCATCTGCTCCACGGTCGACCTGTCGGCTGCCGAAATCGAACTGGTGACTGCGGATCGGCGAAATTTCAGGCTCCGGGACGCTTTGTCGTCCATTCCCGCACGCTACGACGATGTTCTCATCGACTGTCCGCCATCTCTCGGCATTCTCACCATCAACGCTCTTGCGGCCGCGCACGCCGTTCTCGTTCCGCTCCAGTGCGAGTTTTTTGCGCTGGAAGGTCTGAGCATGCTGATTCGTACCATCGAGAAGATCCGGCGCAGTCTCAATCCGATGTTGCAGATCCAGGGTATCGTCCTGACCATGTACGATCGTCGCAACAACCTGTCCGAACAGGTTGCGACCGATGTGCGGAGTTTCATGGGGGATCGGGTCTTCAAGACCATCATTCCACGCAATGTCCGCGTCTCGGAGGCGCCGTCGCATGGCAAGCCCGTTTTGCTTTACGATGTCCGGTCGACGGGTGCGAAGGCTTATGCGCATCTCGCTGGCGAGATGTTGCGGCGTGAACAATCGCGAACGGGGACGGCAGCCTGATGAGCGAGAATGCCGGCACCAGGAAACGCGGTCTGGGAATGGGCCTGTCGGCCTTGCTGGGAGCAGATACGCACTCGTCGTCCACGGGCGGTGGAGACAGCCATCTGCAGACCGTACCCATCGAATTCCTGCGGGCGTCTCCATTGCAGCCGAGGCGTCATTTCGACGAGGATGAGCTGAACGCGCTCGCCGAATCGATTCGTGCCAAAGGGGTATTGCAGCCATTGGTCGTTCGACCCGTGGATGGAGCTATTCCAGGTTATGAAATTATCGCCGGTGAGCGTCGGTGGCGCGCGTCGCAGATTGCCGGTCTTCATGATCTCCCTGCCATCGTTCGTTCGCTCAGCGATCGCGAGGTTCTCGAAATCGCTCTCATCGAGAATCTGCAACGCGAGGACCTGTCCGCCATCGAGGAGGCGGTTGCGTTTCAGAAACTGATCGATGACTACGGTCATACTCAGGAAGAATTGGGGACTGCACTGGGCAAGAGCCGGAGCCATGTCACCAATACGTTGCGATTGCTCAAGCTTCCGGCCGAAGTCCGGGAAATGGTCGACGATGGACGATTGAGCGCCGGCCATGCACGTGCACTCATCATGAGCGAGGATCCCTTGGCCCTGGCGCAGATCATTATCGACAAGAAGCTGTCGGTACGTGAGACTGAAGAGTTGGCCAGGCGTGGCACCGGGCAAGTGACCGATCGTGCGAAGCGCGATCCCGTGCCCGCCGATCCGAATGTCGCAGCGGCGGAGCAGTTGCTGGCTTCGAGGCTTGGGTTGAAGGTTGACATTCGTGCGAAAAAGCGTGGCGGTACTCTGGTGATTCACTATCGGACCGGCGAACAGCTCGATCAGGTGATGACCCGCCTTACGCGCGAGACGATCAATCAATAAATTGTGGTATTCAGGTTGACATTGACAATATCTTGTGTCGATATCGCCTTGAGGTGAAGCAAGGAAAGAACTTTTTCACCGATCCGGCTCCCCAGGGTCCCGCTGTCATTGCCCATGACAGTCCATGGAAAGTTCGAGATCGGACCACGTCCCGCTGCCCAGAGGACGTTTTTTGATCGACTGCAAGCACTCTTCAGTCAAGGGGTCGTATCGAGAGATGCGGCCCCTATTTTCCTGTATTGTAGAGATTTTCAATGGTTTCTTGAAAACGACTGATAATGATCGGTCTGCGAAGTTTCAAAGTCGGGGTCATCATTCCATTGTCGACGGTAAACGGTGTGGGCATGAGGTGATAGCGGCGAATTCTCTCTATGTTGGACAGTCCGGCATTCACACGCTTCATGGCGTTTGCCATCAGGTCGCGAAATTCCTCATTTTCTCGAAGCACCGCAGGTGTATTTTCCAGCCCGTGCCGTTTGGCGAACTCGGCTGAATAGTCCTTGTCGGCGACAACGAGGGCAACCAGATAGGGGCGCCGGTCGCCATAGACCAGAATCTGACCGATTTCGGTCTCCAGCAATGCGATACCTTCGACACGCTGCGGCGAGATGTTGTCACCGCCCGAATTGACGATGATATCCTTCTTGCGATCGGTGATCCTGAGTCGCCCCTGATCGTCGAACTCTCCGACATCGCCAGTATGGAGCCAACCGTCGACGATCGCTGATGCCGTAGCTTCCTCATCGCGCCAATACCCCTTCATGACATTGGCACCGCGAATGAGAATTTCGCCGTCGTCGGCGATCTTCAGTTCGACACCGTCGAGAGGTGGTCCGACACTGTCGATTCTCGCCTTTCCGGGAACATTGGCGCTGATGACAGGCGACGCCTCCGTTTGTCCGTAGCCCTGCAGGACGGGCAGTCCGAGGGAGACGAAGAACATGCCGACCTCGTGGTTCAATGGCGCGCCGCCCGACACCATGGCCTTGAGCCTGCCGCCGAAGCGTTCCTGGACCTTTCGGCGAACGAGCCTGTCAAGGACCAAGTTGAGCACGGTCTCCATCGGGTTGAGCCTGCCATTGGTCAGATAGTGCTTGCTGCCGAGGAGAAGCGTCCTGTTGAACAACTTCTCCTGCAGACCTCCCTGACGCTGGACGCCCGCCAGGATCTTGGCACGAAGGACTTCGTACAATCGCGGCACACAGGGCAGGATGGTCGGTCGTGCCTCGGCGAGGTTTCTGGAAAGAGATTCCACACTCTCGGCGTAGTAGATCTGTGCGCCGACGGCCATCGGGAAGAACTGGCCGGCGGTGTGCTCGTAGGAGTGCGAAAGCGGCAGGAAGCTGAGGAATACGTCCTTGTCGCCGACATCGACGAGCTTGAGCAGTTCGCGTGCGCCACGCACATTGGCAAGAATGTTCCCGTGGCTCAGCATCACGCCCTTCGGTTGGCCACCGGTCCCGGACGTGTAGATGAAGCAGGCCAGATCATCCTGGCCGATCTCGTCGCTGCGATCGATTCCGGGACCTTGACGACCCAGTTCCGCTACTTCCGTCCACGTCAGGACGGGAAACGGCAGCTCCGGCCGAACGCCGATGTCATCCATGAAAAGCAGGGCCTTGAGCGAACCATGCCCTTTCAGGGCCTGCAGGAGCCTTTGTGCCGGAGTACCGGATGAGCAGATCGCGATGGATGCGCCGCTGTGGTCCAGCAGAAACCGATGGTCGTTGATCGTGTTGGTTGTGTAGGCGGGTACCGTGATGCCGCCTGCCGTGAGCACGGCCATGTCGGAGATGAACCACTCGGGCCGGTTCTCGGATACGAGCAGGACGCGGTCGCCCACGGAAAGGCCCAGTGCGAACAGGGCATTGGCAACCAGCGAAACCTCGCGCTCGACTTCGATCCATGAATGGGCTTGATAGCTGCCGTTCTTCTTGCTCCACAGAAATGGTCGATCTCCCTCCGCCGAAACCACGTTGTGGAAGGTCTTGACGAGATTTTCGGCGATCGTTTCCTGGGTCATTCCTCGATGCCTGCCATAGAACGTTTGGTGATGTTTCTTGGTCATCGCCCCTGTCGTTCATATATCAGGCTTTGTGCAGCTCAAAAGGACTCCCGATGCATCATTTCGACCAAATTCCGATACGGCATGGCGAAAGTGTGGCCTCAAGGGCAACCGATGATGACGTTCCAAGCTGGGATCTCAGCGATCTCTACGCCGGAATCGACGATCCGCAGATCGAATCGGATTTTGAGGTTTCGTCGAGCGAAGCCGATGCCCTTCGGTCCGAGTTCTGCGGCAGGCTCGCCGACATGGATGGGGCGGCACTCGCGCGGCTCGTCAAGGGGTATGAGGGGATCCAGCAGCGGCTGGGCCGGGTCTACAGCTTCGCCCAGCTTGCCCATAGTGCCGATCGGGACAATGCCGGCATCGGTCAGTTTTTTCAGGGCGTGCAGGAACGGGTCAACGACATTTCGACACGGTTGCTGTTCGTCACTCTGGAATTGAACCGGATCGAGGATGATCGCCTGTCTCAGGTCATGCAAGATGCCGACCTCGCGCACTATCGTCCGTGGATCGAGAACGTCCGTTCCTATCGTCCCCATCAACTCGATGACGCGATCGAAAAGACGCTGCATGAAAAATCGGTGGTCGGCCGGAGCGCATGGATCCGGTTGTTCGACGAAACCATGGCCGGTCTGAGATTTTCCTTCGATGGGGAAGAGCTTGGTAGCGCGAAGATCTTTGACAAGCTGTCATCGAGGGATCGGGCCGAGCGCGAACGGGCGGCTGCGAGCATCGGCACGACTCTGGGCAAGAATATCCGGCTTTTCGCCCGCATCACCAACACGCTCGCCAAGGACAAGCAGATCGAGGACAACTGGCGGTCGTTTGCCGAACCGATATCATCGCGGAACCTCGCCAACCAGGTCGAGGACGAGGTGGTCGAGGCGTTGATTTCCGCGACCCGCGATGCCTATCCGCGCATTTCCCATCGCTACTACGAACTCAAGCGGCGCTGGATGGGGCTGGATCGCATGCAGCACTGGGATCGCAATGCACCGCTTCCGGACGATGACGACCGGCGCATCGCCTTCGCGGATGCGAAGGTGGTGGTGCTCGATGCCTACCGCACGTTTTCGCCCACCCTTGCCGACATGGTTGCGAAATTCTTCGACCGGCGATGGATCGATGCGGATGTAAGGACCAGCAAGGATAGCGGTGCCTTCTGTCACCCTACTGTTCCCGGCGTCCACCCCTATGTGCTGATGAACTTCCAGGGGCGAAACCGCGATGTCATGACCCTCGCGCATGAACTCGGGCATGGCGTGCACCAGATCCTTGCCGCCGGACAGGGGCCGCTGATGTCGCATACGCCGCTCACCCTTGCCGAGACAGCGTCCGTCTTTGGTGAACAGCTTACCTTCCGGGCCATTCTCTCCCAGGAAAAGGATGCCGGTCGGCGTCGATTGCTGCTGGCCAGCAAGATCGAGGACATGATCAACACGGTCGTGCGACAGATCGCATTCTGCTGCTTCGAGCGTTCCGTTCATGCTGCGCGTCGCAAGGCGGAGCTGACGACCGAAGAACTCGGCGAGATCTGGATGGATGTGCAGCGGGAAAGTCTTGGACCGGCATTTGACTTCGATCCGGGATATTCCGTCTACTGGAGCTATATTCCGCACTTCATCCACTCACCATTCTACGTCTATGCCTACGCGTTCGGCGATTGCCTGGTGAATGCGCTGTACGCCGTCTACCAGCAGCAGCCCGAGGGATTTGAAGCCCGGTATCTCGATCTGTTGCGCGCGGGCGGTACCATGCGCCACAAGGAATTGCTCGCACCCTTCGGCCTCGACGCGTCAGCTCCGGATTTCTGGGCGAAGGGGCTGGGCATCATCGAAGGGCTCATTGTCGAGCTGGAAGCAGAACTTGGATATGCAGCTTGAGCGATAGAACTGACGGGAACCGCCGAAATGAGCCCAGTGAGAACTCACTGGGCGGCCGGATGCGCCGTTATGCGAATGTCGGTAGCACGTTTGCCGGCGAGGCAGCTCGCCTTGCCGGCCGCCGTGTTCTTGGCCGGAACGTCGATCGTGGCAGCCATGCCAGCCACCTGCGCGAGGCGTTGGGAGGATTGAAAGGGCCATTGATGAAGGTCGCCCAGATGATGGCGACCATACCGGACGCGCTGCCCGCGGAGTATGCTGCGGAACTCGCCCAGTTGCAGAGCAATGCCCCGCCGATGGGCAAGCCGTTCGTCAGGCGGCGCATGGAAAGCGAACTGGGGAGGGACTGGCAGAGCCGCTTTCGTTCGTTTCCTCTCGAACCCGCCGCCGCGGCATCGCTCGGTCAGGTTCACAAGGCGACCCTCAGGGATGGTCGTGAGGTGGCCGCCAAGCTGCAATATCCGGACATCGCGGCCGCGGTCGATGCCGATCTCTCGCAGCTGCGGCTGATCTTCTCGCTCTACCGCCGCTACGACCGGGCCATCAATCCCGAACATATCTACGAGGAAATCGCCGAACGTCTGCGCGAGGAGCTCGACTACCGCCGTGAGGCCCGGCACATCGCGTCGTATCGCCAGATGCTGGCCAATATCGCGGATCTGCATGTTCCCGAGGTGGTCGGCGAGCTTTCCACCGGGCGATTGCTGACGATGGAATGGCTGGATGGACGCAAGTTGTTCGACTTTCGCGACCATTCCCTCGAAGATCGGAACAGGTTGGCGCTGAACATGTTCCGCGCATGGTATACGCCCTTTTACCATTATGGCGTGATTCATGGCGATCCACATCTGGGAAATTATACGGTTCGCGACGATCTCGGTATCAACCTTCTCGATTTCGGTTGCATCCGGATCTTTCCTCCGACCTTTGTCAAAGGTGTGATCGACCTCTACTGGGCCGTTGCTCGCGGCGATCGCGATCTCGCCGTGCATGCCTATGAAAGCTGGGGCTTCAGGCAACTCGATAACACGTTGATCGAGGTCCTCAACGAATGGGCATCGTTTCTGTATGCGCCCTTGCTTGAGGATCGTTCGCGATTGATCGACGAAAGCAGGACCGGTCGTCAGGGCCGCGAGGTGGCCGGACGGGTTCACCGGCGGTTGCGCGAGATCGGGGGTGTCACGCCGCCACGGGAGTTCGTGTTCATGGATCGGGCTGCCATCGGCCTTGGGTCGGTCTTCATGCATCTGAATGCCGAGATCAACTGGTATCAGCTGTTCATGGAACTGATCACCGACTTCGATGTTGCCGATCTCGCCGGGCGACAGCGCGATGTTCTGAAACGGGCTGGCCTTGATGCTCCGTAAATCTCTCTGGGGTCATTCCTCGCTGCTTGCGGCGAGAGTGGAGGAGCATGAGCGGCGACCAGCGACCGACAGGGAGCGCAGGCTGAGTGGCGCTTGAATGAGGGCAAATCACCGGGAGCGTCGATTTTCTGTTGTCCGCTTGCCATTCCGGCATGACGGCAGCGCAACAAAAAAGCGCCGCTCAAGGCGGCGCTCACTTCCCGCAACGAGGCGAGTAAACCCTAGAGCTCGTCACGCTCCGCACGCTTGCGGAGAAGCTTGCGATAACGCCGGATTGCCTCGGCCTTTTCACGAGCACGGCGCTCTGACGGCTTTTCGTAGTGACGACGCATGCGCATCTCGCGATAAAGGCCCTCACGCTGCATCTTCTTCTTCAGTGCCCGGAGTGCCTGATCGACATTATTGTCGCGAACCTGAACCTCTACGATGTCACATACTCCTTAACTTGGCTGCGGCCAGCGCGCAAAAAAGGGTTTCCCAACCAAGGGGATCGGCGTGTCATAGTCGTTCGGGGACGAATTGGCAAGCTCTCAGGAAGAACTTCGGCCCGGTTGACAAGGGGAAAATACAATGGCGTTGCTGAAAATCGCTAAAATGGGACATCCGGTCCTGTTCGAGCGCGCGCAGGAAGTCGAAAATCCGCTCGATGGCGATATCCAGGCTCTCATCGCAAACATGCTCGACACGTTGAAGGACGCTGACGGTCTCGGGCTTGCGGCACCGCAGGTTTACGCGTCGAAGCGGATCATCGTCGTCGCGGGGCTGAACGCCGACCACGAGCCCGACGACAGCGAGCCGCTCGTCCTGGTCAATCCCGTATACGACGCCGTTGGTGACGAGCTCGTGCGCGGTATCGAGGGGTGCCTGTCCATACCCGGGATCCGCGGGATCGTTCCGCGATACGGGCAACTGAACTACAGCGCGCTGGATGGGAACGGGAAACCCGTATCCGGATCTGTAGGCGGCCTCTTCGCCCGCATCATCCAGCATGAGGTCGACCACCTCGACGGCGTCCTGTTCCCGGCACGCCTCGAAAATCCCGTCGATATGGCATTCGACAGCGAACGCGGCTATCTGAAGGAAAGAATGTCGAGAGGATCGAAAAGCCATGTCTGATGCCATCGACGAACGGCGCGAACTCAAGGATCGGATCATCGAGGCAGCGCTCGTCAACGCCGCCTTCGACGGATGGACGCGAGGCGGTCTTGTCGCTGCGGGGAGGGAACTGGAGATCGACGCACCCACGGTCAGGCGGCTGTTCGCCGGCCGGGGGGATGCCGCTCTCGATTGGCTGGACGACTGGCTGGACCGGCGAATGCTGTCGTCGGTTCCAGCCGAGAGCCTCGAAGCCATGCCGGTGCGCAAGCGGATCTCGTCATTGGTGCGGGCGCGTTTCGAGGTCGTCAACGGCCATGAGGAGGCCATGCGGCGCGCGGTTCTGGCGCGCGGCCTCGGCGGAAACATGATTGCAACGGCCCGCTCGACCTGGCGAACCGCGGACCGCATATGGGCCGCCGCAGGATTCGCCGACAAGAGTACCGACGGTTTCAGCAGGTATACACGCCGGTCCCTGCTGGTCGGGATTCTGGTATCGACATTCCTCTTCTGGCTTGAAGACAAGTCCATCGACCATGTCGACAGCTGGTCTTTCCTCGATCGCCGGATCGACGACGCGCTCCGCATCGGCAAGGCCTCGGCCAGCCTCAAGCGGTTCGTGCCGTTTGCCGGTCGCCTGCCCGTTCCCGCGCGACGCGGTGCGTGAAGCGGTATGGGTCCCCGGTGGTACCTTTCCGCCATGGGCACGGATTCCACCGTGGAGACGAGGCTCAATAGGGCAGGATGACGTCGAGCATCTGGGCGCCGTAGCGGGGTTGCTGGACATCGGTGATCTGTCCGCGCCCGCCATAGGCCACGCGCAGTTCGGCAATCTTCTCGTGGCTGATCGTATTCTGCGGAGTGACATCTTCCGGCCGGACGATACCGGCGATCATGACCTCGCGGACCTCGAAATTGACCCGGATCTCCTGGCTGCCCTGAACCACCAGATTGCCGTTCGGCAGGACCTGCGTGATGATCGCGGCGATATTGACGTCGATATCCTCCGAACGCGCTACCTCGCCAATGCCGCGATTGGACATGTCGCTCTCGGCGCTGACCATCGCATCGGGACGGGCGCCGTCCGGCAGGACCTGGGTCAATTTCGTTTCAAAACCGAGGATATTCGTCAAACCAAGATCGTCGCTATTTGTACGTGAGCGGCTGGTTTCATTGCTCAGGTTGGCCTTGTCGGCGATAGTGACACTCACTGTGAGAATATCGCCAATCCGGCGAGCACGCTGGTCACGGAAAAATCCGCGGGCACCTTCGCGCCAGAGCGAATTCGCGCCGGCGCTCACGGATGGATCGGGAGCAGGCATGGGCAGCGAGACGGGCCGGTAGTCCGGCTCGGCCCTCGGATCCTCGATCGGGCGCAATTCCGGCGCCTTGCCGATATTCGAAAGCCGGTCGATGGTATTGCAGCCGGTCGCGGTGACCATGAACAGGGACACGAGGACGGACAGGGCGAAGCGTGACAGGTTCATGGATGGGATCCGATCGGAGACTTGCTGACAACGGCGACCTTCCGGCTGGTGACGATACCGCGAAACTGCTTGCCGCTGTCGACATTCGACAGACGGACCACATCTCCCCTGGCCCCGTCATCCAGTGCTTCTGCGAGCGCGGCAAGTTCCAGGCCTGGCGCCATGAACCGGACTTCGACGATCTCGCCCTGGCGAATGAGCCTGACCTGCCGGATATCCTTCTCGTAGATCGGCTGGTCGCGCCGAAGGAACCGGTCGGCTTCGAGGCCGGCGGCATCGGCGATCTCGAACAGGACGTCGGCGCCGAGGCCGTCGGGGCGCCGCCAGTCGATGGACAGTTCGTTCGGGTCGATCGACTCGCCGCGGCGGATCGTCCGGTTGGGCACGACCACGGGCACCAGTTCCTCGATGCGGCCGCTGACCGGGATCATGCTCTGTTCGCCCGAATCGAGCCGGGCCGCGAGCGTTGCATCGAACATCCCCGTATCGGGATTGGAGGAGATGTCGACCAGGTTCAGCTGTATGCGTCCCTGGGCACGGTTGGGAAGGGGCAGGGCAGGTTGCCGGATCTGCAACTCCATGCGCCGGTCCGACGATTCCGTCCCGATATCGAGGTTGGCGAACAGCATCGATTGCAGGCGTTCGCGGGTGAGGGGCTCTCCCGGTTCGAGCCAGTCGGCTCGTGCGGATGCGGTCAGCAGCACGAGAAAAAGCAAGGATGCGAGGACGCGTTCGATCATCGGCCGTTTCCTCAACGCAGCTGGGCCACGGCCGCCATCATTTCATCGGATGCGGAGATGACCTTCGAATTGAGGTCGTAGGCCCGCTGGGCCGTGATCAGCGCCGTGATTTCCTGGACCGGATTCACGTTGGAACCCTCGAGAAAGCCTTGCAACACGGTTCCGAAGCCATCCGTGCCGGGATTGCCGATGGTGGCGGGACCCGATGCCGGTGTCTCCAGGAGGAAATTGTTTCCGATCGCTTCAAGGCCGGCCGGGTTCACGAAACTCGCGAGGTCGAACTGGCCGACGCTGACCGGGGCGATCTGTCCCTGCACCTTGGCCGACACATAGCCCTCGGCATTGATCGTTAGCTCGACGGTGTCGGCGGGAACTGTCAGGCCGGGGCTGATTTCATATCCATCGGCGTTCACGATGACACCATCGGGGCTGAGCTGGAAATTGCCCGACCTCGTATAGGCCGTGTCGCCATTGGGCATGTCGACGATGAAAAACCCGTCGCCCTGAATGGCGAGATCGAGTTTGTTCTCGGTGTTGAGGACGTCGCCCTGCTCGTGAATCCGGTAGACGGCGGCAGTCTTCACGCCGAGACCGAGTTGCACGCCCGCCGGGACGACTGTTCCGGTGTCGGAAGACTCCGCACCGATGCGGCGCTGGCTCTGGTAGAGCAGATCCTGGAATTCCGGCCGTCGGCGCTTGTATCCCGTCGTGGTCATGTTCGCGACATTGTTCGAGATGACCTCGACATTGAGCTGCTGGGCCATCATGCCCGTTGCGGCGACATTCAATGAGCGCATGGGAACCCCCTATTCCGTCTTGTTCGGATTTGATCGGTGCAATCAGGCTTCGGTATCGAGCATCTGCTCGACCGAACGCCGTGTCAGGTCGTGCTGGGTCTCGATGAACTTCTGGGTCTCCTGAAACGCCCGCAGCGTTTCCATCATGTCGGTCATTTCCAGAATTGCGTTCACGTTGGATGATTCGAGGTTCCCCTGGACGAACTGCGGATTTTCCACGGGGATGGCTGTCTGGGTCGTCTTGAAACTGTTGTGACCGGCGCGGTCCATGTCCTGTTCATCGGCGAAATTCACCAGCTGCAGCCGGCCGGCGATGCCGAGTTCGGTCGAGACCGTTCCATCGGCGGCGATGGTGATGGCACCACTGCCGGCCGGAATGGCGATGGCGGCACCGCCGTCGTCGAGGACGGGATCGCCATCGGCATTGACCAGTTCACCCAGACTGTTGAGCGAGAGATGACCATCCCGGGTATAGGTGACGCCCTGCGATGTGCCGACGGACAGGTAGCCCGGACCATCGATCGCGATATCGAGAGGATTTCCGGTCGTGGAAAGCTCTCCGGGCGAGAGGTCCCTCGTCCGGCCGTTGTCCTGAACAAAACCGATGTCGCCCGCCTTGTCTGCGTCGGTGATGAGCGCGTCGAAATTGACATGTTCGGCCTTGAAGCCGGTGCTGGCCATGTTGGCGATGTTGCCGGCGACCACTGTCATCTTGTTCTGCAACGCCATCTGGCGGCTCAAGGCGATGTAGGAAGTGTTTTCCATGGGAGTCCCGCTTGTGCTGCAGGACTTCAAGCAGGTTTCATGCCAACCGCGGCGACATGCCCTTCAACCGAAGATTTTCTTCCGGATCGGTCCGGAATGGCAGGAATTACCGGGCAGGAATTGCCGGGTGGGCACGTTCGTATCGGGTTTGAAAGGAAACGTTAACCATGTCCATGTTAGCAATCTCCGCGTTGCGGAAGAGATGCAAGGAGAGCGGTTATCATGGCCGAGGAAAACGGTGAGGAAGAAGATGGCGGGAAGAAGGGGGGCAAGCTCAAGCTGATCATCATTGCGGTTGCCGGCCTGCTCGTGCTTGGCGGTGGCGGGGGCGCTGCGGCTTACTTCCTTGGATTGTTCGGCGGCTCGCAGGAGGCGGCCGAAGCCCATGCCGGAGAAGACGCGGCCCACGGCGAGGAGGTTGCCGCGGATGCTCATGGTGAGGCGAAGGCCGATGAGGGGGGCGGACATGGCAAAGCCGCTGCCGAAGGTCATGGAGCTCCGGCCGAAGGTGGCGCGGAGGCAGGGGTGGTATTCGTCGACATGCCCGACGTCCTTGTGAATCTCCAGTCCAATTCCAGCCGCATGCGGTTTCTCAAGCTGCGGGTTGCGCTCGAAACCGAGAACACATCGGTCGCACAGAAGGTGCAGGCTCTGACGCCGCGGATCATGGACAGCTTCCAGATGTATCTGCGTGCATTGACGATCGACGAGATCAAGGGATCGACCGGCATGCAGAAGCTCAAGGAGGAGCTCATGGCGCGCATCAATCATGCCGTGGCACCCGAACGTATCGATGACCTGCTCGTCAAAGAGATGCTGGTCCAGTAACCGCAAGGTTGGGGTAGGTTTTCGATGGCTCCGGGCAACGATGAGGAAGGCGACGCAGTCGATCAGGATGCGATGGCGGCCGAATGGGCGGCCATGGCTGGCGCCGATGGCGAAGAGGGTGGCGAAGGCGAGGCCGGTGCCGGAGGTGAGGACGAACTCGCATCCAGCTGGGCAAGCGTGCTCCAGTCGGATGATCTCGGGTCTGCCAACACGGAAACTTCTGCCGATGAGGCAAGTTCGACCGGTCGGGAACTGAACCAGAACGAGATCGACAGCCTGCTGGGCTTCTCTGACGACAGTGCGCCCAAGGAACGCTCGGGCATTCTTGCCATCATCAATTCGAACGACATCAGTTACGAGCGTCTGCCGATGCTCGAAGTGGTGTTCGATCGGCTCGAACGGATGCTCACCACAAGTGTGCGCAATTTCACATCCGAGAATGTCGACATCAACCTGGAGAACATCACGGCCCAACGCTTCGGCGACTATCTCAACTCGGTACCGTTGCCGGCCCTGATCTCGGTCTTCAAGGCGGTGGAGTGGGATAACTTCGGTCTGATCACTGTCGATAGTCCGATGATTTATTCGATTGTTGATGTTCTGCTTGGTGGTCGAAGAGGCACGATCCCCATGCGTGTCGAGGGCCGGCCCTACACCACAATCGAAGCCTCTCTGGTCGAGCGGCTGATTCGCCTGATCCTCGCCGATCTGAGTTCGGCGTTTGCACCGATCACGCCCGTGCAGTTCCGCTTCGATCGCATGGAGACAAATCCACGGTTTGCGGCAATCGCCCGTCCGGGAAATGCCTGTGTGGTATTCAAACTTCGGATCGATGTGCAGGATCGTGGCGGAAGCGTGGAATTCCTCATCCCGTATGCCACTCTCGAACCCGCACGCGATCTCCTGTTGCAGATGTTCATGGGCGAGAAATTCGGCCGCGATTCCATCTGGGAAAACCATCTCGCACGCGAAATTCTCGTTACCGATGTCGACCTCGAAGCCGTCCTGGATGAACAACTGGTCACCTTGCACGACGTGACCCGCTGGGAGGTCGGCACGATCCTGCCGCTGAACGCGCGTGACAACAGTCAGGTAACGGTGCGCTGCGGCAATGTTCCCATGCTCAAGGGGCGCGTGGGCAAGATCGGCGATCACATGGCGATCGAAATCGAGGAAACACTACAACGATTGGGGCCACAACAGCGTGATTGAGAATATTACCCAAGGGTTGCTGGCGTGCCTGCTGCTGACGACAGTCATCTGGTGCATGGTCATCAATCGCCGACTTTCCCGACTTCGCAGCGACCAGAGCGAAATGCGCGAGTTGATCCTTGCCCTGAACGAGGCAACGCAGCTTGCCGAAAAGAGCATCATCGACATGCGGCGGGCGACGTTGAACGCCGAGCAGCGCGCGCGCGAACAGGAAGCGATGGTTGCGCGCCGGGCACAGGAATTGCGTGAGCTGATGGCGCGGTCAAGCCAGATTGCCATGAAGCTCGAAGCTGCCGGGGTACCGGGGGAACGCGGGCAGGCGAAGGCAGGACGTTCACCGGCACCGGGGATCGGCCAGTCCCGCAGGACCGCTGAATCCGCCCGGGCGCATGTTCAACCGGCTGAAGGGCTCTCCGAATTGCTCACCCGTCAGGAGATGCTGGCAGCACTTGAGCGGGTTCAATGATTGCGGGGCGCTTTCGTGAATGGATAGCCTTTACCAGGCCGGCGCCGGACACCGCCATTCTGGTGGCGACAGTGGTCGTGGCCATGCTGGTTCTGGCCCAGACCCTGTCCGGCTTCGTGTGGCCGGCAGCCCCACCTGTCGAAGAGCAGGCGGCAACGGAACCATCGCCTGTCGAAGCCGAGATGCAGGATGAAGAGCGGCCGGCGGCGCTCGATGACTGGTGGACAGCGGTCGAGCCCGCGGCCGGTGGGGATGCGGCGGTGCAGGAGGCTGACCGGGTCGCGAACCCCGATCGCGGGCTGCTTGAGCCGCGTGAGCGCACCCTGGATCTCTCATCGACCAAGGCTCTCGAAGATGTCGCTGTCGATCTGAAACGCAGGCGCGAGGCCATCGAGAAGCGCGAGGCTGACATGGCCATGCGCGAAGAGACCATGGTGGCAACCCGGGCGAAGCTGGACGAGCAGCTCGACCGCCTGGAGAAGCTGCGTCAGGAAATCGCCGGCATGATCAAGCAAGTCGAGGCCGACGAGGAGGCAAGATTGCAGCAACTGGTGACCGTCTACGAAAAGATGAAGGGAAAGGATGCTGCGGTCATCTTCGATCGTCTTGACCCCGAGGTGCTGCTGGGTGTCTCCGTGCGCATGCGCGAAGCCAAGCTCGCGGCGATCATGGCCAAGATGAACCCGGATCGCGCTCGTTATCTCACGACCGAACTCGCCAGACAGAAAAGCCTGCCGGTTCTCGGGCCATGACGTGACGGAATGTTCCGCATTGTTGTCGGTCAATATTCCATGTCATGGGGAAGGGTTCCATCTGACGGCAAATTGATCGACCCGCCTTGGCTTGTATACTCAGCCCCGATAATACGGTCCTGCATGGGCTTGCGTGGATAATTCGTTGATTCGGACGAATTTTCCTTCCATATCGGCCCAGCTACCGAAGAACTGGCGACAGCTTTGGACGATACGGATTGTCAGGATCCATGACCCGATCGGTGATCACGTTGCGCGAACTTGCGAAGGCGCTCGATCTGTCACCCACAACGGTGAGCCGTGCCCTCAATGGTTTCCCGGAAGTCAATGAAATGACCCGCAAGCGGGTGGAAAAGCTTGCGGGCGAACTCGGCTATCGTCCCAATCTGTCAGCCAAGCGCCTTGCGCATGGCGTTGTCGGCGCGATCGGTCTGGTCCTGCAAAAGGAAGACAAGGGTTTCATCGATCCGCTGCTGGCCGAGTTCCTCGACGGCGTGAGCGCACATCTGGCCACGCTGGACGTCGATCTCACGCTTTTCGCCAGCGGGCGCGGGGATGAGGTCGAGACCTATCGCCGGGCCATCGCGCAAAAGACCGTCGACGGTTTCATCGTCAGTGCTCCCTCGCTGGCCGATCCCCGGGTGATGGAACTGGCCCGCCAGCGATTTCCCTTCGTGTTGCACGGCCGGACCGATGTGAAGGCGCGATATTCCTATTACGACATCGACAATTTCGGCGGCTTCGAACAGGCAACGCGGTTGCTGCTCGGGTTCGGTCACCGCAATCTGGCCTTCATCGGGGGGACACCGGATGCACGCTTTGCAAGCGACCGCCTGTCGGGCACACGTTCCGCACTGGCCGCCGAAGGTCTGTCATTGCCTGCTGAAAACGTGTTTTACGGTCTCATGACCGAAAAACTGGGCCATGAGGCAGGTGGGCGCTATTTCGACATGCCTGCCGGTGAGCGACCGAGCGCCTTCCTGTGTCTCAGCCTTTATGTGGCGCTGGGACTGATGCGCGCGGGGCGGGAGCGGGGGCTGGCCTGTCCGCGGGACTATTCCCTCATCGTCCATGATGACCGGGCACCCTATCTGCGAGCCGAATTTTTCGATCCCCCGTTGACCGCATTGCAATCCTCGATCCGCGATGGAGGCATCCAGGTCGCCTCGATGCTGCTCGAGCGCGTGCGCGGCAATGCTGACGATGTGCGCGAGGTCGTGATGCCGGTCGAGTTGGTCCAGCGACGGTCTGTCAGCCGGGTACCCGCTACCTGAGGGATGGGGAGCCGTGTCGGCTTTTCGGGGTCCTTGGACATCATGATGGACCGGCTTCATTGTCCATCCGTCGATCGTCCGATTCTGGCGATTACCGGTTGTTGTGCGAGGTGGTCAGGCTGTTGCGCAGCAGGACCAGCGAGATCCGCCGATTGCGGGGATCGTTGGGAGCCTCGTCGAGCAGGTGGTCGCTGTCGGCCTTGCCAACGACCTCGGCTATGCGCGAAGGATCGAGACCGGAGGACACGAGGGCGGAACGGGTGGCATTGGCCCGCGCTGACGATAATCGCCAATTGTCATTGTCGACACCGGGAGCAAATGGCGTCGAATCGGTATGTCCTCGAATCGACAGCTTTTGCGGCAGGTTCCTGATCGCCTGAACGACCACGTCGATGAGTTTCTTCGTGTGGTCGAACATTTGTGCGCTGCCAGCGGGGAACATCGCTGTCTGCGCCTGATCGACAATCTGGATGCGAAGTCCGTCTTCGGTCTGGTCGATCATGAGACTGTCGGCATATTCCGCCAGTTCGGGCTTGCTGTTGAGCTGCTGTATGATGGCCGCGCGAGCCGTATCGAACTGCTCGTCCTCGCGTCGCTGGGCCGCTGCAGCCATCGCCTCTTCGCTGGCAAGACCGCTCAGATCCTGATCCATCGTCAACGACGAGGAGGAGAAATCCATCTCGAAGTGGTCGGCATCCTGATCCGCCTGGTTCGGCTGGGCCATGTTGTCCATGCTGAATGGCGACACGGGGGCGGTGACCACGATCTGCGGGCTGGTGATCGAGGTGCCGTCGAGGAAACCGCCAATACCACCGGGTTCGCCGGAGTTCTGATCGGCTTCGCTGAAATACTGGGCAAGACCCTTGAGGGTCTCCTCGCTGGCGGAACTGAGAAGCCAGAGCATGAGGAAAAACGCCATCATCGCCGTCACGAAGTCGGCATAGGCAACTTTCCAGGCACCGCCGTGATGGCCGTGGCCACCTTCCTCGATGACCTTCTTGATGATGATCGGAGCCTGCTGGTTCGACATGGTTCAATCACCCTGCGAGAGGATCGGCAGGCAGCTCGTTGAGAACCTCGTCCAGTTCATGGAAGCTGGGCTGAAGTTCGGACGGGACGTTGCCACGGGCGAGTTCCACGGCGATCGGCGCCGAATGTCCCTGCAGGTAGGCGACCAGACATTCGCGGATGATGTAATAGAACTGACCATCCTGCTCATAGCATTGGTTGAGGCGGGCGGTCATCGGACCGATAAAGCCATAGGCCAGATAGACCCCCATGAAGGTACCGACGAGAGCGCCGCCGATCATGCCGCCCAGAACCTCCACCGGCTGGTCGATCGCGCCCATCGTCTTCACGATGCCGAGCACGGCGGCGACGATGCCGAGTGCCGGCAGGCCGTCGGCGATGTTCTGAAGTGCTGCACCGCGGGCATGGAGCTCGTTGTGATGCTTCTTCAGCTGTCGCTGCATGCAGTCTTCGACCTGATAGGGATCGTCCATGCTCATGGTCATCATGCGCAGCGTGTCGGCGATGAAATCGAGTGCGAAATGGTCGTGCTGGATCTTGGGAAACTTGGAGAAGAGCGTACTCTCGTGGGGATTGTCGAGATGCGGTTCCAGAACGAGAACGCCCTTGGTCTTCAGCAGCTTGATGATCATGTACATCAGGGACAACAGATCGCGATAGTCGTCCTTCTTCCATTTCGGGCCGCTGAAGACATGCTTCAGGTCGCCGAGGGCTCCCTTGAGCACACCTCCACCATTGGCGATGAAGAACGTGCCGACAGCCGCTCCGCCAATCATCATCAACTCGAAGGGCATGGCCTTGATGATGATGCCGAACTTGCCACCGGCCAGAAAATAGCCGCCGAAAACGAGGCCGATAACGCAGAGTATGCCAATGATGGCGAGCATGCCGATCCCAACTCGAACAACCGTTTGAACCGGTTATACGGGGTGGTGGTTAACAATCGGTAAGTGGAGAAAGCGAACGAAACGCCGCGAGCCTGGCGGCAAGGCGATCCCGTCCGTCAGTCGCGCGTGGAATGGCGCAGCAATCGCTGCTTTTCACGTTGCCAGTCGCGATCCTTCTGGGTTGCGCGCTTGTCGTATTCCTTCTTGCCGCGCGCCACGCCCAGTTCGCACTTGGCGAAGCCACGCTTGTTGAAATAGAGCGAAAGCGGGACGATTGTCATGCCCTTGCGCTGCACGGCGCCGAAGAGGGAAGCCATTTCGCGTCGTTTGAGCAGCAATTTGCGAGGTCGCCGCGTCTCATGATTGAACCGGTTTCCACCATGAAACTCGGGGATGTATGCGTTGAACAGATACAGCTCACCGCCCATCTCGCCGGCGTGGGCCTCGTTGATGGTTGCGCGTCCTTCGCGAAGCGACTTCACTTCCGTGCCCGTCAGAACCAGGCCGGCTTCATGTCGCTCCTCGATGAAATAATCGTGAAATGCCCGTCGATTTCTCGCAATGTCGCGAAAACGCGGCTTTTCCTTGCTCATTGATGGAAAACCTTCGGGCGTGGTGCCGGATTCAGTTCAGGAGCCCGGCATGGATCATGGCTGCGTCAACACGGGCCTTGCATGCATCGCTCGCCGGAACCATCGGCAGGCGCAGTTCATTGCTGCAGCGATCAAGTCGACTGACGGCATATTTGATCGGGCCGGGACTGGTTTCGGAGAACAGGGCGTTGTGAAGCGGCAACAATCTGCGCTGGATGGCGAGCGCCTCGTCATGTCGCCCTTCCTGCCATGCCGTATGCATCTGCGAGCACAACCGCGGCGCGACATTGGCCGTCACCGAGATGGCGCCGCCGCCGCCATGCGCCAGGAACGCGATCACGTTTCCGTCCTCGCCGGTGAGCTGGCAGAAATCCGCACCGCACGCGGCATGGGTTTCCAGCGGTCGGACGATATCGCCCGACGAGTCCTTCACACCGGCGATCCGGGGTAATGCGGCTAATTTTCCCATTGTTTCCGGCGACATATCGATAACCGAACGTCCCGGGATGTTGTATATGATGATGGGTATGTCGGTTGCATCGTGGATGGCCTGGTAATGCGCAAAGAGGCCCGCCTGCGTGGGTTTGTTGTAGTAAGGGGTTACAACGAGAGCGGCATCGGCTCCGGCATGCTCGGCATGCCGGGTCAGCCGGATGGCCTCCGCTGTCGAGTTCGAGCCCGTTCCGGCGATGACCGGCCTGCGGCCGTTGACCACCTCGATGGTTACCTCGATGACACGGTCGTGCTCGTCATGCGACAGGGTCGGGCTTTCCCCGGTCGTTCCCGTCGGCACGAAGCCATGGGTTCCCTCGGCAATGTGCCACTCAACCAGGTCACGAAGCGCGGCTTCATCGACCGAGCCGTTGCGGAAGGGCGTGATAAGCGCCACAATCGAACCACGGAACATCTTGTTCCACCCTAAGTGTTGATCATGATCATCGTTCGTCGCACCATAGTGGCCGCTTATTCGCGCGGCAAGGCGGCAACACCGCTGAAATTCCCCTCAGACACACCAATGAGCCCGATTGACCGAGCTTTGACCAAATCCTGCTGGCCCGCCCTGGTAATCCTGTCGATGCTGAGTGGTTCGGTTGCCCACGCCGAACCGCGCGTCGATGTGGATGCCCACCATCTGCATCGTGCCCTTTCGGCCCTGTCCTCCGGAGACGGAGGGCTAGCCATGCGCCACGCGGAGATGATCTCCAATCCCGCCGCGGCCGAATACGTCCGATGGCGCCTCCTGCTCGATCAGGAGGTCGACCACTCCATCGGGGATTATGCCGATTTCATCGAGCGCCACCCTTACTGGCCGCGTCTCGACCGGATCCAGGTGCGCATGGAGGAATCCATGAGCCTGGATGGCAATGAGAAGGCGGCTCAGCGGGTGCTGGATACGCGCGGCCCGCTGCTCGGTGACGGAACCGTGGCGCTGGCAGTCGTCTGGGAGAAGGCGGGGCGGGCAGACAAGGCGCGGGACATGATCCGCCATCTCTGGCGGACCGGGGTCGTGCGTGACAGCCTTGAGGATATTATTCTGTCCCGGTTCGGTGATGATCTGCGCACCGAGGACCACGAGGCCCGTCTCGACTTCCTGCTTTGGGAGCGCCATCTCTCGGCGGCCCGGCGAATGTTGCGGCTCGTTCCCGACGGATATCGCCGGCTCGCCGAGGCCCGCATGAAGTTGCAGCTCATGGACGCAGGTGTCGATGCCGCCATCAACCGCGTGCCCCGCCAGTATCGCGACGATCCGGGCCTGACCTTCGACCGGCTGCGTTGGCGCAGGCGGAAGGGCCGCGACAACGACGCGCGGGCCATGCTCATGCATCCGCCGGCGGATCTTGTGCGACCCGAGGTCTGGTGGACCGAGCGTTCCTATCAGATTCGCGAGCTCATGGCGGAAAAGCGCTATGATTCCGCCTTCCGCCTGGCTCGCCTGCATGGTCAGACGGATGGGCTGCCCTTTGCCGAGGCGGAATGGCTGGCGGGCTGGCTGGCACTGCGATTTGCCGGCAAGCCGCAGGAGGCGCTCACCCGTTTCTCCAATCTGGCGGCGAAAGTCTCTACACCGATAAGTTCGTCTCGTGCCGCCTATTGGGCGGGCAGGGCGGCCTTCGCTACCGGCGACAAGGCTGCGGCGAAGGACTGGTACGGTCGTGCCGCGGTGTTCGCGACCACCTTCTATGGCCAGGAGGCCGCCATCGAGCTGGGGCGCGAGCAGCCACTCATCAACATCGGCACGCAGGCCGCCGATCATCCTCCCACCAGTGACATCCGCGAGCTGCTCGAAATCGGTCGCATGCTCTGTCATGCCGATGCCCCCCTTTATGCGCTGGCGTTCTGGCAGAAGATCCTCGAACTTCAGCCGGATGATCCGATCATCGCCCTGCGTGAGGCCGCCAGTTGCGGTCGCCCGGATCTGACCATCCGCCTGGGCAAGCGGGCTGTGCGGTCCGATCTGCTGGACCCGATCGCCACCTATCCGGTCGTTCAGGTTCCGACCCTGCTGGACCCTCCGCGAAATGGCCCACCGTCCGCGCTGATGCTGGCGATCGCCCGGCAGGAGAGTCATTTCAACACGGACGCGCTCAGTGTGGCAGGGGCGATGGGCCTCATGCAGTTGATGCCATCCACGGCCCGCCATGTCGCAAGGATCAACAATCTGCCCTTCGTTCCGGCAAGGCTCACGACCGACCCCGACTACAATGCCCTGCTCGCCGCACATTTCCTCAAGGGATTGCTGCGGCAATACGGGAACTCGAATGAAATGGTTGCCGCCGCCTACAATGCGGGGCCCAACCGTGTCCGTCGCTGGGTCGAGGAGTTCGGCGATCCGCGCGGGATGAGTGAACACGATCGTATCGACTGGATCGAGAAGATCCCCTTCAGCGAAACCCGCAATTATGTCCAGCGGGTCGTCGAGGGCTTCCGGGTCTATCACCGGTTGCTCAAGGAAGGGGGCGGCTGGAAAATCAGTCCGGTCGTCGATCGCGGCCCCATGGTGCCGCCACCCGTACCCGGGGCGAAGCCGGGCGACTCCTGAAGGTGCGCGCCGTATTCAAGGCCATGTACACCTGTGTCTTTGTTGCGTGGATACCTGTCGCCCGGTTGCAACAGTGCACATGGCGCGCAGGATGGCGTGCGGGTCGTCGAGCGGCTGCCCGTCATGACCCTGTGGGCACTTGCACCGGTTCCGGGACTGCTTCACGATGACAGGTGGAAACCCTGCTGAAAGCTGACACCATGTTGCCCGTAACATTCGACGATGTTCTCGACGCTGCCGCACGCCTCGAAGGTCAGGCGGTCGTAACGCCCCTGCTGGAAGATCCGTTCCTGAATGAACGGGCCGGAGGCCGGTTGCTGGTCAAGGCCGAACCGCTGCAACGCACCGGCTCGTTCAAATTCCGCGGTGCGTTCAACAGGATTTCCACGGTCGCCGAACCATCGGTGGTGGCCTTTTCGTCGGGCAATCATGCGCAAGGGGTTGCCCTCGCCGCCAGACTGCTGGGTAAGACCGCAACCATCATCATGCCGTCGGATGCACCGCGTATCAAGCAGGAGAACACACGGGCGTACGGAGCCGGATTGCGAACCTACGACCGATATCATGAGGTGCGGGAGGCTATCGGCGAGGATATTTCCCGTGAAACCGGGGCTGTCCTCGTCAAGCCCTATGACGACCCGCACGTCATTGCCGGGCAGGGGACCGTCGGGCTGGAGATGGCGCGGCAGGCTCGTGATCTGGGCGTGGAGCCGGACGCTGCGATTGTCTGTGCCGGTGGGGGAGGGCTCACCGCCGGTTGCGCCATAGCGCTCACCCATGCCTTTCCCGACATTGCCGTTCATACCAGCGAACCTGCGGGTTACGACGACCACCGGCGCTCGCTTGAATCTGGCCATCGTGAAAAGGTCGACGGGTCGGCACATTCCATCTGCGATGCACTTCTCGCTCCCATGCCCGGTGAACTGACCTTCGCGATCAACAGCAGGCTGGTCCGCTCCGGCTATGCCGTGAGCGACGACGAGGTTCGCATGGCGATGCGTCTGGCCTTCGATCGCCTGAAGGTCGTGGTCGAACCGGGCGGTGCCGTGGCCCTTGCCGCCGCCTTGTCGGGCAGGCATGACTGCAGGGGCCGCGTTACACTTGTCGTCCTGTCGGGCGGCAATGTCGATCCGGACCTCTATCGCACCTGTCTGGTCGAACAGTCCTGCTGACCTTCGGGTCAGTGACGCGGCTGGCCGTCAGGCAACGCCAGGCTTGCGGACGGCCTCGCCTCCCAGCTCCAGCAGCACGATTTCAGGCGGCACGCCGATGCGTACCGGTATGCCCGTACATCCCAGTCCGGCAGATACGATCAGGTGGCGATCATCTTCGACGATGTGGCCGTAACGGTAACGTTGGCCGTAGCGTGACGGGACGAATGGCGCATATCCGGCGATGGCGATCTGCCCGCCATGGGTATGTCCGCTCAGGGTAATCGAAAACCGGTCGGAGACTTTCGGGAAAATGTCGGGTTCATGGGCCAGCAGGATTGCCGGCGCGTCATCGGTGATGCTTGCCACCGTGGCCGGGAGGTCGTCCACACCTTCATAACCTCCCTTGTTGTCGGGAAATGCGAGCTGGTCGCCGAGGCCGGCGACCCAGAAGGGGTGGCCGTCCTTTTCCAGCCGAACCGCGTCATTCTCCAGTGAGGTAATGCCCACCTTGCCCATTTCCTTCTGGATCACCAAGGGACCCTTTCGGGTCTTGGGGGCAAAGGTGTCGGCCCACCAGTCATGATTCCCCATGACTGCAATGGTGCCAAGCGGCGACCTGAACTCCGCGCACATCTCCGCCACGGCGCGAAAGCTGTATTCCCTGTAATTGATGCTCAGGCCCGACGCGTAATCCCCGAGCAGGAACACGATGTCCGGTTTGAGCGCATTGGTGCGGGCGATGATGCGGCGAAACCAGCGGCCGGGCATGAATGGCTTGTTGAGGTGAGGGTCGGCAATGATCGCCGCGCGCAATTGCAGTTCTTTCGGCCAGCGCGGCAGATCCGGTGCGTATCGTTTCACATGAAGCCGCAGAAACGGCTCCACCAATGTACCGTATGTCCCCATCACCAGACCGGGAATGGCAATCCCGGCCAGGACCTGCCGACGGGTCAGACCGGACCCGGATCGCTCAGGTCCGGCCTTTCGCTTGCCTGACAAGACTTCAGGCGTCGATCAGCATGCGCTGGGGGTCCTCGATGCATTGCTTGACCCGCACGAGGAAACTCACCGCTTCCTTGCCGTCGATGATCCGGTGATCGTAGGAGAGTGCGAGATACATCATCGGCCGCGCCTTGATCTCGCCACTGGGCATGACCATCGCCCGCTGGACGATATTATGCATTCCGAGAATGCCCACCTGAGGCGGATTGAGGATCGGCGTGGACATCATCGAACCGAAGATGCCGCCATTGGTGATGGTGAAGGTGCCGCCGTTCAGCTCCTCCATGGAGAGCTTGCCGTCGCGGGCGCGCGTGCCGAGATCGGCGATACTCTCCTCGATGCCTGCGAGACCGAGCCTGTCGGCACCCCGTACCACCGGCACCACCAGCCCCGATGACGAGCTGACGGCCACGCCGATATCATAGAAATGCTTGTAGACGATCTCGTCTCCGTCGATTTCCGCGTTGACTGCGGGATAAGCCCGCAGCGCATCCACACAGGCCTTGACGAAGAATGACATGAAACCCAGCTTGATGCCGTGTTTCTTGACGAAACTGTCCTGATATCGGGAACGGAGTTCCATCACCGCAGTCATGTCCACCTCGTTGAAGGTGGTCAGCATGGCTGCCGTGTTCTGTGCTTCCTTGAGGCGTTCGGCGATGCGCTTGCGCAGGCGGGTCATCTTCACCCGATCCTCGCGCCCGCCACCTGAGACAACCGGGGCCGCGGCCTTGCCGGAGGCGCTGGTTGCCGCGGGGGAAGCCGATGCCTGCAGCACATCACCCTTGGTCACGTTCCCCTTGGGGCCGGTTCCGGACACCTTCGCCAGATCGACGCCCTTTTCGTCGGCAATCTTGCGTGCCGCCGGGCCGACGCCGCCCGAGGAGGATGACGCCGCGGAACTTTCCGCCCCGGCGGCCGTTGCCGGCTCGGGTTCAGGGGCTGGAGCGGGTGCTGCGGCCCCGGCGGCCCCCTCCTTGATCCGTCCGAGCAGGGCGCCGACCTCGACGTCGGAACCCTCCTCGACCAGGATTTCCTCGATCATCCCCGCAACGGGCGAGGGCACCTCAAGGCTGACCTTGTCGGTCTCCAGCTCGACAACGGGCTCGTCGACGGCAACGGCGTCACCGGCTTTCTTCATCCACCGGGCCACCGTCGCTTCGGTCACCGATTCACCGAGGGTGGGTACCTTGATCTCGACACTCATGCTGCGCTCTCCTCGAAGGCCGGTGCCCGGGTCACAGGCCGAAGCCAAATTAAAGTGTATAGGCGTCGTTCACGAGCTTTTCCTGCTCGCGGACATGCTGGGCATGGAAACCGGTGGCAGGGGAGGCTGCAGCCTTGCGCCCGGCATAGACCAACCGGTCCTGTGATGCTCCGATGTTCTTCATGACCTGTTCGATGAGCGGCGCCACGAAGAACCATGCACCCATGTTGTGGGGTTCCTCCTGGCACCACACGAAACGGGCATTGCGCGGGAACCGTGAAAGTTCCTCCGTCAGCACCTTCTCGGGGAATGGCGCGATCTGTTCCAGTCGCAGCAGGGTAACCTTGTCATTCAGTCCGAGGTCCTCCTTTGCCTGCAACAGGTCATAGTAGACCTTCCCGGTGCAGAGCACGACCCGCTCGATGGCGGCATCGGCCGGCCCGGGCGGGGTATCCCACATCACCCGGTGGAAGCTCGTGCCCGGCGCCATGTCGGCGAGGCTGGACACGCAGCGCTTGTGCCGCAACAGCGATTTCGGCGTCATGACGATGAGCGGCTTGCGGAAACTGCGATGCAGCTGCCGCCGCAGCATATGGAAGAGATTGGCCGGCGTGCTCGGATAACAGACCTGGATGTTATCCTCGGCGAACAGCTGGAGGAACCGTTCGAGGCGGGCCGAACTGTGCTCGGGGCCCTGACCTTCATATCCGTGCGGCAGCTGGCAGACCAGGCCGCAGAAACGCTGCCACTTCTTTTCGCCAGCGGAAATGAACTGGTCGAAATAGACCTGCGCGCCATTGGCAAAGTCGCCGAACTGCGCCTCCCATATGGTGAGGCAGTTGGGATCGGCGAGGCTGTAGCCATATTCGAAGCCGAGTACGCCCTCTTCGGAGAGAAAGCTGTCGATCACCTCGATATGCGCCTGCTTTTCGGCAAGGTTCAGCAGTGGAAAGTACTTTTCCTCGGTCTTCTGGTCATAGATCGCGGCATGCCGGTGAGAGAAGGTGCCGCGTCCGACATCCTGGCCGGAGAGGCGAACCGGATAACCCTCGGCAAGCAGGGTGGCAAAGGCGAGATGCTCACCGGTTGCCCAGTCGATCCCCTCGCCGTCCTCGATAGCTTTGCGCCGCTGGCCAATCACCCGCTTCAGTCTCGGGTGCACATTCAGGGTCTCCGGAAGGGCCGTCATGATCAGGCCGAGTTCGCGCAGGCGCTCGACCTCGCAAGCCGTGCTCCCGCGCTCGTAGTCGATCGGTGGCGGCTTGAGACCCGACCATGCGCCTTCCAGCCAGTCGGTCTTGTTCTTCTTGTAGCTGCCGGCGGCGTCATGGGCGGCATCGAGCTGCTTGTTGAAACTGTCCACCAGCTCCTGGCCAAACCCCTTGGGCACGATGCCACCATCTTCCAGCCGGCGCGCATAGACCTGCCGTACGGTCGGATGCTGGGCGATGCGCTTGTACATCAAGGGTTGGGTGAAACTCGGCTCATCGCCTTCGTTGTGACCGTGGCGGCGATAGCACCACATGTCGATGACCACGTCCTTCTTGAACTTCTGTCGAAATTCCACCGCCAGTCGCGCAACCTGCGTGACTGCGACAGGATCATCGCCATTGACATGGAAAATCGGGCATTGCACACCACGCGCCGTATCGGACGGGTAGGGCGAGGTACGGGCATAGGCCGGGCTGGTCGTGAAGCCGATCTGGTTGTTCACGATGAGGTGGATGGTCCCGCCAACGCGATATCCCTTGAGCTCGGACATCTCCAGGCACTCATGGACCACGCCCTGACCCGCGAAGGCGGCATCGCCATGCAGGAGGACGCCCATGACCCGGGCGCGCTCGGTGTCACCCTTCTGCTGCTGTTTCGCGCGGACCTTGCCCATGACGACCGGGTTCACCGCCTCAAGATGCGATGGATTGGCCGTCAGCGAAAGGTGGATCTGCCGGCCATCGGGAAGCACGCGATCGGTGGAAGTCCCCAGATGGTACTTGACGTCACCCGATCCGAGAACATCGTCGGTCACCACGCCACCCTGAAATTCGGAGAAGATCGCCGAATAGGGCTTGCCCATGACATTGGCCAGGACGTTCAGCCGGCCGCGATGCGGCATGCCGACGACGATTTCCTCGATACCCAGCTCCGCCGAGGCACGGATCATCGTCTCCAGTGCCGGAATGGCGCTTTCTCCGCCATCGAGCCCGAAACGCTTGGTGCCCGGAAACTTGACGTGGAGAAACTGCTCAAATCCTTCTGTTTCGGTCAGATGTTCGAGGATTTCCCGTTTTTCATCCGGAGCCGCGTCGAAGGTCCCCCCGGCATTCTCGATGGTCTGCTGGATCCAGCTTTTCTGGTCGGGATCCTGAATATGCAGGAATTCGATGCCAACCGTACCACTGTATGTTTTCTTGACCACTTCGAGAACATGCCGGAGTGTAGCCTGTTCCAGTCCCAGTACGTAGTCGAGGTAGAACTCGCGGTCGAGATCGGCATCCGTGAAACCGTAGGAGTGGTAGTCGAGTTCGGGGTGCTCGTCCTTCATGGCGAGCCCCAGGGGATCGAGCTTCGATGCCAGATGGCCGCGCACGCGATAGGCGCGTATCAGCATGATGACGCGCAGATGGTCGCGAATGATCGACCGTAACTCGGAACTGTCGCCAATCCGGCCCAGGCTGACCGGCACATTGGCATTGGCGGCGTCCGCCATGTCGCCATGCCGTGGAAGCAGCGCGGCGCGAGCCTGTTCGAACAGTGCGCGGTCACCGGCGTCGAGGGTATCGAAATATACCCTCCAGCTCTCGTCAACCGATGCCGGATCGTCGATGTAGCGGGCAAACAGGTCCTCGATGAACGAACTGTTTCCACCGTACAGGAAGGAGGTTTGTTCCAGATCGCGTCGTTTAGCCATTGTCCCCGCCATATTCGGCCCGCGTCGCTTGATTGCGATGCGCGACGCGGGCGTTCTACAACATTGTCAAAAAGAAATCGCTCAAGAACCTGCGCCGAGGGCCTCGACCATCGCCTCTCCGATATGGGCAGGGCTCTTCGCGATTGTAATACCGGCGGAACGCATGGCCTCGATCTTTTCCTCGGCACCGCCCTTGCCGCCCGAGATGATGGCCCCCGCATGGCCCATGCGGCGGCCGGGGGGAGCCGTACGACCGGCAATGAAGCCGGCGACCGGCTTTTTCGTCCTGGCCTGCTTGAGGAAGTCGGCGGCATCCTCTTCGGCGCTGCCGCCGATCTCGCCGATCATGATGATGCCTTCGGTCGCGTCATCGCCGAGGAACATGTCGAGTGCATCGATGAACTCGGTACCCTTGACCGGATCGCCGCCGATGCCGATGCATGTGGTCTGGCCCAGGCCGGTGACCGTCGTCTGTGCAACCGCCTCGTAGGTCAGGGTGCCGGAGCGCGAGACAATGCCGATCCTGCCGACCTTGTGGATATGGCCGGGCATGATGCCGATCTTGCACTGGCCGGGGGTGATGACACCGGGGCAGTTCGGGCCGACCAGCCGAGTGGACGAACCGTCCAGCGCCCGGCGGACCTTCACCATGTCCAGTACCGGGATTCCCTCGGTAATACATACGACCAGCGGTATTTCCGCGTCGATGGCCTCGAGGATGGCATCGGCCGCGAATGCGGCCGGGACGTAGATCACCGAGGCATCGGCACCCGTTGCCGAGCGTGCATCGGCGACCGTATCGAATACCGGGAGGCCCAGATGCGTCTCACCGCCCTTGCCGGGGGTCACGCCGCCCACCATCTTTGTGCCGTAGGCAATCGCCTGCTCGCTATGGAAGGTCCCCTGGGCGCCGGTAAATCCCTGACAGATCACCTTCGTGTTGCGGTCGATCATCACGGACATCAGCCAGCACTCCCAACGGCATCGACAATCTTGCGGGCAGCATCGGAAAGGTCATCCGCTGCGGTGATGGACAGGCCCGAATTGGCAAGGATCTCCTTGCCCTGCTCGACATTCGTGCCTTCGAGACGAACCACCAGCGGTACGGTAAGGTTGACCTCGCGAGCCGCGGCGACAACGCCCTCCGCGATGACATCGCAACGCATGATGCCACCGAAGATGTTGACCAGCACACCCTCGACATTCGGATCGGACAGGAGCAGCTTGAACGCCGCAGTCACCCGTTCCTTGGTGGCACCGCCACCGACGTCGAGGAAGTTGGCGGGTTCGCCGCCATAGAGCTTGATGATGTCCATGGTGGCCATGGCGAGACCGGCGCCATTGACCATGCAGGCGATATTGCCATCGAGCTTGATGTAGTTCAGCTCGTGACGGCTGGCTTCGATCTCCTGCGGATCCTCTTCGTCGAGGTCGCGCAGGTCGACGATCTTCTGCTGGCGGTAGAGTGCGTTCGAATCGAAGTTCATCTTCGCATCGAGAGCGATGATGTCGCCGCCCTTGGTGACAACCAGCGGGTTGATTTCCACGAGGCTGGCATCACGCTCGATCATGCAGCGATAGAGGCCAGCCATGAAGGCCACGGCCTTCCTGATCTCGCCCCCCTTGAGGCCGAGACCGAAGGCCAGCTTGCGGCCGTGGAAGGCCTGAAAGCCCGTGGCCGGATCGATGGCGACCATGAGGATCTTTTCCGGGGTCCGGGCGGCGACCTCCTCGATCTCGACACCGCCTTCGGTGGAGGCCATGAAGGTCACGCGGCTGGTCGCCCGATCAATCACCGCGCCGAGATAGAGCTCGCGGCCGATGTCGCAGCCGTCCTCGATATAGACACGCTTGACCACCCGTCCCGCAGGTCCGGTCTGGTGGGTGACCAGTGTCATGCCGAGCATGTCATCGGCAAGCTGACGAACCTCTTCGACGGATTTCGCCAGCTTGACACCACCGCCCTTGCCGCGCCCGCCCGCGTGGATCTGTGCCTTGACGACCCATACCGGGCCACCGAGCTCGCGTGCAGCCTTCTCGGCCTCCTCCGGAGTGTAGGCAACCGACCCGCGCAGGGTGGCGACGCCGTAGTCCCTCAGCAGGCCCTTCGCCTGATATTCATGGATATTCATCAGAGGTTCACCGCATCGCAAAGGCCCTGGACAGACGCTACCGACTTGTCGAAAGCCGTCTTCTCGTCACTGTTCAGCTCGATCTCGACGACCTTTTCGACACCGCCCGCCCCGATGACGACCGGTACGCCGACATACAGACCGTTGACGCCGTACTCGCCGTTGAGCTGCGCGGCACATGGCAGTACCCGGCGCTGATCCTTGAGATAGCTTTCCGCCATGGCTATGGCGGATGATGCCGGTGCATAGAACGCGGAACCGGTCTTGAGCAGGCCCACGATCTCCGCACCGCCATCGCGCGTCCGCTGGACGATCGAGTCAAGCCGCTCCTGCGTCGTCCAGCCCATCTTCACCAGGTCGGGCAGGGGAATGCCGGCAACGGTCGAATAACGCACGAGCGGGACCATCGAGTCGCCATGGCCGCCAAGCACGAAAGCCGTCACATCCTCGACGGAAACCTTGAACTCATCGGCGAGGAAGTAGCGGAAGCGCGCGCTGTCGAGGACACCGGCCATGCCGACAACCTTGTTGGCGGGAAGGCCGCTGGCCTTCTGCATCGCCCAGACCATGGCATCGAGCGGGTTGGTGATGACGATGACGAACGCGTCCGGGCAATTTTCCCTGATTCCGCCGGCGACGCTCTTGATGACATTGGCATTGGTCGCGATCAGGTCGTCACGGCTCATGCCCGGCTTGCGCGGGATACCGGCCGTGACAATCACGACGTCTGCCCCGGCAATGCCGGAGTAATCGGAGGTGCCGGACATGCTGGCGTTGAAGCCCTCGACCGGCGAGCTCTCCACGAGGTCGAGTGCCTTGCCTTGGGGGACACCGTCGACGATGTCGAAGAGCACGACATCGCCGAGCTCCTTGAGGCCTACGAGGTGAGCAAGCGTTCCGCCGATCTGGCCAGCCCCGATAAGGGCAATCTTGTTCCGAGCCATGCGATCACAGTGCCTTTTGAGTCTGGAGGAGTCTCAGGTGCGAGCACCAATCTGTCTACCGATCCTGTAAGCGCGCATCAAGCGCGCTGCGTCAAGCTGCACGTACCCCTCCGGGTGAATGGCGTGACGGCCGCATGGCCTGCCTCATGCCGGTGCAAGGCATGTTCATGCGGCCATTCCCGTCCTTTCCGGCCCGATAAAACGCAATCGGGCCGGTACCTTGCGGTACCGGCCCAGTATGACGCAGGTCTGCGCGGAGCGTTCAGCTTACCGCATTGTTGTCCTGGAACGTGGTGATCGACAGCGGATCGGTGGACCCATCCACACCTACCGGATTGGTCAGGTCGAAGATGGTCACCATCCGGTGAGCGGATCCTTCGCCGTCGAGATCCACACTGACGGTGATGTCGTTGTTGCCGCCATTGCCATCGAGGTTTGCGGCGGCGAGCTGGATGTACTTGCTGACATCCGACTTTGTCGGATCGAAGGATGAACCTTCGAACAGGATATCCAGCCCGAGCGAATCACCCTCATCGGCATTGAAGTCGACGATGTGATCGGTGCCGTCGCTGAGCCCCGTGTAGCGGAATTCGTCCGCACCCGAACCGCCTTTCAGCTTGTCCTGGCCCGGCCCGCCATTGAGGATATCGTTGCCGATGGATCCCCACAGGGTATCGTTGTCCTCACCGCCATCGATGAAGTCGTTGCCGCTGCGACCGTTGATGAAATCATCCCCGCTGCGTCCCGAGATGGCGTCGTCGCCATCCGAAAGCAGGATCTCGCCATCATTGCTGATGCCATGGAGCGAGTCGTCGTCACCGGTCCCGGCCATCAGATGGTCGGTCACGTCAATGGTCGTCCGGGCGGTGTTGCTGGTGTTCCCGTCCGTATCGGTCACCCGGGCGGCAATCGTCCGTTCCCCGGCTTCGGCCTGGTCGCCGGTGAACTCGATACCGACGGCGCTCATCACCTTCTCGTAATTGGCGATGGTGTCGACACCATGGAACTTGAGCTGCTGGTCGGACAGGACGTCGACCTTGATCTTGGTGCCGTAGAGCGCACTCTCAGCCAGAACCAGCTTGTCGCCGTCGAAGTTCGACGTGAGATACACCGTACCTCCCGACATCTGGGCGCTGTCCGCATCCGTGATGTCGGCACCGAGGCCGGCCGTGGCATCCGGACCGATCCAGACGACATTCTTCTCCGTCACGGAACCGAAGCGGACGGCGTAGACATCGTCGTTGAAATCGTTGTCCTTGGTCGCCCTCGAGTCATCCTCGAAACCGAAGACCAACGAGCCCGTCGCGTCATCCCAGCCGGATACGACATGACCTTCACCGTCCGGGTTGAGCGCGTTGTTGTTGGCCGTGTGCTGACTGTCGTCGGTCCCGAACAGGGCGGATTGCTGCAACTCGACCCTCGTGCCGTCGTCGCTGACGTGGACAAGCACCGGTGGCGTTCCGTCGGTGTTCCTCGCCGCTTCTCCGGTATCCGGATTGATCAGCTCGAAGTGGCCTTCCTTGAAGAAGTCCGGGTTGATCTGACGCCCGCCGTCATTGACGATGAAGAAGTTGATCTGCGTACCTTCCTCGTAGGTACCCAGCGAAACTTCCGTTCCCAGCGGCATGCTGGGATACTTGTTCGAATACAGGTCCCCCGTCTCGTTCGTGTACGGGAAGACGGGGCGGATGTTGATGATCGACCCGTCCGCGCCGATCTCGTGAACGAACAGCGAATCGATCGACCGGGACGATTCGTCGACGAATCGTACGAAGACCTCGCGGGTCTGATCGAGGGTGAGAATGTTCTGGTCGATGCCGTTGATGGCGTCGTCCGGAATGGTTTCCCCCTCGCCCGTGATGGGGAGGACCGGTGTGGACGGTGGATTGTAGCCGACGCTTTCCTCGGCCAGGGTCCCCTCGATGTGACCGCGCAGCGAGAGCGAGGGAGCCTCGGTCTCGGGCGTCACCGGCGGGGGCGGCGAAACGGGAGGAGGCGATACCGGCGGTGGTGAAACGGGCGGTGGCGACACCGGCGGCGGTGAAACAGGGGGAGGCGATACCGGTGGTGGTGACACTGGAGGAGGCGGCGAAACGGGAGGAGGCGATATCGGCCCCCCTCCATCCGCCGTGTCCCGGCCGCCATCGGGATCAACCGTCGTTGAGACGAACTGCACACTGCGGGACATTTCCGTGGGACCCAGGGGTCCTTCCGGATCGAGTCCGGTTCCGATCCCGCCCGGATCATAGGGATCAAACGATGCCCCGCCGCCTGTCTTTGCGCCTCCGGCCTCAGGTCCGGCCGCGGGCTCCGTGTCCTGGCCCTGGTCGTTCTCGGCCATGTAGGCTTCGGCCTGCCGGAGCAGGTCGGCGGCAAGCACCGGGTTTCCGCCCAGCAATCCGAGCGTGTTGAGCTCACCGGCGGCGATGAAGAAATTCTGGAGGGTCAGCACGCCGCCATTGGCGAGCGTGATCGTCAGGTCGCTGCCGTCGATCGCATATGTGGCGAACTGGGGATTGAACTGGGGATCCACCAGCCGGACGTCCGAGCCGTCGGGAATCAGCACGGTGATCCGCATGCCCTCGCCGGGAACTTCGTATTCACCGGGAATTTCGATGACATTGCGCGGTGCCGTGACGGCAGCACCATCCTGCTCGGCCTCGTTGACAACCTCTTCGGAGATCAGCTCCTGCGGAGCCGCTCCCTCCGCAGGTGTGGCCTGCGCCACAACAATGTGGTCATCCGTCGAAGGCTCCGCTATGACGCGCGGCGAAACCTGCTCCTGCATGCATGCACTCCTGGATCCAAGGCGACTATGTGATGGCAGACAGCTTGCGCCTTATCTTTAACTCAAGCTTAACCTATCGGTGGGATTAATGCTCCTCAATCGTAAAGCGGCCACTGGATGAATATTATGGTGCGTGTTGCACGCAACGCGACCGAGGAGCGATCCGAATGATACGCAAGACGATGCGGATCGGGGAGGTGAGGACCTCGATCAAACTGGAAAGTGAATTCTGGGACTATCTCAAGGAGGTCGCAGAGAGCCGGGAGATGCGTCTTTCGGCGCTTGTCAACGAAGTTGCACAGGCCACGCCCGACCGGACGAACCTCGCGTCCACGTTGAGAACTTTCGCGCTCGTCCATGCGCGGCTGCGCTGCCAGACCTTGCAGAGGGAACTCGACAAGCTGTCGCTCGCAGGCAACACGCAGGACCTTGTCCGGGTCATGGAAGCCTGTCCGCTGCCCTGCCTGGTGCTCGACGGCGACCGGTGTATCCGCCAGATCAACCGTGCTTTTGCCTTTTGGTTGAATGTGGATTCCAAGGCAACGCTGGGACAGCGTCTTGACAATATCATGATACTGCGCGGTCCCGGCATGAAGGAGATGTGGAACAATCTGCTCGATGGCCGCATGGCGCGGGCAGGTTTCAATGCGACCTACGTTTCTCCCGGAAAGGTGCGGACCTCGCAGGCCATGGCAGTGGCGCTGTCGGCGACCAGCTCCGATCCCGGCCGCCGCGGCTGCATCGTCCTGTTCGAGACTCTCGCCGGCCGCAACTGACGTTACTTCCCCTCGCGGTGAACTGACCGGTTCGTCCCCCCATTCATCCGATCCCCCAGTGCCTTCCGTGTTGTCGTGCGGACGTTGCCGTCCCGCACCGGCATCGCCGGGGTAAACGGACCACTTGTCGGGAACGTCTCCGCGTGGCAGGGACTCGGCCTGCACATGGGAACGGGGAGGAAGGACCGATGAACTACAGGAAACTGGGCCGCAGCGGATTGAAGGTGTCGCCGCTCTGTCTCGGGACGATGATGTTCGGCGGGCAGACGTCCGAGGACGTCTCCAGGCGGGTCATCGAGGTCGCTCGCGATGCCGGCATCAACTTCATCGACACCGCCGACGTGTACAATGAAGGGCGTTCGGAGGAGATCACCGGTCGCGCCATCGCCCGCGAACGGGACTCGTGGGTCCTCGCCACCAAGCTGTGCAACGTCATGGGGAGCGGACCCAACGAGGGCGGCCTGTCCCGGAAATGGGTCATGCAGGCATGCGAGGACAGTCTCCGGCGACTCGGGACCGACTACATCGACATCTACTACCTCCACAAGGAGGACCACGACACGCCGCTGGCCGAGACCGTTTCGGCGCTGGCCGATCTCGTGCGGCAGGGCAAGGTCCGCTATGTCGGCCTGTCCAACTATCGCGCCTGGCGGATCGCCGAGATCTGTCATTTGTGCGATCGGGCCGGAATCGACCGCCCGGTGGTCCTGCAGCCCTACTACAACATCATGAATCGCATGCCGGAGGTGGAGTTGCTGCCCGCCTGCGGCTTCTACGGGCTTGGTGTCGTGCCCTATTCCCCGCTCGCGCGCGGCGTCCTCACCGGCAAGTATGCGCCGGGGCAGGCGCCGGCCGAAGGAACGCGGGCAGCCCGGCAGGACACCCGCATGATGCAGACCGAATGGCGCGAGGAAAGCCTGGTCATCGCCCAGAGGCTGAAGGCCCGGGCCGAGGAGAAGGGCTGCACCGCCGGGCAGTTCGCCGTCGCCTGGGTGCTCAACAATCGCCTGATCACCAGTCCCATCGCCGGACCGCGCACGCTGGATCAGATGAAGGACTATCTGGGAGCACTGGACGTCGCCTTCACCGCCGAGGACGAGGCGCTGGTCGACGGTCTGGTCACCACCGGGCACCCGTCGACCCCGGGATACAACGACCCGGCCTATCCTCTCGAAGGCCGGCTGCCGCATGCCGGCTGAGGCGCGCGCATGTCGCGATCAGCGCATCATGATCGCCATGCGCTGATCGCGCAGCCGCTTGTGCGCTGCGAGGGCCTGTGCGGAAAAATCGCCGGCCGGCGGCTGTTCCAGTTCGAAATGGCCGAAGTTGTCCTCACCCCGCACAAGTCTCGCGCTGTCGGCGGTACCCGCCTGCTGCCTGAGATGTGGCGGGATGTAGCGCACCGCAAATCCGATGCGGCGGTCGTCCGAACGGTTGGGGTTCGATCCGTGGAAGATCTTGACGTGATGCAGCGACATCTGGCCGGGTTGCAGCTCGATGTCGACGGCATCCGCTTCATCGACATCCACGGCCAGTTCCTGCCCCCGCGAGAGCAGGTTGTCGGCCGCATGGGTGTCCCGGTGTTCGATCACGCGTTCGGTGTGGGTACCGGGCACGACCCGCATGCAACCGGAGAGCCGGGTCGACGGCGACAGGGCGATCCACGCGGTGACAACGTTGCCCTCGGCTTCCAGTCCCCAATAGGTGATGTCCTGATGCCATGAGATATAGCTGGAACTCCGGGCATCCTTGGTGAACAGCGCGGATTCCCAGCACAGGATGTCCGGACCGAGAATGCCTTCCACGGCATCGAGGACGGAGGTTTCGCGGATCAGCTCGTCGGCCCAGTTCCACACCAGGTGCGGCTTGTGCCTCAGGCCCCGGTCGAACGCCTCGCCGGCCTGCGCCTCGGCAGCTTCCAGCGCCGCGCGATAGTTCCGCGCGCGGTCAGGCTCCAGCGCCGGCAGTGGTGCCAGGTAGCCTTCGCGCCAGTAATCCTTCTGCTGAGTTTCACTGAGACTTGTCGTCATGGTCGTCTTCCTCCCCTTTCGTGGATCCCACACTGCGCCGGACGGCATTGCAGTGCCAGTGCCCATGACGGATATTTTCCACATCACAACAATGTTACGATCATCCGTCCGATTGCGCGTTGTTGCTATCGGCAAGTCGCCGCCGCGCTGCTAGGCTTCCATCCATGATATTGAAGTCCATGGTTCCGGCACGATCGGATACGGACGGGCAGGCGTCCGGGAACGCACTGGCGGCGATAGGGCTGGCCTGTCTCGCCGGCCTTTTCTTCGTCAGCCTCAATTCGCTGGTCAAGTATCTCACCGGGACGATCGACACGGTGATGATCATATGGGCCCGGTACTTCTTCCATGTCGTCACCGCCATCGTCCTGTTTCCCGGCACCGTCGTCGCGATCACGCGGGTCACGCAACAGAAGGTGCATCTGGCCCGCTCGCTGATGCTGCTGCTGTCGACCGTCTTCAACTTCATAGCCCTGATCTTCATGCCGCTGGGCGAGGTCTCGGCCATCATCTTCACCTCCCCGCTCATCGTCGCGGCGCTGGCCATGGTGCTCCTGCGCGAGAAGGTCTCGCCGACGCGCTGGGCGGTCATCGTCCTCGGTTTCACGGGAACGCTGCTGGTGGTGCAGCCCGGCATGAGCGGCTTCAACATCGGCGCGCTGCTGGCGCTGGGCTGTGCCGGGGCCTACGCCGCCTACCAGGTCAGCACGCGGATCGTGCGTGAATCCGAGCCGATGGTGTCGCTGCTCTATGGCGGGCTGGTCGGCATGGTGGTCTTCAGCCTGATCGTGCCGTGGTTCTGGCAGTGGCCCACATGGCAGCAATGGATCCTGCTGGTGCTCATCGGCAGCTTCGGGGCAATCGGACATCTCTTCATGATCATGGCGCTGCAACGCTCCGAAGTCTCGAAGGTCAGCCCCTTCACCTACCTGCAACTGGTCTGGGCGATGGGGTCCAGCATCTTCTTCTTTGGCGACATTCCCAATACGCTGACGATCATCGGGGCGCTGGTCATCGTCGCCAGCGGCCTCCTGCTGCTCAACCTGGATCACGGGCGCGCGGCGCGGCGGCTCCGGCGGGACCAGGGCGCATGACCGCCTCGCTGACGCTGGAGAACGTCACTTCCGGCTACGGCCGGGCGCGGATCCTGTTCGACCTGACGATGGAGATCGCGCGCGGCGAGGTGGCGGTCCTGTTCGGCCGCAACGGTGCCGGCAAGTCCACGACCATGAAGACGGTCATGGGACTTCTGCCCGCATGGTCGGGGAGGATCGTCTTCGAGGGCGCCGACATCGGGCGGCTGCCGCCCCATGCCGTGGCCCGCCGGGGAATAGGCTACGTTCCCGAGGATCGCCGTGTCTTCGCCGAACTGACGGTGATGGAGAATCTCGAAGTCGGGCGCAGGGCGGCGGCGGGCGGCAGCAATCCGTGGACACCCGAGCGTCTGTTCGGGATCTTCCCCAATCTGGCCGAGATGCGCCGGCGGCCCGGCGGGCAGATGTCCGGCGGCGAGCAGCAGATGCTGACGATTGCCCGCACGCTCATGGGCAATCCGCGCCTCGTCCTTCTCGACGAACCCTCCGAGGGACTGGCGCCGGTGATCGTCGACACCATGGCCGCGGCCATCGACGATCTCAAGCGCGAGGGCCTTTCCATCCTGCTTTCCGAGCAGAATCTCCGCTTCGCCCGCCGCGTGGCCGACCGTGCCCTGCTGATCGAGAAGGGGCGCATCCTGCAACAGGGCACGCTCGACGAACTCGACCGGAGCGGCGCGCTGGAGGACATGCTCAGGGTGCCGGCCTGACCGGCATTCCGTGAAATAAGAAAAAATTCCTTGATCCGGTCCCATGCTCCATGGCATGGTGGAATCATGAAGGAAACATCCGGACATATCGCCCGCCTTTGGGTGCGAAGCGTGTTGGGGCGGTCCCTGCGGCTGCTGCGGACATGCCGCGCGCTGACATGCAGGCGGCTTGCGATGATGTCCACCGGGGATCCGGCCCTGGAGGTCCTTCGCCTTCTGGCCGTCCGGATCCGCGGGGCCGCGCGCGGGCGTCCGTCCGGGTGCCGTCGGCAACGGCGGTTCATGTCGGTTGTCGACGCCCTTGTCGCTGCCACCTCGGCCCGCCTGGTGCTCACGCCGGATGAAACCTCGCTGCTGCGCCGGGCATGGGATGAATATCTGGCGGGCGACGATCCCGCGGGGACCGTCCGGCTGCTGCTGGCGTCCTTCAGGCAAGGGCGGAGCGAAGACGGTGGGCCGGCTTCCCCGCACGAGCCGGATCTTCGGGACGACGGCCACGATGCCCTGTGGCAGTCACGCCTGATGGCCTTCGTCATGGACGACCTGTCCGGCGGACACGATCCGTTTCCGGCAGGTCATGGCGCAGGCGTCGGACCCCTGCCTGCTCCGGCTGCCCGTCCGTGGCACCCGGCACCCCGCGGGCGCGGCCCACCCGCTGCCACGACCCTCCCGTGTCTCCGTCAAAAAGAGCCCGGTGATGACAGGTTACATGACATTCCAATGAAAACAACGTCCCGTTCGACGAAAATCCTTCGATTCAGGTCGATTTCACCCCGTTTTGCGGCGTCAGAAGTTGAACGCGCGAAGCCCGACCTTCGGATAGATTTCCCTCAACTGCAATGGGTGAATTCCAACATTGTTTTTCTACCCTTGATTTATTGACACGGCGGTGACGCGGTTGCCTGTTCCTCGTGACGCGATGTGACGCGGGGGGTGCGATGGATGCGAACGGGGTGACATTGGCCGAAGCGGCACAGCTTGCGGGGGTGTCGAAGTCGACCCTGCAGCGGTCGGTGAAGGCCGGACGGGTATCGGCGACGCGCGATGACGCGGGTCAGTGGCGCATCGATCCGGCCGAGCTGGCGCGGGTCTGGCCGGCTGCTGCCGTGGCCCTGGTGCGCCGTGACGCGGTGGATGACGCACCCGATGATGCGGCGGTGACGCGGTCCGACGTGCCGGATGACGCGATGCGACGCGGTGAACCGGTGCAGCTCGACATCGAGATCGAGGCCCTTCGGGCGCAGCTCGGCGACGCCCGCGAGCAGATCGGGTGGCTGCGGGAACAGCTGGCGGATGCGAGCCGCGAGAAGGCGCAGATATTGGCACTGCTGCCCAAGCCGGAGGCGGTGCCGGAACCGCGGCCGTCCTGGTATGGCGTACTTTATGACCGCCTGTTCGGCCGGCACAGTGACGGATGAGAGGGGCAAACTGTTTTCGTCGTGGCCGGAAACCCCGGGGATCCGCTCTATTTTCCCGCTTTGAGAAGTCTGTGCAGGGGGGCGATCAGGAGGCCGGGAGCCGAGCCGTAGGCCGCAAAACCGTGATGCCGGTAAAAGGCTTCGGCGGCGGCATCCTTGGCCTCGACGATCATGGCATGCATGCCAACCTCCGATCGCCCGGCGCGCTGCACGGCATCGAACAGAAGCGCGCCGCCGAGCCCCATCCCGTGAAACTCCCTGTCGACAGCAAGCCGCCCAAGCCTGACAGCCGGAATCGCAGGATAGCGCGGAAGGCGTTTTACGAGTTCTTCAGGTACATCCATGACGGGAATATCGGCTGCAGAGAGCGTGTAATATCCTGCGGGCGCGCCTGTCACCGAATGAGTGGCCACGTAACAGGCCGTGACGCGCCGCCGTATATCCTGGCCAACTTGTGTACGGAAATACCGGTCAAGCGGTTCACTGCCGCTCTGGAAAGCCGAGCGATCCTCCTTGCCAAGCGGTGAAATGCGAAACCGGGGCTGGCTCACGGTTCCCCGATCAGACGTTGATGCCGTCCAGCCGCGCGTGTCATGGCCGGAGCCGGTTGGGCATCTTCGTCGAACAGGGATTCGATGAAGCGGTGTTGATCGTCAGCCGAGAGGCGGACGATCTGAAGTTCCTCGATGGTCTGCCGGGCCACCTGTTCGGCAGCCGCGACAACGAACTCGCTGAGCGAACGCCCCTGCATCTCGGCGGCCTGGCGAACGGTCACCAGAATGTCAGGCGCAATGCGGGCCTCGATACGTTCCGAGCGGATGGATCGTGACATGGGAAATTCCTCCATGACTGACATGGTACGGCATTTTCCCGTACAAAAACAAGGGAAGATTTCAACGATCCTTTATTAACGTTCCCGCTTAAAAAAGGATTCCGCGATATCCTCAATTCACCCATGTGCCGGAAGATCCGCCGGCGGGGATGGTTGGTGCCCCGCCGGCGTGAGGGAGGTGATGTCAAAAGGAAACGGATCAATCGTGCTCCCGCCCGGTGCACGCTGACGGGAGAGGGTCTGACACGGCCGCGGGCCGCTGTCCATGGATAGTGGCGGCGGGCGGCGGGGAGTCATGTTGCGCGATCCAGGAGGACATGGCCAGCGCCAGCCCGGCGCCGATGGCCGCCGATGCGGCCATGACGAGGGAGGCGCGGGCCACGGTGGGCAGCACGGTTCTCACGGCCGGCGGTCCAGCAGGCGGCGGACGTCGCGGCCGATGGCGTCGATCTTTTCCTCCAGCCTTGCGATGCGGGCGTCCTGGGGTCGCAGGGCGCGCAGTTCGTGGGCGGTGGCCTGCTGGGCCTGCTCGATGGCGGCGAGCCGGGTCTCGCGGGTGGCCTGGGCCATTTCCGAGCGGGCGATCCAGCCGCCGATCATCAGCCCGGCGGCGGCGAGGGCGGCGATCGGGGCGCTGATGCGGGCCTTGTCGAGTTCGACGTTCACGGCCCCGGCCCGCCCATGGCAAGCGGGAGCCGCTGCAGGGTTTCCATCCAGGCGCGATCGCCGCTTTCGCGGTGGATGACCAGCCGGTCGCCATCCGTGCGGACGGCATGGACGGCGATGCCGTCATCGGTGTGCAGTTCGAGTGCGATGCCCTCGGGGCCGAGGGTGAGCGAGAACATGGAGCCCGGCGGCAGGAGCCGTGCGAGTCGGAAGGCGAACAGGCTGGCCGTCATCGGAGCCCCCGGCGGGAATGCAAGTCAAATCTCAACTCATGGTGGATAAAATCGGCCGATACGGCAAGTCCCGTGGATTACGGTTGAGACGCGAAGGCGTCCGGTCCCACCTCGTCCTCGCCGATCCGCCGTGCGGCGAGGGCCGGGACGGCGGGCTCCAGGATGCGGGTGCCGGCCTGGACCTTCAGGCAGATGCGTTCGCTGCCGAGGGGATGGACCGTGGTGTCGGTGGCGGGCCGCTTCATGGAGCCGTAGTCCTCGCCGACGGTGAGCTGGTCGGTCTCGTTGCCGGAGAGGGTGACGTCGAACGCCTGGGGCTCGGCCTGTCCGCCGGTGGCGTCCCAGGGATCGTTGCCGGCGGCGATGACGAGGCCCTGGGAGGTGTTGCGGTAGACATTGCCGGCGATGGTGTGGTGGCCGCCACGGATGACGGAGCCGCCGGCGTTCTCGATCCAGTTGCCTTCGAGGCGCGAGTTGGCGCCGTAGCGCAGGTCGATGCGCCCGGCCGGGGAATCGAGCACGGTATTGTCGCGGACGGTGGCCTTGCTGCACTTGATGTCGACGATGCCGCTGCTGCCATGGTGGCGCTCGATGAGGTTGCTTTCGATGAGAAAGCCGGATTCGAGCATGGTGCCGGTAAAGCAGACCTCGATGGCGTCGCTCTGGCCGGAATGGTAGTCGGCGGAAGGCTTGCCGGGGAAGTCGTGGAAGTGGTTGTGATGGATGTGGGCGCCGGTGTGGAACTCGGCCGGCCGGTGCGAGGAGCGGATGGCGATGCGCAGGGGATAGTCCGGGTCGCCCGCCAGGCCCCAGGGGGCCGGGTCGTGGAACGCGTTCCAGGCGATCTCGGCACCGGTGCCATCAAGCAGCAGGATGGCCATGCCCGCCCATCCGGCAAAGCGGCCGGCGAGGATGCGGTGATGGTCGCCATGGACGGTGACACCGGAGGCGGGACCGTCGAAGTCGAGGCCGCGCAGGGTGATGCCGGAGCCGGAGAGGGTGACACGGCCGGCCAGCACGGTGCGGGTCGCGGGCACGATGACGAGCGGTTCGGCGGCGGTGCAACCGGCATCGATGGCCAGCGGCGGGTCGTAGCGGTCGAAGGCGAGGGTCACGGTCCGGCCGCACGGGGCGGCGGCGAGGGCGGCGGGCAGGTCTTCCGGCCGGGAGACGATGGTGGCTTTGCCATCCGTGTCGTCGGGAACGGAACCGGTGACGGGTTCGCATTCGCCCAGCGCCGCCAGTTCCTGCCGGAACGTCTCGAGCCTGCGCAGGATCCACCCGGGCCGGGGACACTGGCGGAAGTCGTTGTGGTTCAAGGTGGTGTCGAGGCGCCGCAGCAGGTCGGGAATGACGGGCGCCTGGGCGGCGGCGTGGCTGCAGGAGAGCAGCAGCAGGGCCATGGGAAGAAGGTGCGGGGTCATGTCATGCTCCGACCAGCTCGGCGGTGAAGGAGGCGACGGAATTGTCGCTGCCGCCGAACGTCCATGTGGGTGCGATCGGATCGGTGTTGCCGGTGCGGCTGGCGATGGCGAGCGTCGTGGTGCTGGTGCCGGTACCGCCGTCGGACGTGGTGTCGACCAGCTCGCCGAAGCCGGCATCGACCGAGCAGCTCGTGCCGAGATTGATGGTGGCGGCGGACAGGACCAGGTTCGAGGAGGCATGGCCGGTGATGCTGGTCGAACTCGTCGAATGGCTGCCGGTGGTCTCGTAATGCGTGTCGTTCTGGCCGATTGGTGCGGTCTGGTGCATGGCCGTCGCGTCGAACAGGGCCACCACCGCGTCATAGATATCGACGGCGGAATCGAGCACCAGGTCGAAGGCGCCGGTCGAGGGTGTGGCCAGCCATGCCAGCAGCAGCCTTGCATCCTGGGCGGTGCCGGTATTCTGCAATTCGATGGCCTTGGTGAAGGCAGCACCATTCCATGACAGTGACCAGGCGGCGTCGCCCGACAGCCCGCGGGCGCCGAGCACGGCGATGAGCCCGGCATTGGTGCCGCCTGCATGGGTGTGGCCGCCGAACGACCAGCTGGTGGCGATGCCGGAGGGATGCTTGAAGACGGTGGGGGTTCCGAGGGCGGCGACCGGTGCCGGTGGCGGTGGAGAAACACCGCCCGCCAGCGCCGGCGGCCGGGCGAGCCCGAGCTGCGGGAGTGAAAGGCGTGTCATCAGAACAGCGCCACGATATCGTCGGCGGTGGTGCCGGTCGATCGTACGCGCCTGGTGCGCACCGGCAGGACGGTGCCCGCCGGAACGCCGGCGAAGGTGACGGCGTTGCCCGCCTCGTCATCGACGGCGATATCGCCGGTGGAGCCGACATAGAGGGCGCGGCAGGGATAGGCCAGGAAGGTGGCGGCGTCGGTGGGCGTGACGGCGGCAAAGCGGCTGGCGGAACTGTCGGGGCCGCGCGACTGTGAACTCATCGTGAATGTCTCCTTCAGAAGCTGGCGATCAGGGCCTCGAGCCCGGCCCTGGTGGTGATGCGGTAGGCGGTACCGACGCCTTCGGCGGTGATGACGGGCTGCGGCGGTTCGGCGATGTTCACGATGCCGGTGACGAGCGGGCCGCGTCCGGGCACGGGCTCGCCGTTCGGCCAGTAGATGAAGCCGGTATCGCTGATCTCGCTGGGTCCCTCGTAGAACGGCGCCCAGGCACCGCCGGAAGGGTGGATGGCCTTGATCGGGTCGGGTGCGTCGGGCATCCACACGCCGGAGCCGTCCGCACCGCCCGCGTGCAGGGTGAGCGGATAGTATTCGCCGGCATCGGCATTGGCCGAGCCGCGCGAGAGGTAGAGCGTCTTCGGGGTGGCGTACCACCAGGCGGAGCCGACGCCGCGGGTCCGGACCGACCGCAGGACCGTATCGTGGAAATGGTTCCGGCCGGTGGGGTGGGCGTGGAAATCGCAGATCCATGTCGGCGTCAGGTAGAAGTGCTGATAGCCGAAATCCACGTCCAGCCGGTTGACGTTGATCGACCTGTAGCCGCCGGCTTCGGATTTGTAGAAATCGGAATGGGCGACCAAGTCGGCGGCCCAGCCATGGAGCCCGCCGGTGCAGAGGATGGAGTCCATCCAGATATCGGGCCACGCCGCATAATTGTCCTTGGTGGAATTCAGCGCCGCCCCGAAATTGAAGATGTCGCCATACTGGCTGTTGGAGCTGTCGATCGTGTCCGGGTCGTTCTCGATGTGCAGCCGGGCGACGTAGATCCCGGCACCCACGGCGTCCTTGTGGGTCTGGAAGCGGAAGAACCAGTTCTGCCCGCGCACGGTGCGTCCGTCCGGTGCCTTGATCGTGCCGCGCCCGACCACCCGCATCGAGCCGCCGATGAGGAACACCCGGCGATAGTTCAGCACCTGCACCGAGAATTGCTGCGTGATCTGCGTTGCCGGCATGACGACGAGTGCGTCCTTGTCGGCATTGCCGGTGGCGGTGACGTCGGATCCGGGCACGACGGTGACGATGTCGAGGGTGGCGGCCGGGGTTGGCGGCACGAAGCGCAGGCCGGAGGGTGGGGCGACCGGCACGCCGGTACCGCCGCCACCGATACTGCCGGAGCCCTTGACGATGCACCAGCCGTCGCCGCGGCCGTCGGTGGTGGCGAAGGTGACGGTGGCCGTCACGTCGCCCGCCGCCGCCAGCGCCTTCGAGCCGGTATGGAACGCCTGGTCGTTCCACAGGTTCGCCGTGTTCGAGACGCCGCGCCGGATGAGATCGAGCGCCGCACCGGTGGCGGCGTGGCCGTCATGGCCCTGGAAGGCGGCCCCGCCGAGCAGCAGGCCGGAGCCGCTGGCGGTGAGCGTGGTGGCGATGGTGGCGGCGTCGCCGGCGTCGCTGGCACCGCCGGCAATGTCGACCGGGTCCGCCTGGTCGACGCCGGTGAGCGAGACCAGCACGGCAATGCAGCTCATGAGGTTCTCGCCGGCGGAGAAGTCGAAGGGGTGCGAGCCGGTGGAGGGATCGACCAGCCGGTAGATCGCCACGCCCGGCTGGCCCTTGTCGCCGGGGCTGGTGGGTGCCAGCGCCTGTGTCATCGGCACGCCGTTGAAGGTGGGGGCGGTGAACGCCCGCGTTCCGGCGGCGGCGGCCTGATAGAGGATGATGGCGACGAGGCAACGGTCCTCGCCGGTCGAGGGCTGGTTGTGGGTGCCGGCGACGCCGGTGATGTAGCCGCCATTGAGCGAATAGCTGTCGATGAACGCCTGCGAGGCGACGATGGTCGGAATGGCGGCGCCGGCGGCGGGACCGGCCTGCCTTGCCCGGGCGAAGCGGTGAGCCCAGCGCATCAGGCGAACGCCATGCCGGCAAGGTCCGTGTCGCAGAGCATCCCGTGGACGGTCGCGCCGCCGTCGAAGCTGGTGAGCATGACCACATCGGTTCGGGCCGCACCGGTGGAGAGCACCGGCGCGGTGCCGCCGGACCATTTGACCGAGGCCGGCCAGGTGACCGTCCGCCCGCCGGTGCCGTCCTGCCTGAGGTAGAGCACGACGGCACAGCATGTGCCTGTGACAAAACCCGACAGAACCACGGCGGAAATATTCACGCCCAGAATACAATGCTGGATATTTCCGAGTGCTGCATTCACCGTGAGCGTCGTGCCGGTCACATCCGCCTCGGCCACGGTCTCGCGCGTGCCCTTGAGCACCGCGTTCGAGAAGGTGTGGCCGGCCGCATCCACGCTGGCCGTGAACGGCGTCTGCAGGACGGTAGCGGCGATCTTCGCGGCCGTGACCGCACCATCGGCGATCTTTGCCGTGGTGACGGCATCGGCGGCGAGCTTGGCGGTGGTCACAGCCCCGTCGGCGAGCGAGACCGAGCCCGGCGACACATTGACGAGCCCGTCGCCCGAGCTGTTCCAGCCCAGCGCCTTGCCGGCTTCCGCGGCCGGCAGAAGCATCCCGGCCAGATCGCCGTCGAAGACGGAGACCATGGGCGCGCGCATGAGTTCGAGCCGCAGCTGGGCTACCATCTGGGTGAGGATATCGAGCCGGGTCTCGACGGTCTCGGCGTGATAGGCGCCGCGCTCGATCAGGTCGGTGAGCTGCAGCGGCGGAATGTCGGGCGTGATCGAGAGGAACTCGCCCGCGGCCGGCACGATATCGGTGAGCCGGATCGATCCCGCCGCCCCGCCGACGCCGGAGACCGTATAGTCGCTGTCGAGGATCAGCTGCCGCTCGCTGCCGTCGCTTTCGAGGTAACGCACATGCAGCCACGCCCGATCGAAGATCCGCCACGGCACGGCAAACGAAACGACCTCCCCGTCGCCTTGATGGATCACGCCGGTAATCGTGCTCTCGATGGTCATTGATACGCCTCCGGGCGCCGTTGCAGGAACAGATGGCGCCAGAGCTCGCCTATGTCGTCGGGCTTCCAGTCGCCGGAAATGAGATCGAACAGCCCTTCGCCGGTGATGCGCATCTGGCCGGCTGGCAGTTTGAACGCCACGCCGATAGCCTCGGCGGCGGTCATGATTTCGCCGCGCGTCCAGCCGTCGAACTCGGCAACATTCCTGATGGTCTCGGCGATGGCTTCGACACCGCGGGCGCTGGCGCTCATCTCATAGCCGTAATCGGAGAAGATGCCCTGCGCCACGTCGCGCACGAAGACCAGCCCGAGCAGCGGATAGGGAATGGCATTCTTTGCCGCCCATTCGAGCCAGCCCTCGTCATCTTCCGGGCCACGACCGACCATGAGTTGGGCCACCAGCGAGGGCAGGATCCAGAGCGCCATCATGGAGCCGGCGAACTGCGGCCAGTCACGGGGATTCTTGAAATCCGTCTTCTTCATGGCCCGGCGGGTGAGGTTCCACGACACCGAGAAATAGGAATAGAACGGCGTGAAGAAACGCCATGTCTCGCCGCCGCGCTGGACCGCCGCCAGATCCTTGGCACCGCCAGCACTTTGCGACATCCGCACGATGGAATCGGCATAGGCCACGGCCCGCTCCTCGTCACCCTTGTGGTCCTTGAGGCCCTTCTCGTAGGCCGCCTGCCATGTGGGTACGGCGACCAGCATGTCGGCGACGCCGGTGAACCAGAAGAATGTGCGGCGCACGTCCGCGAGTGGATCGGTATCGGTCATCTTGCGCAGGGTGTCGGCCACGTCGCGGTCGAAGCTGGCCTGCCGGTGGCGCATGGCCTCGCTCTTGTCGAGAACGGCCCGAACCTTGCCGGCCATGCCGCGTGGATCGGCGGCAAAGGCTGCGAGCGTGCGGATCATCCGGCCCGTACCGAGCAGATGCGTCGATTGCAGGATGCCGAGCGGCTGCTGGATGGCCGTCGAGACCTTCCAGCCCATCGCATTGACCGCCATGCCTTCACGAAGATGGCCGAAAACCTTCTCGTAGATGTGCAACGGCGCACGCTCGGCATTGGCGACATGCCGCAGCCATGGCTGCAATTGCTGATACATCTCGCGGCCGGCCGTGGCCTCGATGGCCTCGCGCACATCCTTGTCGGAGATGATGCGCAGCACGTCGGAAACCGGCCGCCGGTGCGTCAGATCCTTGCTCACCTGGGCGATGTGCTGCGAGAGCACGCCAAGCTCGAGCTTGACCGGCAGGCCGCCGGAGTCGACGCGCTCGATGGTGTGGCCCTTCTTCGTCGCAGCACGGCCGGTCATCGAACCGAACGCCTCGGCCTCGGCCCGCGCCATCACCCGGTCATTCTGCTTCTCGTCATAGACCAGCGGATAATAGCCGCCGGCGAACGTACCGTGCGCGGTCTCGACCTTCGAGCGCTCGACCTTCTCGGGAACCGTGCCGGTGAGCTCCTTCTCCTGCGCTGCGATCTGTGGCCAAAGCTCCTCGATCATGTCCCAGATGGCTTGCACGGTCTGCCAGTCGCGGGCGTCCATGTGCTCGTCGAGCATTTGCCGCACCTGGTCCCGGCTCCAGCCATAGCCGCGCATGACGGCCTCGCGGTTACCCTCGTTCCCCCAGTTCAGCGCCAGCGAAAGGATGGTAGCCTTGTTCATCGGCCGCCCGCCGGCGGTGAACCGCCGTGCCGTCCATTTGAGGCGCTCGCGCTTGCTGTAAACCGAGAGGATTTCCCGCAGGCGCGTGGAAAGCTCGCGCTGCATGGTCATCTCGGCCGCCTCGGCATCGGCGATCGGCTTGAAGATCGCCTCCCAGACCGGCCCGCGATTGAAACCGTCGAGCTGCTCGGCGATGAACTCGACCTTGGTGTGAGCCGCATCGACATTCTTCGCGAACGTGCCGAACTTCTCGAACGCCGACGGCGCGAAGTTCGGCCCTTCCTCGTGCCAGTCGTTATGCTCGATCATCGATTCGATCATTCCGACCTTCACCTCCTCGAAGTCGCGCCTGTCCTTGCGGGCAAGCAGCTTGCCTTCGAGGTCGGCGAGGTGTTCGAGCTGGCGCACCGCGTCGGCGAAGCCGGTGAACTCCTCGACACTCATGGCCTTGTAGTGCTGGCGGAAGGCGTCGTTACGCAGGCGCTGCGGGATATCGAGCCTGAAGCCGAGGATCTCCTCCTGCTCGGTGATGTAGTCGGCGAGCGCCGCCCGTTTCTCCACGGCCTTCATGCTCACACCACGGCGAAGGTCGACGCGCTCGAGCAGGGCGTCGATCTGATCAAGGTGGTTGCCCTTGATCCGCTTGCGCGTGGCGGGCTTGCTGAATTTGCCGAAGCTGCGGACGGTGGCGTCGATCCTGTCGGCCTGCCGCGCCATCTCGCGCCATGTCTCGAAGTGCCAGAGCTGGCGCCGCTTGGCGTCGGTGGCCGCCTGCCAGTCGCCCTTGCCCACGGCGGCAAGCGCCTCGTTGGCGGCCTTCTGTGCTGCCCGCAGGTGATGCGCGGCGCGCGTCACCCGACCCACCGTGGCGCGCGCCACGAAGCGCTTCGCCGACGCGCGCACGATCCCGATGGGCGTCACCTCGTCCTTGCCGGCCTTCTTCGACAACGCTCGCAATTCGGTGGCGATGAAGGTAGCCCGTTCATCGTTGAAGGCGGATTTGCTGGCCTCGCGCTCGATCGTGCCGTCGTTCATCATGTCGCCGAACTCGGCATCGAGGCGGCGCTTCACCTCCGCCTCGATCACTTCGGAGCGCTTCGGTGCATCGAGGATGGCGCGCATCATGTCGTCGCCGGTGGCGTAGCCGAACAGCGGTGCGGCGTCGTCGGGATGGATGCCGGCGCTGGAGACGATGGGCGGTACGGCCTTCGCTGCGAGCCTCGCCACCATGTCGCGGCTGTGATCCTCCTCGACCGCCGCCCGCGACAGCCGGATGATGCGCACGCCGCCCTGGCCGTCATCGATCCCCTTGGACAGTCCGGCGATGGCCCGGTAGGCCGGCAGTTGATCGACCTCGGCGGCGATCCCGGCGCGAAGCGCATCGCGTCTCTCGCGGTATTCGGCACTTCGCGCCTGCTTCTCCTGGGCCATGGCCTTGGCGAGCAGCTCGCCCTTGGCCGCCCGCGTCGCCTTCTCGGCCTGTGCGAGATAGGCCGCGTGCTCCTCGGGCGTCATGCCGCTTTGCGCCTGATCGGAAAGCAGCGGCGCGAAATGGCTGGCCTGTTCGGCCGCCGTGATCTGCTCGTCGGTGGCGAGCATCCGGTCCATCACACCGCGCACATCGTCGTTCAATTCGACATCGAGCTTGGCGATGTGCCGGTAGATCCGCACCAGCCACGAGCGGAAGCGGTCGAAGGCGGATTGCAGCTCGATCGACGGCGCCTTGCCCTCGAACAGATACGCCTCGACACCGCGCGCGAACTGCTCGTGCTGCCCGCGCTCCCACTTGCCGCCCTTGTTGCCCACCCACTCGCGGATCGTCGCAAGGTCCGCCTTGAGCTGGTCGCTGGCTTCCGGCCGGTCGGCAAGCTTCGTCATGACTTCGAGGAACAGGTGGCCGCTCTCGTGCAGGACCGTGGAAAGGTCGGCCTTCTCGAACAGCCGGACGAGCGTCCTGCCCTCGGTGAAGGTGATCGAACCGCGCGGGTCACCTTTCTTGTCCTGCCCGTACCCCTGGAAGTACGGATTCCCGTCGTCATCCTTGACCCCGGCCAGCATCTCGCGGATGCTGATCGTGCCCGCTGACGGCGACAGGTTACGGCTTGCCGCGTTTCCAGCGGGCAGCTTCTTTTCAAGAGCCGCATCGTAGGCTTTGAAAACGTCGATCCCATCAATTGCGGCGGCTCCCGCCTCGTATTCCCGCACGGTCAGGCGTACGGTGTAGACCGCGCCGTCGGTCTCCAACGGTGCATAGAGCCGGTGAATGTTGACAATTTGACGGCCGCCCTTAGCCGCCGGTCGCGGCTCGGCCGGTATGGCATGGCGCAAAAGCTCCGGCAGGACGGCAAGCGCCTCGATCCGCTCGGGCATGGTGCGCGGCAAACTGTTCAAGTCGTCTGATCGCTTTTTGTCGCGCGTGGCCGCGTGACGAAGGTCGTTGCCCGAGACGGCGATCTCGAAGCCGGTCGCCTCGTTCACATAAGGCCCGCCGTCGATGATCTCCCGCCAACGCTCCGACTTGCGGAAAGCCTTGCGCGCCTGCCAGTAGTCCTGCCCGGCGTGGTCGCCCCTTGCCTTGGTGATCGGCACGGGCTGTTCCGGGTCGGTGCCTTTCGGCATCGGCTGGAACAGCGTTTCGCCAGCGCCGGCCGGTTCGGTGGCGTTGCGGATATCGGCGGCGGTGACGGTGGCGGGGTCGAGTTGCAGCTCGTCGAGGAACCCGCGCAGGGCGGTTTCGGGTGCGCTGGCGGCTTCCGGCGTCGAGGGCGGCGTGCTATCGGTCGCCGGCGAGGTGGGCAAACCCTCGGCACCCGACGCCCGTGCCTCCCTGCCGGCGTCGCTTCCTTCGCGCGCAGGGCGGACCCGGCCGAGCAGCTCGTCGAGATCGGCATCCGACAGGCCGCGCAATCCTTCGGGGAGTTCCCTGCGGATCGTGAGGCCAAGCGAGCGATACAGTTCGGCCGGGTCCAATCCTTCCCGCTGCGCCTGCGTTTCGATGAACGAGCCGAGCACGGCCGCCTCGGTGGCGGCCACGTCGGGCGTGCGGCCGGCCTCGACGAGCTGGCGGCGGATGTCGTCGGTGATCGTGCTCTCGGCCGCCGGCCCGGCGTCGCCTTTCTCGATGCCGGCGAGCAGGTCGCGGGTCTGCTGGTCGAGATTGGCGAACCAGAGTTGCGCCTCATGCCCGCTCATGTCCTCGGCCGACAGCCTGAGGTGGGGTGCGAGGCCCTTGTGGTAGGTCGAGCCCGCCAGCTTCTCGGCATAGGTCGCAAGCGGGATGACGAGGTCGCCGCCATTCTCGATCGCGGTCGCCATCTGGTCCTCGATGCCGAGCTGGCGGCCGACTTCCTGCGGATCGAGCCCGCCCTCCTGGAACAGCGTCATGAATGCGCCGCTGTCGACATGGACCGAGTCCGCACCGCCTTCCTTGAGAGAGTCCGCGACCATCTCCCGGTGTGCGTCTGGCGCCCGGCGCCGCAGGTTCGTCTGGCTGGCTGCCTCGCCATACTGCTCGAACTGGCGCTGCATCTGTGCCGCCCGGCGCGCCCGGCGCGCATCGATGGCGGCCGAAGGCAGGCCGGTGAGCACGGCGAGCGGGCCCACGCCTTTCAATGTGTCGATGAATGTCGAGGTGATGCGCCCGCCCGCTTCCTCGCCGCTGATCGTCTCGAAGCGGTCCTCGTCGGCGATTTTGGCGATTTCGCCGAAGAGGATCTGGGCTGCTTCCTGCGCGACTTCGGTCGACACCTCGCCCGCCGTGCCGACGGCGACGCGGCGGCCGTAATCCTTGAGCAGCGAGGCGACGCCCGGCCGCCTGAGTGCCTCGGCGACCAGCTTCCTCATGCCCGCTTTTGGCAGTTCGCGCAGGCCGGGAAGGACGCGGGAGAGCGAGCCGAGCCCGACAATCTCGAAGCCCGCCCCGAATACCCCGGTAGCCGCCGCCGCCAGTTTCGCCACGGTCGGGTCGATCCGCTCGCCCTTCATGTCGCGGAACTGCGCATATTCGAGAAAGGCCTGTCCGGTGATGACGCGATAGGACTTCATTGCCGCCATGGCCGTGCTGCCGGCGATCGCACCGGCCGTCGCCGTGACCGCCGCACCCGGTCCCGTCACCGCACCGACCGCCGCACCGGCCGCACCGCCGGCCAGCGCGCCCTTGACGCCCTCGCCAAGCGTCGGCGTCATCGAACCGAGCACCTGCCCGATATTGCCGGCGATGCCCTGCGCATCCGGCGCGTCGAGCTGCGCCACCTGCAAGTCCTGGAACAGCCGCAGCTCCGCGCCTTGCAGCTTCTCGCCGGTGGCCACCCGGTAGGCCAGCTCGCCCAGCGTGTCGGCGTCGACGCCGGCGGCGAACTGTGTGCCGAAATCGTCGCTCAACCGGGTGAGCCACCACGACTCCTCGGCGAGTGCCTCGACCTCCTTGCCGGACAGCTCCGCGTTGCGGTCCTTCGTCAGCCACTTCGCGAAGCCCGGCGCGTCCGCCTCGATGCGGCGCGGCTCCCATTGCGGCTTCGGGGTATCGAACATTTCGAGGGTGCGGGCCTGCTGGATCGGTGGCGGACGAAGCCGCGCGTTGTGCTTTTCCCGCTCCTCGATGCGCTCGAGGTTGCGGTCGCTGAACGCATACGGCACGCCCATGCGCGCCGAGATATCGCTCACCCGTGCGGCGCGCTCCTCGTCGCTGCCGCGCGCCCGCTGGAAGGCCGCATCGAGGTTTTCCGCCGCCATCTGCCTCGCAAGGGCGTTCCAGTCGGGGCTTTGCGGTGCTTCAGGCGGCGTGCCGGCCGCCAGCGAGAGTGGGCTGCTCTGCATGTCCTGCGCGATTGCGAGCCAGTCCGTCATGCGGCCTTTTCCACAGTTCGATGTATGTTCGGGCTTGTGCCAAAAGTGCCAAAACCCGAGCTGTCATGCCTCATCGCGCCCGCCTTCCGGCCTCGATCATCCGCTTGAAGTTGGCCTCGGTGAGCGGCTGGCCGGTCATGATGAGCGCGTCACGAATGGCGGCGATATCGTCCGCCGGCAGGCCGAAGGTCTTCGCGAGCGCGCCGATATGTGCGGCCGTCTCGGCCGGTGTCAGGAAAGCCGGCGTGCCCTCGGTATCCATGAACCGGCCGGGCTCGGTCACGACTTCCACGGTCATGCTGTCGAGGATGTTCTGCCGTTCGGACCATGACAGCTCGCGCTTGAGCTGCTTTTGCTGGCGATCGATTTCCCGGCGGATCCCGGCCTGGAGTCTGCCCTTGTCGGCGTCCTTGAGCTCGAGCGTGGTGACGGTCGTTGCGATCTGCTGCGCCAGCGTGCCCGGCTCGTCGGGCGCGTCGGTCTCGCGGCCGTCGCGGATGCCCTGTTGCCGGGCCTGCAACTGCTTGAATTCGGTATCGGCCAAGAGCGGCCGGTAGTTCATGAGGTTGACGCGCTCGAGGTCGGCGAGGCTCTTGCCCATCAGCTCGTGGTAGGTCTGCCAGTCGGTCTCGGGCTTCTTTCCGTCGGCGCGGATGCGGTCATATTGTTCGATGGCATGGCGGCTGTCGGCCGATAACCCGGCAAGCACCGGCTCGGGGAGATCGTCGAGGCTGCCGCCGTCGTTGACGATGTCCCACGCCGAGCGGGACGCCTGTTCCTCCGCGTCGCGGCGCGCCGCCTCGCGTTCGGAATAGCGCAGCTTGATCTGCTCGACGGCCGACTCGCGCCTGGACTGGTCGCCGATCGAGCTGCGCGCCTCGGCCAGCATGTCGCCGAGACTGGCGCCGGGTGTGTAGATCAGGTCGCCCGCATCACGGCCCGACCTGATCCGGGCCTTTTCGACGCGGGCCTCGTCCTCGCGGCGGCGGCTTTCAACTTCCGCGTCGGCGGAGTTGGCGAGGCTGTGACGCATCGCCGGCGAGAGGTAGCGCGTCCATGCCTCATCGCCCATCAGCTCGCCACGGATGCGGCCGGGCTCGCGCTCGACCATGGCGCGGGCATAGGATTCGGCCAGCACGGCGCGCTGCTCCTCGAGCACCGGCGCTGTCGCCTGTCCAAGGCCCATGCCGGCAACGCCCTCGGTAAGCGCGCCCATGGCATCCTCGAAGCTCGACGGATCGGCGAACACCTTGGCCGACAGGCCGGCGGTGAGCTGGTCGACGCCGTGCCGCTGCTGTTTGGCCCGGCTGTCCGCCTCGAAGTCGAGGCCGCGCCGCGCCTGCGAGATGCGTTCGGTCTGCAGCCGCGCGCTCAGGAATTGCCGCGCCTTCTCGCTCGGCGCCCTGGCGAGCAGCTCGGCCGCCTGCTCGTCGAAGGATTTCAGCCGGGCATCGGTATAGCCGACCGCACCGGGAGCGGCGTTTTGCCGGGCTTCGGCCTCGAGGTCCGCATCGGCGATGAGCAGGTTGCCATAGCCCTCATTGGCCCAGGCCTGGTTGGCCCGGTCCTCGGCCTCCTCCTGCCTGCGCTTCTGTTCGAGCGCGACGCGATGCATTTCGTCGCCGGCGGTCTGCACGGCGGCGCCGAGCGCGTCGAGGCCGGTGGCGGCGGCCTTCGGCCCCCGGATGTCGACCGGGCCGGCGGCGGATTGCTGGCGCTGGTAGACCGGGATCTTCAGGCTCATGGTGCGGCCGCCCCGCTGCCGGAGGTCCAGGTCTTCGTGGCGGGTGTCGTTCCGCCCGTCGTTCCGCCGATGCCGGAGGCGAGCCGGCCGCCGGCCTGGCCGATGCCGCCGATGAGCGCGGCCACGGCCCTGGTGCGGCCGGCGCGCCGGGCGTTGATGCCGTCGAGTTCGGCATTGTCGGCGCCGAGTTCGAGGGCGCGGCTGTCGAGCTGGCCGGCATAGCGGATATTGAGCGCGTCCAGCTCGCCATGGCGCACCGTCTGTTCGAGCAGGTCGAGTGCGGAACCCGCAAGGGCGAAGCCGCTTTCCGCCTCGGCGGCGCGCTGCATGCCGATCCGCTGGCGCATCTCGCTGCGGTGCTTCTCCTCGTCGGCGCTGGCCTGCCGGCGCCTGAGCGCCGCATTCTGGCGCTGGACCGTGGCCTGCCAGTCGGCCGCGTCCTTCGCGGCGTTGCCCTCCTGGAGGGCGCCCCAGGCCTGGATGCCCGCACCGGCGGCCATCAGGGCCGTTGCCGCGATCATGCCCATGACTGTTTCCCGTTGTTCTGAAGGATGCCGGCGCCGTACCGCGCATAGAGCGCGTGCGGCCGGTCGCCGAGCCACATGGTCACGAAGTCCAGGTCACGCCTGAAGCCGAGCATCCGCGCCCAGCGGTGCCCTTCGGCGTGGCCGGTCTCGACGGCGCACTCGATCCGTTCGACCGGCAGGCGGCCGAAGAAGGCGCGGGACCGGCGGGTGATCTCCAGCATGTGCGGCCCGGCGGCCTCGCTGATGAGCGACCAGGCCAGTGCCGCACCCTCCATGAAGGGCACCGCCCCGCCGATGAAGACGACATCGCGCTCATGTAGCGAAGCGGTAGCGCTGGAAGCGTCGCCGTCCGGCCGGGCGAAGGTGAAGCACGGGCCGGCGGTGGCCAGCTCGTCGGCGTACCAGGGATCGAACGAAGGCGTCATCCACGCCTGCGCCGGCTGCACCTCGATGGCGGACAGATCGGCCGGAACGAAGCGGCGGAACTCAAGTGTCATTGACCTGGACCCTCGGCACGAGTGTCACCAGCGTGGCCGGCAGGACGCCTGTTGCCAGCACATGGATGCGCTGTTCGCGCGCCCATCCGCCGGGCCATGCGGCGATCTCGCGGTCGCCGGTCATGAGCGGTTCGGGCGTGTCATACGGTGTGGCGGTCGAACGGCGGTCGAGCCGGGCCATGCGCGCCCATGACGAGCCGACGGCAAGCCCGGCGGTCTCCAGCAGGCGCACGGTGCAGCCATTGATGCGGATGCGCTGGCCCTGGGCGGTGCCGATCTGCGCACCGGCCTCGATGCGCATGGAGCGCCAGCGCGAGTGGTAGGCGAGGCCCACCGAGACCAGCGAGGCCGGCCGGTCGAGTTCGATCGAGCCGCCTTCGACGATCCGGGGCGGATGCTCCGCGCCGTCGGCGAGGATGGCCACGGTCTCGCCCTCGAGATGGTCGAGGCCGGAGAGACTTGCGGTCGGCGGCCCGTCATAGGTGAGCCCGGCATCGACAAGAAAGGCGCGGCGGCGATCCTCGCCTGGCCGGTGCGGCCGTTCGAGCCGCTCCATGCTGTGCCGTGTGCGGCCGGCGATGCTGCGCGAGACGGCAAGCCAGACCTCGTCGCCGGAGCCGTCGGCGCGGGGGATCGTCTGCACGTCATGCACCTTCGCATCCGTGCCGGCGATGGCATGGCGGTGCCAGCCGATCACCTCCTGCCGGCGGTCATAGGTGAGTGCGGCGAGCGTGCCGTCGGCCATGACGCACCAGAGCACCGCGTCGGGCGAGCCCTGCCATGCCATGGCGGTGATGCCGGCGGTGGTGACATGATCGGCGAGCTGGGTGAGGTCCTCCGCGGCGATCCGGTCGAGTTCGAGGCGGTAGTCGAGTTCGAGCAGCCGCCTTCCGGCCCGCTGGACGAACAGTGCCCGGTCCTGGGCGATCACCGGCTTGACGCCGCGCCCGCCATTGCCGGTCTGGTCGAGCGCCACCCGGTTGCCCGGCCCGAAGGGCTCGTTCTCGCTGGCCGGCTGGATGACGATCTCGCCGCTGTCGGTGCCCACCAGCAGCCGGGTCTGCGGCACCAGCCACTTGATGCGCGCCACCTGGTCGCCTTCCAGCGTCAGGCTGATGCCGTCATCGGCGAGCACATCGCCGTCGGTGCGGTCCGAGAAGGACGAAAAATCGCCGGCGCGCGAGAACCAGAGATCGCGACCGCGGGCGAACACCAGCCGCTCGCGCCAGATCGCACACTTGTCGGGATAGCCGTCGACCGCGTTCCAGGCGCCGAGTTCCCAATGGTCGGAAGCCTTGCCGCTGTCGGAAAGGCTCGACGGCAGTTCGCACGGCCGGCCGTCGGGCATGGCGGTGATGACCTCGCCGGTGATCTTCTGGCTGTTCACCACCTCGGTGATGCGGATGATGCCGAAGCCGCCATGGATATACTGCCAGAGCACGCCGGCCTTGCCGTCGCGCCTGATGCCCTCGTCATGGGTCGGCTTGATCGAGCCGGACGTTGCCGCGTTGGTGGCCCGGTAGTACTTGCCGTCGCTCTCCACCTCGTTGCCGGCGGCATAGCTCTTGCCGGCCTCCCATGGCGTCGAGTAATCGCCGGCCTGCCGGTGCCAGAGGCGGAACAGGCAGCCGACATGGTCGGGCCTGAAGGGCGGGTCGATCAGGCTCGCCCATGCCTCCACCGTGACCACCGGGCCGGTGGTGGTGGTGTTCGATCCGGCGGCGGTCACGTAAAAGGCGCGCTGCGGATCGAGATTGCGGTCCCGGAACGGCCCGTCGACCGGCGCGAACGGCACCAGGTCCCAGACGGTCGCACCCCGCCGCCGGAGCTGCTGCACCGGATGGCGGCCGCTGGCGAGATAGAGGATGTCGCCGGCCTGCACGCTGTCGATGGCAAGCTCGCCGTCATGGCCGACCAGGTCATCCGCACCGAACGGTGTGGGCACCTCGACCGGCGTCTCGCTGTCGGCGACAAGCTGGCCGCCATCGGTCCACAGGCGGATATAGCCCGGCCCGATCTCGACGATATAGGCCTCGGTGGTGTTGAAGACGAAGCGCAGGAAGCGGGCGGTGCAGCCGCGCAGGGCCGCCAGCGCTTCCGGGGTGAAGGCGGCGCCGGAGAAATCCTTCAATCCGCCCATGTGGCGGGTGCCGGCCCGGCGCACCAGCGGCCCCTCGACGGTGGGAAGGAAGTTGAACACCTCCGCCCCGCCGCGCTTGTACTGGTCGAGATCGGCCCGGCCTTCGAGCAGCGGCCCGAGTTCGCCGGCGTTGAAGGCGGCAAGGAGCGGGTTGGCCTTGGCCATGGTTCAATCCGCCGTGAGCGCGCGATGGCCGCGCACTTCCCAGCCGCCGCCCTCGCGGCGCCGTGGCTCGTGAAAGTAAGTGCCGTATCCGAAGGGGGGCCAGGCCCGGTAGATCTTCTCGACGGCCCGGTCGAGGTCGCGCCTGTAGTGGGCCTCGATGTGCAGGGTGAGTGCCCGCGAGCCGCGCCCGGTGCGGGCCTCGCTGTATTTCACATAGCGGCGCTCGGGCTTCATGATCTGGCTCCGATCCAGCCGCGTGTCTCGACCAGCGGCTGCGGCGGGCGGTGGAAGGAGGAGAGCCGCCGGGCCTCGGCCAGTGCGCGGTCGTGCATGGCCTCGAGCTGCTGCAGCCTGCTGGTGCTGCCGGTGACGGCGTCGCAGAGTTCCATGGCCAGCCGGCAGGACACCGCCTCGACAAAGGCCGGCGGGAACAGGGTGGGATCGGTGATCCGGCGGACATGGAGCAGGGGCAGGCCCGGATCGGCGTTGGTGAGCAGCCGCTTGCCCTCGATCGTCCAGGCGATCGAGGCATGATCGCAGGCCGTCTCGCCCACCATCACCAGCCGCAGAAAATCGGACGGAAGCTGCAGGGCGCGGGCGAAGCCGAAGGCGGGTGCGGTGTCGACGGTGGAAAGCGTCGTGCGGGCCAGCGCGAAGGACCAGGGATGCGCCTGCAGTTCGGCATCGCGGACGGTGGGCCATGCAGCGGAGGCGAGGCGGGCCTCCTCGGTGTCCTCGTCCAGCTCCTCGATGCGCCCGGCGGAGAGTTTGAGCAGCGCGCGGTTGACGATCTCGACGGTCGACGCCATGGCCCGGACCCCCTGCTGGAAGAAGGAATCCGGCCCCGCTCAGGTCGTAAAGCGGTAGCGGGGCCGGAACAGAAGGTCAGTCGGAGGTGTAGCGGAGGACCACCGAGATATCCCCGGCGGCGGTGCCGGCGGTATTCGCCGTCAGCCCGAGACAGAACCACTTCTGCGGATCGGCGGTGAGGCCCGCATCCTGCCAGACGGCGTTCTGGACGTTGGCGATGTCGCGGGCCTCGAACGCCACGTCGAGCGGGGCGTTGCGCGCGCTGCTCATGTCGACGCCGGAAGCATAGGCGTCGGCGTCAACCACGGTCCCGGCGATCTCATGGAGCCCGACGTCATAGTCGGTGCCGCCGGTGATCGCGTCATTGAGGATCGCGATTGAATCGATGCACCAGCTCGAATGCACCGGGGCGACGAGAAACACGTCGCCGTCATTGTCGGTGGCGGCGATCGCCACCGACTGCTTGACCACGCGGCTACGCGATTGATGCACCCTGGGATCGTTCGGCGTGTTGCTGGCGAAGTTCGCCGCCAGCGTTGCCTTGTTCACTGCCATGATGGCTGCTCCTTCTCAAAGGGCGGGGTTACGCCGCCTCGCTGCATTCGATGCGGATCACCTTGGCCTCTTCGGTGCGGGTCGCGCCGAAGGTGCCCTTGCAGAGAACCTGCGTGGCGTTGCCCTTGTCCGGGCGGCGGTCGATCGAGGTGGAGATGTCGTTCCAGATGCCAAGGTGCATCCCGCTCTTCGCCCAGGCGGCGCAGTGGCGGTTGTCGCCCACCTTGTCCAGGCGCTGGCTGTGAATGAACCTGAAGCCGTAGAGCATCGGGATCTTGCCGGTGATGACCGGCTTGCCGTCGACATAATCGACCGACAGCGTCTGCGTCTCGCCGAACAGCTCCATGATCTGCTTCGCACCGGCGGCAATGAACAGCTCGTCGCTGTCCACATCCACCTCGGCTTCGAGGAGCATCTGCAGTGCCTTGCGGATCTTGCCGTGGTTCATCTGGCCGTTGCCGCCCTCGGTGCTCTCGACGGTCTTCGCGGTGTTCCAGGCGGTGACGGTGGAACCGTTCTCGCCGGTCTTGGCGGCGTCGAACAGGGCCTCGATGATGACGTCATCCATGGCCCGGCCGAGCGACAGGGCGCCATTCTGCGCATAGGGGCTCTGCGGGTCGATCAGCGTCCTGAGCTTGTCCTCGTCGTCGATGAGGTCGCCCCACTCGAAATCGGTCGGAAAGACCCAGCGGGCATCGGCGGGCGTGCTGATCAGCGGCGTGTCGGCGTGGCGCGTGGTGCGCTTGCGGGCGACCACCGGGCCGACCTGCTCGACGGCCTTGGCCGCCTTGCCGGAATAGCTGCCGGCCATGACGCACGGGCGCAGCTTGGAGCCCTTCTGCTGGAGCAGAAGCTGGACGTTGGTGCTGTAGGTCTGATGAAAATGAGTCGGGATCTCGAAGCTCACCGGCTTGTCCCCTGAACTTTTGAAGTTTCAGGGGCTGCCCGGACCACCCGGACCCCGTAACGGCCTGTCGCTGCCGTCACGCGGCGGTCTGTTTCCCGCCGTCACGGACCCGCATCACAAGGCGATGGGGCTACCCGCGAGAGAGTTCGCGTATCATAGTTCAACTATTAGTAGAGATACAAGCCGCAACACACTATCATCGCTGGACTTTCAGACGCTCGAGCGGAGCCGCCATGGCGTTCCAGAAGGGCCGGTCCGGCAATCCCGGCGGCCGACCCCGCATCGCCGGTGCCATCCGCGAGCTTGCGCAGCAGCATTCGGAGACGGCGCTCATGCGGCTCGTCGAACTGATGGACGATCCCGACCCGAAGGTGGCGATTGCCGCCGCCAACGCGGTGCTCGATCGCGCGATCGGCCGGCCCTCCGGCTCGATCCGCCTTGACGAGGGCGACGAGAACCACGGCCCCCTGGTCATCATCACCGGCATCGTCCGCGACGGCGACGAGGACAATGCGAAGCTGCTGGAGCTGCGCGCCGATCCGGTGGCGGAGCATTGAGGCCGCAGGACGCCCTCGACTGCCTGGTCCGTCCCGGCCTGCGGCTGATGGGCGAGCCCTTCGACACGCCCGCCGCCGCCTTCCTGCTGCTGGTGATCGGCCTGTATGAGAGCGGGTTCCGCCGGCGGTACCAGCTGGACGGCCCGGCGCGCGGTTTCTGGCAGTTTGAGCCAGTCGCGGTGGTCGAGGCGGTCCGGCATGAGCCGGTCAGGCGTACCCTGCGCGGCCTGGTGCTGCCCGACGAACCGGCGCGGCTCTGGGCGGTCCTGCCGGCGCTCGATCTCGGTGCGGTGGTGCTCGCACGCGGCCTGCTCTGGTCGCACCCCGAACCGCTACCATCCATGGACGCCAGCACCCAGGATCTGCACCGCTACTACTGCGAGGCATGGCGCCCCGGAAAGGCGCCGTATGGCCGCTTCGTCGGCTCGGTCGCCAGCGCCATCATCGCCCTCCATGACAGCGGAGACCCCGGCCTTGCGGACGTTTGACATTGTCGTCGTCGACGGCGGCATCCCCTCGATCGCGCTGGCCATGGCCATGGCCCTGGGGGTGATCGGCCCGCAGCCGGTGGCGGCCGTTGCCGTGGGGTTCGATGACACCGGATTGCGCGAATGGCTGGCCCATCGTCTGCCCTTTCCCCTGTGGCTTGCGGAAAGCCCGCCGCCCGGCCGGGTTCCGCCCGGCTTCGATGCGGTGGGCCTGACGATCCGCCGGCGGATGCTCGGGCTGGGCGCCGGCCAGCGCACGCCGCGCGACGTGCACGCCCGCATCTTCCTTGCCCGCTGCGAGGACGATCCCGGACCCGCCCCGAAGCCGCCGGCCCGCTGGCAGGGCTTCCACTTCCCGCTGCGTGATCGCGGATGGTGGCGCAGCCGCTGCAGAGGCTTCCTCGAAGGCTGCGCTCCCGACCGCTTCCCGGAGGACGGATCATGGCGTTGATGGACCCGAAGGCATGGAAGGCGGAATGGCTGTCGCGGATCAACACCGCCGCACTCGGCCGCCGGCTGTTGCCGCGCTTCGACCGGGCAAGCTCGGATGGCTGCACCTGTGTGGCCGACTTCGCCCGGCCGGCCTGCGAGATCCACGACGAGCTGTACTGGTACGCGCTCGACGAAGGCGACCGGTTCTTCGCCGATTCGATGTTCCGGGTGATGATCCTCGATTATGGCCGCCGCTGCCGGCCTGCATGGGAGCGGCCGTTCTGGTTCGCCGCCGGCCATGTCCGCTATGCCGGTGTCCGGTTGTTCGGCCGGTTCTTCTGGCGGGCGAAATATCATGTCGAGCCGGCGTTCGGCTCGCGGATTTCCGGCGACTGAAGGCGTGGGTTCGGCACGCGAGATCGATCTGGGCTACCGGCCCCGGCCGCTGCAGCTCGAAGCGCACCGCAAGAGCCGGCGCTTTACCGTGCTGGTGGCGCACCGGCGCTTCGGCAAGACGGTCTATGGCGTCATGGACGGGCTCGACCGGCTGCTGCGCTGCACCCTGCCATCGCCACGTGTCGCCTACGCCGCACCCTTCCGCAATCAGGCCAAGCGCATTGCCTGGATGTATCTCAAGAGCTTCACCAGGGGCATTCCGGGGGTGAGGGTCGACGGCGCGGAGCTGTCGGTGACGCTTCCGGGCGACCGCCAGTTCATCATTCTCGGCGGCGAGAACCCCGACGCCATCCGCGGCGTCTATTTCGATCACATCATTCTCGACGAGTTCGCGCAGATGCGCCCCGAGCTGCTGCCCGAGGTGGTGCTGCCGGCACTCACCGACCGGCGCGGCTCGCTGCTGATCCCCGGCACGCCCAAGGGCACCAACGAGTTTCACCGCTGGGCCATGCTGGGCCTTGCCGGCGAGGACCCCGACCTGACCACACTGGTCTATCCGGCGAGCAAGACCGGGCTCGTGCCCGAGGCGGACCTCTCCCGTCTGCGCTCGCTGATGGGCGAGGCGGAATACGAGCAGGAGTTCGAATGCTCGTTCCTGGCCGCGATTGCCGGCGCCTATTACGCCGGCGAGCTGGACCGGGCGATGGCCGGCGGGCGTATCACCGAGGTGCCTTACGATCCGGCGCACGAGGTGTTCACGGCCTGGGATCTGGGCCTCGATGACGCCACCGCGATCTGGTTCTTCCAGACGATCGGCTACCAGCTGCGGTTCATCGACTATCTCGAAAACTCCGATGTCGGGCTCGACTGGTACGCCGCGGCACTGAAGGCAAAGCCCTACGCCTATGGCCGCCATTACCTGCCGCACGATGTGGAGGTGCGGGAGATCGGCAACGGTGCCCGCTCGCGCCTCGACAGCCTGCTGGGGCTGGGCGTGAAGCCGGTCGAGGTGGTGCCCGCCGCCCCGCTGGAAGACGGAATCAACGCCGCCCGCAACCTGCTCGCCCGCTCGGCCTTCGATGCCGGCAAGTGCGAGCGCGGGCTGGAGGCCCTTCGCCATTACCGCCGCGAGTGGAACGGCAAGCTGCGCGTGTGGAAGGCGCGGCCGGTGCATGACTGGTCGAGCCATGCCGCCGACGCCTTCCGCATGGCCGCCCTCGGCCTGCCGCGTTCCGCCACATCCCGCCGGCGCGCGAGTGCCATGACCGCCGTTACCGACTACCGGCGCATGTAGACGCACCCGAAACCTCACAAAGGAGCCCGCCATGGGTGGATTTTTTTCCAGGCCGAAGAAACCGAAGCCGCCACCGCCACCGCCCGATCCGGTGACCGTCGACGAGACCGCCGAAGCGAGCGAGAACGCGCTGCGTGCCGCCCGCAAGCGCGGCCGTGCGGCCAGCATTCTCACATCCGCCGACGGTGTGGGTGACGCGCCCGGCTCGGTGGCCGTGCGCAAGCTGCTGGGCGGTTCGCCATGAGCGCGGGTTTCGGCGAAGGAACCGCGATCGATCTGATTCGCAGCTTCGAGCCCTTGCGCACCCAGCGCGAGACGGATTTCGATTCGGTCTGGGAGGAGATCGCCCGGCGTGTGCTGCCGCGCTACGAGTTCCGCGGCGACCGCAGGCGCTATGCCACGAGCCAGGAGGACATCTTCGACGCCACCGCCGCCACCGGCTTGAAGCGCTTCGGTGCGGCGATGGAATCGATGCTCACCCCGCGCTCGCAGCTCTGGCACGCGCTGGCCGCGAGCGATCCGAAGCTCGAGAACAACGACCGGGTGGCCCGCTATCTCGAGGCGGTGCGCGATATCCTCTTTGCCGCCCGCCGTTCGCCCGCCGCCAATTTCGCCAGCCAGCTGCACGAGGCCTATCTCTCGCTGGGCGCGTTCGGCACCGGGGCGGTGCTGGTCATGCCCGGCGAGGACGGCCGCAGCCCGGTCTATCGCTCGATCCCGCTGCAGGAACTCTACGTCGCCGAGAACGCCGCCGGCCGCATCGACAAGGTCTATCGCCGCTACTGGCAGACCGCCCGGCAGATGGCCCAGCATTTCGGCGAGGACGCCCTGCCGGACCCGATCGCCAAGTGCCTTGCCGACAAGCCGGAGGAGCGCTTCGAGCTGCTGCACATCGTCCGCCCGAACCGCGATATCGATCCGGGCCGCAGGGACTGGCGCTCCATGACCTTCGAGAGCTGGCACCTGACCGTGCAGCACCCGCACGTCCTGCGCCGCTCCGGCTTCCGCACCATGCCCTATGCCGTCTCGCGCTATGTCACCGCACCCGGCGAGGTCTATGGCCGCTCGCCGGCGCTGGAGGTGCTGCCCGACATCAAGATGGCCGATCGCATGTCGCGCACCATCATCGACCGGGCGAACCTCGCGGCCGAGCCGCCGCTGCTCGCCGTCGACGACGATCTGCCGGTGCCGGTGCTGATCCCCAACGCCGTCAATCCCGGCTGGCTCAACCGCGACGGCTCGCCGAAGATCCGCCCGCTGGAGCCGGGCAGCGACTTTGCCGTCGGCCTGGAGATGCTCGACCAGCGTCACCGCTCGATCAACGACGCCTTTCTGGTGACGCTGTTCCAGATCCTGGTCGACAGCCCGTCGATGACCGCCACCGAGGCCATGCTCCGCAGCCAGGAGAAGGGTGCGCTGCTGGCCCCGACCATGGGCCGCCAGCAGTCCGAGCTGCTCGCCCCCATCATCGAGCGCGAGATCGACATCCTCACCGCCGCCGAGATGCTGCCCGACATGCCGCCTGAGCTGGTCGAGGCGGGCGGTGCGATCGAGGTCGAATATCTCTCGCCGCTCGCCCGTGCGCAGCGCATGGAACAGGCCACGGGCCTGGTGCGCACGCTGGAGGCCATCATGCCGCTGGCGCAGCACGACCCCTCGATCCTCGACAATATCGACGCCGACAAGGCGCTGCGCGGACTCGCCGAGATCAACGGCGTCGACATGGACATGATGCGCCCCGTCGAGGAGGTGCTCGAACGCCGCCGACAGCAGCAGGAGGCGATGCAGATGCAGCAGGCCGCCGCCATGGCCCCGGGCCTCAAGGCCGGTGCCGAAGCCGCCGCCACACTCTCGCAGATGGAAGGTGCCGCATGACGACCGAACACAAGCCCACCGACATCAAGGGCTATCGCCCGCTCGATCAGCAGGAGCTTGCGAGGATCAACCGCCTGAAGCGCACCGAGGAGAAGCTGCGCGACATGTGCGATGAGCTGGAGGCGGCGGTGAATGAAGGTTCGACCCGCCGCTGGGCCGCTCTCGCCCGTACCCATCTCGAAATCGGCATGATGTTCGCCATCAAGGCCATCGCCCGGCCGGACATGTCGCTCGGAAAGAATGGCCGGTCATGAGCAGCGTGAAACGTGAAATCCGCTCGACCCTGCGCGCCGGGCTCATCCGCCTGGTCATCGAGACCCGGCCGACGGTGATCCAGCTCGCCGCGAGCTGCGCCGACGTGCTCTTCGACCACCTGCGCGGCCGCATCGTCAGGCGGCTTCGATGATCGAGCAGGCCGACGCGCTGGTGCGCCTGCCGGAACTGCCGGCGGAGCACTATGGCTGCGTGATTGCCGATCCGCCCTATTCCAGCGGCACGACCCACGCCGCTGGCCGCACCACCATGAAGCCGTCGGTGAAATACCAGAACAGCGAGAACCATGGGATCTATCCCGAGTTCGCCGGCGACAATCGCGACCAGCGGTCGTTCGCGATCTGGTCGGAACGCTGGATGCGCGAGGCGTATCGCGTGACCCGGCCGGGCGGGCTGATCCTGTGCTTTTCCGACTGGCGGCAGTTGCCGGCCACCACCGACGCCCTGCAGGTAGCGGGGTGGATCTGGCGCGGCATCGCGGTGTGGGACAAGACCGGAAGTGCCCGGCCACAACGCGGGCGGTTCAAGGCGCAGAGCGAGTTCATCGCCTGGGGCTCGCGCGGACACCTTCCGAATGAGGGCAGATGCGCGCCCGGCGTGTTCCGCCACAGTGTCGGCAACCGCAAGAACCACATCACCGCCAAGCCCGCAGCGCTGTTCGAGGATCTTCTGCAGATCGCGCAGCCGCCGGTGCTCGATCCGTTCGCCGGCGGCGGTTCGCTCGGCATCGCCTGCAAGCGGCTCGGGCTCGACTATCACGGGCTGGAGATCGATCCGCACTTTGCCGGCGTGGCCATGAAGGCCATCGAGGCCGGTGTGGCCATGAAGGCGATCGAGGCCGGTGTGGCCATGAAGGCCATCGGGGAGGCGGTGCCGTGAGCGACCGCCGCGAGACCATCCGCCGGGCCTATGCCGCCCTGTTCCTCGACGAACATGGCGAGCCCACCGAAACGGCGAAAATCGTGCTGCAGAACCTGGCGCAGGCCGCCTTCGCCAACCACACCACCGCCCACGCCGAAGCGTTCGCCACCGCCACCAGCGAGGGCCGGCGGCAATTGCTCCTCCACATCCTGGCCAACCTGCGGCTCGAACTGGCACCCGCAGCCCGGCGCAGGGACGAAAGCGACCGGCCCGTGGTCGCCATCACCGACGAGAAGGACATCCCGTCATGACCACCGAAACCCTCGAACCGACAACCGAAAACGCGGAAACCGCAACCGAAACGGCCGGCAACAGCGCCGCTGCGGCCCTCTCGCAGCCGCCGGCGGACGATCCCGCCACGCCCGTGCTGCCCGACTGGGCGCAGGCGCTGGGCGACGCCGACCGCGAATGGCTGGGCAAGGCCGGGCACAAGGATATCGCCGCCGTCGTGCGCGGCTATCGCAGCCTTGAGACCTTCCTCGGCGCCGACAAGGCCGGCCGTGGCCTGGTGCGCCCGGCCGACGAGGCCGACGCCGAGGCATGGGGCGAGTTCTACAAGGCGCTCGGCCGCCCCGACGATCCGGCAGGCTACGGCCTCGCCGAGCGCGAGGGTGCCGACCCGGAGTTCTCCGCCGCCGCCGCCAAGGCCATGCACGAGGCCGGGCTGACGCCGGCGCAGGCCAACTCGCTTGTCGAATGGTTCAACGGCCACGGCTCCGGCCTCGCCGAGCAGCAGACCGCCGAACAGGCCCGCCGGCAGGAAAGCGAGTGGGGCGAGCTGCAGCGCGAATGGGGCACGTCCTTCGACCGTCAGGTCGAGACCGCCCGCCGCGCCGCCTCGTCCTTCGGCTTCTCCGCCGACCAGCTCGGTGCGATCGAGGATGCCATCGGCACCAAGGCGCTCATGCAGAAGTTCGCCGATATCGGATCGAAGCTCATGGAGGACACCATCCCCGCGGGCGGCTCCGGCGGTGCCACCGGCCAGTTCACCAGCCCGGCGGCGGCCAGGGCCGAAATCGAACAGCTCAAGACCGACCCCGCCTGGCGCAACGCCTACCTCAACGGCGACGACCCCGGCCACAAGGCCGCCGTCGAACGCTTCGCAAGGCTGATGCAGGTCGCGGCGAAGGGGTGACGGCTCAGGCGGCGCTGCCCCGGCGCCGCCGTTCCTCGTTCAGTTCCGCGATGCGCACGGGATCGAGCCCGAGTTCCAGCGCGACCAGCTTTTCGACCGTTGACGGGATCGCCCGCTCGCCGGAACACCACCGCTGGATCGTGCGGATATCGACGTTCCAGCGGCGGGCGGCGGCCGATTGCGTCAATGAAAGCTCGTCGAGCGCAGTCCGCAGCTCATCGGCTGTCATGACCCTTCACCCGCTAGTGGCCAGATAGATGACAACTCCGGCCATGATGCCGCAGACAACACTGAAAACGGCGAAGCCAAGCACGAACCAGCCCTCGCGATGGCCCTTATCGACCATTTGAATTCTCCCTGTCCGTTTCGATCTCGGCGAGCCGCTTCTCGAAGCGCTCCATGCGCTTGATGAGACCGTTCATCGCGTCATGGGTTCCGAATGCCCGCATGGCCATGCCGGTTGTCACCTGCATTTCATCCTTGATCGCGCGTACATCCGTTTCAACGGCCTCAAGACGATTGGCGATAGCGTCGACTTTCTGATCGAGCTTTCGCAGCAGGGCGAGCACAAGGTTATCGGGATCGTTCATCGGTTTGTTCCTTTGCGGAAAGAAATCAGGCGGCCTCGCTGATGTCCGCAACAAGCGTTCGACCCAGTGCTGCAAGAGCAGCTTCAACCTGCCTGATATGCGACTGGTGATCGAGGTCGAGCAGCCGGCGCAGGGCGGTTTCCGCGATCCCGAGGCGGGCCGCCAGCGCCCGACCGCTCGTTCTTTCCTCACGCATGGCGAGCCGCAAGCCGATCTTGGCGACGGTCAGGGCATCGAGGCGTACCGGCAAATCGCCGCCGCCAGACGGTCGCGGAAGGTCATCATCTTCACCGATGTGCATTGCAAAGATTGACGCCAGCAGATCATGAGCGCGCTGCGGCACATCGGCCTCGCTTTCTGCGAATGAGACGCCGTTCAGTCCGTCAAAGGTGATGGTGAACCCGCCATCTTCGCGAGTGACGGTCGCGTGAAATACTTCGTTCACTTTTTCACTCCGAGCTGCTTGAGAATTGCATTCACGGTGCCGGTCGGCATCTCGCCTTTCGAATGAGGGATGACGGTTTTCCGGCTGCCGAGGTGAACCTCGATGTGGCCTCCTTTGCCACGCCCTCGAACCTCATCGAAGGCAAGGCCGTTGGCCTTTGCGTGGCGTTTCAGGAGCTTCATGAGTTCACTGTGCTTCATGCACACATAAATAGGCGCATTCTCGATTTAAGTCAACACATGTTTGTGTGCATACCCGCATCCCGCGCATTGCTCGTCCCTGTTCTCAACGTCCGTGCGAAACGGCCACAAGGCCGCCTGCGGGGCGCGGACAGCGCCTTCGTGCCGGTTTGGGTACACCGTTCATCCCGATCCGCTTTCGCCCGCTGACGGGCCGTTTGCGCCGGTTGAGGGCGCGGGCTCCGGCTCGCCTGAAAAGCAGGCCGGCGGCGCGGCCATGCACCTGCCTTCGGAGTTTTCCACAAATCCACTGCCCCAACATCAAGAGACTCCTCTCTTCGAGATTCAGACTCCAAGAGGTAGCGGTGACCCTGCTTCCAATTTCCGGCGAAATCAGTGTGTTGAGCTGGCGTTTTCGTGCATTTTCCGCCGGAAACGATTCGCCCCCGATCCGCCAACCGGCCGGTTTTCCACAGATCCGCCGCCGTGGATCGGCCGACCGCCGCCTCATGTCCGAAAAACCGCGAGTATCGCACATCCTCGCCGGCAAATGTCGTGAAAACGGCCGAATCCGGACGGCCGGAACCGTGGCCGGCTCCGGCGTCCCTCTCGGCGATGTCGGGAAGATGGGCCGCCTATCCGTCGCGGACGCGCGGCAGCCATTCGGACACGAAGAACTCCGCACCGCAGAAGATGGCGACGAGCTGGTCGGAAATCGTGAGGATCCGCCGCCGGTGCATCTCGCCCAGTTTCTGAAGCGAGCTGGTGCGCAAGCGTGCCTGCGCGCCCTCCAGTTTCATCATGGCGCAGGTTGCCTCAAGGCGGCCCGAGAGCATCCCCGGCTCGGTTTCGGGTATGCCGGGCTCATAGACCTTCGGCTCCCGGCCATTCACCTCGCAGTCCAGAACCTCGCAAAGCCCGCGCGTGCGTTCGTACCGCTCGGCCGTCCAGGCGATCCGCCGGCGGCTTTCGAGCAGCGCCGCCGCGTCCAGCTCGCGTTCGTTCCGGTCGGCATCCCGCGTTTGCCGGCGAAGGCTGGTGGTCAGCCCGCCCAGCCGGCTCCGCTCCCGGTGCAGCGCCTTTCTCTTGCGCGTCTCGTCCCAGAACGGGAAGGTGAACCAGCCATCCTTCAGGCCGAACAGCTCGGCCAGCTCGCGCAAGCCCCGCCGCACGAATGCCTCGCCCTTGCCGGTGATCGTCTGAAGGGCGGAGGGACTGGCGGTCAGCACCAGCCCCGGATCGCTCCACGCCGTCTCGATGATGGACCGCGCCAGCTTGCCCACCGCCGGCGTCATGTCGTCGAGCCGGTTCATGACCCAGCGCGGCAGCGCGGGCGGGCGGATGATGGCGCAGGGATGGAACGGATGGAGGGCGACCGGCATGATCCGTCTCAATCCCCGCCAATGTCGCTGTGTAAGCGACTTTGCGCCGGAGACTTTCGCGCAACGGACCCCTTGTGCGCGCCGGATGAATGGCCGATTCTAGCCATCGCAGGTCCGTTTTCGTTTTTGTTGTTGTATCCGTTGTTGTTGTTGCAGATGCAGATGCAGATGCAGATGCAGACGCGGGAATGGCTTGTGGAACCGGCCGCGAACCGGTTTTTTGAAGTTGAGGAAAAGCATTTCGTGACGAGCGCCGGGGTGGCCCCTTAGGCGCTCGTTTTCGTTTGTCCATGTGATCGCCCGGCCGGGCGCGGGAAGCGGCAGGCAAAGCCGCGTCGGAAGGCCGTTGATCTCCATCATGACCCGCAGCGCCTGCTGATCGTCTTCCGGATCCTCGCGAGCCGCGACCGGCGGTGACGCCAGCGCCGCCGGGAGCAGCGCCCCGAGCCTCATGAACCCCCGCCGCGCAAGGCCCGTCATGCCGCCTCCCTCAAGGGAAGGCGGGCGGCGCCGGTGCGTGACCCGCGCCGCCCTTTCGTCCATTCTGTGAGTGTGTCAAACTTCCAAAAGGACGAACTCGTATGTTCGATTCCCTGCCCACTTTCGTGGGCGACAGACTGCCGGTATGGATCACGGCAGCAGCCACGGCAGCTTCCGCCATGCTCTACTGGATCGTCAACCGGCAAGCCTGGTTCCGCTCGCTCCCCGCCATCGACATCCGCCCTTCGGCGCGGGACTCGCAGACGTGGCACCTCCATTTCGCGATCCACAATCCCGACGTGGTGCCGTTCGATATCGACATCCTGCGGATCGTCAGACCGCGCAGGACAAGCCTTCTCACCGATTCGGGCCGCGAACCGATCGAACTGCCCATATCCCTTGGCCGGATCGCACCCGGAAGCACAACCGGTCATGGCCTGCTGCTGCCGTGCTCGGGAGCATCGCCAACCGTGAGCGTCCCGGTCGTGATCGACATGGGCGCCACCCGGCGCGATCATAAACTGAAAACCGGCAAAATCAGGGTCAAAAGGACATTGCCCGCGCTGGGCTGACCACACGAACGGGACGAGGCGCCAGCCCGCCACCGGCCGCCCGCTGTCTTGCAAGTGGAACCCTGTGAAGGGGACGGACGACCGGTGTCTCATGAAGCCCGGTCCTGCGGCGAGCGCTGGCGCAGGGAACGGCGGGAGGAAGAGTGTGGATGCTGCCCGGCTTTCTTTGAAGCTAGACTGGCCAGCAAGCCGAGATTGATGTCATCCCAACCGCGCAGATGCGCCGCCGCGACGATCTTTGTCCAGCGCACAGCGGGAATCCGGTCACGGAACAGCCACATCTGCACCGTCTTTGTGGGCTGGCCGATATCGGCAGCCAGCGCAGACGTGGAATCCCACCGGCGAATGATATCTTTAAAGCTCTGCATTAAATAACCCTACATTTCGTAGCGATTATTTCAAGGCAAAACGTAGCGAGTGATTTCGCTCTAGATCGCTACTATCTGTAGTTATGAATCACGCGCACGAACGCCTCCGAAAGGCGAGGATCGCAGCAGGCTACAAGTCGGGAGCAGCGTTCGCCCGCGAGGTGGGTATTGAACCGGGCACCTACGGCCATCACGAGAGCGGCAAGCGAGGCTTCGCGCGCTTTGCGGCGCGCTACTCGCGTCTACTCAATGTTTCAGCCACTTGGCTTCTTGGTGAAGAGGCTGCGCCTCAGCCCGATGTTGCGGAGATGGCGATGGAGCTTGCGAGCAAGCTCACGCCCGAACAGCGGGCGCTTTGGTTTTCGCTTGGCCGTGCGCTTGCTGAACAGCAGTTAGAACCGGAAGCGACAAACGGCGAATAGAAAACTACAAAACGTAGTTTGTACTTGCATATTTTGCCTACATTACGTAGCGTGTCATCAGCACTAAAGGACACGCCCATGAACCCGCTCGCCCTTTCCGGCCCGGACGATACCGATGACACCGCACTGACGGAGAATGCCGCCTGGTCGGATGTGTATGTGGTCGACGGCTCGATCATCACCGCGGCCGAATATCTCGACCTGATCGCCCGCGACGAATATGTCGGGCCGGACAATGACGACTGGCTGGATGGCTTTGCCGGGCCGGACGAAGAGGGATGCTAGCCCGCAGGCTCGGCCTTGCCTTCGAGCGCGGCGATGCGCGCCTCGTGATCGTCGAGTCGATGATCGACGGGAATGCGGACGCCGCTCGCTTCCATCCTGCTGATGGTCGAGATTTCCTCGATCAGTTCGAGCCGGACGGCATCAATGCGCAGCTCAATCGACTGCCGTGTCAGGTCGAGCTTGCTGTCGAGCCGGGCGATCTGTTCGCGCATCGAAGCCATCTCGGTGCGCAACGAAGCCTGCTCGTTACGCATCGAAGCCATATCTTCGCGAAAGATGGCCTGTTCGGTGCGCATCGCAGCCTGTTCGGTGAGCACCCGCTCCAGCTGTCTGGCGATGAAGTTCAGATCGACCTTTTCCATGAGGCGCATTCTACCAGAAACGCCACACGGTGTGAAAGCGAACGAAGCTGCACGGAGGTGCGCCCATGAACCCGCTCGCCCTTTCCGGTCCGAACGAACGCCTGACACGCGCGGAGCTGATCGAAGCCTGCATGCTCGGTTTCGATCGCAAGGAAGATTACCGCCGATGGGTCGAGGGCGGCCGCCAGCCGCCCCCCGATTCCGAGCAATTGACTAGGGTTTCAACCCAGCGGCCATGCGTACCTGCCAAGATTTTCCCTTTAAACACATTTCGAAAGCTTCGACGGCTTGCCGGTCGGCTTCGGTCCTTTCTTCGAGCAACTGAAACGGGATCAGTTCCTTGCAACGGTTCACATACTTCTTGTGAAACTCGACAGCAAACCCGGCCGGATCAGGGTGGTTCTCGACATGTGCCTTGAGCAGATCAAGAACCAGCATCTCCAGAGCCTGCGTATAGGCGTACACCTCGTTAACCGTGACCGGCTTCTCGAAATCGAACATGACGAGTTTTCCTCTCGTTGGTTGGTGGAAATTCCATTGAGAGGAGAAGACTGGCCGGGGGTCAAATGTACTCCCGGCCGGTTCACCCGGGAGTACCGCCCATGAACCCGCTCGCCCTTTCCGGTCCGTTGACCGAGCCCGGCGCCTACCGGATGCCCGCCGCCGAATACCATGCCGATCCGGCGCCGCGTCCCTCGCTGTCCTCGTCGCTGGCCTCGATCCTGCTGGAGCGCTCGCCGGCCCATGCCGCCGCGAGGCATCCGCGCCTCACCGATCCTGTGGCGTTCGAGACCACCAAAAACATGGATTTCGGTTCGGCGATGCACGAGCTGCTGCTGGGCGGCGAGGTGCGGGTGGTGACGGTCAATGCGCCGGACTGGCGCACCAGGGCGGCACGGGCGAGCCGGGAGGAGATCAGGAAAGCCTGCGGCATCCCGGTGCTGGCGGGCGACTGGCCGCGCATGGCGCGGATGCTGGCCGCCGCCCGCGAGCAGCTGGCCCGTGCGGGCATGGCCTGGGCGTTTTCGCCGGCGCGCGGCATTTCCGAGGTCTCGGCCTTCTGGCAGGAGGAGGCGGCGGGCGCGCCGATCTGGGGCCGCGCCCGGTTCGACTGGATCGACCCGGAGGCCGGGCTGATCCTCGATTACAAGACGACCTCGATGCCGCTGTCGATGTGGAAGCGGCGGGCGCTGATGGAGCTTCCGGGCCGGGTGCAGCCGGCATGGTACCGGCGTGCGGCCGGGCGGCTGGGGGTGAAGCGGCCGCGCTTTGCCTTCGTCGTGCAGGAAACGGTCGAACCGTTCGGACTGATGGTCTTCGAGCCCGGCCCGCGCCTGCTCGAACGCGGCCGCGCGGACATCGATCACGCGGCGGCGAGCTGGTCGCGATGTCTCGGCCGGGGCGAATGGCCCGGCTACCCGGCGAAGGTCGAGACGATGGAGCCGCCGGCACCGCGCAAGCGGAGCAATCCGTTGCGCAAGGGGCGGCGCTGGGCCAAAAGCCGATGAATGATGTACCGAACTGCCTGAGCGGCGGCTTGCCGACCGTGACGCCGCAAAAACTGTTCGAGCTGATCGACGACTGCAAGCGGCGGGCGGCCATCCGCGGCCGCCTCCTCGGCCAGCCGAACGAGTGGGAATATCTGCAGGCCGCACTGGAGGAACTGCACCTGGCCCGCATTCAGGTCGGGCGGCTGGAACGGCACCTGCGGGCTTCCGCCCGCGATGCGAAGGCCGCATGAGCGCCAGCCCGTTCGGCGGACTGCCGTATTTCCGCAAGCTGTCGACCGGCTTCGGCCACCACCTCGTCGTGCGGATGCACGCCAGCGGAACGCTGCTCGTCGAGCATGGCGAGGAGATCGTCGGCTCGTTCACCGCCGTCGGCTGGTGCCAGCTCGACCGCCGCGAAGCCGCCGAACTCGCCCGCTGCCTGCTCGACTATCTCGCACTGCCGGAGGGGGATCATGATGGATGACGAACTCGACCTCGCCCGGGGGCTCGCCGATCCGGTCATCGCCGAACGTGCGGAGATGCTCGCGCTAAGCCTGATGGCCTACAGCGAACGCACGCTCGGGGAAAACGGCTGGTGCGGCCGTGGCGAGCGGCTGGTCCTGCTGGCCGCATTCTCCCGCTGTTTCGCCGGACTCTATGCCCTGCTTGCCTTCGATCATGGCGAACCGCCGGTATTGGCGGGCATCGCGGCCATGAAAAACACCGCGACCATTGCCGCACTGACCGAACAGCTCTGCGAAAACGCCTACCGCTGGCAGGCCGAGCGCAACGGGGCGAAGCTCCAATGAGCGACCGGCAAGCCTATGGCGAGGTGCAGGTCGCCGACATGTTCGGACTGACCGAGTTCCGGGACTTCGAAAGAGCGGTGAAAAGCGGCTTCATTCCCAAGCCGGATTTCGTGCTCGATGGCGGCAAGCGCCGATGGACGAACGCGAGCCTCGATCCGCTGTTGTCGAAGGACCGCGAGATGGTTGAATCGGCGGTACGGCAGAAGAATATCGAAAACAGAGTCCTATCCGGTGAAAACGCCCCACCTCCGCGTCCGAAAAAACAGCGACGGTAGCGCCCGCTACTACTGGGAGCCGTCGAAGAGCGTCGTCGAGATGGGTTTCCGTATGGTCCGCCTGTCGGACGAGAAGGCGCGGGCCATCCTCGAGGCGAAGGAACGCAACCTCGAGGTCGACGAATACCGGCACAGGATGGCGCGCGGCATGTTCGACGGCGCCAGGGCCGGCACCATCCGCGCGCTGATCGGCATGTACAAGGGGCATGACGACTATCTCCTGCTGGCGGAGGCGACGCGGCGCGACTATGCGAGCCGGCTGGAACTGATCGCGAAGAAGCTCGGCGACGCGCGGGTAGCGGATATCAATCCGTCGATCGTGCAGGCGCTCAAGCGGGCATTCTCGGCAACACCCTCGCAGGCGAACCATGTCTGCCGCGTGTTCCGGCTGCTGCTGAGCTTCGCCCGCCGGCAGGGCATGATCAGGGACAATCCGGCGATGGCGTTCCGCCAGTACAGGGAGCCGCCCCGGAGATCGGTCTGGAAACATGACGAGGAACAGCGTTTCCTCGATGTCTGCGGGCCGGAACTGGCGCTGGTCTACATGCTGGCGATCAACACCGCGCAGCGCCAGGGCGACATCCTGCGTCTGCCCTGGTCGGCCTGCCGCGACGGGCTGATCCTGCTCAGGCAGGAAAAGACCGGCGCCGAAGTCCATATCCCGGTCACGGCCCGGCTTGGCCGGCTGCTGGCAGGAACGCCGCGTGTGTCGCCGGTGATCTGCACCCGCAACGGCCGTCCGTGGCGGGCCGATCACTTCCGCCACATGTTCAAGGCGGCGATGGTCAGGGCACGGGTCGAGGGCCGCACCTTCCACGATCTGCGGCGCACGGCCGTTGTCCGTCTTGCCGAAGCGGGCTGTACGGTTCCCGAAATCGCCAGTCTCACCGGGCACCGGATCGACCGTACCGAGAAGATCATCGAGACCTACCTGCCGCGCAGCCGCCGGCTGGCGCAAACGGCCATCACCAAGCTCGAACTCTGGCGGCCTGAACAGGAATAGGCCGGCTTGTTTGACCGGCATTTGACACCCACTGCCGCGCCTTTCGCGCCACACGAACCCGAAATCATCAATCTGCGAGACACGAACCGGCGACGGTCGCCAACGGGCCGGCGGCTGGCATTCGTCCGGGCCGTTCGGGGTGAAAAATCCGCGGATCGATGAACGTCTGAACGGTTTTGTTGAACGCGAGTCAATTCAACCGACAGGAAGTCAACAAAATCAATGGGTTGAAGCAGGTTCGGAAGCAAAAAATCGACCGCCGCGGATGACAGGTCCCCGGGCCCCTGGTGCCGGGCATGGCCCATGACGGCATGAAAGGCCGTCATGGGCCGCTCCGATTCTCCGATCCCGGCCGGCCGGAGCCGGCCGGAGCCGGCCGGGAGGTTGTCACGCGATCACATAGAAATCGCCGGAATCGGTCAGCGACTGGATCATGGGCTCGGTCGAGGCGGTACTGCCTGCCGCCCCGCTGCCGGCGATCTGAGTCGAAATGGCGAGATCGAACTGATCGCCGCTGTCCGTCGTCAAGACTGCGTCGATGTCGACATCGTTGATGGCGTTCGGGTCGAGCCCGGTCAGTGTCACCGGCCCGAACTTCGGTCCCGTCGGCGAATCAGTGAATGCCGAGCTGTCGAGGGTCGTCTGGACGACACCGTTGACACTGATGTCTACAGAAACGATGTCGCTGATGTTGATGGAAGAGCTACTGAGACCGGCCGAAAGTTGGGAGAGATCGGTAATGATCTCGGCACCGCCCGTATTATCCATGGCATCGAGAGCTGTTTGATCGGTACCCGATCCAACTCCGAAAACATTGACCAACGCATTGATACCATTGGGATCTTGAAGATGGTTAATAGCATTGACAACAGAAGAGCTAGACGTCGAAGCATAACCATCAGAGGCGAAAAAAACCACATTGGTCGCCGTATCGACGTCGGGCTGATTTTCAAAATACTCTGCCGCTCTGACTAATGGAGAATAAAATGATGTTCCTCCGCCATCAGATAGGGAGTTTATTGCCGATACAGCATCAAAAATACCGTCACTATCTGCGTCGCCTCCAAGTTTTGTATCTGATAAAATTCTTGAAGAGGTCGCAAACGGTATCACGGCAAGATCGGATCCGGACAATCCATTGTCAATGAGTTGTTGGTTTAATTCGATAAATGCCAGTTTTTCCGCATCAAGGACTGTATCGCTCGAACCATCATTGTCGAGGTCAAGTATGTTATATTGGTCATCAACGGCGTAACTCCCAGTGCTACCCGAGACATCTATAACATAGGCTATATTGAAATTACTGGCGAGGAAACCGGATAACGAGAGCGACCCCGAAAGCTCGGCAGTATCATCGCTGGTAGAGGACTCGGTGGTGATCTGGACGGCCACCTCCTGGCCGTCGGGCAAGGTGACCGGCGTCGAGTCGACGGTCTGGGTCGTGTCGTCCGGCGTTGTCGGTGTGACTGGCGTTGGCGGCGTAACGGTCGAGTCATCCTCGATGGTCACGTCGATGACGGCGTCGTTGAAATCGCCGTCATAGTTGCGGGCGGTGGCGGCGAGGTCCTCGAAGGCGACGAGGGTGGAGCCGTCGCTGTCCGCTGCGGAGACGGCGTGTTGCGTGCCGTCGGCGTTGAGCCCGGCATTGGTGTGGAAGACGGGTGCGGTGATTTCGGTGCGGGTGCCGTCATCGGCGATGTGATAGAGCACCGGCGGGCTGGAATCGCCGGTATTGGCCGATCCGCCGCTGCCGTCCTCGAAGGCGAGGCTGCCCGTGGACAGGTCGACGCCGAGGCTGGCGCCATCCTGGATCATGAACAGGCCGATGGTCGTGCCGGAGGCGAAGGTGCCGAGATCGACGCTGTCGCCCGCGGTCAGCGGCCCGCCACCACGGTCCTCGCCATCGAGCGATTCGAACACCATCTTGGCCGGGCCGATGGTGCCGTCGCTGCCGATCTCGTAATATCCGAGTGAGTTCAGATAGCCCGCGTCTTCCTCGACAAAGGAAATGCTGATCTTCTGGCCGGCCGATGCGGTGAGATCGGCCGACGAGACACCGTTCACGAGCGACGAGTCGAGGGCGGTCTTCTCGTTAAGATTCGGTAACATGTGTCCATCCCCTAGTTATTATCGTTGGAATATGTACCAACCCGTATCTTGCTAGACAAAGTCGGTGCAGATTTCTCCCCCAGGATGAAGTAATTGATTTGGGAGATGAAGAATGATATGATCACTCAATTGTTGGGTGGAATGATTTCGTTTGGAAGTAAAAGATGGGCGCGCACGACTTTCGCGGTCAGTTGGGCTTGCGAACCGACACCGGTCTTGACATAGATGTGCTTGAGATGGGTACGGACGGTTCCGACCCGGATTCCCATTTCGTGGGCGGTTTCCTCGGCGGACCGGCCGGATGCGATCCGGCAGGCGATGTCCGTTTCGGTCGGGGTCAGCCCCAGCCAGTGACGCAAGTGGGGGGACGGGGGAATGGATCCGGCTTCCGCCGGAGCGATGATGAGGCCGGCCATGTCGCGATGACCTTCCGGATGGCTCCGGACCAGTGCCAGCAGGGTCCGGTTCATGCCGGAGTGGCCGAGCGAGAGATATTCGCAGCGGGGAGATCGGTTCCCGATCGCCGACCGGACGGTTGCCCGGAGTTGTCGCTGCTCGCTGGATGAATGGCAGGTGAGGCGTTCGTCGACGGACCGGATGACATCGCCCTGATCGATGATGGTGAGTGCGGCAGAGTTGGTATGGATAATCCGCAAATCACCATCGACAAAGGCTATCCCGATATTGAAAATTTCAAGAAAATTCAAAGAGATGCTTGACATTTCGCGTCAACTTTTACTTATAATCAAGTGAATATTCCATTATAGGAAATATCAATCTTAGACAAGTAAATCAAATGTTACCGAAATTGATTTGAGTGGATTTTTCGATAACTGTTCTACCCGGAAATGATTTTTGTGCGTCTGCGCCGGGTGCCCCGGACCGGTTTCGGCGCTCCTGCCTATTTGGCCTTGTTTGACCGTATCGGGTGGGTCAAACTCCCCCCCACAAGCCTGCAGGCACAGGCAGGGAATGAAATCAGGGAGTTGTTCCATGCGCGCCAAGTTTTCAGCGGCGACGGCCATTCTTGCGGCGATGACGGCAGCCGCATCGGCAGAGGACCTGACGATAGGTCTCGCCGCCGAGCCCAGTTCGATGGATCCGCACTACCACAATGTCGGTCCGAACAATGCCCTGACGCTGCATGTCTTCGACAGGCTGGTCGACCAGGACAACAACCAGAAGCTCGTGCCCGGCCTGGCGGTGTCGTGGAAGCCGATCGACGACCTAACTTGGGAATTCAGGCTGCGCGAGGGCGTGAAGTTCCACGACGGGACCGACTTCAACGCCGATGACGTGGTGTTCACCTTCGAGCGCGCTCCCAATGTGCCGAATTCACCGGCGAGCTTCGGTACTTACGCCAAGGGCAAGACGGTGGAGAAGGTCGACGACTACACCATCCACATCAGGACGGACGAACCCTATCCGCTGATGGCCAACGACGTGTCGACCATCCGCATCATTTCCGACTCGATCAGGGACATTGCCCAGACGGAGAAGTTCAATTCCGGTGAAGCGGCCATTGGCACCGGACCGTTCAAATACAGCGAATATGTGCCTGGCGATCACATCACCTTTGTCAGGAATGACGACTACTGGGGCGAAAAGCCCATCTGGGACAAGGTGACCTTCAAGCCGATCAAGGCGGGGCCGGCCCGCGTGGCGGCCCTGATGGCCGGCGACGTCGACGTGGTTTCCGAGGTGCCCACCACTGACATCGAGACCCTGAAGTCCAATGGCGATGTCGTGCTGTCGCAGGGAATATCGAACCGCGTGATCTATCTCCACCTGGATCACAAGCGGGACAATTCGCCATTCGTCAGGGCGAAGGATGGTGGTGAGATAAAGAACCCACTCAAGGATCTTCGCGTCCGGCAGGCGATTTCCAAGGCGATCAATCGCGACGCGATCGTCGAGCGGGTCATGGAAGGCGTGGCGCGACCGGCCGGCCAGCTCCTGCCGCAGGGCTTCTTCGGGGTCAGCGACAAGCTGTCGCCCGTTCCCTACGATCCCGACGGAGCGAAGGCGCTGCTTGAGGAGGCCGGCCATGGCGACGGTTTCTCGATGACCATCCACGGGCCCAACGGCCGCTACATCAACGATTCCAAGATCGCCGAGGCGATCGGCCAGATGCTCACGCGCGTCGGCATCGACATGAGCGTGGAAACGATACCGCCTGCCGTCTTCTTCAAGCGCGCGTCGAGCGGCGCTCCCGATGGCGAACCCGAATTTTCGTTCATCCTCGTCGGCTGGGGAGCCGGTACCGGTGAGGCATCCTCACCGCTCAAGGCGCTGATCCATACCTACGACAAGGACAAGGGGTATGGTGCGACCAATCGTGGCCGTTACTCCAATGCCGATGTCGATGCGCTGATCGAGGAGGCGCTGGCCACGGTGGATGACGACAGGCGCGCGGAGGTCCTTGCCGACGCCACGGAAATGGCGATCAACGATGTCGCCATCATTCCGCTGCACTATCAGGTCAACACCTGGGGCAGCCGGGCCGGACTCGCCTACGAGCCGCGCACCGACGAGTACACACTGGCGGTGAACGTGGTGAAACAGTAGTCGATGGGCGCTCCGTTCGTGATCGCGATCCCTGATGGCGGGCGGAGCTGACGCCGATGTCGGTATTCATCATCCGCCGTTTGCTGCAGAGCGCTGTCGTCGTCCTCGTGATGGCGGTGATCGTCTTCTTCGGGGTGTCCGTGATCGGCAATCCGGTCGATATCTTCATTTCGCCGGACATGGACCAGCAGGACATCGCCGAGGTGACGCGCGCGCTGGGGCTCGACCTGCCGCTCTGGCAGCAGTTCCTCATCTTCCTCAAGGGACTGGCCCAGGGCGACTGGGGCAAGAGCTTCGTCTTTGGCGAGCCGGCGCTGGGATTGATCCTCCAGCGCATGCCGGCCACCATGGAGCTCGCGTTTTCCGCCCTGTTCATGGCCATTGTCATCGGCCTTCCCCTCGGCCTCTACGCCGGTCTCAAGCCTGAAAGGCGGGTGTCGCAGATCATCATGGCGGGGTCGATTCTCGGCTTCTCCCTGCCGACCTTCTGGGTCGGCATCATGATCATCATGGTCTTTTCGGTGATGCTGGGCTGGCTGCCGTCGACGGGACGTGGCGAGACGGCCGATCTCTTCGGGATACCCGTGAGTTTTCTCACGCTCGACGGGCTGAGGCATCTGCTCCTGCCGGCCTTCAACCTGGCGCTGCTGAAGATCTCGCTGGTGATCCGGCTGACACGCGCGGGAACCCGCGAGGCCATGCTTCAGGATTATGTCAAATTTGCCCAAGCCAAGGGGCTGACCCAAAGTCGCATCGTTTTTGTTCACATCCTGAAGAATATCCTTATTCCCGTAATAACAGTGCTCGGTCTCGAATTCGGTTCGCTCATCGCCTTTTCCGTGGTCACCGAGACCATCTTCGCCTGGCCGGGCATGGGCAGGCTCCTGATCCAGTCGATCCAGCAGCTCGACCGTCCGGTGATCGTCGCCTATCTGATGATGATCGTCGGCCTGTTCGTCGTCATCAACCTCGTGGTCGACGTGATCTATTCACTGCTCGATCCCCGGGTACGGTTGCGGGATGCCGGCTCATGAGCACGACGTCGCTGGAGCGCGAAGCCGGTCCATTCACCCGCTTTGCCGCCGATTTCGTCGAAAGCCGGCTGGCTCTCCTGGGCCTGGTCATGCTGCTCGCCATCGTCGTGCTGGCGCTGCTCGCACCGTGGATCGCGCCTCAGGATCCCTACGACCTGGGACAGGTGTCGGTGATGGATGCGCGCATGCCTCCCGGCAGCGAAAGTTTCGATGGCTACATCTTCTGGCTTGGTACCGACGGTGCCGGACGCGACCTGTGGTCGGCCATCCTCTACGGCCTGCGCATCTCGCTTGCCGTCGGTGTGGCCAGCGGTGTGATCGCGCTGACCATCGGCATGGTGGTCGGGCTGGTCGCGGCCTATGCCGGGGGCCGCACGGAAACGATCATCATGCGGATCGTCGACATTCAGCTGTCCTTCCCGGCGGTGCTGATAGCGCTCATGCTGCTGGCCATTCTCGGCAAGGGCATCGACAAGATCATCATCGCCCTCGTCATCGCCCAGTGGGCCTATTACGCGCGGACAGTGCGCGGATCGGCACTGGTGGAGCGGCAAAAGGAATATGTCGAGGCGGCGACCTGCCTCGCCCTGTCGCACCGCCGCATCGTCTTCCGACATATCCTGCCCAACTGCCTTGCGCCGCTGATCGTCGTCGGCACGGTTCAGGTCGCCCACGCCATTGCACTTGAGGCGACGCTTTCCTTTCTCGGCGTCGGTCTTCCGCAGACGGAACCATCGCTGGGACTGCTGATTTCCAACGGCTTCGAATACATGCTGTCCGGCAAGTACTGGATCAGCATATTTCCCGGTGTGGCACTGTTGTTGACCATCGTTTCCATCAATCTCGTCGGCGATCAACTGCGTGACGTGCTCAATCCGAGGCTGCGACGATGAGTGACTTCCGGCCGGCGAACCTGCTGAGCACGCCGACGCTGCAGGTGAGCGGCCTGCAGACCCACTTCATGACGAAGGCCGGTGTGGTGCGCGCCGTGGACGATGTCAGCTTCACCGTGGATGCGGGCGAGGTGCTGGGACTGGTCGGCGAAAGCGGATCGGGCAAGACGGTTACCGGCTTTTCCATTCTGGGACTCGTCGACGAGCCCGGGCGAATTGCCGGTGGCTCGATCCGTTTCGAGGGCAGGGAACTCGTGGGCGCGGATCCCGAAACCCTGCGCTCGCTGCGGGGAAACCGCATCGCCATGATCTTCCAGGACCCGATGATGACGCTCAATCCGGTCCTGCGGATCGATACCCAGATGATCGAGGCGATCCGGGCCCACGCCGGGGTTCCGCGCAAGGAGGCCCGCGCGCGGGCGGCCGATGCGCTGCACCGGGTGGGTATCGCCGCCCCCGGGGAACGGTTGTCGGCCTATCCGCACCAGCTTTCCGGCGGCATGCGCCAGCGCGTGGCGATTGCCACGGCCTTTCTCAACGAACCGCGCCTGATCGTGGCCGACGAGCCGACGACGGCCCTCGACGTCACCATTCAGGCGCAGATCCTCTTCGAGGTGCAGAAACTCTGCCGCGAGACCGGTACGGCACTGATCTGGATCACCCATGATCTCGCCGTCGTCGCCGGACTCGCGGATCGCATCGCCGTCATGTATGCCGGTCGTGTTGTCGAGACCGGCCTGACGGACGACGTGCTCGACCGGCCGATGCATCCCTATACCGAAGGGCTTATCGGGTCCGTACCGACGCACAACCGTCGCGGCGAGCGGCTGAGGCAGATTCCCGGCATGACCCCCTCGCTGCTCAGGCTGCCGCCCGGTTGCGCCTTCCGCAATCGCTGCTCCTACGCCGACGATGCCTGCATGGACGAACCGCCGGTCATCGAGCCCGGACCCGGTCGACAGGTGCGCTGCATCCGGCCGCTGTCCGCGGGAGATGCCGCATGACGGCGATGATCGAGCTTTCCGGTATTTCCAGGCGTTTTGTCAAAAGTCTCGATCTGGCGGAGAAGATCGCCGGGCGATTGGGGGCCAGCGTGCATGAACAGGTCGTGCATGCGGTGGATCATGTCGACCTGCGTATCGACAAGGGCGAGGTGCTGGGGCTGGTCGGCGAGAGCGGGTGCGGAAAATCCACCCTTGGCCGTGTGGTCGCGGGCATTCTCCAGCCCAGCAGCGGGATATTGCGTTACCGCGGCAGGGACGTGAACGACCTTCGGGGTGACGAGCTGAGGGCCTACCGGCTGGCCGTCCAGATGATCTTCCAGGACCCGTTCGCCAGCCTCAATCCGAGAATGCGGGTCATCGACATCATTTCCGAGGCGCCGATTGCCCACGGTCTGATACGTTCCCGCGACAGGGAAGGCTACACGGCTGAGATCATGGACCAGGTGGGGCTCGATCCGGGTTTCATGCGCCGTTATCCGCACCAGTTCTCCGGCGGCCAGCGGCAGCGGGTCGGCATTGCCCGCGCCATTGCGGTCAAACCCGAATTCCTCGTGTGCGATGAGGCGATTGCCGCACTGGATGTGTCCATTCAGGCGCAGGTCATCAACCTGTTCATGGACCTGCGCGAAAAGCTCGACCTGACCTATCTCTTCATCAGCCACGACCTGTCCGTCGTGGAGCATGTCGCGGACCGGGTCGTCATCATGTATCTTGGCCGGGTCGTCGAGGCGGCACCCACCGGGACGCTTTTTGCCGGACCCGCACATCCCTATGCCACGGCATTGCTCGAAGAGGTGCCGAGGCTCGATTCCCGGCACCGGAGATTCCAGCCGATCAGGGGCGAGGTCCCGTCGCCGCTCGATCCGCCTCGGGGATGCCATTTTCATCCCCGATGCCCGCAGGCCATGCCGCGCTGCTCCGTCGAGCGGCCGGAATTGCGGACCATCGCCAGCCGGCATATCTGCGCATGTCATCTGAATGACGGGTGAGCCGTACACGCTGGTCCGGCCGGATCGCGCCGGCGATGCCCTGCCGATCCTCTACGACAGTCCGCACAGTGGCCGGGAATACCCCGACGATTTCGGCTCAGCGCTCGACCTCTCGCTGTTGCGCCGGGCCGAGGATGCCCATGTCGACGAACTGCTCTTAGAAGCGCCGGCGCAAGGGGTCAGCCTGCTGCATGCGCATTTTCCACGTGCCTATGTCGATGCGAACCGCGCACGCGACGACGTGGATCCGCGCATCCTCGACCGGGCGCCGTCCATGGCGCTCCACCCCGGCGAAAAATCGTCAATGCGCATTGGTCTCATTCGCGAGATCGTCACGCCTGGTCTGAATATCTATGACCGGAAGCTTTCGTGGAGTGAAGTCGAACGCCGTATCGAGCGCTGCTGGCTGCCCTATCGAAATGCCCTGACGTCGGTGCTGAGCGAGCTGCGCCGGCGGCATGGGCGCGTGCTGCATGTCCAGTGGCATTCGATGAAATCCGTCGGCAATGCCGCCACTCCGGACGGACCGGGCAGGCGGCGGCCGGACATGGTGGTGGGAGATCGGTTCGGAACGAGTTGCACAACATCGACCCGCGACCTGCTCCTGGAGCTGTTGCGCGAAGGGGGGTATGCGGTTTCGCTCAACGATCCCTATGCCGGAGGTGCCATCCTGAGCGAGATTGCCGATCCCGGCAACGGGATCGAAAGCCTGCAGGTCGAGATCAACCGGGGTCTCTACCTCGACGAGGCGAAAGTCGAGAAAACACTTGGATTCGAACGCCTGAAGTCGAATATTTCGGCGCTGACGGAACAGCTCGCCCGGAGATGGCAACCGTGATCGAAGCGCCTTATCTGATGTTCATTGGCGATGTCGCCGACCAGCTTGCCGCCAAGACATCGCAGGGGGTCGTCCACTGGCGGCCCCAGTTCTGCACCGGCCAGTTGCGGCTGGACGGGTGTCGCGCCGATCTCGACCTGCCCGACATGACCGTTGCCGAGGCCGCAGCCGCCGGTTGCCGAACCCTGCTCGTCGGCGTGGCCAATTCGGGCGGGGTCCTGCCCGGGCACTGGACGGCCACCATCGTCGATGCGATCGAGGCGGGCATGGATGTCGCGAGCGGCCTGCACATGCGGCTGGAAGACGTGCCGGCCATCGCCGAAGCGGCCGCGCGCAAGGGGCGGCGGCTGGTCAATGCCCGTCATCCGCGGCGGGGCTTCCGCACGGGCACCGGCCTGCGCCGTACGGGCAAGCGGGTTCTGGCGGTGGGCACGGACTGCTCATGCGGCAAGATGTACACCATGCTGGCGATGGAACGTTGCATGCGCGAGCGTGGGATGAAGGCCGATTTCCGCGCGACCGGACAGACGGGTATCCTGATTACCGGCGAGGGAATCGCGATCGACGCCGTGGTCTCGGACTTCATTTCGGGCGCCGTCGAGGAACTGGCCCCGGCGAATGACGACGATCACTGGGACCTGATCGAAGGACAGGGGTCGCTGTTCCACCCCGCCTTTGCCGGCGTCAGTCTGGGCCTGCTCCACGGCGCACAGGCGGATGCGCTGGTCCTGTGCCATGAGCCTACCCGCACCCACATGCGCGGCCTGCCGCACCAGCCCCTGCCATCGCTGGAGGACTGCCTGAAGCGCAATGTCGAGGCGGGGCGGTTGACCAACGCCTATGTTCGTTGCGCCGGGTTGAGCATCAACACGAGCGCGCTGGGCGAGGCGGAAGCCGCCGACTATCTCGGGAAGGTCGAGGACCGCATGGGGCTTCCGGCTGTCGACCCGTTCAGGCACGGCGCAGAGCGGCTGGTGGATGCCCTGTGATGCGGGCGTTGTCGATCACCTCTGTCAGTTTTCCCCTGCGCAAGCCCTTTTCCATTTCGCGTGATAGCGTCACCGAGGTTCATCTCGTTGAAGTGACAATCGCTGAACAAGGAACAAGCGGTCGTGGCGAATGTCGCCCTTACGCGAGATATGATGAAACGATAGCGAGCGTCACCGGGCAGGTCGAGGCGATGCGCGACGCCATCGGGAGCGGCATGGATCGTATCGCACTGCGCGAGGCCATGCCGCCCGGTGCCGCCCGCAATGCGCTGGATTGTGCATTGCTCGACCTTGAGGCGAAAATTGCGGGCAGGCCGGTGCACGAAATCCTGAAGGTTGCACGGCCGCGGCCCGTCGGAGTGACCTACACCATCAGCCTCGATACGCCGGATCGCATGGCGGCCGAGGCGAGGGCGGTCGGGCGGCCGCTCTACAAGCTCAAGCTGGGTGGCGAGGGGGACCTGGAGCGCGTCCGGGCCGTGCGCGAGGCGGCACCCGATGCGCGGCTCATCGTCGACGCCAACGAGGCCTGGACCGTGGACAGGGTCGAGCGATGGCTGCAACCCATGGCCCGTCTCGGCGTGGAGCTGATCGAACAGCCGCTGCCGGCGGGTGGGGACGAGAGCCTGCGCGGCATCGACCGGGCCGTACCTCTTTGTGCCGACGAGAGCTTCCACGACAGCCACGATGTCGACCGCCTTCGCGGCCTCTATGACTACGTCAACATCAAGATCGACAAGACCGGAGGGCTGACCGAGGCGCTGGCGGCCGCCGATGCCGCGCGCGACGCCGGTTTCGGTATCATGCTGGGATGCATGATGGCGTCGTCCCTGTCGATGGCGCAGGCGTTCCCGCTGACCACACGCGCCCGTTTCGTCGACCTCGACGGTCCTCTGCTGCTTGCACGCGACCGCGACCCGCCGGTGCGCTACGATGGTGCCGTCATGCAGCCACCGCCGCGCGAGCTGTGGGGATAGGATCGGTCCGGGTCAGGTTTCATCGATGGGTCACGAGTGCTTGCGCGCAACCGCATCCTGAACCAGCGCCGTCAGGCGGAAGAAGCCATGCGCCATCTTGGTGTAGGGTGTGAGCAGGAAGAAGGTGAGCACACCGCCGAGATGCAGCGCCAGCAGGAGACCGGTCAGGCCGGTTCCGCGGACGGCGTAGAGAAGGAGACCGCTGAGGCCGACATACCCCAGAAGCAGGACGAAGGCCCGTTCTCCGGCGGCGCGCCTCGGTGTTCCCAGCTGTGGATCGGCCTTGCGGCGCAGAATTTCGAGGCCGAGGCATCCGGCGACGAGGAGAAGCCCGCCGGCGACGCCGAGGAGCTTGGGCAGCGACCAGAAGGGGTAGGGGGCGGGTGCGTTGAACCCGTAGTGAAGAATTGTGGCTGACGTGGTGGAGGCAAAGCACAGCAGGAAGCCGTAAAGGACGGCCTGATGGGCGTGGCGTCTTGCATCCGAATAACGTTCACCCTTTTCGAAGTTACACCCCTGACCCTGACCACCGGAGAGGTTCTTCATGCGTCCGGCGGAAATCGCGGCATCGAGAAAGGCACCCAATGTCAGATGTCCACCGTCGACTTCCTTCCAGTACCGGCGAAGGCCGACACCAACCGCCACGAGCGGCAGAATGAATGCAGGCAGGAATATCGCCACCATCGCACCATGTCCGAGCCATGCATAGAAGCCGCTCCCGGAGCCGGGAAGGGTGGCGATGGCCAGGAACATCAACGCGCTGGCTATCACCAATGCGGTAGCGATGGCCCCGCCCCGCGCCTGGAACAGGCGGGCCAGCGCCTGCGGCCAGACCATCCGCTCCCAGCTTTGCGCGCGTGCGGCGGCCAGTGCCCGTGGCAGGTTCAGGTCGAATTCGTGCGGTGCGGTGTACTGGCATGCATAATAGCAACCCCGGCAGTTGTGGCAGAGATTGGCCAGTTGCGTGATATCGCCATCGGTGAATATCTTCTTCCGGGTGATGGCTGGAAAGACCGAACAATATCCCTCGCAATAACGACAGGCATTGCAGATCTCCACCTGCCGGCGGGCTTCCTCGACCGGATCGGCCGAAATCGCGCCGGGATCGGTTTGCAGGGTGACATCAAGCGACATGGGCCGCGGCCTCCCGTCCGGCGATGCGCCCGAAGACCGTGCCGATGGTCATGCCGAATCCGGCAAGATAGCCCTGGCCGAGGATCGAGCCCGCCATCATTTCTCCAGCACTCCAGATGTTGTCCCAGGTTCCGTCGCGCCCGCTCACGCGAGCGGTCCGGTCGACCTTGAGGCCCAGATAGGTGAAGGTGACGCCGGGCCGCAGCGAATAGGCGTAGAACGGCGGTTCGACGATGGGGCGTGCCCAGTTGGTCTTGGGTGGGTCGATGCCTTCCGTGGCCACGCCGTCCAGCCGCTGCGGGTGAAAATCCCCGGGGCGGCAGGCGGAATTGAAGGCCGCCACTGTCGCTTCCAGACGGTCGGCGGGGAGGTCGAGCCGGCGGGCCAGCCCGCCGATCGAATCAGCGGCGATCGGCGGATAGACGGACGGCATGAACAGGTCGATGGAGCGGCTGTCGATGATCGAATAGGCAACCTGTCCGGGCTGCCCGGCGACAAGGCGACCCCAGATGGCATAGCGCTTGGGCCAGACATCCTCGCCCTCGTCATAGAAGCGTTCGCCGTTCCCGTTCACGACGATGGAGAATGGAACGCAATCGAGCCGGGTGACGATGCCGCCGTCATACTTCGGCGCACGCCCGTCGATGGCGACCGCATGGCACTGGGTCGGGTCGCCGACTGTTTCCGCACCCTGGTCGATCATGTCCTTGAGGAGAACGCCGCGATTGTATGGTGTGCCCCGAATGAGGAAATTGCGGGCCGATTCGCCCCAGGCGCGGGCCAGCCAGTCGATGTCCGCCTGAAATCCACCGGCGGCGAGAACCACGGCACGCGCCGGGATCTGATGGGTCATGCCACCTGTCTTCACTTCGAGATGGGTGGCGCGGTGACCATCGAGAGCCACGTGTTTGACCTGGGCATCGTAGACGATCGTCACACCGAGATCTTCCGCCGTCAGGTAATAGGCATTTACCAGGGCCTTTCCCCCACCGAGGAAAAACGCGTTGGTGCGGTCGAGCGACAGCGTCCCCGCCAGCGAGGGCTGGAAACGGACCCCATGCGCCTGCATCCAGGGCAGGCATTCCGCCGATGTCCTGATCGCGTGACGGGCCAGATCTTCATCCGTCTTTCCACCGGTCACCCGAAGGAGATCTTCCCAGAACTCCTCCTCGTCATAGGTCTCGACCAGCGGCCCCAACGATCCATGATGCATGCAGCGGAAGTTGCGGGTGTGCCGGGAATTGCCGCCCCGGTAGGATCTCGGCGCGCCTTCGAGGACGAGCACGCGCGCCCCGGCTTCAGCCGCTTCGATGGCGGCACAGAGGGCCGCATTGCCGCCACCGGCAATGACGACGTCCCATGTCTCGCGGGCGATGCGTTTCGGGTCGGTCATGGTCATTCCTGCCGGTCCGGTGAAGACTGCCGCAACATGCGCAACCGTGTGAGGTGGGCGCGTTCCATGTGGAGGCGCATGGCCGTTTCCGCCGCGCTGCCATCGCGTGCGAAGAGCGATTCCAGAATGTCCTGGTGCTCGGCCACCGCCTCCTTGGCGCGGGTCGGCGATTCCATGCTCGTCGGCCCGAGGATCAGCAGCGTCGATTCGACCGAGGCCATGGATCGGTGCAGGAACCGGTTGCGCGCAGCGTCGAGGAGGCGGGCATGGAATTGACGGTTGAGGCGGACCAGGGCAGTGGCGTCGCCGATGGAAGCCTTCATGTCGACGTTGATGGATTGCAGTTCCTCGAGCTCGACCGACGAGGCCGCCCGTGCGGCCAGGCGGGCCGCGGTCGCCTCAAGGACCATCCGCATCTCGTAGAGTTCCATCATTTCGGAATATTCCAGCCTTCGGACGACCGCTCCGGTACGGGGCTGGTGTTCGACAAGGCCCTCGCTCTCGAGACGGCGGATGGCCTCGCGAACCGGGGTCCTGCTGATGGACAACCGCTCGGCAAGTTCGTTTTCCGTCAAGCGTGCTCCGGGTTTCAGCGCGCCCGAGCGAATCTCCTCCCTGATCCGCTCGAAGGCGCTGTCGCCCTGCAGGACGCGCGATTCGGGGTTTCCGGAAGTTGATCCACTCTTTCCCATTTTTCCTGTTTTCTTCATGCATCCAATCGTATACATCAGCATACAAATGCGTCAAGAACCCTCGTCCTTCATCCATCGCCTACCCCTCCGCCGCGCGGGCACGCTGGCCCTCGCCGGTTGCGGCGTCGTCGTGTTCCAGGCGTTGGGCCTGCCGTTGCCCTTCCTGTTCGGGCCGATGTTTTCCTGCCTCGCCGCCGCCCTGCTCGGGGTGCGACTTCGGGGCTTTTCCACGGTATCCAAGGGGGCGCGAACGATTCTCGGTGTGGCGGTCGGGGCTTCGATCACGCCAGAGGTCGTCCACCAGCTGCCGCAAATGGCGGGTTCGGCGGCGTTCGTGCCAATCTACATCATCGCTATCGGTCTCGTCGGCGTTCCCTATTTCCGCCATGTCTGCGGGTTCGACATGCCCACAGCCTATTTTGCAGCCATGCCCGGCGGGCTTCAGGACATGATCGTCTTCGGGCAGGAGGCCGGTGCGGATGTCCGGGCCCTATCGCTCGTCCATGCGACCCGGGTGCTCATCATCGTCACCATCGTCCCGGCCATCCTGCTGCATATCTTCGACCGGCCGCTCGTCAAGCCGATCGGGGCGCCGGCCTTCGACATACCCCTGGCGGAACTCGTCCTGATGGCTGCGGCCGCGATCGGTGGCTGGAAGATCGGCGAGCGGGTCGGACTGTTCGGTGCCGCCATCCTCGGTCCGATGATCGCAACCGCGATCCTTTCCCTGACAGGCCTCGTCGAGCACCGGCCGCCACGTGAGGCCATTCTCGCGGCGCAGCTGTTCATCGGTATCGGGATCGGTGTCGGCTATGTCGGTGTGACCGTTAGTGAAATTCGCCGCTTCGTGCTGTCGGGGATGGCGTTCGTAGCCATCCTCGCGATTCTCGCCGCCATCGTCACGGAGATTGTCGTTCAGCTGGGATTTGCTTCGCCAGTGGAAGGCTTTCTTTCCTTCGCGCCGGGCGGGCAGGCCGAGATGACCGTCCTTGCCATCGTTGCCGGGGCGGATCTCGGATTCATCGTCGTGCATCACCTGCTGAGGCTGACCCTGGTCATCATGGGTGCGCCGATCTTCGCCGCGATCCTCGGTCTGCGCGGCCCAGGGAGGGACAAAAAAAGTCATACATCATAACGTATTTCGTCGTGTCCTCCTGTGAATGAATTTGATTTATCGCGTTCCACCTGACATCCTGCGGGAACAGGCCGGCTCATTTTCGCGGCCGAATCATCTGTCACCTTGCGGGAAAGCCCTGCACGTTTCTCATTTCTCACAGGGAGGAAATGAATGAAAAAAGCACCGATCCTGATGTCGGTCGCCGCCAGTCTCTTTGTCGTTGCGGGAGCCCATGCAGTCCGCGCCCAGTCGTTTGACGGCAGCACCATCGACTATGTCATTCCATTCTCGGAGTCCGGCGGGTCGGCGAAATGGGCCAATTTCTATGCGCCGCGCCTGTCGCAGGAGCTTCCCGGCAATCCCACGGTGGTGGTCCGCTATCGTCCCGGTGCCGGATCGACCGAGGGTGCGAACTGGTTCCAGGGGCAGCAGGACAAGGGTGACGGACTTCTTGTTTTCGGCGATTCGGGCTCGACGAAATTCCCCTACCTGCTCGGCGATCCCCGTGTCCGCTACAAGTACGAAGAATGGCAGCCCGTTCTCGCGTCGGCCACCGGTGGTGTTGTGTACCTTCCGCCGGAACTCGGCACGAAGTTCGACGGCGACATGGATGACCTGAAGGACGAATTCTACCTTTACGGCAGCCAGGGCGCAACGACACTCGACCTCGTACCGCTGCTGGCATTCAAGATGCTCGGCCTTCAGGTCGATCCGGTCTTCGGCGTCGAGGGACGCGGCGATGGCCGGCTGATGTTCGAGCGCGGCGAAGCCAACATCGACTACCAGACATCGTCCGCCTACATCGCCAACGTCCAGCCGCTGGTCGATGATGGGCTGGCGACACCGATCTTCTCGTGGGGCGCGCTGGACGAAGCGGGTGCCATCGTCCGCGACCCGACCTTCCCCGACCTGCCGAGTTTCAAGGAAGTCTGCGAGGCGACGGCGGGTTGCGAAACCGAAGGCGTGGCATGGGACGCATTCAAGGCCTTCTTCGTTGCCGGTTTTGCCAACCAGAAGACGATCTTCCTGCCATCGTCGGCGTCGCAGGAGGTCGTCGACACCTATGTCGAGGCCCTGCGCAAGGCCATTGCGGCCGACGGCTTCACGACCGATTCGAACGAGGTTCTCGGCGTCTATCCCCAGCTTGTCGGCGAGGCCGCGGTCGAGGCGACGAAGCAGGCGACGACGATTTCCCCGGAAGCCAGGAAGTATGTCATCGACTGGCTCAAGGCCGACTACGATATTTCACTCGACTGATCTGATCGGGTGACGGCATGATCCGGCCCCGCCCGCGGAAACCGGGCGGGGTCCCTGTCTTACAAGCACCGGTCGGAGAATGTCTTGGAGACGCTTGCACAGGCCCTGCCCGAACTCGGGCGGGCGTTCTCACTCATCCTTCAGCCCTCGCAAATCCTTCATTTGCTGGGCGGTGTGCTTCTAGGTCTTTCGATTGGCGTCCTGCCCGGCCTGGGCGGAATTGCCGGGCTCGCGCTGCTTTTGCCCTTCATGTACGGCATCGATCCGGTTTCGGGCCTTGCGCTGATGGTCGGCCTCGTCGCCGTCATCCCGACATCGGACACGTTCTCGTCGGTACTGATGGGCATTCCCGGATCGTCGGCCAGCCAGGCCACTGTGCTGGACGGGTTTCCGCTGGCACGTCAGGGGCATGCGGCGCGTGCGCTGTCGGCGGCGTTCGCCTCCTCGCTCTTCGGTGGCCTGTTCGGGGCGATGGTCCTCACTGGGGTAATCCTCATAGCGCGGCCGTTGATTCTCGCGTTCGGTCTGCCCGAGATGCTGATGATCACCATCCTGGGACTATCCATGGTGGCGATCCTTGCCGGGCGAGTACCGCTCAAGGGTGTCGTCGCGGCCGGTCTGGGGATCATGGTCGGTACGATCGGGTCGGCGCCTGCTGGCGGCAGCCTGAGAATGTCAACTTACGATATTCCCTATCTGGTGGATGGCTTCCAGCTGGTCATTGTCGGGCTTGGCATCTATGCGGTGCCGGAGATCGTCTCGCTCCTGAGACAGGATCGCGCCATCGCTGAAGGCGGGACCCTCGGCGATGGCTGGGTCCAGGGGGTGGGCGACTGGTGGCGGCACAAATGGCTGTCGCTGCGCTGCGCGACCATCGGGGTGATCGTCGGCATCATTCCCGGTCTCGGCGGTTCCGTGGTCGACTGGCTCGCCTACGGTTCGGCGGTGCAGACCGCAAAGGATCGCTCGCAATTCGGACAGGGCGACATTCGCGGCGTCATTGCCCCGGAGAGCTCGAACAACGCCAAGGAAGGCGGCGGGCTGGTCCCCACGCTGATCTTCGGCATTCCCGGCTCCGGTTCCATGGCGATCTTCCTCGGTGGCCTAGCGCTGCTGAACATGACGCCGGGCCCGCAAATGGTCCGCAACAACCTCGACATCACCTACACGATTGTCTGGTCGCTTGCCCTGGCGAATGTCTTCGGTGCGGGACTTTGCATCCTGCTGTCCAAATGGATCGCGCGGATGACGACCATCCGTTTCACGATCCTCGCTCCCTACCTTTTCATGATCATCGCATTCGCCGCCTTCCAGTCGCGACAGTCGGCCCTCGACCTGGCGGCGCTGGTCGGCATCGGCATCTTCGGTATCCTCCTGCGCAGGTTCGATTTCTCGCGCCCGGCCTTCCTTATCGGCTTCGTGTTGAGCTACCAGTCGGAAGTGTTCGTCAATCAGGCGTTCCAGATCGCCGGGGCCCGGTTCCGCCGCAGCTTCGAAGCCGGATGGGACTACCTGCTGTCGCCGATCTCCATCGCGCTTCTGGTCCTGACGATTGTTTCCGTTGTTGTAGGTATTCGCGCTTCCAAGAACATTCGTGAAAACATCGATGCGCCAACGGGCGGTAAAACGGCGCCGGCGATTTTCCTCGGTTGCATCGCTTTCTACCTCATCGTCGCCTGCTGGAATTCCTGGGAAGTAGGACGGTTCCAGGACAAGATCTTCCCGCTGACGATCGGCCTCGTCACGCTCGCGGGCGCTGCGGCGCTGCTGGTACGCATGGCGGTCAGGCCCAGGAACGACGATGTCTTCATCGATCTGGAGTGTGGCGAGGAGGGCAAGGCGCCGTTCGGCCTGTGGTCGACCCTGGCATGGTTCCTGCTGCTGGTCGTCATGACCTTCTGTGTCGGTCTGGTCATCGCCCTGACCGTTTTCCTCATTGCCTTCTTCCTCGTCCGCGGCCGGCTCGGGTGGATGCGCAGCCTGTTCGCGACTGCAGCCGGCCTGGCGTTCATCCTGTCGCTCGCCGCCATTCTCGGCCGGGACTTTCCGCCGGGCTATCTCCAGTCGATCATCGACCTGCCCTGGCCCTTCACGTGAACGGAACGTCATGAATCAGACTCCCATACCCTATTTGTTCTTTCGTGGGGGGACCTCCCGAGGGCCGTATTTCCGGCGAAGCGACCTTCCCGACGACCGCGAGACCCTGAGCGAGGTTCTCATGTCGGTGGTCGGTGCCGGGCATCCGCTGAACATCGACGGCATCGGCGGTGGCAATGCCGTGACGACCAAGGTCGCGATGCTGAGCCCGTCGGAACGCGAAGATTGCGATGTGGATTATTTCTTCGCACAGGTTGCCGTCGACAAGCGCGAGGTCGATTATCGGCCGACCTGCGGTAACATCCTCTGTGGTGTCGGGCCTGCCGCCATCGAGATGGGCATGGTCCCGGCCGCCGACGGTGAAACGCTGGTCCGCATCCATGCCGTCAACACCGGTGCGGTGATCGAGGCGCGGGTCCAGACGCCGGCGGGGAATGTCGCCTATGAGGGAAACTTCGAAATTGCCGGTGTTCCCGGAACTGCGGCTCCGCTACGCTTGGATTTCCTCGAAACCGTGGGATCGGTGACAGGAGCGATGCTTCCGACGGGTCACATGCGCGACACCATCGATGGGATCGAGGTGACCTGCATGGATGTGGCCATGCCAGTCATGATGGCCAGGGCCGAGGATTTCGGCCTGACCGGCCATGAGACCCAGCGCGAGCTGGATGACAACCGGGCGTTCTTCGAGCGTGCGGAGGCCATCCGGTTGAAGGCGGGCGTCCTGATGGGGCTGGGAGATGTATCCCAGTCCGTGACACCCAAGATTGCGGTGCTTGCCCGACCCCGCAATGGCGGGTCCATCGCCGCCCGGTATTTCATGCCATGGGCATGCCATCCCTCGATGGCGGTGACGGGAGCACAATGCATTGCCGCCTGTGCCATCCTTCCGGGCACCGTTGCCGATGGTCTCAGTGATGGGCTGGAAGGCCAGCCGACGCCGGTCACCGTATCCGTCGAGCATCCTGCGGGAACATTCGATGTCCTGGTGGATTTCGCCCGCGCGGATGACGGTATCGAGATCCGCTCGGCCGGACTGGTGCGAACCGCCCGGTTCCTTGCCCGCGGCGAGGTAATGGTTCCGCACGGTGTCTGGAAGGGATTTTCTTGACGATTGGCACAATGTTCCCGGTGCGGGATCATGGCTCCGCGGTCCCGTCCGTATACCCACGCGAAAGGTAGCTGCACGCCACACGACTGGCGCGGGTACGGATCGCATCGATGACGCAGACAGGATTCGAGGACGATGTCTCAGCATGTTTTTGAATGGCTCGCCGACAGCTTCGTCAATGAGGGTGTCGAAGCCTGTTTTGCGTTGCTGGGCGATGCGAACATGAACTGGGCCACCGCGCTGGCCGGCCGCGGCGTACGGATGATCCATGTCCGGCATGAACATTGCGCTGTCGCGGCGGCGACCGCCTATGCGCGCAAGTCCGGAAAGCCCGGAATTGCCACGGTAACTTGCGGTCCCGGCCTGACGCAGGTGTTGACGGCGCTGCCGGCCGCCGTACGGGCGCGGATTCCACTGGTTGTATTCGCGGGAGAAGCTCCGTTGAGTGCATCGTGGTACAATCAACAGCTGGATCAGGCACCGTTCATCGCCGCGACGGGAGCAAGTTACCACGCGCTCCACCACGTTCCCCGCATGGCGGATGGGATCCGCGACGCGTTCGTCGAGGCGAAGGAGGAGCGGCGGCCGGTCGTGCTGGGCGTGCCGTTCGATCTTCAGACGCAGAAAATCAACAATGGTGGTAAACTGCCATTGCGGTCCGATGCGGTCATGGCAAAACTCTCTCCCGTCCCGCCAAATCCGGCCGATCTTTCCCAGGCTGCGGACGTCATCGGCCGGGCACGCCGGATCGTCATCATGGGAGGCATGGGTGCTGCCGCATCGGGAGCGCGGGAAGCCTGCACGCGATTGGCGGAGAAGGTCGGCGGGCTTCTGGCGACGACGCTTCCGGCCCGCGGGCTGTTTCATGGCAATCCGTTCTCGCTGGGTATAGCTGGCGGCTTTTCTTCCACGTTGACACGTGCCTGTCTGGCTGAAGCGGATCTGGTCCTCGCCGTGGGCTGCCAACTCACCCAGCATAATCTCGACAAGGGAAAGCTGTTTCCAAAGGCCGATATCCTTCATGTCGACATTCAACCCAGAACGTTGATTCAAGGGATGACCCCTGCCCGTTACTGGTTGCGTGGCGATGCGCGCTTGTCCGTCGAAGCCCTGCTGGAAATGGTCGGGACCCAGCCCGGATGGAGGTCGGATCGATTGGCCGAAGCCATCGCCGAAGCTCCTTCCGATATGGCGGAATTCCCCGCTGAGCCAGGTTTGCTCGATCCGCGAGATGTCGTGGCCAGTCTCGATGCGGCGCTGCCGGAAGACTGGCAGATGGTCAACTCCTCGGGTCACTGTTCCTTCTATTTTGCCCATATGAACCGACCGTTCGATAAATTTCTGACAATCCGGGAATTTGGTGCAATCGGGAATGGCATCTCCTATGCAATGGGCGTTGCCGTCGCCCGTGCGGGCGACACCGTGGTGATGTTCGACGGCGACGGCTCCCTCCTGATGCATGTTCAGGAACTCGAAACCATCAGGCGCAACGGCCTGAATATCATCATCTGCGTCATGAATGACGGTGCATATGGTTCCGAGATTCACAAGCTCCGCGATGAGGGATTGTCGGATGCCGGGGCGGTTTTCGGACAAGTCGATCTCGGCGCTGTCGCCCGGGGTTTCGGCCTTGGCGGTGTCAGGGTCGAGAAACTCTCCGATTTGCCCAAACTTGTGGAAGAGTTCTCAAAAACAGGAGGTGCCGCAGTCTGGGATTTTCCCGTTTCGGATCGCATAGCCTCGCCAGTCATCCGCCGTGCCCACCCCGGAGGACATGCCGGTATCGAGCGCCAGCCAGACGATTTGGGATCGCTGTTCGGACCGGATTGAACCTTTCCCGTCACAAGTCCCCGTTCCCGGGATGCCACCAGAACGGGAATGGTGCTACTGGGTCAGGGCATCGTGATTTTCGACATCATTCAGCAACTTCCTTGTTTCGTCGACAAACTCGCCTGAGAGCGCGACGACTTCTTTGGACTTTCCACGATCGGGCGGCGATTGGGTGATGAGCGCCAGAAGCGCCTTGTCCTCGGCATCGCTCATTCGGGTCGAATACTGCCCCTCCAGTTCGGTCATGGCCTGCCGGTCGTTCCGTTGTGCGAGGGTCATGGCCAGCCGAAGGACGATTCTTGCAGCCTCGCCCCTGATCGGCGTTTCTTGTCCCATGTCCGCCAGATAGGCATGCGCCTCGCTGATGACGACAGGAGCGTTGCCGGTGGCGAATGCCTCATCGATGCGCAGTGCGCGGGCCCAGGGTTCGTTGCGTTGTGCGAGGGTCTGGTCGAGTTCGGTGCCGCGGCCAAGATCGCGCAAGGCTTCGGCGATCATGCGATCGCGCTGTGCCTGTCCGACTGTTCCAAGCGCCTCCATGGCATCGCTTCTGAGGATCTTCAAGGCCGCCTCGGCGTCGCCGGCAGCCAGGTGCATGCGGGCTGCTTGCAGGCGGATCGGGCCTCGGTCCATGATCTCATCCAGGCGGAACGTGGCCTGTCGGTCGAGCATGGCCGCAGCCACGTTGTGCAGGCCGATACCGTCGACCTCTTCCGCAAGCCGGTTGATCAGGTCGTTGCCAACCTTGCCAGTGGGCAGGAGTTCGCGATAGCGGCGATAGATCGCCAGGGCCTGCAGGGGCGTACGCTTCCAACCATCGCGCCCGGCGAGGATGTCGGCGAAGAGCACGCCCATGTCCTCGCTGATCACCCTTGCCATTTCCGGCGAGGGCGCCCGCTCGGCTGCGATCTGCCAGACTTCCAGGGCCTCTTCGGCGCGGTTGCCTTCGGCCAGTAGCTTGCCATAGCGGCGCAGGTATTTCGATTCGTCCTTCTGGCCACGCCACAACGGCCGCTCGGGCTTGAGTGCGGCAATTGCCTGATCGACAGTGATCTTGTCGAGTTTCCGCATGAGTTCCGTGATGTCGAAGGAGACATCGAGCGCCAGCGGCATGCGGGCGCTTTCCCTGGCCTGTTCCAGATAGGACAGTGCGCGTTCGTTATCGCCATCGCGCTCGAAGGCCATCGCCTGCGCCAGCCGGAACGGAGCCTCGTTTTCGGGTGTCATCGGCTGCCGGTCGAGATGGTCGATCAGCACGAAGGCGGGATCGGCCTTGCCTTCGTCGAGATAGGCCCGGATGAGATCGATGCCTAGTCGGGCCCGCATCGGCGGCCCATAGGTCTTCAGTGTCTGCAGCAGTTGCTTTTCGGTCAGATCCGCGGGAACCGGTCCGTCGTCGCGTATGCTCATGACAGCCCGCCAAAGGGCGATTTCGGGATCTTCCGCGAGATCGTCGGCAGCAAGTTCCCCGCGCGCCTCATCGAGATCGCCATCCTGCAGGTCGGCGACCGCCTGAAGGGCATCGAGGACCTTCGATGCGTCTTCCCGACTGTCCGGGGCGACTTCCGCCAGAATGTCGCGCGCGCGGTCGACATAGGTCCGGGCTTCGCGCCCGAGGCCATTGGCCAGGTACAATCGGGCCATTCGGACATGCGCCATGAACCGATGCGGAGCATCGCCGCTGACAAGGGCGGGCAGGAGTTCGCGCTTCTGCTGCCATAGAGTGGAGGGCACCTTGACGTCCACCGACCCGAGATCCAGCAGCTTGTCGGCCGCGACCTTGAGGTCGGGAGACGACGGGACATGGTGGCCACCGGGTAGTGCATCGTCATGTTGCGCGGCCGCTGCCATGTGGCCGGTATCGGGATCACTGGCATTTTCGCCATGTCCGGCATCATCTTGAGTTGCGGCGTGATCTCCTGTGGCACCTTCGCCGGTTGTGTCGTCATGTCGGGCCATGGCTGCTGCGCTGGGCCAGTTGCCCAACCGCAGACCCTCGGGCCTGTCGATCAGCAGACCCCGCTCGATCGGGATAGTCTCCAGATCAGGACTTTTGACGCTCCATACCGCACCCTGAATTGCCGGAAGAAAGGCAAGGTTGACCAGCTCCCGACTGCGGCCAATGCCGATGCCCGGCTGGTCGAAGAACGCTATGCCCAGCATGTCGCCGACCGTCGGATCGGCCATGGTGACCGCACCTTCGGAATCTTCGAGGACAAGGGCGGGATTCGGACCGACGCGCAGAAGGCCGGGTTGCTCGGGTGGAGGACTGCCGCTTCCAAACTGGACGATCCAGCCAGGTCCGTCTCGCACGACCCTGGGCATCGACCGGCCCGTCATCGCGAACCGGAAGATCGTGGAATCGGCCTGGGGTTCCTGACGGATCGAGCGAATGTAACTGGTGGCATAACGTTGCATGGCTTCGCGGTCGGCAGTGACTGAATCGACCCGGGCATGGAATCCTACCCACAGATAGCCGGCGCGCTGAAATACGGCGGCAGCTACAGGCTCGGGCCAGAGAAAGCGCAATTCGACACCGTTATCCCGTGGAGCGGCGACGACCGGCAGCTCGGCGAAATGGGGTATCTTGCTGGAGACGCGACGGACCAGAACGGAGCGATCGATCTGGGCAAGGTCTTTCTGCGGCGGTCGATGATCCCTCGATATGGACTGGCTCCCATGGGAGAGCGTCAGGTCGTGCCCATCTGCTTCACCGGAGGCGGAATGCGCATCGGATGTCACGCCATGCCCGGCATCCGATATACCGCCATGGTCCCGTGTCGTATCGGTTTGGGGGTGTTCTTCGTCGAGCTTCGCTTCACCTGTGACGGCCTGTGCCGAAGCAGACTGTTCGTTCGATGAGGAAGACGTACGGGGATCACGTGTGCCATGAGTGTCGCCGCCATGCCCCCTCGGTGCGGGAACGGGTGTCGGCGGAGGAACGTCGTGCCCCGTGCCGTGCGTTGCAGTCCCGGATGCCCGTTGGTGCGTATCGGGCGCATGTTGCCGGGCCGCTTCACCGGTGGTCATCGGAATGTCGATGACAAGCTTGTCGCCGTCGACATTCATCGTTCGGACCGGGCCAGGGTGGGCGAGCTGCAGCGACAGTGTCGATCCCTCGACATGGGCATCGGAGATCAGTTTGCGGAATTTGGCCAGTCTGGCCAATTCCTCTCGCGGCAGAAGTCCTGGAAGCGGGACAGTGATGTGCCCCTGATTGTCGCGGATCGAGCCGTCTCCGGGCATGAACGGTTCGAGAACGACACGCAGGAACGTCTCATGTTCGCCGAGCCGCAGTCGCATCGTCCCCGTGTTCGTTGTCCGCGAGTTTGCTGGCGGTCGGTCGGTGATGAAGTCGATGGCGAGGATATTCCGGTCGATCACGCTCGTTCGTGTCGTGACCGACGCCTTGAGACCGATTTGCAGCGACAGGCGATCACGCGACAGGCTCGCGGTCGTCACCAACCCGTCCAGCCTGCGCCAGGTCTGCATGATTTCGAGCGGCACAGGCCGGGAGATCTGAAGCCGCAGTTCCCGATTGCCGTTGGCCCATCGCGCTTCGATCGGGTCCGGCCACTCGATGGCGAGACGTGTGAAGTCGGCATGCTGGCCGATACGGATTGTCGGCTCCGCCGCCTGGACAGCCGGCGCCATGCCAGGCAACGCAATGAACATCAGTACCGCGATGGCCACAACTCGACAAAGGGCGCTCACGGGGGCTGAAATGCGGTTGAGCGGGTTGTCCGTCATCTCGTCATTCCCGCTGCAATCGGAAGCCGATTTCGTTCGACAGGCTGACATCGGGCGCGTCCGTGACCAGCACGGTCCGGATTTCATCCGGGGATGTGACCTTCAACACTGCATCGCCGCGGGCGAGACTGGTCTCGATGTCATCATCGCGTCCCCGTGGTACCAGCAGAATCACTTGCCGGCCGTTGGCATCGGCTGCCTGCAGGATCTCGTTGATCGCAGCCATGGCGTTCGGTGCGAGGGACCAGCGGCCGGCATTCGACGTCGCGAGGTTTCGAAGGGTCACATCGAGACCGCGCATTCCGGATCCTACCTCAAGGTTCGGGCCGAGACCGAGACTTGCAAGTCGTGTGGTCAATACCGTCGCCAGATAGCGGTCGCCCGCACTGATGACCGGCCTGTCGGGATCGGCACCATGCTTCTGCGCGTCCGGGGGGTCGGCGATGAAATCCGCCGGCAGGGCAGTCCGGGTCTCGCCATGGGGTGAATACAGATCCTCGACGCGGATGGTCTGCATCGAGAAGGTGAGGACGAAGAAGGCGAGGATCAGTGCGGCAAGATCCGTGAAGGTGGCGATCCAGCCCTGTGTTGCCGGCGATCTCCGCATGAGACCGCGGTTCATGACGGCCGGTCCCGTGAATCGATTTCGAAGACCCAGCGATAGCTGTCGGCCATGCGCAGGCCGACGGCGATCCTTTCCATCGGTGCACCGAACCTGCGCATGGTCTTGCGCAGGATGTCCAGTCGTTTGGTCATGGCCGCCCGATCGACGCCGGAAAGCCGGTCGATCGGGCCTTCGAGTATCATCGATGCCTGGGTGGCCGATCCGGGTGCCGGGTTGCCCAGACTGTTGGCGAGGCGACGCAACATGACGAGACGGTCGATCTTGAGGATGGGGCGCGGTTCGTCGAACAGCTCGTCGGGGCGCATGAAGAAGCGGAAGGCATCGGCATCGATCGTCTCCGATTCCAGGTGCAACGCGATCGAACGGCGCAAGCGAGCCACCTGAACGTCGTTGGAGGGAAGGTCAACCGCGCTCAGGTCGGTGCTCGCGCCCTCGATCACCGAAATGATGCGGTAACCTGGATTGAACGTTCCTTCCAGCGACCGGAGCACTTTCTCCGCACGTTGCTCTTCAACATCGGACATTGAAACCAGAACGGCAAAGAAAGCGACCAGCAACAATAATACACTCAAAAAAAGCTGTTGATTGGCCTGATTCCCGTTGCCGGCAGCACCATCCCGGAGCCTTCGCACCGAAACCCCGGGAGCGCCCCGGCCGGCATCGTCGGCCTCTTCGATCCTTGATGGGTTGCCGTCGGCTTGCCGGGCATCGGCGGTCGAGGTGGTCACGGTTGGTCGCTTCCACATGCGATCGCTTGCGACCGGCATCGGTTCCGCACCATGGTGCGAGCAGATTTCGATGGGCTGTAATCCATCTCCCGTTCAATCCATTCCTCAAAGATTCCCTTTTGCCGTCATGGCGATTTCACCTGACCAGGAAGATATCTAGAGGTCGAAGCTGGCGAACAACGCATCGATATCCTGCTGGGTGTTGGCCGCAGCAGGAGTCTGTGGCCCGTTGAGGAGTTTCTCATCCTCGCTCCGGTTATCCACCGCTGGCTGCTTCGATGCGCTTTTGCCCGTGCGATGGCCGAAGGCCCGCAACAGCAGATCAACCCGCGTTTCAATATTTTGCAGCGTGTTGACGATCTTCGAGATGCGCTGTCCACTAAGATCCTGAAAATTGCAGGCCTCGTAGATCTTGGTAACAGCGTTGGCCAACTTCTGACCCGGATCTTCTTCAAGCGTTGGAATGATCGCTTCGACGGCTTCACAGGCGTCGAGAATGGTTCCGGTAGCCTCCTCGAGATGAACGCCGATCGCATCGAGTTCGATGCTGGCGATCGGGATCTGCTCGTTGGAAATCTCCTCCGGACGAATCTCGCTGATTTCCTGCTTGGCCTGGTAGATATAGCGCGCAAGGGCCTCCAGCTCGCCATAGACACGGAGATCCTGCGATGTCAGATCGCCGTGCAACGAGCCGAGCAACGCTTGTGTCACATTGCCGATTTCATCAATGGATACAAGATCGCCATGCTCCTTCTTGAGCACGGCGATCCGCTCGGCCAGTGTTGCATCGAAGTTACCAGAACGATGTTTGGGCGCAGTCATTGCGTGAACTCCAAGGGCCGGCTCCGCGAAGTCAGAACGGCCCGAGCACGCTCGCGATCTTGCCCTTGAGCGTCTCTGCGTTGAACGGTTTGACGATGTAGTTGTTGACGCCCGCTTCCTTGGCCGCGATCACGTTTTCCGTCTTGCTTTCTGCGGTCACCATGATGAACGGCGTATCCTTGAGATCGTCATCGGCGCGGACGTCGCGGAGCAGGTCAAGCCCGGTCTTCGGCTGCATGTTCCAGTCCGATATGACCAGCCCGTATTTCTTTTCCTTCATCCTGGCGAAAGCCATGCTGCCATCGGTGGCTTCGTCTATGTTCTGGAAATCCAGTTGCTTGAGCAGATTCCGCACGATACGCAGCATCGTCTTGTAGTCGTCAACGATGAGTATCGGCAAATTCTTGTCGACCGCCATAAATAGGGACTCCCGGGACCAGGTTAGGATTGCCGGTGGAAGCCGCACACGGAAAGTCGCCCCCGTCGAACAGCATCCCTCCATGGAATGGGAAGGTAAGCGCAAACCGTTAACTCGCAGTTAACGCCCGAATTCGCTCGGAGTGTCGATGAAACATGGTTATTTTCGGAGGTAATCGCGGCTCTCCCGTTGTAAGCAGCCGCCGGTTGGCGCCTACTGGGTTTGGTGTCTGAAATCTAGGATACGTCGCGATAGGTGTGTCTTGGAGCAAGAGCATTGGGTCGAGTGGAGATATTGACGGGTCCGGAGTGTCGTCGGAGGCGGACGGCTCGGGAGAAGTTTGCGATTGTTCGGGCATCGCTGGAGCCGGGTGCGGTGATAGCGGATGTTGCGCGGCGGTTTGGGGTGACGCGTCAGCAGGTGTATCAATGGCGATCGGATTTCCGGTCCGGGATTTTGCCGGCACCAGCCGAAGGCGCGGCGGTTTTTGCGCAGGTGGCATTGAGTGGTGGCGAGATAACTGATGCTGTCAGCACGGGCGCGGTTTCAGAGACGGTGGAGGTTCGCCTGCATGGCGGTCGTGTGCTGGTCGTCCCCTTGACGATCGAGCGCCGGCGGCTGCAGGCCCTGATCCGGACGGTAGAGGCGTCATGATCGGGCCGGGCACGGGTGTGCGGGTCTATCTGGCCTGCGGGGTCACCGACATGCGCAAGGGGATCCAGGGCCTGGCGGCTGCGGCGCAACAGGTCATTCAGCAGGATCCGTGCTCAGGCGCGGTGTTCGGCTTTCGTGGACGTCGAGGTGACCGGATCAAGCTGCTTTATTGGGACACCCAGGGTTTCTGCCTCTATTACAAGGTGCTGGAGCATGGCCGCTTTCCCTGGCCGTCGCCCGCCGACGGCATGGTTCATCTCACCTCGGCGCAATTGGCCATGTTGTGGGAGGGAATCGACTGGCGCCGGCCAGTTTGGTCATCCCCGCCATCGCGATTTTGAGCACTCTTCGAATCATCTTCTATAGTATTGAATCATCGTTGTTTTATCCTTTTTGAATGATCTGTTCCGGGCTAGAATCCGGTCATGAAGATCCATCTCGACAACCTGCCCGACGATCCGGTGGCTTTGCGTGCGATCATCGCCGAGCAGTACCTCCGGTTAGCTTTTCCCGTTCAGGCGGAATAGCCTGAACGATCAGGAAATGCGTCGAAACAAACAGATAGAGCGTAAGCGGGCGGAGATTGGCGCATTTTACGCGTTTTGACGCTCGCTTACCATCAAATGGCGGGCACAAATTGATCGGGAAAACCAGGAAGACGACAGCCTGCCGGAGGAATACCCTGATTGGCCGGTGACCTTCTATCTCGATGAAATGCCCCAGCTTGGCTATATGCGCATCATTGAGGATGCCGTGGCCATCACCCGCAGCTATCGCATTCGGCTGTGGCTGTTCGCCCAAGACATGGCGCAGCTCAGGGAAGTTTACCCGAAATGGCAAAGCCTCCTCGCCAACTGCCGCTGCAAGATTTTCTTCAGACCGAATGACGTGGACACAGCGAAAGACATCGCCGACATCCTCGGTATGCGGAAAGACATCTGGGGCGGCGAGGATTGGGTCGCCTCCCCGCAGAAACTCATGGGAAGGGAATTCCGTGAGGATGCAGTGATCTTTCAGGACGGCTTGATGATCCGCTCCCGCATGACCGCACCCGCCCATGAAAACCCCGGCCTTCAGGCATGGATCGCCGAACAGAAAGCCGATTTTGGCGAAGAGGTCATTCGGGCACCCCGTGCCGAACCGCCCGCCGCTCCCCTGCCGGGCGACATACCGCCCCCGGACCCGTCAGCACCTGACGGCAGCGGGGCAATCGCCGACACCCCCAAAAGTGAAGGCTCAGTTCGCATTAGCTGTTGATGGTCAACCGCAGCCATTCACGATGGTCCGGAACATCGGGCTTTTTGTCGAGCACGTGGTGCCATGCCAGATAGTTCGGCAGGTATTTTTTCGTGGCGACGCCGTTGAAGGCGGCGATCCAGCTCTTGAGGCGGCTGTGGCGGGCGTTGGCGTTCTGGATGTGCCAGCTTCTGTCGCGGACATGCTCGCCCTGGCGGCTGTTGACGGGCTCGTGATGGATGCCGTGGCGGTCGGCAACCAGGCGGAAGGCCGCGTGGCTGTCGGTACATAGGACGCCGTCGGCGGGCAGGCTGGCGCCGATGGCGGCGTCGATGGCATCGGCACTGCGGTCGGCCAGAACCGCCGCGCGTGTCGATCCGGTGCGGTCGCGGGCGACCAGCACGGCACCTGCTCATCGCTCAGACCGCGCTTGCGGGCCGGTGTGGCGCGTCTTTTGGGCGGACGCGGCGGCGGATCGACCTGTTTTCGCCAGCACCGCGAACCCTTGAACGAACGCCGGAAGAAAGTCTCGTCGGCCTCGACGATGCCCGAAAGCGCCTCGGCATCGGCCACGCCCGCCCGAAGAAAACGATGCCGCCAGCGAAAGCTCGTCGCCACCGCCACCCGGCACACTTTCGCTGCCTTGCGAACAGTGTCACTTCGGGAAAGGCAAGCGGTGAAGCTCGACCATTGCGCCTTCTTGCGCAGGCGCGCCAGCGGTGTGCCGGTCAGCGCATTAAACGTCCGGCTGCAGGCCGCACATCGAAAACGCCGCAACCCATGACTCTGACCCCACGGCTTCGAACCTTCCGCCCGGCAATGCGGGCAGGCCGGTTCCGGGCGAAGGCGAGCTTCCAGAAGCCCGATCACCACCGCCTCGTCCCCGCCACCGGCAAGCGCCGCTTCGAGCCGTTGTTTCTGCTCAACGTCAAGGCGAGCAACCATCGAAAGAAACAGTTCGAATTCCTCATTGCGCATCAGTCGGTTCTCCCAAATCTATAGAGAACATAACACGAACAACAGCTAGTGGGAACTGAGCCACGGGAAAAGCTTGAACTTGTCATACCTCCAGGGTGTCGGTATTTTCTGGCGGTATGCGTATTTGTGCGAGGGAAGGTCCATGGAAACGGCGACGAAACGAAAAACATCTCTGACACTTGATGCCGATGCACTCGATGCAGCGCGGGAGTTCGGCGTGAATGTCTCGGCAGTTGCCGAGGAGGCTCTTCGCCGCGCCGTTGCAGATGCCCGCCAACGCCGCTGGATCGAGGAAAACCGTGAGGCGTTTGCAGCACAAGCTGAGTGGCACGAGCAAAATGGTCATCCCTTGGCAGATATTATGGCAGGGCCGGCGCACACAACATGGAGCAACTGAGACGCTTCGATATAGCAGTTCATCGAAATGTCATGATGGTCGTTATCGAAAGCGAGCTTCTTCCACAGGATCCGGCGGTTGTCGTTATACCGTTGCTACGCGATTATCCCGCCGTCCGGCATCTGAACCCTGCAATACGGGTCGGAGATGAACATCTGGTGTTGGCCACGCGGCTTATCGGAGCAGTTCGGCGCGCGAGTTTGAGGCGTGTGGGAAATGCTTCGGAGCAAGGAAATGAAATCACACGAGCCGTCGACGTCTTGATGATAGGAGTCTAGCCTCAAGGGCACCTTCAATATTGCAAGAGAATAAGGACGTTATCTTATCCCACAAGTTTATCTTTCATAGAGTGTAAATGGTTTGGCCTACGAAAACAAGTTTTGTAGGGCCGCGCCGCGGGCGCCGGTCGGTGTGTGGTCTCGGCGGCCGCCGGCTCAATCACCCTGGAGTGGGAAGGGTGCTGAGCTTGTAACCCTTTTCACCATCTGCTAGACCAAACCACGCAAGATTTTCTCGCGCCAGACCATGACTTAGCACCATTTCAGGAAGTTCTCCGCTTGGCCGAACCCGATCAGCCCAAGAGCTTCGATATCGTTCCGATCGTGGACGAGATGAAGCGCTCCTACCTCGATTACGCCATGAGCGTGATCGTCAGCCGTGCGCTTCCCGATGTCCGCGACGGCCTCAAGCCGGTGCAGCGCCGCATCCTCTACGCGATGCGCGCGAATGGCTACGATATCGGCAAGCCGCATCGCAAGTCGGCACTGATCGTCGGCGATGTGATGGGCAAGTACCACCCGCATGGCGACAGTGCGATCTACGATGCGATGGTGCGCCTCGCCCAGGATTTCTCGATGCGCCTCGTGCTCATCGACGGCCAGGGCAATTTCGGCTCGATGGACAACGATCCGCCGGCGGCAATGCGCTACACCGAGGCACGACTTGCGCGTCCGGCAGCGGCCCTGCTCGATGATATCGACAAGGACACGGTCGACTGGCGACCGAACTATGACGAGTCGATCGAGGAACCGACGGTCCTCCCGGCGCAGTTTCCCAACCTGCTGGCCAATGGTGCCGGCGGCATTGCCGTCGGCATGGCGACCAACATCCCGCCACACAATCTGGGCGAGCTGATCGACGCCTGCGTGACGATGATCGAAAAGCCCGACATGGATGTGGTCGAGCTCATGGAGATCATCCAGGGACCGGATTTTCCCACGGGTGGCATCATTCTCGGTCGTGCGGGCATTCACCAGGCGTATTCGACCGGCCGCGGCAGCATCATCGTCCGCGGCAAGGCGGGGATCGAGGAGATCCGCAAGGATCGTCAGGCGATCATCGTCACCGAGGTGCCCTATCAGGTCAACAAGGCGCGCATGGTCGAGCGCATCGCCGAGGTGGTGCGCGAGAAGCGGGTCGAGGGTATCGCGGACCTGCGCGACGAGAGCGACCGCCACGGCGTGCGCGTGGTCGTGGAGGTCAAGCGCGACGCCGACGCCGATGTGGTCTTGAACCAGCTCTACAAGTTCACACCGCTGCAGACGAGCTTCGGCATCAACATGGTGGCGCTGAACGGCGGCCGGCCGATGGTGATGAACCTCGCCGAGGTGCTGCAGGCGTTCCTCGAATTCCGCGAGCAGGTGATCCTCAGGCGCACCGCCTTCGATCTGGCCAAGGCCCGCGACCGGGCGCATGTGCTGGTCGGGCTTGCCGTCGCCGTCGCCAACATCGACGAGATCATCGCGCTGATCCGCGCCGCGCCCGATCCGGCGACCGCCAGGGCCAACCTGCTGGCGCGCGTCTGGCCGGCGGAGAACATCCTGCCGCTTCTTCGCCTCGTTGAGCCCGCGAAGGACGGCGAGGAGGATGCTTCGACCTACCAGTTGAGCGAAACCCAGGCCCAGGCGATTCTCGATCTGAGATTGCATCGCCTTACCGGTCTCGAACGCGAGAAGATCACCGACGAGCTCACCGAGATTGCGAAGAAGATCGAGGAGCTGCTGCTGATTCTCAACGATCGGGGCCGTCTGCTCGAAGTGATGCGCGAGGAGCTATTGTCGGTGAAGGAGCGCTTTGCCGATCCGCGCCGCACCTTCATCGACACGGATGCCGAGATCGATATCGACATCGAGGACCTGATTCCCCGCGAGGACATGGTCGTCACGGTGACGATGAAGGGCTACATCAAGCGCGTGCCCCTTTCGACCTATCGTGCCCAGCGGCGCGGCGGCAAGGGTCGGGCCGGCATGAAGACCCATGAGGACGATTTCGTCAGTCGCATGTTCGTTGCCAACACCCACACGCCGGTGCTGTTCTTTTCTTCGCTCGGGCGTGTGTACAAGCTCAAGGTCTACAAGCTGCCGCTGGGAAATCCACAGGCGCGCGGCAAGGCGATGATCAACCTGTTCCCGCACCTGTCCGAGGGCGAGACAATCACCGCCATCCTGCCGTTGCCCGAGGACGAGGAAACCTGGGGCGAGTTGTCCGCCTTCTTCGCGACGGCATCGGGCAAGGTCCGCCGCAACGCCCTTTCCGATTTCACCCGCGTTCCGGTCAACGGCAAGATCGCCATGGGCCTCGACGACGCCGACCGCCTGATCGCCGTCGATGTCTGTGACGACGACCACGACGTGCTTCTGGCCATGGCTGGCGGCAAGGCCATCCGCTTCCCCGTTTCCAGCGTGCGGGTTTTCAAGTCGCGCAGCTCGGAAGGGGTTCGCGGTGTCGACCTTGCAGCAGGTGACGAAGTTATCTCCATGTCGATTATCGACCATGTGGAGGCGACCAGCGAGGAACGCGATGACTACTGCCGTGTTTCGGGCGCCATGCGTCGCGGCGACAGTGATGTGCCGGCCCTGCAGGCCATCGACCGGTCCCGCTTCGAGGAGATGCGTTCCCGTGAGCAGATCCTGCTGACCATCACGATCAACGGTTATGGCAAGCGCAGCTCGGCCTTCGAGTACCGCGTCACCAATCGTGGCGGGCAGGGCATCATCAATATCGAGACCTCCGAGCGCAACGGCATGGTCGCGGCCACCTTCCCGGTGGATGACGGCGACCAGGTCATGCTGACCACCGACAAGGGCAAGATGATCCGCATCCCCGTGGGCGGGATCCGGGTGGCAGGGCGCAATACCCAGGGTGTCACGCTGTTTCACACCGATGCCGATGAGCATATCGTCTCGGCCGCCCGTCTCACGGAAACGGACGAGGGCGACAGCGAGGAGCTCGACAGCGATGGCTGAGGCATGATCGATTTCCCGCCCGCGGCCTTCACATCAATAGTCTGTCAACACGCTGTTAAATGCTGTCCGGTATAAAGGGTTCTTGCCGGCCGTTGTCTGCAGACCTTGAATGGGTCTTGAGGAGCCGGGAGGAGACGTTGATGGCCCACCGAGGCGATGCGTTGCTGCAGGCCCTGTCGATGTCGATTCGTGGCCTCCAGTCTTTCCGGGAGACTTGTCAGCGGAGCGGGGGCAGAAGTGCCGGGATCTGCGACTATTGCGGTTCGACGATCCCCTGGAGCCAGTACCATTGCTCCGGCTGTGGGGCTGCCGCGCCGCCTCAGGTGCCGGCCGTTGCAGCAAGCGATTCTCCGGATCGCCGCTGGGTCGTGCCCTTGCTGCTGTGCATGGTTTTCCCGCCGGTGCTCGTGATCGTCGCTCCGATCCTGTTCGTGCGATGGATCCGAAGGCCGAACCGTGGCTGGATCGTTCCCGTTCTCTTCTGCCTGCTCTTTCCACCGGCCGTGATCGTCGTTGCACCCGCGCTTCTGTGGCGGTCGCCCGCAAGACAATAGAATCTTGCCGTCAGGACGGTCCGACGTCGCCTTTCGGGGGCCTTTCGGTGGTGGCACGAGGTGGTTTTGCCGGGCGGGGGTTGATGAGCAGGGCGACCTTGTTCATGAAGTCCGCGTCATTGCCATCGACGACAAGCGGTATGGCCTGGGTGATCGCTTCGAGAAGGGGGGCCAGCCAGTCCCGGTCCGTCTTGGAGAAGTCGCCGAGCACATGGCTCAAGACCCGATCCTTGTGGCCCGGGTGACCGATTCCTATCCTTACCCGGCGAAACTCCGGAGTGCCGATGCAGGCAGCGATGCTGCGCAGTCCGTTGTGACCGGCAACACCGCCGCCCAGCTTGACCCGCACCTTGCCCGGAGCGAGATCGAGTTCATCGTGCAGGACGATGATGTTCTCGGGAGCCACACGATGAAAACGGGCCGCTTCGGCGACGGCACGTCCCGATTCGTTCATGTAGGTCTGCGGCTTCAGCAGCAGGACCCTCTGGTTCCCTAGCTGGCCATCGGTCGACTGGCTCTGGAACTTCCTGCGCCAGCCCGGCAGGCGGAATGCCTCGACAACCGAATCCAGAACCATGAAGCCGACATTATGCCGGTGTCTCTGGTATCGGTCGCCCGGATTTCCCAGTCCGACAACGAGCTTCAATGGCCAGACTCGCCCAAGATGAACATATCGAACTCCGGAGCATTTCCCCATGGGGCACCATCGGGAAATGCCGGCTGTTCGTTTCGATGCATCAATTCTTCGGTCAGGTAATCTCTCCCAACTGAAGAAAACCTACTCTTCGTCGCCGCCCTCTTCTTCCTCCTCGGCCTCGTCGCCTTCCTCGCCGCCGCTCGGCCCGCGGCCGACGACGGTGCAGATGGTGAAGTCGCGATCGGTGATCGTCGGCGTCACGTCGGCAGGCAGGGTGATATGGCTGATGTGCACGGAATCACCGATTTCGCACGTGGCCAGATCGACCTCGATGGCCTCGGGGATATGGTCGATCGGGCAAACCAGCTCGATCTCGCGGCGCACGATGTTGAGCACACCGCCCCGCTTGATGCCCGGACAGGTTTCCTCGTTGAGGAAGTGGACCGGGATTTCCAGGGTGATCGTCGCACCCTTGGCGGCCCGCATGAAATCGACATGCAATGGAAAATCACTGACCGGATGAAGCTGGGCCTCGCGCGGAACCACGCGGATCTTGTTCTTGCCATCGTCGTGCAACTCGACCACCGAGCTGAAGAACCGGGGGTTCATGTCGAGCTGGCGGCGGATTTCGCGGTCGGAGACGGCAATCTTGGCGGGCTCGCCCTTGCCACCATAGACAATGGCGGGCAGCCAGCCTTCGCGACGGAGCGCGCGCGCGCCACCCTTGCCGGTACGCTCGCGGGGCACGTAGATCAGGGAAACGGTATCGGACATGGTCACTCCTTGGCCCCTCCGGCATGCCGCACCATGCGCGCACCCCGGACAGGCATGTGTCAGGCGGGATAGTCCCGCCCGGTTGAACTTCTCTTAGTCGAAAAGACTCGATACCGAGCTTTCCGAGGAAATCCGGCTGATTGCTTCGCCGATCAGTTGGGCCACCGACAACACGCGAATCTTGTCGGTCACACGGACACCCTCCGTCGGCCGGATGCTGTCGGTCAGGACCAGCCGGTCGAGCGAGCTGGCAGCCACCTTGGCCACGGCCCCTCCCGACAACACGCCGTGTGTTACATAGGCCTGTACCGAGCGGGCGCCTGCCTGCAACAGCGCATCGGCGGCATTGCAAAGCGTTCCACCACTGTCGATGATGTCATCAACGAGAACGCAGTGCTTGCCGGTACAGTCGCCGATGACATGCATGACTTCCGAAACGCCCGCACGTTCACGCCGCTTGTCGATGATCGCCAAAGGTGCGTCAAGCCGCTTGGCCAGACCGCGCGCCCTGGCGACGCCGCCAACGTCCGGTGAGACGATCATCAGGTCGTCAATACCCAGATTGTTGGCGATGTCGGGCGACAGCAGCGGCGTCGTGTAGAGATTGTCCACCGGGATGTCGAAGAATCCCTGGATCTGGCCGGCATGAAGTTCCATCGTCAGGACGCGGTTGGCGCCGGCCTCGGTGATCAGGTTCGACACGAGCTTGGCCGAAATCGGCGTACGCGAACCGGATTTGCGATCCTGACGCGCATAGCCGAAATAGGGAATGACGGCGGTGATCCGGCGTGCCGACGCACGGCGCAGGGCGTCGATGCAGACAAGCAGCTCCATCAGGTTGTCATTCGCCGGGTAGGACGTCGACTGGACGATGAAGACATCCTCGCCACGTACGTTTTCGTGGATTTCGACAAATACCTCCATGTCGGCAAACCGGTGTACCGTGGCACGGGTGAGTTCGACGTGCAGGTAATCGGCAATAGCTTCGGCCAAGGGCCTGTTACTGTTCCCGGCGAGAAGCTTCATGCAGAATTTCCGAAGGCGGTGACAAGGTTGCGCGCTCCATAGCAGCGAGGTGCACGGAAGTAAACGCAAACAGCCCGCGGCACGGTCCGTACGGATATCCATGCATCATGCCGTCGCCGGCCTGCCCGGGCGTCGCGGTTGCGACCTCTACCAGTCTTTCACGTAACAGGCCGGTGGCACCAGGCAGGGCTCGATGCTTGCGAACTGCTGCAGGAGTGGCCCATCGTCATGCGGATATTCGCGCGAAAGCAGCAGTCCCTGGGGAAGATGCTGCCACATGCCATCGGCTGAGAACGAGAACATGGGAACATAGTTGGGCCGGGACGTGTCGGGCACAAGCTTGTCATCCAGATTGTCGAGAAGGAGATATTGCCGGTCCCGAAACAGGGTTACCACGGCATGTACGCTATCCGTGGCCTCGTCCTTGACGACTGCCATCCGCAGGGTGTCGCTTGAAACCCCGAGATTGGCCAGTGCCACATATTTTGCGATGGCGTAGTCGTCACAATCGCCGCCGCGTCCCAGGAACTCGAGCGGGCTCGCCCAGTAGTCGCTCTTGCCGAACTGCCGAAGGTCCGACCTGTAGGGATGAAGGTTGATGAAACGGTTGATTTCCTCGATGGAAGCGAGCGCAATACGGCCTGTCTGGCGGCGCGAGAGGGAAAGCCAGCGCCGTGTCGCCTTGTTGGGACAGCGGGCGGAATCGTTGCGGCAGGCGATGTAGGTCGCCCGCTCCTTGTCGATCTTTTTCTGCAATGCCCGCCATTTTGACCACAAGTGGCCAGCTTCGACCCTCAGTTCGATCGTGCCCGACAGCGCGACGGGTGGGATAGCGTGACAGGTCCGCCACGGCGCGACCAGCAGGATGGCTGTCGCAAACAGGATTCTGAAAATCATCCGGCGTCTCATCTTCTTGTTTGTCCGACATACGGCGTTCAGACGCCGAACAACAAGTTTACGATGAAAATGCCTGATATTTCAAAGAGTTGCTATTCCTATAAGTTGAATAAATACTCAAAATATTCTCCCTCCGATTGAAAATACTTTTTTGTACCTGCAACCGGAGGGAATGATGAAATCAGCCGCGCTGATCGATCTGCGGGAAGGGACGGTGCTGTGGTCCGACATAGAGCTGGCGGGGGCGACCGATCTTCTGCTCGGGATCCTCGATCATCTCGTTCCACTGGGCGATCCAGCCGACGGTGCGGGCCAGCGCGAAGATGGCGGTGAACATGCGGGTCGGAATGCCCATCGCCTCAAGGATGATGCCCGAGTAAAAATCGACATTGGGGAACAGTTTGCGTTCGCGGAAATACTCGTCTTCAAGAGCAATGCGTTCCAGTTCCCTCGCGATGGCCAGCTTCGGATTGTGCTTCTGGCCGAGTTCCGCCAGCACCTCATCGGCACTCTTCTTGAGCACGCCGGCGCGCGGGTCGTAGTTCTTGTAGACCCTGTGGCCGAAGCCCATGAGCCGGAACGGGTCGTCCTTGTCCTTGGCCCGGTTGATGAATTCGGGGATGTGCTCGGGCGAGCCGATCTCCTCGAGCATGTTGACGACCGCCTCGTTGGCGCCGCCATGGGCAGGACCCCAGAGACTGGCGATACCGGCTGCGATGGCCGCATAGGGGCTTGCGCCGGTGGAGCCGACGAGACGTACGGTCGAGGTCGACGCGTTCTGCTCGTGGTCGGCGTGGAGGATGAAAATGCGATCGAGCGCACGCGAGAGGGTGGGGCGCTCCTTCCACGGCTCGCAGGGCACGCCGAACATCATGTAGAGAAAGTTTTCAGCGTAGGACAGGTCGTTGCGCGGATACATGAACGGCTGGCCGACCGAGTATTTGTGCGCCATCGCCGCAATCGTCGGGATCTTGGCGATCAGCCGGTAGCTGGCGATCATCCTGTGGTGCGGGTCGTCGGTATTCAGGTCCTCGTAATAGAATGCCGACAGCGCACCGACGACGGCGATCATGACCGCCATGGGATGGGCGTCGCGTCGGAAGCCGCGGAACAGGTAGATGATCTGGTCGTGGATCATCGTGTGATGTGTGATGTCGTGCTCGAATTGGGACTTTTGCGCAGCCGTCGGCAGCTCGCCAAACAGGATCAGATACGCGGTTTCCAGAAAATCGCTCTTTTCCGCAAGATCCTCGATCGAATATCCGCGATGCAGGAGAATGCCTTCCTCACCGTCGATGTAGGTGATCTTCGAACGACAGGCGGCGGTCGAGGTGAAGCCGGGATCGTAGGTGAAACAGTCGGCTTCACCATATAACTTGCGGATGTCGATGACATCCGGTCCGATGGTTCCTGCTTCCAGCGGCAGTTCGATGGGCGCGGCGCCATCGACGGTCAGGGTCGCAATACGGGCCTTGGCCGTGTCGGTCATACTATGTCTCCATCTTGCTGTTTTGTCAGAGCGCCGGCAGGCAACTCCCCCCTCGATTGTAGTCAACCTAGACCGAGTTTTGCATACGCTCAATCCTCATGCTGCATTGCGGGGTTGCGGCCAGATGCAGCATCCATCAGCCGACCGGAGACTTCCTCCTTGCCGAGAACATGCATCACCTCGAACAAGCTCGGCGATGCAGCACGGCCGGTGATGGCCGCGCGAAGGGGTTGCGCGACCTTGCCGAAGCCGACGCCCTGTTCCTCCGCAAAACCACGCAGGTCGTGTTCCAGCGCTTCCTCGCTCCAGTCGGCTACCGCTTCGAGCCGCTCCCGGACGGCCGTGAACAGGTCCTGGGATGCACCCGCTATCATCCTGGCCGCCTTGGCCTCCACCGGTACCGGCCGGCTTTCGACGTAGATTCTCGCGGCATCGGCCAGCTCGACAATCGTCCTGGCGCGCGAGGCGAGGCCGGGCATGCCCGCCACCAGTCGTTTCATCGCCGTGCCGTCCACAGCGAATCCCCCGTCCTTCAGGAGAGGGGCTGCAAGCCCGGCCAGTCGCGCCGGGTCGGCGGCCTTCATGTAGTGGGCGTTGAGGTGGGCGAGCTTGGCGAAGTCGAACCGTGACGGCGAACGGCCCACGGCGTCCATGTCGAACCAGGCGATGGCCTGATCGCGATCTATCACCTCGTCGTCGCCGTGTGACCAGCCGAGACGCAGGAGATAGTTGCAGACCGCTTCGGGAAGATAGCCCATGTCGCGATAGGCGTCGACGCCGAGCGCGCCGTGGCGCTTGCTGAGCTTGGCGCCGTCGGGGCCATGGATCAGGGGCATGTGGGCGAAGGCCGGCGCGCTGTGGCCCAGCGCCTCGAACAGGTTCTGCTGACGTGCGGCATTCACCAGGTGGTCATCGCCGCGGATGATGTGCGTGATGCCCATGTCGATGTCGTCGACCACGACCGACAGCATGTAGGTCGGCGTGCCGTCGGCACGCAGCAGGACCATGTCGTCGAGCTGGCTTCCGGCGATGCGGACAGTTCCCTGTATGAGATCTTCGACAACGGTATCGCGATCGGTCGGGGCCTTGAAACGGATGGCCGGATCGATGCCGGGAGGAGCCTCGGACGGGTCGCGGTCGCGCCAGCGGCCGTCATAGAGTGTCGGCCGTCCGGCCGCCTTGGCCTCCTCGCGCATGGCTTCCAGCTCGGCTGGCGTGCAGTAGCAGCGATAGGCGAGCCCTTTTGCCAGCAGACGTTCGACCGCAGCCTTGTGGTGATCGAGCCGGGCGAACTGGAAGATGGCAGGTTCATCCGACTCGAGCCCCAGCCATGAAAGGCCGTCGAAAATGGCGTCAACCGCAGCTTGTGTCGATCTCTGCCGATCGGTGTCCTCTATCCGGACGAGATAGCGACCGCCATGGTGACGGGCAAACAGCCAATTGAACAGTGCCGTCCGTGCGCTACCGATGTGCAAGAAACCTGTAGGCGAAGGAGCAAAGCGAACAACTACACTCATGGTTGCTTTCGGCATCATTATATGGTGAATGAGAGGTTCCGCCACTAGCACAATCGGTCAAGCCTTGCAGCAATACCTCAGATTCCGGGCTGGTCCGCTCTTCCGTCGACCGGGTTTCGCATGGGTACGACCGGTTCGTCTTGCCCGGTATCTGCGGCTGCTGATCGAGCTCGAACACCAGCGCTGGTTCCTGTGGATGCCGGTGGCGTTCGCGACGGGTATCGCCATCTTCTTCTCGCTGGATACCGAACCCGGATTCTGGCCGGCCGGCGCCCTGTGCCTCGCGACCATCCTCGTCGCAACGGCATGGCTGCCACGGCACAACAAGATCGCATCGTGGCTTGTCGTTCTGGGGATGCTGGTTCTGGCGGGTTTCGTCGTTGCCCAGTGGCGCAGCGCTCGTCTTCAGGCCCCCGTGATCGAGAAGCGGGGCACCTATGAGATCGTCGGACGTATTGCCCTGGTCGAGCCGCGTGCCCGCGGACCACGCGTCTTGCTTGAAGACCTGCGGATCGAGGGGGTCGACGCGGACCGGACGCCGGTCAGTGTCCGGGTCACGCTGAAGGGCACGAAACCATGGGTGAGTGCCGGCGATGTCATTGCCGTCAAGGCACGGTTGCAGGCGCCGGGCGGCCCGATGCTGCCCGGGGGGTTCGATTTCGCCCGGAATGCCTATTTCAGCCAGCTTGGCGGTATCGGCTTCGCCTACCGGCCGGCGGCGATCGTCGAACCCGCGACCGACAGCGCGATTCGCGGTGCGATCGCCCGGTTGCGCGCCACCATTGCCGAGAGGGCGCAGGCCGCCATTCCGGGTGCCGAGGGCGCGGTCGCGGCGGCCCTGGTGACGGCCCTTCGCGCGGACATTCCCGACAAGGTCTGGCATGACATGCAGATTGCCGGTCTGGCCCATCTGCTGGCCATTTCCGGCCTGCACATGGGGCTGGTGGCGGGCACGCTGCTGCTGTTCTGCCGCTATGGCCTGGCGCTGATCCCATGGCTCGCGCTGCGGGTGCCGGTCGTCAAGCCGGGTGCGGCCATAGCGCTCGCGGCATCCGCGTTCTACCTGCTGCTTGCCGGTGCCACCGTGCCCACGCAGCGCGCCTTCTTCATGACCTCGGTGGTTCTCGTCAGCATCATGATCGACCGCAGTCCGCTTTCCATGCGGCTTGTGGCGGTGGCGGCGATGATCGTGCTGGTCTTTCAGCCCGAAAGCCTGCTCGGGGCATCGTTCCAGATGTCATTTGCCGCGGTGGTGGCGCTGATTGCGGCCTATGAGCGCGAATACCGCATCGCGGAAACGACGGAAAGCGAACCGGACCAGCCGCCGTCGGCCATGCATCCGCTCCTGCGCTATTTCATCGGCGTCACGCTGACCACACTGATTGCCAGCCTCGCGACGATGCCCTTCGCCGCCTACCACTTTCAGCGAATTTCCCTTCTTGGCGTCGTTGCCAATCTGGTGGGCGTTCCGTTGACCGCCTTCTGGATCATGCCGGCCGGGTTGCTGGCACTGGCCGCCATGCCCTTCGGTCTCGACGGGATCTTTTTCACGGTGATGGGTTGGGGAATTGCGATGCTGCTCGACGCTGCAGCCATCGTGGCGTCGTGGCCGGGAGCGGGTGTGCAGTTGCCGCAATTGCCGATCGTGGTGATTGTCCTGACCGTGCTGGGCGGGTTGTGGCTCTGCCTGTGGCAACAGGTCTGGCGATGGGTCGGGGTACTCCTGTGGCCGGTTGCCCTGCTGGTCGCTGTCATGCACCAGCCGCCGGATCTGCTCGTCGACCGGGCAGGCAATCTGGTGGCGCGGATGCTGCCTGACGGGCGCGTGCAGATGGTTCGCTTCCGCAAGGATAATTTCGTCGAGGAAGGCTGGCTGCGGGCTCTCGGCGCAGAGCGGCCGGTCGACGCGCCGGAGCCGGGAGGCCCGCCTGTGGATGGCATGTCCTGCGATGATGGTGGCTGCCGCTTCCGGCTGGGCGGGCACACCATCAGCCTGGCCAGGACGCCGGCTGCCGCGATCGAGGATTGCCGGGAGGTCGATCTGGTGATTGCCCTGCGCACCATCGACAGGTGTCCCGACGGCACGCGGATGGTCGGATCACGCGATCTCTGGCTGTCGGAAGGTATCGCGCTCACCCTGCGCCGCGGCCATGCCGATATCCGGGAAACTGCTGCCGGACGCGGAGTGCGTTACTGGACTGAAGTTTACCAAAAATTCAATCATAAGTAGAATATTATTTGATGTTAATCGCGAAAACGAGTATTCTCATGATCGTATCGGAGTTGCTGCCATGACACCGTCGACATTTCCGTCAAAGTGGCGGACAGGGCTGGTCTGTGCCTTTCTTGCCGTGTTTTTCCACGCTGCCCTCGTATTGGCCGGGCACCCTGCCGCGGCGCTTCCGGTGAATGACGACCAACGGGCGACCACCATGATGCTGCTGCTGGCACTGGGCTTTCGCCCGGAGGCGTTGTCGCCGGAGACCACGTTGCCCGCCGCCGGTCCGCAGGACGATGATGTGCAGCCGTCCGCCGGTGCGGTTTCACCCGCGGCCCGGCCGGCCGGAAAGGGCGGCGAAGCGGCGGTCCGGGCCGGCGGCAATGGGTCGTGGCTGCTGCATGTTCCCGACGGCAATGCCGAACCGATGCCATGACGGCGGGATCCGGTTCCCCGAATGACGACGCCTCGCTGCTCTACATCCTTCGCGTGATCGGCGGATATCGCTGGCTGATCGGCGGCGCGGCTGCCCTCAGCCTCGGTACGGCCCTGCTGGTCCTTGTCATGGTCGAGCCGGTCTATCTCGCCCGGTCCATGATCCTCGTCGAACCGGCGCGCGAGGGCCGGCCCGACGAGGCGGTGGCCGAGGTGGGGATCGTCAACGACAGCGCGGCCATCGAGAGTCAGGCGAAGATTCTGGCATCACGTTCGATGGCACACCAGGTCATCGAACGTCTCGGGCTGGTCCGGGATCGCGAACTGGGCGATGACGGCGATCTTGAGACCGCAATCCGGTCCTTCATCGACCGCGTGCAGGTCGAACGCGACGGACGGACGAACGTCATTGCCGTCGGCTTCCGGTCCCGCGAGCCGGTCAAGGCCGCGCGGATCGCCAACGAACTGGCCTCGCTCTACATCGCGGACCAGCTGAGGGCCAAGCACGAGAGTACGCGCCGCGGCACGGAATGGCTGAGTGTCCAACTCGAACATGCCCGCCTTCGCTTCGAACAGGCCGAAGCCGCCCTGCATGACTATCGTGCGGGAATCCAGCCGACCTATGCCGATGCCGAGGTCCTTCACGGCATCGACATCGCGAATCTCAAGCGTGACCATATCGCGGCGCTGGCCGATATGGCGGCCCGGCGGGCGCGGCTGGAGCGGGTTCGCAGGCTGGTCAACACGCAATCGGGTGTTCAGGCGTTCGAGGAACTGGGCGGTTCGGCCGTGCTGCAGAACCTTCATGCGCTGAAGAACCAGACGATGAGGCAGGAGGCCGAGCTCTCCACCGACTTTGGCGTTCGCCATCCCAGGCGGCTCGACCTGCACAACCAGATCACCCGCCTCGACCTGCAGATCGCCACCGAACAGCGGGCTCTCGTCAGCCGGATGCAGAGCGAGCTGGATGAGGCCGTGGCGCGCGAGCGCACGCTGCGTCGCGAACTGGACAACCTGAAGGATCAGACGCTGGCGCAGCGCGAGGCCGAGACCCGCATGGCCGAGCTCGAACGCGAGGTCGAGATGGCGCGCCGGCTGTATGAGAGGTATCTCGGGCGCTTCGAGGCGGTTGTGGATACCGAGGAGACCCAGCGTGCCGATGCCCGGTTGATTTCCGAGGCGGTGCCGCCGCTTCGTCCCGTGGCACCCGATCCCGTCATGGTGGTCAGCAGCGCGCTGGTCGCCGGAATCGCCACTGCGCTCCTGTTGATCTATCTGCTTGAGCAGCGTGACCGGGGCTTTCGCGGCGGCCAGCATCTCGAAGCCACCATCGGGTTGCCCTGCATTGCCCATGTCCCCGTGATCTCCGGACGCGTCACCGGAGGGGTGCCGCCGCAGGATTACGTGGTACAGCAATCCCGGTCGCGGCTGGCCGAAACCATGCGCGGGCTGATCGCATCGCTCGATCTTGCCGATCGCAGACAGCGGGCGCGGGCCGTCCTTCTGACTTCCGCCGTGCCGGACGAAGGCAAGTCGACACTGGCTGCCTGTCTTGCCCGGGTGGCGGCCCAGGATGGACTTCGCGTGCTGTTGATCGATGCTGATCTGAGAAAGCCCACCTTGCATGAACTTCTCGAAACCGAAGCGGAAACCGGGCTGCAGGAGATCCTGCGCGGCGAGAAGCGGGTGGGCGAAGTCCTTCAGCATGACGCACCTACATCGCTCGTGTTGATTCCCGGCAAGCCGCGCAGGGACCAGCCGGCGCGGCTTCTCGGGCGGGAGGGGCTCGGGGCGCTGATCGAGAGTGCGCGCGACGATTTCGACCTCATTCTGGTCGATTCCGCTCCGCTGATGGCGGTTGCTGACGGTCGGTTGATTTCGCGAATGGTAGATGCAACCCTGTTTGTCTGCCGCTTCGACCACACCCCTCGTGCCATCGTAACCCGGTGCGTCGAGCAGCTGCGCGAAGCCGGCGCCGTGCTGGCGGGCGCCGTGCTGACCCGCGTCGACCCGGTTCGCCTTGCCCGCTACGGAGCCGCTGAATCCCGCATTCATCGCCGCGACGTTGCCGCCTACTATGCCGACTGACCTGCCATCCGGGCGTATTCCCCCTGCGATGCAGCATGTCATGGACCCTGCGGCGAACATCTGCTAACCGTCCTGCCCCGAATGTGGGGAAGAAACCGACGTGAATGTGCAGATCCACAATACGCTGACGCGCCGCAAGGACAGGCTGGAGCCCATCGAGCCCGGTCACGTGCGCCTATATGTCTGCGGACCCACGGTCTATCAGCGAATCCATATCGGCAATGCGCGGCCGCTGATCGTCTTCGACACGCTTGTCCGCCTGCTGCGTCACCTCTACCCGAAGGTGACATATGTGCGGAACATCACTGATATCGAAGACAAGATCATTGCCCAGGCGGAGGTCAATGGCGAAACCATAGCCGAGCTGACCGAACGTACCGCCGCCGCCTTCGCCGGGGATTGCGCGGCACTCGGCTGTGCCTCACCCGATCATGAGCCGCACGCCACTGCCCATATCGACGGCATGATCGCCATCATCGAGACGCTGGTCGGTCGCGGCCATGCCTATGCAGCCGACGGGCATGTGCTGTTCAACGTGCCGTCCATGCCGGCCTATGGCCGGTTGTCGGGCCGTTCGCGCGATGACCAGATCGCCGGGGCAAGGGTCGAGGTCGCCCCCTACAAGCGCGATCCGGCCGATTTCGTCCTGTGGAAGCCGTCCGATGGCAGCCAGCCGGGCTGGGACAGCCCCTGGGGCCGCGGCCGTCCGGGCTGGCACATCGAGTGTTCGGCGATGTCGGAAAGTCTCCTCGGGGTACCATTCGACATCCATGGTGGTGGTATCGACCTGGTCTTTCCCCACCACGAGAACGAGATGGCGCAGACCTGCTGCGCATCCGGCGAGGCAACGATGGCCAGCATCTGGATGCATAACGGCTTCGTCGACATGTCCGGTGAGAAGATGTCGAAATCGCTGGGCAATGTCGTGCGGGTCGACGAGGCGCTGGCGCTGGCCGATCCGTCGCCGGTGCGGCAGGGCGAGATCATCCGTTTCTGGATGCTGGGCGCGCATTACCGCCAGCCGATCGACTTCACCGCGGATGGCCTGCGCCAGGCCCGGGCCCAGCTCGACCGCTTCTACGGCGCGCTGGAGCGGGCGGGCGAGGCGACGGGAAGGACGGAGCCTGACAATGCGGTCGTGGCGGCGCTGGCCGACGACATGAACACGCCCCAGGCCATTGCGGTCCTTCATGAGATCCTGGGCGATCTCAATCGGGCGAAATTCGCCGAGAAGCCGGCCATTGCCGGCCGCCTGCGGGCCTCGGCGGCACTCATGGGCCTGCTGCAGGCCGATGCGACGACCTGGCTCAGGGGCGATGACGGTGGCGATGAGGAGCGCGTTGCCGCACTCGTTCAAGAACGTATCGACGCGCGCAAGGCGCGCAACTTTGCCCGCGCCGATGAAATCCGCAACCAACTCAACGCCGAGGGGATCGTCCTGGAGGACGGCCCCGGCGGGACAACCTGGCGCAGGGCATGACTGAGCGCATCTATATCTACGATACCACGCTGCGTGACGGCGCGCAGACCCAGGGCGTCAGCTTCAGTCCGGAGGACAAGCGCCGCATCGCCCGCGATCTCGACCGGCTCGGCATCGATTATATCGAGGGCGGCTGGCCCGGCGCGAATGACACCGACAATGTGTTCTTTGCCGAGAATCCGGGTTTTTCCACGGCGAAATTCTGTGCTTTCGGCATGACCCGTCGTTCCGGCCGCAGTGCGAGCAACGATCCGGGTCTGGTTCGCCTGTTTCAATCCACCGCTGAAGTCATTACCCTTGTCGGCAAGAGTTCGCGCAGCCAGGCCGAAGGGGCGCTCGGTGTCGATGCGGAGGAAAATCTCCACATGATCCGCGATTCGATGTCCGAATCGCGGAAACATGTCGGCGAGGTCATGTACGATGCCGAGCATTTCTTCGATGGTTTCAGGGAAGATCCCGAATATGCCCTGGCCGCCATCGAGGCCGCGTTCGAGGGGGGAGCCCGATGGGCCGTCCTGTGCGATACCAATGGCGGTGCCCTGCCGCATGAGGTGAGGCGGGCGGTGAGCCGGGTGGTGTCGCGGTTCCCGGCGGACAAGATCGGCATCCATACCCACAACGACACCGAGAACGCGATCGCCAACACGCTGGAGGCGGTGCTGGAGGGAGCGCGTCAGGTTCAGGGCACGCTCAACGGGCTGGGCGAGCGTTGCGGCAACGCCAACCTGATTTCGCTTATTCCCACGCTCAAGCTCAAGCTGGGCTTCGACATCGGCGTCAGCGACGAGGCGATGACCCATCTCACCGCCATCTCGCGTGCCTTCGACGAGCGGCTGAACCACACGCCGAACCGTTCGGCGGCCTATGTCGGGGCCAACGCCTTCGCCCACAAGGGCGGGTTGCATGCCTCGGCGGTGCTCAAGGACCCGGGGTTCTACGAGCATGTCAACCCGGCCCTTGTCGGCAACCAGCGCGACATCCTCGTGTCGGATCAGGCCGGGCGCTCGAATCTCCTGCGTCGTTTCGAGGAGATGAACCTCGCCATCGAGCCGAGCGACGAACAGGTCTCGACGATCCTCTCCACCATCAAGGAGCGCGAGGCCCACGGTTTTTCCTACGACGGTGCGTCGGCGAGCTTCGAGCTTCTGGTGCGGGAGGCGCTGGGGCAGCGGCTGGACTATTTCGAGCTGCTGACCTTCCGGGTGATCGACGAACGGCGATACAATGCCGTGCGGGAACTGGTCACGATGTCGGAAGCCACCATCAAGGCGCGGGTCAACGGCAACGATTACTACACCGTCGCGGATGGCAATGGCCCGGTCAATGCGCTCGATCACGCACTGCGGCAGGCGCTGGCGAACATCTACCCGTCGCTTGAGCAGATGGAGCTGATCGACTTCAAGGTGCGCATCCTCTCGCCCGAGGCCGGTACCGGCGCCATCACCCGCGTCATCATCGAGAGCAGCGACGATGACGGCCGTGTCTGGCAGACCATCGGTGTTTCCTCCAACATCATCGACGCGTCGTACAATGCCCTGTCGGATGCCATCATCTACAAGCTCGTGATCGACGGCCACACGCCTCCATGAAGTTGCAGTCCCGGCCGCGTGGCGGTGTGGAAAATCTCGGACCGGCACCCGTTGTCATTCTCTGTCGTCCCCAGATGGGGGAGAATGTCGGTTCGGCCGCGCGCGCCATGCTCAATTTCGGATTGACCGAACTGCGGTTGGTGAACCCGGCCTTCGGCTGGCCCAACGCCAAGGCGGTGGCATCGAGTTCTGGTGCGCATGCCATTCTCAACATGATGACAGTCCACGATACGCTTGAGGAAGCGGTCGGTGATCTTCACCACTTGTATGCAACGACAGCCCGCGAGCGCGGCATGTCCAAGCCGGTGCAGGGCGCGCGCGAGGCGACCATTTCCGCACGGGCACTCATTGACGACGGGAGAAGGGTGGGAATCCTGTTCGGGCCGGAGCGTACCGGATTGGTCAACGAGGAACTCACTCTGGCCGATGGCATCATTTCCGTCCCGTTGAACCCTGCCTTTCCGTCGCTGAACCTCTCCCAGGCGGTCCTGCTGTGCAGCTATGAGTGGCACATGTCGGGATTGGCGGAAGGTGAAGGATATCGCCCGGCGGCAATGGACGCCGATGTGCCCGCGACCAAGGGCGACCTTGCCCGGCTGCTGGATCATCTGATCGGGGAACTCGACAAGACGGGATATTTCCGCAGCGACGATCGTCGCATCAGTCTATCCCAGACCATTCGCGTGATGTTCGAACGTCGCCAGATGACCCAGAGCGAGGTCCATCTCCTGCGCGGGATCATCAAGGATCTCGTCAACGGCCGGCGCGTCGTCAATCGCGGCTAGGCGATCTTCGGCATCTTACAACAGTCCCGATCCGCGGAAGCTTGTGTGCCTGTTCTTGCCGATGATGACATGGTCGTGGACGGAGATGTTGACGGGTTGCAGGGCGCGGATGACCTGCTTGGTCATCTCGATGTCGGGCGGCGAGGGGGTCGGGTCGCCCGAGGGGTGGTTGTGGACGAGGATGATGGCGGACGCCGCCAGTTCCAGCGAGCGCTTGACCACCTCGCGCGGATAGAGTGGGGTGTGGTCCACCGTGCCGCGGCTCTGCACCTCATCCTTGATGAGGATGTTCTTGCGGTCGAGGAAGAGGATGCGGAAATGTTCTGCCGGTTCGTGGACCATGATCATTTCGAGATAGTCGATCAGCGCATCCCATGAACTGATGACCGGTCGCTCCGCGATCTGCTCCTTGAGCGCCCGCTCGAAGCATGCCTTGACGGTTTTCAGCAGGGCCTGTGTGAAATGGAGGTCGTCGGCACCGCGGTCCCCCGCCGCATCCGGCTGCGGGAGGACTTCGGCATAACGGGCCGGGTCCGCCGCAAGTGTCCCGCCGATGCCGCCAAAGCGCTCGATCATCGCCTTGGCGATGGGCTTGGTGTCGCGCCGCCAGATCGAAAAGAACAGGAGCAGTTCGAGAATTTCATAATCGGCGAGGCTGTCCGCGCCCTTTTCGAGCAGCTTGTTGCGCTGGCGGCCGCGGTGCCCGTGATAGTGCTTGCTGCCCCATGCGTCATGGTCCGGCGGGCCGCCCGGGGCGATGTCGAAGGGGCTCTGGCTTTCGGCGAGGCCGCCCGCGTCGCCGGCGATCAGGGAAGCGAGTCGTGCCAGTTCTCCGGCGCTGGCAAGGCGCCAGCACTGCTCCTCGCGACTCCAGCGGCCGCCCGCCTGCTTGATAAACTCCTTCACGCGGAACGTTTCGCCGGCGATGGCGAACGGGCGTTCATGTCCGGTTTGTTCATTGAGGGTGAGACCACGAGAGGCGAATGCCGTGCGCAGGGTCTCGTCTACCATGGTGGGTGGTGTCTCCCGTCGGGCGAAAGGGTGAAGGCTTCGACGCCATCCTCGGTGATGGCGATGGTATGTTCGAACTGCGCGGAAAGGCTGCCGTCGGTGGTGATCACGGTCCAGCCGTCTTCGAGCAGCGTCGTCTCGCCCGAGCCGAGGTTGATCATCGGCTCGACGGTGAGGAACATCCCCGCTTCGAGTTTCAGGCCCTTTCCGGGCAAACCGACGTGAAGCACCTGCGGCGGGGTGTGGAATTCCTGTCCGATGCCGTGACCGCAATAATTGCGGACCACGCTCATGCCCTGGCTTTCGGTGTAGGACTGGATGGCGTGGCCGATATCGCCCAGATGACCGCCGGGCCGGGCCGCACGGATGCCGCGCCACATCGCCTCGAAGGTTACCCGGCACAGCCTGCGGGCCTGCGGGGACGGCGTCCCGACAAAATACATGCGGCTGCTGTCACCGTGCCAGCCATCATGGATCACGGTGACGTCGATGTTGAGAATGTCCCCGCTCACCAGCTTGCGGCTGTCGGGAATGCCGTGACAGACCACTTCATTGAGAGAAATGCAGGTGGCTTTGGGGTAGCCGCGATAGTTGAGCGGTGCCGGCGTCGCGTCCATCGAGCGCATGAGTTCATGGCAGAGGTCGTCGAGTTCGGCGGTGGTGATACCGGCTGCCACATGGGCCTCGATACCATCGAGGACTGCCGCGCAGATCATGCCTGCACGGCGCATCCCGGCGAACGCCTTCGGCCCGTGAACGGGAACCGACGGCACAGCCTTGCGTTGCTTCAAGCGGGATAGCATGGATCGCGACTGCCTCATCCTGACATCTATACTGCAAGTTCCATCTTATTTCGAAGCTTTATTTCAAATTCATTGACGTCGCAGGCATAGGCCAGGAATTCGACACCGGCCAGGCGCGCCTCATCGAAGGCCGCACGGTAGTCCGGATCGATGTCGCCCGCGATCGTCAGCCGTTCGACATCGCCGCGCTGGGCCACGAAAAGCAGGGTGGCGGGATGGCCGGCGCGCACCAGCTCCGCCAATGTGCGCAGATGTTTCGTTCCGCGGCTGGTCACCGCGTCGGGAAAGGCGCCGATACCGTCACGTTTCCAGCTGACGCTCTTCACCTCGATGTGGCGGGTGATCGTCTCATTGCGGGCGATGGCGAAATCGAGACGGGTGCCTTCCTCGACCCGTACCTCGCGCAAGACGGTGTCATAGCCGCTGAATTCGGGAATCGTGTGCGCTTCCAGTGCCTCGCGAGCGATGCGGTTGGCATTGAGTGTGTTGATGGCGACCCGTGCACCTTCCTGTTCGATGATCTCCAGGCGGTAGGCGAGCTTGCGTCTGGGATCGTTCGAACGGGACAGCCAGGCTTTCGCATCCTCGACCGCCAGGCCCGGGAGCCGGCCCGGATCGGCACAGTGGGCGGTGACCATGGAGCCGTCCTCCAGCCGTATGTCGGCGAGAAATCGCTTGTATCGCCTGATCAACGAGCCGCTTATGAGGGGAGCCGGCAATTGCATGTCGTTCTTTCATCCATTGGCTTCGAAGCGAGGCGCACCTTGAGTGAAACAGAGACCGTCACCGCCTGCCTGATCATCATCGGCAATGAGATCCTTTCGGGAAGAACGGTTGACGCTAACCTTCCACATATCGCGAAAAGGCTGAATGAGAAGGGCATCCGCCTCACTGAGGCCCGCATTGTGCCCGATATCGAGGCCGAGATCGTCGATGCGGTCAACATATGCCGGGCCAGGCACAACTATGTGCTGACCACCGGTGGCATCGGCCCTACCCATGATGACATCACCTCCGCCTGCATGGCAAAGGCGTTCGGCGTGCCCTTCGGGCGCAATGAGGAAGCGGCGCGCCGGCTGGAGGCCTTCTACGGCGACCGGGTCAATCCTGCGCGCATGCGCATGGCCGACATGCCGGAAGGTGTGGCGCTGATCGACAATCCGGTGAGCACGGCGCCGGGCTTCATCATCGGCAACGTCATCGTCATGGCCGGGGTACCCAAGATCATGCAGGCCATGCTCGAAAACGTCCTGCCGATCATGCAGGGCGGGGAGCCCATGCTGTCGCGCACGATTGTCGCGTACCGGCCCGAAAGCGAAATGGCACCGGCGATGGCGGGCATCGAACGCGACTTTCCCGGCATCGAGGTCGGCAGTTATCCGTTCTTCCGCATGGAGCGCTATGGTACGTCCGTCGTGCTGCGGGGCACCGACGGCGACAGACTTGCCAGGGCAGCCGCGCATCTGCTGGACTATCTCCGCGTGGAGAACATCGACCATGAAGACGCCGGCTGACGCGATCGTCGACAGACCTGCATTTTCCCGATCTTGAGAAAATTCGGACTGGTTGATTCCGTCATGTGGAAATTCACCGGATATCGATGAAATTCTCGCCCCAGATCCCGGCCTTGCGACTCATCGCGATCTTCTCCAGTTGGCGATATTGATATGGCGCGTTCTCACGGGTGAGCGCGAAGCCCTCGATCAGCAGTCTCGCTGCGAGGTCCACCGGCGGATCGAACATGCGCCGGCCGGACACCGTGCAAACGGCCGAGACAGTGTCCACCGGTGTGCAGCGCACGAAGCCGTGCACAAGGTCGTCGAGCACCAGCACGGCACGCTGACCGCAGCGCACCGGTCTCAGGCTCGTGCGGCAGTCCCGGCCGAACGGAGCGAGTTCGATGCCATAGAGGGAAAAGCGCCGGCCGGCCACGGCGAGGGTGCCGTCATCCCGGACAGATGCGAGCCCCTCCACCACGCGTGGTTCCGCCGACGCTGGACCGATTGTCAATAATCCAAGCAATGCGATGACCCATATCATGGTGATATTATCGCAAATGCAAGGAGTGCCCGGCAACCCGTTCAAGCCGGATTGCAGACGTTCTTCAGGATGAAAAGAACAATTGGTGCGGGCGGAAGGGGTCGAACCTCCGACACCGGCGGTGTAAACGCCGTGCTCTACCGCTGAGCTACGCCCGCAAGCCCACAGGGTCCCGCATGCGGTCCCATGGTGCCGGCGATTATTAGAAGCACCGGCACCATCGGGCAAGACATCCGGAACCGGTGTCTGCAATATTTGATCCGGCTGGGCCGATTGTCATTTTCAGGGCCTACTGGTTCAGGGCCTACTGGCCTGCCTGTGGCAGTTCGACCGAATTGATCATCGACCGCAGCTGCTCGATCAGGGCGCGCGACTGGGCGGCCGTGTCATCAAGCTGTCTTTGCTCGCCGCGCAGACTGGCGACCCTTTCCTCCAGCGCCTGTACCTCGGACTGCCTTTCACCGAGTGCCGCTTCGGCCTCTTGCAGTCTGGCCTGCTGTTCGCCGAGTTTCGCGGCAGCGACCTTCGCAGCCTCGTCGGCAGCCTGCGCTGCCTGCTGGCTTTCCCGCAGGGCCTGTTCCTTCTTCAGCGCCGCCGCCTCGATTGTCGCCAGCCTTTCGGCGGCACCATCGATCGTTTCCTGCGCCTCGTTCGCGCGCTGCTCGACAGCGGCAATCTCGTCGTTGCGGGCCGCGATGGCCGTCCGCTGTTCATCCAGTCGGGCGGATGCCTCCGTCAGCTGCTGCTCGACAGCCGTCAGCTCGCCCTGACGACCTTCCAGTGCTGCCTGCGTTTCGCCGAGATCCGCCTGTGCCTTCCCGAGAGCGCCCTCGCGCTCGCCCAGCGTCGCGAGTTTCTCGTTGAGACTGGTCGCGGCGTCGCGGAGCTGGGTTTCGGCCGTGGCGATCTTGGCCTGGACCTCCTCGAACGAGCCATTGGCGCTGGTCATCCGGTCGAGCTCACCCCTGGTGCTCGTCAGGGACTCGTTCAGGGACGTGAGTCTCGCCGTGAGCTGCGAGGACTCGCTGCTGGCGTTGATCCAGCCGACAAGGCAGACCACCGTGGCCAGTGCGAAAGCGCCAAGGGCCACCATGGGGGGCAGCTCCATGCGCTTGAAGCTGTCGAGCGGATTGCCCGGTCGCGAGGCGCCTGCCTTGCCGCCGGTTGCGGGAAGCTGGTTCCTTGCGTCCTTGCCCTGACCGGTTGCCTGCTTTCCCCCTTGTCTTGCCATGGTGTTTCCCTTCTCGACGTTCCGGGTGGGGTCCGGGTGGCTGGTTGTGTCGCGTGTAGCGACCATCTAGCAGCACTCGGCCGCGATTGCGACACTCCTGACCCTGCATGTCTCTCCGCAGGCCCTGCCCGGCGGGTTTGGGCAATTGACAGATGCGGCCGGAGGATTGTAAAAGCCGCCAGCTCGTGAGTGGCGCTCTCGGCTGCGGTCTTGTGCGTGCCGGCGCCCACCCCCTCACTACCGGTGGATTCGATGTACGCAGTGATCAAGACCGGCGGCAAGCAGTATCGTGTCGCCAAGAATGACGTCATCAAGGTCGAGAAGCTTGAGGCGGAAGCCGGAAGTTCGGTCGATTTCGGTGAAGTTCTCCTTGTTGGTGGCGATGGTGAGCCGAAGGTCGGCACGCCGCTTATCGATGGTGCGAAGGTCACCGCCGAGGTGCTCGAGCAGATCAAGGGTGACAAGGTCGTCATCTTCAAGAAGAAGCGACGCAAGAATTTTCGACGCAAGCGCGGTCATCGTCAGCTGCTGACGGTCCTGCGCATCACCGATATCGCGGCCTGAGGAGAATTCGGCATGGCACACAAGAAGGCAGGCGGCAGTTCACGGAACGGTCGCGACTCCGCGGGCAAGCGCCTCGGCGTCAAGAAGTTCGGTGGCGAGCATGTGCTGGCCGGCAACATCATCATCAAGCAGTGCGGTACCAAGTGGCACCCCGGCAACAATGTCGGCCTCGGCCGCGATTTCACGATCTTTGCCCTGACCGAGGGGCACGTGAAGTTCAAGAAGGTGGGGGCCCGCACCACGGTCAGTGTCGAGCCGCTCGCCCAGGCCGCCGAGTGACAGCCGGTTAGCTGACCGCTTCTTCGGGGCGAACATGAAAGAAGGGGAAGGTCATCGGACCTTTCCCTTTTTTCGTTCGCCCCTGTCGATTTATGTTCCGGCACCCTTCCTCAATTTTGGGAGACCGTCCCCGAATCGGGAAAGGTGTCGGTGTTCCTGCGTCCGGCAGGATGACCGGCAACCCGTTCATGCGATGACGCATTGCGGACCACTCAGGACCAGGACCAGACCATGCGGTTCCTCGACTCGGCAAAGATCTTCATCAAGAGCGGCGATGGCGGTGCTGGAGCATGCAGCTTCAGGCGCGAGAAGTTCATCGAGTTCGGCGGGCCGGACGGTGGCAATGGCGGCCGTGGCGGCGACATCGTGGCAATCGCCGATCCCGATCTGAACACGCTCATCGATTTTCGCTACCAGCAACACTTCAAGGCCGGTCGCGGTGGGCATGGCATGGGCCGGAGCCGCAGTGGCAAGGCCGGTGAAACCATCGAGATGAAGTTGCCGGTGGGGACCCAGATTCTCGACGAGGATGGCGAGACGCTGCTCGTGGACCTCGGCAAGCCCGGCGACCGGATGATCCTCGCCCGTGGCGGCGATGGCGGCTTTGGCAACGAGCACTACAAGAGCTCCACGAATCGCGCGCCGCGCCGCTTCGATCCGGGCTATCCGGGAGAGGAGCGCTGGATCTGGCTCAAGCTGAAACTGCTGGCCGATGCGGGGCTGGTCGGACTTCCCAATGCCGGCAAGTCCACTTTTCTTTCGGCGGTCAGCCGTGCGCGACCGAAGATCGGCGACTACCCCTTCACCACGCTTGAACCCGGTCTCGGTACGGTCGTCATGGACGATCGCAGCTTCGTTATCGCCGACATTCCCGGATTGATCGAGGGTGCGCATGAGGGCGTGGGATTGGGGGACCAGTTCCTTGGTCATGTCGAGCGTTGCGCTGCGTTGATCCACCTTGTCGACGGCACGCAGGATGATGTCGCCGGGGCCTATGTCACGATCCGCGACGAGCTTGAGGCCTATGGGCACGGGCTTGTCGACAAGCCGGAGCTGGTCTGCCTCAACAAGATCGATGCCATGACCGACGAGGCGCGGCAGGAAGCCCGCAGTGCGCTCGCGGAGGTCTCCGGCCGGCCGGTCCATCTCGTCTCGGGCGTGAGCGGCGAGGGTACGGCACCCATCCTGAGAGAGGTATCGGCGATCGTCCTTCGCCGCCGGGCATCGGAGGAATGACAGGGCGGGGGGTGGAAAAAGCCCTTGCGGCACAGCGTCTCACGATCAAGATCGGCTCGGCACTGCTCGTCGACCGGGGCAAGGTCCGGCGTGACTGGCTCGACAGTCTGGCCGACGACATTGCCGAGTGGCGCGCCCGCGGCCAGGAAATCATTGTCGTCACCTCCGGGGCCATCGCTCTGGGACGGCCCGCACTGGGCCTGAAGAAGCGCGCCCTGCGGCTGGAGGAAAAACAGGCTGCCGCTGCCGCGGGGCAGATCCTGCTGGCACGGGCATGGCAGGAAAGTCTCGCGCGGCACGACCTCGCGACGGCTCAGTTGCTGGTTACGCCCGATGATACCGAGGACCGGCGGCGGTACCTGAATGCGCGGGCGACGGTGGATACCCTGCTGCGCCTTGGTGCGGTGCCGGTGGTCAACGAGAACGACACGGTAGCCACCAGCGAGATCCGTTTCGGCGACAATGATCGTCTGGGCGCGCGCGTGGCCGTCATGGCCGGTTCGGAAACGCTCGTGCTGTTCTCCGACGTGGACGGACTCTATACGGCGAATCCGTCTACCGATCCGGCGGCCGTCCACATCCCGGAAGTCGTTTCCGTCACGCCCGAGATCGAGGCGATGGCCGGCGAAAGCCTGTCCGGCGTCGGGTCCGGCGGCATGGTCAGCAAGATCGCGGCGGCCCGCATCGCGACCCGCGCCGGCACCACTGTCCTCCTGTCGCGCGGATCTTCCGCCCATCCGGTCCGCGAGCTCGCCGGCGGCGCCCGGTGCACCGTCTTCACCGCCCAGGTGACGCCTCGACGTGCCCGGAAGGACTGGATCGGTGCCGGTCTGGTCGTCAATGGACGGTTGACCATCGACGATGGCGCCGTCAGCGCCCTGTCGCGGGGGTCGAGCCTGCTGCCTGCCGGCGTGACGGCGGTGGATGGCAGTTTCGAGCGCGGCGACACGGTGCTGGTGTTGAGCCGCGATGGCCGCCAGCTGGCCAAGGGATTGTCGGCCTACGATTGCGACGACGCGCGCCGGATCGCCGGGCGCAAGACGGCCGAAATCGAGGCCCTGCTGGGCTGGCGCGGGCGCGACGAGATGATCCATCGCGATGACATGGTGTTGCTGTGAGTGGTAATCGCGGTGACATGGCCGCGGTTCGCGAGCATTTTCGCAATCAGGCGCTGGCCTGCGACCGGCTGGGGTCGCGCTACAATGCGAGGCTGCTGGCGCTGGCTGCCGATCGTCTGGACGAGGCTGCCGAACCCGATCGCCGGATCCTCGACTGGCCGGGCGATCCGGCGGCCGATGCGCTGGCCTTGCGCTGGACGGGCGCACTGCATGCCCTGGTGCTGGAGGGCCGGTCGCCTTCGATGATCGATATCGACGACGATGAGGCGCTGTGGCAGGCCGTCCGTGTCCTCATGGCGGCTCACGAATCGTTCATCGGCACCTTCCTCGATCATCCACCGCAGACCAACGAGGTCGCCCGTTCCGCGGCGTTGATGCCGGGATTCCAGGTCATCCACGCGCAGACGGGCCGGCCGCTGCGGCTGCTCGAACTCGGGTCTAGTGCCGGGTTGAACCGTCTCTGGCAGCACTGGCGCTACGAGGCCGGCCAGTGGAGCCATGGCAACCGCTCCGCTCGGGTGACCCTGCAGGTGGACTGGCAGGGTGGCCGTCCGCCCCTGGCGGACCCGGTCGTCCTTTCATCCCGTGGCGTTGATATTCGACCTGTCGATATCATGGACCATGACCAGCGTTTGCGGCTGCGGTCCTATATCTGGCCCGATCAGCCGCTCCGGCTGCGTCGGCTCGACGGGGCCATCGCCCAGGCGGCGGACTCCGGCATGACCGTGGAGCAGGGGGATGCCGCAGACTGGCTTGAGGCGCGGCTGGCCGAGGATCCTGATGACGGCGTCACCGTCATTTTCCACTCGATCGTCTGGCAATACCTGCCTCCGTCCGTCCGGCGGCGCTGCCGTGCCGCCATCGAGGGGGCGGGTGAAAGCGGTCGTTCCGTTGCGTGGCTGCGCATGGAGCCGGATGAGAGTGCCAGTCATGCCGTGCTGCATCTCGATCTGTGGCCGAAACGGCGCCATTTCCATCTGGCGGACTGTCATTTCCACGGAGCCTGGGTGCGCTGGCATGGAGAAAGGGGGCCGGGCGGCAATCGGATATAATCATATCTTGGTTTTGGAATGTGACGATTTGTTCCAGTCAAATATCTTGGATCGCCCCTTTGTATCTGGTCTCATTGCAGATAGAGATTGTCTCTTGCATGAGACGGGTGAGATCCGCCCTGTCCTTGAGCCAGATCAATGAAGTCATCTGCGGTTACGCGCAGGGCATCCCTGTTGGCGCCACCTGTATGGAAGTTCCATGGACGAAGCCGTCACGATCGAACAGGTCGAATCCCGCAAGGAGCAGCGTGATTCGAAGCTCTACCGAGGGCGGGTCGAGGTCTATGCCCGCTCGGTGAAGGGCAAGTTCAGGCGCATCAAGTGGGCCGTGCTCACGGCGCTGCTGGCGCTTTATTACATTGCACCGTGGATTCGCTGGGAACGGCCGGGCGCCGCGCCCGATCAGGCGATCCTTGCCGATTTTACTACGCGGCGGCTGTATTTCTTCTGGATCGAGATCTGGCCGCAGGAGGTCTACTACCTCACGGGCATCCTCATGCTCGCGGCCTTCGGGCTGTTTCTCGCCACCGCCCTGTTCGGCCGCCTGTGGTGCGGCTTCACCTGCCCGCAGACCGTATGGACGGACCTGTTCATGATGGTGGAGCGCTGGATCGAGGGCGACCGCAACGTCCGCATGCGCTTCGACAAGGCGCCCTGGACAGCACGGAAACTGCGCAAGCGCATCCTGAAGCACGCGGTCTGGCTGTTCATCGCATTCTGGACCGGCGGCGCGTGGATCATGTACTTCAACGATGCGCCGACGGTGACGGTCGATTTCTGGACCGGAAATGCCGGTCTTTCCGTGTATTTCTTCACCTTCCTGTTCACCGCAACGACCTACCTGCTGGCAGGGCACGCCCGCGAACAGGTGTGCACATACATGTGTCCGTGGCCGCGCATCCAGGGCTCGCTGGTCGACGAGGACACCATGGCGGTGACCTACGAGGCCTGGCGTGGCGAGCCGCGCGGCAAGCACAAGAAGGGCGAGGACTGGGAAGGACGCGGGGATTGCGTGTCCTGCCGCCAGTGCGTGGCCGTCTGTCCCATGGGCATCGACATCCGTGACGGCTTCCAGCTCGAATGCATCGGCTGCGGCCTGTGCATCGACGCGTGCAACAGCGTGATGGAAAAGGTCGACCGCCCGCGGAATCTCATCGCCTATGACAGCGAACGGAACCAGGAGCTGCGCGCCGAGGGAAAGCCTTCGGAAAACCACCTTGTCCGTGCGCGGACGGTCCTCTACGCGGCAATTCTGGCATTGGTGGCCATGGTCATGCTGGCGGCACTCGTCACGCGCAAGACATCCGACGTCAACATCCTTCCCGAGCGCAACCCCCTGTTCGTGCTGCTCGCCGATGGCAGCATCCGCAACGCCTACACGTTGAAGATCATGAACAAGGAGAATACGGACCGGACCTTCGAGCTGACCGTGCCGGGGCTTGACGACGCGAGGCTGGAAAAGCTGGGGGATACCGAACCTTCGAGATCCGTCGAGATGGTTGTGCCCATGGACGGTGTCGGTACCTACAAGGTGATGGTGATCCTGCCCAGAAAGGACATCGAGGGCCATTCCATGGATCTGGATTTCGTTCTGACGGACAAGGCGACCGGCGACAGCACCCTCCATGCGACGGTATTCAGGGGGCCATGACGGTGGAACGGGAACGGCAGCGCGGCTGGTGGATTCCCTGGCTGTTCGTCGGCCTGTTCGGTGTGGTGCTGGTCGCCAACGGTACGATGATCTTCTATGCGGCCAATAGCTGGACGGGTCTCGCGACGACCGGGTCGTATGAAAAAGGGTTGAAATACAACGAGAATCTTGCTGCGGCGGAAGCCCAGGACGAACTGGGATGGGATTTCGCCCTTGAGGTGAAGCTGGATCAGGGCCTGACCGGCCACCTGCTCGTCCAGCTGCGGGACCTTGAGGGCCAGCCGCTCAATGACGCCGACATCGAGGTGAAGTTCGAACGTCCCACCCATGAGGGCGACGATTTCAGCGTGGTCCCCGCCTTCGTCGGCCAGGGAAGGTACGAGGCTGAATTTACCGCGACGATGGCCGGTATATGGAACACGCACACCGTCATTCGCCGTGGCGATGACTTTCTTGTGCGTGACGGCCGTCACGTGCTGCGCTGATGGCCACGGTCATCCCGCGGGCGGTCGACCCGAAACCCTTCATCCAGTCGACGGAGGGGAAGACCGCCCACCGCCTTCACCTCATGGTGGAAGGGGTTCATTGCGGCGGTTGCGTGCGCAAGATCGAGAAGGCGCTGTCCGGGCTCCCCGGTGTCGATCAGGCACGGGTGAATCTCACGACCCGGCGGCTCACCGTCGGCTGGCACGGCGATCCCGCCATCGGCCAGCGGGTCACCGAAACGGTCCGGGATCTGGGTTATGGCGCCGTGCCGTTCGATCCCGAACGGCTGGGGGCCATCGACCAGTCCCATGAGAAGTACCTGCTGCGCTGTCTTGCCGTGGCAGGCTTCGCCGCCTCCAATGTCATGCTGCTGGCCGTGTCCGTCTGGGCCGGTCATTTCGAGGGCATGGGCGAGGCGACCCGCGCGTTCCTCCACTGGTTCGAAGCCCTCGTGACCCTGCCGGCCGTGGCCTACGCTGGACGACCATTCTTCCGGTCGGCGATATCGGTCCTGCGCAACGGGCACACCAACATGGACGTGCCCATCAGCCTGGCCCTGCTGCTGGCCTGCGGCATGAGCCTGCTGGAGACCGTCACCGGTGGCGAGCATGTCTATTTCGACAGTGCGGTGACGTTGCTCTTCTTCCTGCTCGTCGGCCGCTATCTCGACACACGGGCACGGGGCAGCGCACGCGCCGCTGCCCAGCGGCTGCTGGCCATTGGCGCCAAGGCCGTGACCCGGATCGCCGCAGACGGCTCGACGCAGGCGGTGCGATCGGAAGATCTGGTCAAGGGAGACCGGATCCTGATCGCCACCGGCGAACGCATCGGCGCCGACGGGGTCCTGCTCTCCGGGCATGCCGAACTCGACATGAGCACGATTTCGGGGGAAAGCGCGCCCTTGGGGATCGTTTCGGGCGAGCGGATGTTCGCCGGGACGATCAATCTCGGTGCCGCCGTGGAAATGCGGGTGACATCGGCCGGCGAGGGGACGCTGCTTGCCGAGATCGTGCGCATGATGGAGATGGCCGAACAGAAACGCGGCCGGTTCGTCAGCCTGGCTGACCGGGTGGCCGGTTTCTACGCGCCGGCGGTCCACAGTCTCGCTGCGGTGGCCTTCCTGTACTGGTGGCTGATCGGCGGGCTTGGCTGGCAGGAATCGCTGCTGATAGCGGTCGCCGTGCTGGTCGTCACCTGTCCCTGCGCCCTGGGCCTTGCCGTTCCGGCCGTGCAGGTCGTGGCGAGCGGCCGTCTGATGCGCCAGGGGATCCTGCTCAAGTCGGCAACCGCACTTGAGCGCCTCGCCGATATCGACCGGGTCGTGTTCGACAAGACCGGGACGCTGACGGAAGGGGTGCTGGAACTGGAGCGGCCCGTCGATGACGAGGCATTGCGCATTGCTGCCGGAATGGCCGCGAATTCGACGCATCCGCTCGCGCGGGCCGTCGCGGCGGCCTGCCCCGATGCACCGCGGTTGAAGCCGGTGCGGGAAATTGCCGGGTCGGGGCTGGTCCATGACGATGTCCGGCTTGGCCGGGCGGGTTTTGCCGGTCCCGACGTCGAGGGCGGCGATGAGCCGGAATTGTGGCTCGACCGTCCGGGACATGAGCCGGTGCGGTTCGTCTTTTCGGACCGGGTGCGCGATGATGCCGCACTGGTGGTCGATGCGCTGGCCGGGCGCGGGCTCGGCGTGGCCATGCTGTCGGGCGACCGGGAGCCGGTGGCGGCAGCCGTTGCCCGGGAGGTCGGCATCGGGGACTACGAGGCGCGCTGCACGCCCGCCGACAAGGTCCGGGCGCTTCAGGATGAGGCGGATGCCGGGCATCGGGTCATGATGGTGGGCGATGGTCTCAACGATGCGCCGGCATTGGCTGCTGCCCATGTCTCCGTGTCTCCGACGAGCGCGGCGGATATCAGCCAGATGGCTGCCGACGTTGTCTTCCAGGGGCGGCACCTTTCCCCGATTATGGAATTACTTGGTGTGGCACGAAGTTCGCGGCGGCTGGTCCTTCAGAATCTCGTCATGGCCTTCGGCTACAACGCGATAACCATACCGCTGGCGATGGCGGGATATGTCACGCCACTTCTGGCAGCCATTGCCATGTCGACAAGTTCCATCGTCGTTGTTTCCAATGCTCTCCGATTGTCGAGAATTTCTATACATTGACACTTGTACCGAATTTCCGGTCTATCTTGATACCGAGAAGTTTGGAGGAACGAGCATGAATAACCAGCCGACCCGCCTCGACGAACCCGGCCGCGGCCGCATCTACGACAGCATCGCCGAAACGGTGGGCAATACTCCGCTCGTTCGCGTGCCGCGGTTCAGCGGGGAACGGGGGCTGAGGGCTGATCTTCTGCTCAAGCTGGAGTTCTTCAACCCGCTGGCGAGCGTGAAGGATCGCATCGGCCTGTCGATGATCGATGCGATGGAAGCCGAGGGGCTGCTCAAGCCCGGTGGAACGATCGTCGAGCCGACGTCCGGAAATACCGGCATTGCCCTGGCGTTCATGTGCGCGTCGCGTGGTTATCGGCTCATTCTGACCATGCCGGAGTCGATGTCCGTCGAACGGCGCAAGATGCTTCGGTTCCTTGGGGCGGAGATCGAACTCACGCCGCGCGAGAAGGGCATGAAGGGGGCCATCGACCGGGCGAGGGAACTGCTGCGCGAGATCGATGGCTCGATCATGCCCGGGCAGTTCGAGAATCCGGCCAATCCAGCCATTCACCGCCATACGACCGCTCTGGAGATCTGGAACGATACCGGCGGCAAGGTCGATGCCGTGGTCAGTGGTGTCGGCACCGGCGGCACGCTCACCGGCTGCGGTCAGGTGCTCAAGGAGAAGAAGCCGGACCTCAGGATGATCGCCGTCGAGCCCGAAGCGAGTCCGGTCCTTTCGGGCGGCAACCCTGCGCCCCACATGATCCAGGGGATCGGTGCCGGCTTCATTCCCGATATTCTCGATACCGATCTTATCGACGAAGTGGTCAAGATTGCCAACGAAACCGCGCTGCAGACCTCGCGTGAACTGGCAAGACTCGAGGGAATTCCGGCCGGCATCAGCTCCGGCGCGGCGGTGGCGGCGGCCTGCGAAGTCGCCGAGCGCCCGGAGATGGAGGGCAAGATGGTTGTCGTTATCGTCCCGTCCTTCGCGGAGCGCTACATCACGACTGCACTTTTCGAGGGGTATTGACCGGTTGATCTGCATCAACGCCATGATGTGACCCCGCAGCCAGACTCACGAACCGGGTTCGTGTCGACCAGGAGGACGTAAGCCGTATGGACCAGAACGACCGCACGCCTGTGGAGGCCGAAGCGCCGAAGCTCAAGGATACAACCGACGCCGGCGGGGCGTCCAACGGCAGCGCTCCGTCTGTGGTTGCAGGCACCGCCGAGACAGGGAGCGAACCTGCCGTCGCCCGTGAAACCGGCAAGTCTGCCAAGGCTACTACGCCCAAATCGGGGAAAGTTGCCAAAAGTAGAAAATCTGCCGGACCTTCCGTTGCGGCTGATGGGAGCGGGAAGGATGGTGCGATTGCTGTCGACGGCGAACCGCCTGCGGCAGGGGAAGGCAGCCGTGCCCATGTGCTGGCGGAAATGCGCCGCGATCCTGCACTCATCCGGAGAATGTTTGAAACAGGGGAATATCCCTATCATTCGAAGATCCGCCGGAGGACCTACGAAAAGCAGAAGGCCGAACTTCAGGTCGAGCTGCTGAAGGCGCAGGCCTGGATCAAGGACACGCAGCAGAAGGTCGTGCTGCTGTTCGAGGGGCGCGACGCTGCCGGCAAGGGCGGCACGATCAAGCGTTTCATGGAGCACCTCAATCCGCGCGGCGCCAAGGTCATTGCCCTGGAAAAGCCGTCCGAGCGCGAGAAGACCCAGTGGTTCTTCCAGCGCTACATCCAGCACCTGCCGGCCGGCGGCGAAATCGTCATGTTCGACCGCTCGTGGTACAACCGGGCCGGCGTGGAGCGGGTCATGGGCTTCTGCACGGCCAACGAGTACCTCGAATTCATGCGCCAGTGCCCCGAGGTCGAGCGAATGCTCGTGCGCAGCGGGATCTGGATGTTCAAGTACTGGTTCTCGGTGACCCAGGAAGAGCAGTCGCGCCGCTTCGCCGCCCGCGAGCACGACCCGCTCAAGCAGTGGAAGCTGTCGCCCATGGATCGCGCCTCGATGGATCGCTGGCCCGAATATACCGAGGCCAAGGAAGCGATGTTCTTCTACACCGACATCGCCGACGCGCCCTGGACCATCATCAAGTCCGACGACAAGAAGCGCGCACGGCTCGAAACCATGCGCCACTTCCTCAATGTGCTGCCTTATCCGGACAAGAACTTTCACCTCATCCACGAGCCGGATCCGCTGATCGTCGGGCACAGCGAGCACGTGATCGGCCGTAGCGAGAACGTGCTCGTGAATAGCCAGCACCCCGACAAGCGCAAGGCGAACGCCGACGGGGTCAGCAAATCCTGAACCCGCGATAACCCTCGGCTGCCACCCTGTCGCAGATCTCGCGATAGGGCGGGCAGCCGACATAGGGCATGAACACCCGCGGCTTGCCGGGAATATTGGCCCCGAGATACCAGCTGTTGCAGGTGGGGTAGAGGGTACGGCCGGCCACCTCCCGCACGTGTTCGACCCACTGCGCCTCGGCGTCGGCCTCCGCCTCGATCCGTGTCCGGCCATCCGATGCCAGCGCCGCCAGACAGTCGCTCACCCATTCGACATGCTGCTCGATCGACGCCAGCATGTTGCTCAGCACCGACGGGCTGCCCGGTCCGGTGATGGTGAAGAGGTTGGGGAATCCCTCCACCATCAGGCCCAGATAGCTCACCGGCCCTTCGCTCCACTTCTGCTTCAGCGTCCGCCCGCCGGTACCCTCGATGCGAATGCGATCCAGGCTGCCGGTCATCGCATCGAAGCCGGTGGCAAAGACGATGTCGTCCAGCTCGAAGGTCCGCCCGCCGGCCACCAGCCCGCCCTCGGTGATCCGTCCGATTGGCGCTTGCGAAATGTCGACCAGTTCCACATGGGGAAGGTTGAACGTCTCGTAATAGCCGGTGTCGACGCACAGCCGCTTGCAGCCGATCACGCTCGCGGGCGTCAGCCGTTCGGCCACCTGCGGGTCCTTCACCGCCTGGGCGATCTTGCGCCTGATGAAGTTGCCGGCCAGTTCGTTGGACCGCGGGTTCGTCAACTGGTCGGCGAAGCAGTTGTTGAACGACAGCCCGCCCAGCTGCCAGCGATCCTCGTAGACCTGCTCGCGCTCCGCATCGTCGACCTCCAGCGCGGATCGCGGATCGAAGGGGAAATCGATGTAGTTGCGGCGCATCCGCGCCCGTGCCCGGATCTCGGCGTAATGCGCCTTCATCTCCGCCTGCTCGTCCTCGCCGAGCGGACGGTTGCGCGCCGGAACAATGAAGTTGGGCGTGCGCTGGAACACCGTGAGGCGCGCCGCCTCCTCCGCGATCACCGGGATCGACTGCACGGCCGAAGACCCCGTTCCGATCACGCCCACCCGCCGGCCGGTGAAATCAATCTTCTCATGCGGCCATTCGCCGGTATGGAAGACGCGTCCGCCGAAACTGTCCAGCCCCTCCATTGTCGGGCGATTGGGAGACGACAGGCAGCCCGTGGCAAGGATCAGGAAGCGGGCATCGAGCGCCAGACCCTGCGCGTCGACATGCCAGAGGTTCCCGTCGTCGTCGAACCGGGCCCGCTCCACCCGTGTCGAGAAGGTGATGTCCCGACGCAGATCGAACCGTTCGGCCACATGTCGCGCATAGTCGAGAATCTCCGGTTGTGACGCAAACCGCTCGCTCCACTCCCACTCCTGCTCAAGCGCCTTGTCGAAGGAATAGGAATATTCGAGACTCTGGATATCGCATCGCGCGCCCGGATAGCGGTTCCAGTACCATGTCCCGCCGACATCGTCTCCGGCCTCGATCACACGGGCGGTCATGCCCAGGCCGCGCAGCCGATGCAGCATGTAGAGCCCTGAAAATCCCGCCCCGACAATCACGGCATCAAACGCGTGTCGCTCAACCAAGTGAATTCCTCCCCGAATTCATAACTCCGACACCGGTATCCTAGCAGCATCGGCAGGGCATGCGATCCTTGAGGAAGGAAAGGGAGGAAGAAAAAGGGAGGTCCTACAATTACACTATTTTCATTGTAAAATAACCCCGCACGAAGGCGTCAGGGGATGCCGGAGAGCGATTTTCCGAATACCGGGTGGGGTTTGCAGACCGGCAGCGGCCGCAGCGTTGGCACGGGCGGCACAGGCGGCGGCGGCAGGTCGGGGAAATCGCCGGGCGGAAGCGCGCGGATCAGGCGCAGTTCGTCCGGCGCGAAGATGGCAAACGCTCCCGCCTGCGGGGTCGTCATCATCGCGTCGAGGATATGCTCGTGGAGACTTTTCAGCAGGCGGGACCGTCCCCTGGCGCGGAGCCTTTCCTCCTCGCTGCGGGATTTCCTCGCCCTTGCGGGTTTCGCCGCTCCGGGAGTGTCCTTCGTGAGCGACCATGGCACCGGGCAGACATCCGGCACGTCGATCCCTCTGGCCACCGACTTCAGCAGCGAGGTGATGACATTCCCCATTCCCCTGCGTCCGGCACGATCCAGCCATGCCCTTTCGGCACCATCCGCCGATGCGACGGATTGCGCCAGGGAGTTGTCCTGCAACTGGCGGAACCAGTCGCGGGAGTGAAACAGCAGCAGACGGTGGAGGATCACCCGGAGGCCATGACCACCATGTGGGGATAGTCCCGCCCGCATCGCCGACAGGACACCCGCCACATGCGGCAGATGTTCCAGCCCGTCGACCTCCGCCACATCAAGCCGGACCTGCGGCCCCGACAGCACCCCGCGCCGCCCGGTCGCCACCAGCCAGCACACCTTCAGGAAACGAACCGCGCCCCAGCGAAAGACCCGGCCGGCGAGTTTGCGCGGCAATATGGGGAGAGACGTGGTGGGGGTGTGGGACATGGGGGGAGGTTATGATGGAAGGGTAGCGCAAGAGTCAAGGAATTTTTTCTTATAAATGATTTCGACATCTGTCGTGCCGGTCAAGCCATACCCGGTGAACGGACCAAGACAAAGCGCTTCATGTGGAAAGCGAAGGTTCGGACCGGTTCACGGAAAATCAAAAAGTCGCGAGAATATTCAATGCAAATCAAGATTTTATGGCAAAAATTCTGGAAAAACAGGGAGTTGATAAATTTTACGAAAATTGGTGTGGCTTTTTAAGGTAGTTCCATCCGGTGTGCAAGTTTTTATTATGGCATTTTTAAGGCGAGCTTATTACACTGGCCGGTGTTGCTAATGCCAATCAGGAGGTTACAAGCAAAATGTCCTTGCAAGAGCATGTCGTAAGTCTCCGAAGCAAGCATGCCCGTCTCGAACAGCTTATCGACGACGAGCAACATAGACCCCTTCCTGACCAGACAACTCTTGCGAAGCTCAAACGGGAAAAGCTCCGGGTCAAGGATGAGCTGGAGAATTTACAATTGGAAGTTGAGAGTCGTGCGGGAGCTGCCAGCTCCGCAACCATCAACTGAACTTCGGCAAGGTCGCGTGAGCGGCCGTTTTCGTTTGTAGCCCGCATCAGCGGCGGCATGTTGTTCCTTGATGTGTTTTTCGCCGGATGCGGAGGAATGTCGACAGGGACTGCGGTCCTTGGCGCAGAACATGTGACCAGAACTCCAACGGGCTTCGCGACAGGGCACCTGAAGGTGCCCTGTCCTGTATCGATGGACCCGTTGCGACGACAACGTGATTCAGAGCAGGTTGCGCGAAGAGAGATTCCGCAGCAGGGCAGTGGTACCGAAGACCCATGGTGCCGCCTTGTCGGAAGTTGTCACATCGTTGACAAGCGCTCCCAGTCCCGCACTGCGGATGGTGACGATGTCGCCCGCCTTGTGGGTGAAGCCTTCTCCCTTGACGTCCCGGTCCTCGGTGGGCGCAAACATGGTTCCGCAGAAGAGCACCGCGCCATCGGGGTATTGGTGCGTATGGCCGCAAAGCGCCTGGGCGAGGTCCAGCGGGTCGCGGCTGATCTGGCTCATTGAACTCGAACCGCGCAGGACGAAGCCGTCCTTGCCGGTCACTTCGAGCTCGACCGTTTCGCCGCGCACGTCATCAAGACCGTAGCTGTCGTCGAAGAGGCGGATGAACGGGCCGATGGAGCAGGATGCGTTGTTGTCCTTGGCCTTGCTCAGCAACAGCGCACTGCGCCCCTCGAAATCGCGCAGGTTGACGTCGTTTCCGAGCGTCGCGCCGACGATGCGGCCTTTGGAAGATATGGCCAGCACCACCTCGGGTTCGGGGTTGTTCCAGTTCGACCGCGGATGCAGGCCCACCTGGTCACCATGGCCGACAGCGCTCATTGGTTGCGCTTTGGTGAATATTTCCGCATCGACACCGATGCCGACTTCCAGATATTGCGACCAGAGGCCCTGTTCGATCAGGTGATCCTTGAGTTTCAGCGCGCCCTGCGAGCCCGGTTCGACCGAGCGCAAATCGCCGCCGATCAGCGACTCGACGCGGGTGCGGATATCGAGCGCCCTCGCTGCATCGCCACGCGCCTGCTCTTCGATGACCCGCTCCAGCATGCTCCTGACGAAGGTCACGCCTGCCGCCTTGAGGGCCTGCAGGTCGACGGGAGCAAGCAGGCGCGGGGTTGTCGGCGACCGATCGGCGGCAACCGTGGAGCGCAGCAACTCGTCGAGACCCATGAGGCGCTCGCCCTGCACGGAACGCGCGGCATCGGCCGGATCGTCGAGATCGAGCAGTTCGCTCATCAGCGGGAACTTGCGGGTCAGGTCGACCAGGCCGTCCCGTTCGACCCGCACGACATGCGGGCCGTCATCGAGCCACACGCGCCCGAGCAGCGTTCCCTTGCAGCCATCTTCCGGCAGTGTCCGTTCGGCGGACAGTTCAAGGCTCATCGTTTCTCCCCTTGCTGATGATGTGTCGGAGGCGGGCGGCGTCAAAGCCCGCGCGCCCGCTCCCGGAGCTGGAATTTCTGGACCTTGCCGGTCGAAGTCTTGGGCAGCGGGCCGAAAATGAACGTCCTGGGGACCTTGTAATGGGCGAGATGTTCCCGGCAGTGCGTCTGGAGTTCGGCGTGGGAGACCTCTGTACCCTCCTTCAATGTGACGAAGGCACAGGGAGTCTCGCCCCACTTTTCGTCGGGACGGGCGACGACGGCGGCTTCAAGAACGGAAGGGTGGCGATAGAGCGCCCCTTCCACCTCGATCGAGGAGATATTCTCGCCGCCGGAAATGATGATGTCCTTCGACCGGTCCCTGATCTCGACATAGCCGTCGGCGTGGCAGACAGCGAGGTCGCCGGTGTGGAACCATCCTCCGGCAAAGGCGGTGTCGGTGGCCTCCCGGTTCTTGAGGTAGCCCTTCATGACGTCGTGGCCCCGCATCATGATCTCGCCGACGGTCGTTCCATCGCGCGGAACTTCCACCATGGTTCCGGGATCCATGACCGACAGCCCTTCGAGCACGGGATAGCGCACGCCCTGCCGGGCCATCCGGTCGGCGCGGGCACGGCTGTCGAGGCCGGACCAGTCATCCTGGACCGCGCAGACGGTCGCGGGACCATAGACTTCGGTGAGGCCGTAGACGTGCGTGACCTCGATGCCGAGCCGTTCCATCCTTTCGAGTACGGCAGCCGGCGGCGCTGAGGCCGCCGTCATCATCCGCACCTTGTGGCCGAAGTCGCGCCGGTCGCTGTCGGGTGCATTCACGATGAGGCTCATGACGATCGGAGCGCCGCACAGATGGGTGACGCCATGTTCGGCGATCGCGGTGTAGATGGCGGCGCTCTCGACCCGTCGCAGGCAGACATGCGTCCCGGCCTGAAGGCAGACCGTCCATGGAAAGCACCACCCGTTGCAGTGAAACATCGGCAGTGTCCAGAGATAGACCGAAGCCTGTTCCATGCCCCATACGATCACGTTGCCGACCGCATTCAGATAGGCGCCCCGATGATGGTAGACGACCCCCTTGGGGTGGCCGGTCGTGCCCGACGTGTAGTTCAGCGATATGGCCTGCCATTCGTCGGCGGGGAGAAGGGGATCGAAATCGGCATCGCCCGAACGCAGGAACGCCTCGTATTCGATGTCTCCCGGAGAGGTCCCGGTGGCGCCGCGATATTCCGGGTCGATGATGTCGACGACGGCGACCTTGCGGCCGATACTGTCCAGTGCTTCCCGGATCGCCGGTGCGAACTCGCTGTCGACCAGGATCAGGCGGGTTTCACTGTGTTCGATGATGTAGGCAAGGGTCGCGGCGTCGAGGCGGTAGTTGAGCGCGTTGAGGACCGCACCGGCCATGGGAACGCCGTAATGGGCCTCGACCATCGCCGGGATATTGGGGGCCATGATCGCCACCGTATCTCCGGGAACGATGCCGTTCTTCACCAGCGCCGACGCGAGCCTGCGGCAGCGTTCGCGCAGTTCGGCGTAGCTGCGCCGGATCGGGCCGTGGATGACCGCGATGCGTTCGGGGTGGATGTCGGCGGTACGTTCCAGGAAGCTCAATGGTGTCAGGCTGGTGAAATTCGCATCGTTGCGATCGAGGTTCCGTTCGTACGCGGATTGCGCCGGGTGCCGGCAGTAGCGTGTCATCGGATCGATTCACCTCCCCAATAGGCACGGCATTCCGAATGCGCCTGCCTGCCAGTTGCACGCAGCGACGGTGTGCCGTTTGCCCATACATATCAGGATGGCCGCGAGCCTGAAACAAGGCATGCGCATGAGTCTGCTCCCGTCATGCGCTTCTTCGATGACTTCTTCGCGAAATCCGGCAATTCGGGAAGATTGCAAACATGGAAACGCCGCCGGAATCGATCCGGCGGCGCATCTGGCAAGTCTTTCCGAGAGGATCGGACGTTCAGCGGGCGGCGGCGACGCGCATGGGGCCCGTACGCAGGACAAGGCAATCCTGCTTCTGGCGGTGCAGCGCCTTGCATGCGGTCTCGGCTTCCTTCTGGCTCAGGCCGACGAGGCGGGAACGATAGACCGGCCGCCGGCCGCTGCGCAGGGCGCTGACGTCGACATTCCCCTTGAGCAGGATCGACGGCAGTTTCTGGGCTATCCTGTACGCCTGACGTCGCGCCTTGTTCGCGTCATGGTAGGCACCGACCTGAACACCGTAATCTCCCTGGGCGAGCTGCTTGGGCTGGCCTTCCTTGAGGCGCATTCCCGGCTTGGGGGCCGGCAGCATCAGGTCGTCATCCGAGGCGACGACGGGGGCCACCACCACCGGCAAATCGCCGGAATCATCGACGAGAGATTCGGCCAGTGCCACGATCTGCGGCTCGTCAGTCTGCGTGCCGGCCATCGCCGGCTTGGGCAACACGGGATCGATGCTGGCCAATACCGTAGCCGGCGCCGCGGGCTTGATCCTGGGGGGACCCAATACGAGGAGCGGCGCCGGTTCGGGTTTCTTCGGAAGTTTCGAAAAACCCAGATCCATCAGGCGGGCAACTTCCGCATCACGCGAGGTTGCCGTGCGGCCACCGAATACCACGGTGATGATGCGACGGCCGTTCCGCTTCGCCGACGCCGCGAGATTGAATCCCGAAGCCTGGATGTAACCCGTCTTGAGACCATCCATGCCGTCATAACGCTTCATCAACCTGTTATGGGTGCGATAGGTCCGACCATTGTAGCGAAAGGAAGCCGCACTGAAATACCGGTAACGGTCGCCATGCCTGGAAATCAGGCTGCGGGCGAGTGTCGCCATGTCGCGGGCAGTGGTCTTCTGGTGGCGATTGGGCAGGCCGGATGCGTTCTTGAAGGTCGTCTTGCTCATGCCGAGCGCACGCGCCTTCTTGGTCATCTTGATCGCGAACTGGATCTCGCTGTCGGCCAGCGCCTCGGCAATGACGACAGCGACGTCGTTGGCCGACTTGGTGGTCAGGGCGAAGATGGCATCCTCGACGCTGATCGTCGCGCCCCGCTTCAGGCCAAGGCGCGAGGCCGGCATGCCGGCGGCCCTGCGGCTGACCTTCAGTTTCGATTTCAGGCTCAGCTTTCCGGCGTCCATCGCGTCGAACAGCATGTACAAGGTCATCATCTTCGTCAGCGAGGCCGGATAGACCAGCTTGTCCACGTGACTGGAATGGATGATCTTGCCGGTATCATAGTCCATGACGATAGCGGTGTACTGACGCGCAGCGGCCGGAGTTGCCGTCGCGAACCATGCCATGGCCAGGACAGCCATGACTCTCACGCCAAATTTGAACACGCCTGTCACGATCACGGGTCCTTCGACGATGGGTGAATGTCCAACCGCTGCACGCAGCATTCCAGATAACGAACGTCAGCTGCAATACTTATCGCAAATGGTTAACGTTCGATTAAAGGAAATCAACTAACAGGCGTACTTTTTTATGGAATTGTGTCGCATGCGTTCCCGTCGTGCGATCATTCCGCAACAGGCTCAAGCCACTTCTTGTAGATGTATCCCTCCTGGCCATTGGGCAGGACGACCCTTTTCCAACCGAGCTTCTCGCCGATGACCCGCACCTTGACATTGCCGTCCACTGCTCCGACCCGAGCATCGTCGTTGCTGGGTCCCGCGCGAAAATACACGGCCGAAATCGTCCGATAGATGTCCCCGTTGCCGGAATCGGCCGGGGCAACGGCCTGTTCCGCGGCCGTGCTTTCCGGTTCCGTCCTTGCGGTGTCGCCGCCGGTCGTGGCAGCGTCATCCACGCCCCTATCCGCGGCAACCGGTGCCGTGGGAACGGATGCGGCCGCCGATTCCGCATCGGTAGTCGTCTGCGCCATGGAGGATTCCGGAATCGCGGGAGGCGAGTTGCTGGCGGTCGGGGTAGCTGCCGGAGCCGACATGGCGGCTTCAAGTTGACCCACGACCCTCTTGAGATCGGCATTCTCGGGATCTCTCGCGAGCGCGGCCTTGTAGTCGGCAAGCGCACCGTCGAGGTCACCTTCTTCCGCGTTCAGCTGGGCGCGCTTGATATAGGCCGCGGGGTGGGTCGGATCGGTCGCGATGGCTGAGTCGAAGTCGGCGCGAGCTTTTTCGGCCGAGTTCTCCTTGATGTAATCCATGCCGCGCTTCAGGTAAGCGACGCGCAGGTTGCGCAAGGTGGTCTCGTCCTTGGGGGACAGCGTCAGTGCCTTGCTGTAGTCCTCTATGGCACGATCGGTGTCTCCGATCTCACCGAGTGCGACACCTCGATTGTTGTAGGTGATCGCCAGCGCCTCCGGATCGAGTTCGCCCGAGGTGATCGCCCTGCCGAAGGCGTCGATGGCAAGTTGGTACTGACCGGATTTGAAAGCCGTGTTGCCTTCCTTCACATCAGTCAGTGCATCGGCATGTGCGGAACCTTGCCATAGGACAAGAGCGAAAGCGGCGAGGATCAGCAGACCGCGCATTCCATCAAACTCCTTTCAAGGGGGAGGACCATCGTCCACGGTGCGCATTCATCAAGGCAAAAGTGTAGCATTCAAAAGCCATTTCGTCAGCCGCGCTTCCTGGCATTCCGGGTCTTGCGCAACTTCTGCCGAAGCGGCTCCGCCGCACCTTCATGAACATTCTGCGGACTTCGGGTCAGTGCGACAGCTCCGGCCGGCACATTTCTGGTAATCACGCTTCCGGCTCCGACAATGGCACCATCGCCAATGCTGACCGGGGCAACCAGTGCCGAATTCGAGCCGATGAAAACCCGTTCGCCCAGTTCGGTCCGATGCTTGCCGAAGCCGTCATAATTGCAGGTGATCGTTCCGGCGCCGATGTTCGAGCCGCCGCCCACGCTGCAATCGCCGAGATAGGTGAGGTGGTTCGCCTTGGCTCCGGGACCGAGTTCCGCATTCTTGATCTCGACGAAATTGCCCACGTGGACATCGGCTGCAAGCCTGGAACCGGGGCGCAACCGCGCATAGGGGCCAACAATTGCGCCGGGGCCGATATCGGCATCCTCGACATGGCTGAATGCGCGGATGCGCGCACCTTCGCCCACCTGCGCGCGACCGGCAAAGACCACATTGGGCTCAATAACCGCTCCGGCACAGATATCGACATCGGCACAAAGCCAGACGGTCTCGGGAGCAGGCATGATCACTCCGGCATCCATCAACTCCGTCCGGCGGCGATTCTGCCAGATGGCTTCGGCCTCGGCAAGCTGTGCCTGGGAATTGACGCCGTGACCTTCCTGCCAGGGCCCTTCGAGCGATACGCAATTATAGCCACGCCGAACAGCCAGAGTGACGATATCCGTCAGGTAATACTCGTTCTTTTCCGGTTGCAGTTCGATGGCTTCGACCAGCTCGCGCAGCAATGCGCCGTCGATGGCCATCACGCCGGAATTGCACAGGCCCTCGCGGCGCAGCTTCTCGTCGGCATGACGATGCTCGACGATCTCGACAAGATGCCCGTCATCGCCGATCCGCAAGCGGCCGTAGCCATCGTTCGCGGGCGGATTCATGCCGAGCACCGCGACGGCGGCGCCATGAAGTTCCCGCGCAGCCACAAGGCGCCGTACGGTATCCTCCAGCAACAGTGGAGTGTCGCCGAACAGTACAAGAACCGTTCCGCGGCCTTCCAGACCGCCCATCGCCGCAGCGACCGCATGCCCGGTGCCCAGGGGGGGATCCTGAATAGCGATACGAAGTTCCGGGTCGATTTCCCGGGCGACGTTTTCCACGGTCTCCATGCCGGGAGCGAGAACCAGGACCGTTCGCTCGCAGCCGAGATCTTGTGTCAGCTTCAGGACATGTCCTATCAGCGGTCGACCGGCCAGCGGATGCAAAACCTTGGGAAGAGGTGCGCGCATCCGCGTACCCTTGCCGGCTGCAAGGACTACAGCGCTCAAAAGCCCCACGCTCATCGGTCACCTGCTCATGAAAGATTCGAGGTCCGAGGGTCGAACTAGCGTTCATGACGGATCGATGCAAGGTCGCCTGTATGCCGATCAGCCACCGATACGCCGGCATTTGTCGTCACCGGGGTCTCCGGGGATGATCTGCCATCCCGGGATCACGGATTGTAGATCACGCCGCCGAGGACCGGCGGCATATGGACTCCCAGATTGACCGGCCCCAGATCGAGCCCGGCGTTCTTGTGCTGCCAGCCGCTCATGTAGGTGACATTCCATCGCCTGTCGTCATGAGTGAGAACGAAGCGACGGTCGTTGAAACCGTGACAGTGACCACCCCGCGACGGATCCTCGGCATTGACCCCGCCGACAACGTCATAACGGAGATTGACTTCAATCCGGTCCGCATTTCTCGACACTTCATTGACACGCGTGATGGCATTCATTCGCGGGTTGGTGCAAAGGGCGCGATTCTCGACGGCCCATTTTTCGTAATAGTCGCGCACGCTCCGCTCCACCTGCGGGTCGAGGCCGTCGGTCATGGCCCCGCACCCGCAGAGAATGCCCATGGCGACCCCGAGAAGCGAGCCCGGTGCCCGGATGCCGCCCGTCCTGCGATATCCCGATACCTTTTCGACCATCCGGGCTCCTCCGCCTGCCATTTCCACACGAATAGCCATGTCATGCGGTCGATGCTACGGTTCCGCCAGAAGAATCAACGGGAGAGTGGAATGCGGTTCGCGGGCAAGGCGGTGATCGTCACGGGTGCAGGGCGCGGCATCGGGCTTGCATGCGCGCGTCGCTTCGCAAGCGAGGGAGCCTACGTGATCGTTGCCGAGCGGGATGAGCAGTCAGGATCGCAGGCGGCCGCGATGATTGTATCCGACGGCGGCCTTGCCCAGTTCGTCCACACCGACGTCGCCGATGCGCGATCGGCCGGGGCGGTCGTCGATGCGACACTGGAATGGGCCGGTCGCGTCGATGTCTTGATCAACAACGCCGGGATCGTCCGGACAGGCAATATTCTCGATATGACAGAGGCCGATTTTGACGATGTGATCGGTGTCAACCTCAAGGGGGCATTCCTGGTCGGTCAGGCCGCTGCAAACGTCATGGCCCAGCGAGGCGGCGGAGCCATCGTGAACATGTCGTCGATCAACGCGCAGGTCGCGATCGCCGACCAGCTCGCCTATGTCGTCAGCAAGGGCGGGCTCAATCAGCTTACCCGTGCGATGGCCCTGGGGCTGGCCGATCGCAACATTCGCGTGAATGCCATCGGGCCGGGATCAATCCGCACCGAAATGCTCGACCAGGTGATGAACGATGACAGCGCGCGCTACCGCATCCTGTCGCGTACACCCTTGATGCGTCCGGGCGAGCCGGATGAGATCGCGGCACTCGCGGCTTTTCTTGCAAGTGACGAAGCGAGCTATATAACCGGCGAAATCATCTACGCTGATGGCGGTCGCCTCGCCCTCAACTATACCGTGTCCGTACCCGATTGAACCCGTGGTCTTCGCGATTCCGGGGAATTGCGTCGCCAGGCAGGTTTCGACGGTCCGGGGCAAGCGGGGCCATCAGCAGGATCAGACGCCGAGGAGCTATTTATGGACAGACCCCTCATGCCCAAGGCGACGGCCGTGTGGCTCGTCGACAATACCGGGCTGACCTTCGACCAGATCGCCGACTTCTGCGGCCTCCATCCGCTTGAGGTCAAGGGCATCGCCGATGGTGAGGTGGCGACCGGGATTCGCGGCCTTGATCCTGTCAGTCAGGGAATTTTGTCGCGCGAGGAGCTTCTTCGTTGCCAGAAAGACCCCAAGACGCGATTGAAGGCGCTTCGGTCGATCGCCCTGGACATCAAGCAGCCCAAGCGCAAGGAGCCGCGCTACACGCCGCTGTCGAAGCGCCAGGATCGCCCCGACGCGATTGCCTGGCTGTTGCGGCATCATCCCGAGCTCGCGGACCAGCAGATCTGCCGCCTGCTTGGAACTACCAAGAACACGGTCCAGGCGGTTCGCGACCGCACCCACTGGAAAAGCCAGGACATTCGCCCGCGCGATCCGGTATTCCTCGGTTTGTGCCAGCAGATCGAGCTGGACGAGGCCGTGGCCAAGGCGCGCGCGCAGCGTCCCGAGGATGTCCCTGTCGCCCCGCCTCCGGACTATGACGATGAGCAGCCGGAACTCGGTGAGGGGGGGATGCCCGCCGAGTTCCAGCTCGACGACAAGCCCTGAGTCCATCGCTGCCGTCCTGCCGGGAACAGCCGGAACCGACGGGGCAGGGAAACTGCCAGGAAGATTGCGGGTGGCGGGCTCCTTCGACCGCCTTTTCTCATGCCCTTGCGGTGCGGGTCATGGCCTGAACCGCAAGGGTGAGAAGAACAATTCCTGGCGGGAAGTGCCTGCTGTCATCATTTTCAACAAGGTAATAATTCTCACACCTGTTGTCCAACATGTTGAATTTGCGAGAATTATGAAAATTTCAAAAGCATGAACTTTGTCATGGTAGCCTTGTAAGCGGTTTGGTAAGGTTTCCTCATGTGTGGAAGGCGGGAGAGGTCGCAACGCCCCTCCTGTCCGCTCTTGCAATTCAGAGGAGGGAACCATGAAGAAACTGGCAGTTGCTGTCGGTGCTTCGCTGATGGCGTTCGGCTTTGCTTCGGGAAGCATGGCGGCCGAAGAGCGCTTCATCACGATCGGAACCGGCGGGCAGACCGGTGTCTACTACGTGGTCGGCCAGTCGATCTGCAAGCTCGTCAACCGCGCCGCGGCCGATCATGGCATCAAGTGCACGGCTCCTTCGACCGGTGGATCGATTGCCAACATCAACGCGATCCGCGAAGGATCGATGGACATGGGAGTGGCCCAGTCCGACTGGCAGTACAATGCCTATCATGGCACGTCGAAGTTCGAGGAAAACGGTCCGTTCGAGGACTTGCGCGCCGTGTTTTCCGTGCATGCCGAACCGTTCACGGTGGTTGCCCGCGATGATGCCGACATCAACAGTTTCGACGACCTGAAGGGCAAGCGCGTCAATGTCGGCAATCCCGGGTCCGGGCAGCGCGGCACGATGGAAGTCATCATGCAGGCGAAGGGCTGGACCATGGATGACTTCCTGCTCGCCTCCGAGCTGAAGTCCGCCGAACAGTCCGCTGCACTCGGCGACAACAAGGTCGATGCGATCATCTTTACCGTCGGCCACCCCAACGGTTCGATCCAGGAAGCCACCACCACGACCGACGCCCATCTGGTTCCGGTTGAAGGCCCCGAGATCGACAAGCTGGTCGAGGAAAACTCCTATTATTCGAAGGCCGTCATTCCCGGCGGGATGTACAAGGGGTCGGATACGGACACCAACACCTTCGGTGTCCGTGCCACTTTCGTGTCTTCGGCCAAGGTGGACGATGAGGTCGTCTATGAGGTCGTCAAGGCCGTGTTCGACAATTTCGACCGCTTCAAGGGACTGCACCCGGCTTTCGCCCATCTCACGGAAGAAGAGATGATTTCCGCCGGTCTCTCCGCTCCGCTGCACCCCGGTGCCGAGCGCTACTATCGGGAGCGTGGCTGGATCCAGTAGGTCCTGCCGCGTCGCTCGCAGGCTGTCGGTGCGGCTCCCGTGGGGCACATCGGCAGCCTGCGGGGAAATGCCGCAACACCATCCAAGCAACAAACAATCATTCTTGAGCAGGCAGTCGTTTCAAGTCGGGCAGGACAACAGGCATGAGCAGTCAGACCGAGGTCGTCACCCAGGCGCCAGATCTGGAGGAGATGGTAGCCCAGTCTGATACGGGTGCGCGCAACCCGGGCGGGGTGGCCGCCAGGATCATTCTGGGGGTTGCGCTCTTCTGGTCGCTTTTCCAGCTGTGGATCGCTTCACCGATACCTTTCATGCTCGGTTTCGGGGTATTCAACGACACCGAAGCCCGTTCGATCCACCTTGCGCTGGCCCTGTTCCTCGCCTTCACCGCCTATCCGGCATTTGCCCGGAGTCCGCGCGATCACGTGCCGGTCGCGGACTGGATCTTCGCCGTGGTCGGTGCGTTCTGCGCCGCCTATCTCTACCTGTTCTACAACAGCATCGCCGATCGCGTCGGAGCGCCGGCCACCCAGGACTATGTGGTTGCGGTCATCGGAATGCTGCTGCTGCTGGAAGCCACGCGCCGGTCGCTGGGACCGCCCCTGATGATCATCGCGATCGTGTTTCTGGCCTACACCTTCCTCGGGCCATACATGCCGGAGATCATTGCCCACAAGGGCAATACCCTCGGTGAAGTTGTCAATCACCAGTGGATCACCACGGAAGGCGTGTTCGGTATTGCGCTGGGCGTCTCGACGAGTTTCGTCTTCCTGTTCGTGCTGTTCGGCTCGCTTCTCGACAAGGGAGGTGCGGGCAACTACTTCATTCAGGTCGCCTTTTCGCTGATGGGCCACATGCGTGGCGGACCGGCCAAGGCGGCGGTCGTGTCGTCGGCGATGACCGGCCTGATTTCGGGTTCCTCCATCGCCAATGTGGTAACCACCGGCACATTTACCATTCCGTTGATGAAGCGAGTGGGTTTCTCGCCGGAAAAGGCCGGCGCGGTCGAGGTGGCCTCGTCCGTCAACGGGCAGATCATGCCGCCCGTCATGGGTGCTGCGGCCTTCCTGATGGTCGAGTATGTCGGCATTCCCTATTTCGAGGTGGTCAAGCACGCATTCGTGCCGGCGCTCATCTCCTATATCGCCTTGGTCTACATCGTTCACCTGGAGGCGATGAAGGCTGGCATGGAGGGACTGCCGCGCTCCTACACACCGGGTCCATGGACCCGGCGGTTGATGATGCTGCTGTTCGGCATCGTCGTCCTGTGCGGCCTGTCGCTGGCGGTCTATTATGGCATTGGCTGGATTCGCCCGGCCTTCGGCGAAAATGCCTTCTGGGTCATCGCTGCCGGGATCGGTGTCGTCTACGTCCTTCTTGTCGGGTTCGCCTCGCGCTTTCCCCCCTTGAAGATGGACGATCCCGACGCGCCCATCACGTCGCTGCCGTTGCCCGGGCCGACGGTCAAGGCGGGTCTCCATTTCCTGCTGCCGGTGGTCGTGCTCATCTGGGCGTTGATGGTGGAGCGCCTGTCTCCCGGTCTCTCGGCGTTCTGGGGCTCGGCGTTCATGATCTTCATCCTCGTGACGCAGAGGCCGCTATTCGCGATCTTTCGCCGCACCGGCAATGTCGGCAGCGAATTCGTCGCCGGGTTCAGCGACCTGCTCGATGGCCTGATCGGCGGCGCCCGCAACATGATCGGCATCGGCATCGCGACCGCCGCAGCGGGTATCATCGTCGGGGTGGTCAGTCAGACCGGCGTGGGATCGGCGCTGGCCGATGTGGTCGAGGTCCTGTCGGGCGGCAACATCCTGGCCATGCTGTTTCTTACCGCCATTCTGTCACTGATCCTCGGAATGGGATTGCCAACGACAGCGAACTACATCGTCGTGTCAGCCCTGCTCGCTCCCGTTATTGTCACGCTGGGCCAGCAGAACGGCCTCATCGTGCCGCTGATCGCCGTGCACATGTTCGTGTTCTATTTCGGCATCATGGCCGATGTCACGCCTCCGGTCGGCCTTGCCTCCTTTGCAGCGGCCGCGATCTCGGGCGGTGATCCGATAAGAACCGGTTTCGTCGCGTTCTTCTATTCACTGCGTACCGCGGCGTTGCCGTTCCTGTTCATCTACAATCATGAGCTGCTCCTGATCGATGTGACCTGGTATCAGGGCATTTTCATCTTCGTCATTTCCACCGTCGCGATGCTGATCTTTGCCGCTGCGACGCAAGGGTGGTTCATCACCAGACTCAAGTTCTGGGAAATTCCCCTGCTGTTGCTGGTAGCGTTCTCGCTGTTCCGTCCCGGTTTCTGGATGGATCAGGTTTCACCACCTTATGCGGAGGTGGCACCTACGGAACTGGCGAGTGCCGCCGACGCGACGCCGGCCGGGCAGGACCTGCGCATCCGGATCGCCGGTCTCGACCAGTTCGGCTCACCCATGGAAACGGTGATGCTGCTCAACATGCCCGAAGGTGCGACGGGTGAGGAGAAGTTGCAGGCTGCCGGTCTCAACCTGCGCCATGATGGCGACAAGGTCATCGTCGATGATGTCGCCTTCGACAGTCCGGCACAAAAGGCCGGCTTCGATTGGGATCAGGAAATCATCGCGGTGCGCAAGCCGCTCGACCAGCCGAGCAAGTACTGGATCTTCATTCCCACCTTGCTGGTCCTGGGAGGGATTGTCGCCCTTCAGCGCAAGCGGGCCGCAAGCCCGGCCTGAAACCATCGGCATGTTGTCGACAGGTGTTGGATATCGGTGGTTAACGAGACGGTCAGTGACTGGTTGCTGATCGCGGCAGGAATGGAGCCCGAGGGAGCCCGGACGATGTACAAGCGCATTCTTCTCCCCGTCGATGTCGGCCAGCAACCCACCTGGGAGCGGGCGTTGCCCTCGGCGGTCGAGATGGCAGAGCGGCATGCCGCCGGACTGACGGTGATGACCGTGGTCCCGGACTTCGGGTCGAGCCTCGTGGCCGGTTATTTTCCCGAGGGATTCGAGGAAAAGGCGACGGACCATGCACGAAGGGAGCTGGAGCAACTCGTCGCCCGCGAGGTGGCGCCATCGCTGCAATGCGACCTGCTCGTCGCGCATGGCCGTATATGGCAGGAGATCTGCGAAGCCGCGCGGAAGGTCGATGCCGATCTGATTGTCATGGCGTCGCACAAGCCTTCGTTCAGCGACATTCTTCTTCAGCCGAATGCGTCGCAGGTGCTTCATCATGCTCCTATTTCGGTACTGATCGTCCGTTGAGGTCTTTCATCGACAGGAAGTTGGTGACGATAACCTGGTTCTGCCGTCTGCAATGGCGACACGGGATTGACGGCAGGATGTTCAGGTAATATTGAATTCCGAATTCAATGCTTGGTGCACATGAACTGTGAAACCCATAGAACCCCAGCCCAGCCGCGGTGAACAGGTCTATCAGGCCATCGTCGACGAGATCTGTACCGGCGGTTTGCTACCGGGTACCCACCTCGTGCAGGATCAACTTGCCGAGCGGCTCGGTGTCTCCCGACAGCCCGTCCAGCAGGCCATGGCGCTGTTGAAGGCGGACGGTCTGGTCGAGGACGCGGGGCGCCGGGGTTTGCGTGTGGCCAGCCTCGACCTGGCGCGAATGCGCCAGCACTACGACATCCGGGCGGTTCTGGACGGGCTGGCTGCCCGGCGGGCGGCAGGACAGTCGGTCGCGGCCGGAACCGTTCGTTCCGCGCTCCGGGCGGCAGGGGAGGATCTCGTCCGGTGTGGCAGGGCGGCCATCGAGCGTGGTGCCATACCCGAACAGATTCGCCTCGATGAGGCATTCCACAAATTGATCTATGATCATTCCGGCAATCCGCTTCTTTCGCGTACTGCAGAGCCGCACTGGCGCTTTCTGCGGCGGGCGATGGGTGACGTGCTGCGCCGCGCGGCACCGCCGGCGAGTATCTGGGATCAGCATGCCGCCATCCTCGAAGCCATCGTCTGCGGCGAAGCAGAGCGTGCGGAAGCGCTGGCCATCGATCACGTCGAACGCGCGGCGACGCGGCTCGAACGGGCACGAAAGGCCGGTGAAGCGGCCTCGTCGCAGGAGGAACCGATATCATGTCCGACCCGCTGACGCTGGGACAGCTCCTGTCGGCGCAGGCACGCCTGCGGCCGCAGGCGCTGGCCGTGCGCGACCTCGAACGCAGCCTGACCTTCCACCAATGGAACCAGCGCGCGTGCAGGCTTGCCAATGCACTCGTCGGCATCGGTCTCGAACGGGGGGACAGGGTCGCGGTGCTGGCCTACAACCGTCTCGAATGGGCGGAGATCTATGCCGCGACGGCCAAGGCCGGGCTGATTGCGGTGCCCATCAATTTTCGTCTCGTCGGCAGTGAGGCGCGGCATGTCATCGAGGACAGCGGTGCGCGGGCCCTGATCGTCGAGGAGGAGCTGTCGGGCGTCATCGACAGCGTGCGCGACACCCTGTCCGTGGACGAGGACCGCTATATCCTGATGTCGTCCGGCGGAACGGCGGTGCGGCCCGGTTATCGCCGCTACGAGGAATTGCTTGCCGCAGGGGCTCCGGGCGAGCCTCGGGTGGATGTAGGTCCGGATGACACATGGTGCCTGATGTATACGTCCGGCACGACGGGAGCACCCAAGGGAGCGATCCGCAATCATCGCAACATGGCGATGCTTGCCCTGATGACCCAGGTCGAACTGGGGTTGCATCGACGCGACGAGGCATTGCTGGTCATGCCCATGTGTCATGCCAATTCCCTGTTCTTCTTCATGTCATTTATCTATTGCGGCGGTGCGGTGACCATATTCTCGCGGTCCTCCTTCGACCCGGAACTTTGCCTGCGGACCTTCGCCGACACCGGAGCGACATTCACGTCGCTTGTTCCCACTCACTATACCATGTTGCTCGAAACACCGGCATCGAGCCGTCGTGGAGATTTCACGAGGGTCGAAAAGCTGATGATCTCATCGGCACCGGCGCATGCCGAGACAAAACGTGCCGTAATGGCGATGTTCCCGAATTCGGGATTGTTCGAGCTGTACGGTTCCACCGAGGCGGGCTGGGTGACGATGCTCCACCCGCATGAGCAGTTCGACAAGCTGGGGACGGTGGGGCGCGAGACCGTGGGATCGGCACCGATCCGCCTGCTCGATGGCGACGGGGCGGAAGTTCCTGACGGTACACCCGGCGAGTTGTTCTCGTGCGGACCATATTGTTTCCAGGGATACTGGAACCTCCCGGAGAAGACTGCCGAAGCCTTCAGGGGACCGTGGCTCAGTGTCGGCGACGTTGCATTGCGTGACGAGGACGGGTTCATCCGGCTCATCGACCGGAAGAACAATCTCATCATCTCCGGTGGAGAAAACATCTACCCCTCCGAAGTGGAGACCGTCATTGCCGATCATCCGGCCGTGCGCGATGTTGCCGTCATCGGCCGGTCCGATCCCAAATGGGGTGAAAGCGTCCTGGCCGCGATTGTCTGCAAGAGTGGAATGTCGGCGAGCGAGACCGAGATCATCGAATTCACGCGGCAACGGCTTGCGGGATACAAGCGGCCGCGCGGTGTCGTGTTTCTCGATGTCGAAGAGATGCCGCGCAACGCCACCGGCAAGATCCTGCACAAGAATCTGAGGGAACTGTTGAGCAAGCGATTCCCGTGAAAGTCCGGCGCCACGACCTTTCGCGCCGCTTCGATGTCATTCCGGAGGTATCCCATGAGCGAATATGACAGCAGCCTGCCGCAGCAGGATCTCAACGAGAGTGCGACCAGCGTGGCCGCATGGGTCGCAAGGTCGTTGAAGGCCCGTGGCGTGGACCGGATCTTCGGCCTTCAGGGCGGTCACATCCAGCCCATCTGGGATCATGCGGCGCGACTTGGCATCCGGATCATCGATGTTCGCGATGAAGGTGCGGCCGTCCACATGGCGCACGCCCATGCCGAACTCACCGGGAAGCCGGGCGTGGCCATGGTCACGGCCGGACCGGGAGTGACCAATACGGTGACGGCCATGGCCAATGCTTCGCTGGCACGGATACCGCTGCTGCTGATCGGTGGCTGCACCTCGCGACCTCAGGCCAACATGGGGCCGCTTCAGGACATTCCGCATGTCGATATCCTGCGCCCCGTGACCCGTTGCGCCCGCACGGCGCGCGTGGCCGAACAGGCCATTCGTGAACTGGACGAAGCCATGGCACGGGCAGGTGGTGACATGGGCGAGCCCGGCCCCGCCTATATCGAGTTCCCCACCGACGTCCTCAGGACGAGCGTGGCCGCCGATCTCGTCCTGCCGGAGTGGATCGAAGGCCGCCCCGGGCGTCGCATCCATCCCGATCCCGATGGTGTCCTTGAGGCTGTCGGCGCCATTCGTGCCGCCCGTCGTCCCCTGGTCATCAGTGGCGGCGGCGCGCGCCGTGCATCAGCGGCGCTGGAGCGTTTCCTCGACGCTGCCGACGCGTTGTATCTCGATACCCAGGAAAGCCGCGGACTGGTCCCCGCCGATCATCCGTCGGTCGTCGGTGCGGTACGCGCTGCGGCCATGGGTGGAGCCGATCTGGTGATCACACTGGGCCGCAAGCTGGACTACCAGCTCGCCTACGGTTCACCCGCAATTTACGGCGACGCAAGGTTCATGCGGATTGCGGACAATGCCGGCGAACTGATCGACAATCGGCGCGGTGCTCCCGAGCTTCTGTCCGACGTCGGCCTCGCGCTCGATGCCATCACCGACGCACTCGGCAACGATGCAGGTTCGCGGGACTCGGACTGGCTCGATGGTCTTCGCAGCAAGCATCGCGAGCGCATGATGCGCGGCGAAGCTGCTGCCATGCCGGCAAATGGTCCCGATGGCAAGATTCACCCGATGGCGATCTTTGCAGCATTGCGTAAACTGGTGGAGCCCGATCACATCGCGATCGCCGATGGTGGCGACCTCCTGAGCTTCGCGCGTGTCGGACTCACGGCCTCGACCTACCTCGATGCGGGCGCGTTCGGTTGCCTTGGAGTGGGGGTCCCCTATGCGGTCGCAGCCGCGCTGGACTTTCCGGGCCGGCAGGTGATTGCCGTCAACGGCGATGGTGCATTCGGCATCAATGCCATGGAAATCGACACCGCTGTCAGGCACGGTGCGAAAGCCGTCTTCATCGTCTCCAACAATGCGGCGTGGAACATCGAACGCGTCGATCAGGACGTCAACTATGGTGGCCGCGTCGTCGGCACGACGCTCCGTCATTCGGATTATGCGGCCATGGCTCGCGCGTTGGGTGCGCATGGCGAACGGGTCGAGGATCCGGCGGATCTGGAGGCCGCTTTGAAACGCGCGTTCGACAATGCGCCCGCGGTGGTCGATGTCGTGACCTCGCGATACGTGGTTTCCTCCGACGCCAGCAAGGGGCTCGGTTTCGTTCCCGACTACCAGCCCCTGACGGCCTGGGACGATGCCGAGCGCCGCCGCCGGGGTGAAATCTGAAGGGGAGCGAGCGATGACATCGATGAAAGGTCGATGGAGCCGGCGGTGCTGATCGGTCATCACGCCCTTGAAGGCTGGCTGGCTCGCGTGCTCCATGCCCGAACGGTCCGTGTCACCGCGGCGGAGCAGCTTTCGGGCGGAGCCATTCAGGAGAACTGGGGGCTGGAAATCGACCTGGATGGCGAGATGCGCAACCTTGTCCTGCGCAAGGATTCACCGGCCACCATTGCCGCCAGCCGCAGCCGTGCCGAGGAATACCAACTGTTCGTCGCAGCCCACGCGGCGGGTGTGCGTGTGCCCGAGCCCCTGGGGTTCTGCGATGATCCGGAGGTGCTCGATGCACCCTTTGCCGTGGTGGAACGGTGCCGGGGTGTGGCCTACGGACCCAGGATTGTCCGTGATCCGTCATTGGGCGGGGACCGGCGGGCGCTGGGAGAGGAGCTGGGACGCCAACTCGCCCGCATCCATGCCATTGTTCCCGGCGATGACCTGCAGGCAATCCTCGGTGCAAGGCCGATTGACCCGGCGCAAGATGTTGTCGCGACGCTCCGGCAATGGCTGGACGGAATGAGCGCCGACAGGCCGGGTCTGGAATGGGCGTTGCGTCAGGCGGAAATCCATGCGCCGGAGATGGCCGAGACCACACTCACCCATCAGGATTTCCGTACTGGCAATTTTCTCGTCGACGGGCAGGGTCTCACGGCCATCCTCGATTGGGAATTCGCCGGCTGGTCGGATCCGATGTCCGATATCGGCTGGTTCTGTGCGGAGTGCTGGCGGTTCTCAAGGCCGGACCTCGAAGGCGGGGGGCTTTGCGAGAGGTCCGACTTCTATCGCGGTTACGAGGCGGAGAGCGGGCGTCCGATCGATGACATACGGGTTCACTGGTGGGAAATCATCGCCCACATTCGCTGGGCGGTCATTGCCCTGCAGCAGGGCCATCGGCACGCCAGCGGTGAGGAACGCTCCCTGCATCTGGCGTTGACCGGCCGGATGGGCGACGGTCTCGAACTTGCGGCATTGCGCATGACCCGGCCCGGAGCATTCGCATCATGACGACACAGGCATTCGATCTCCTTGAGGAGACCGTTTCCACCCTGCGTGAAAAAATGGCGCCGCAGGCTCGTGGCGAGATCCGCTATCTGACGCTTCTGACGGCCAACGCGGTGGCGACGGCGGTCCGGGAGCTACGGATGGCAGGACAGCTTGATGCGCTGGAACATGCTGTTGCTGCCGACGGCAGGGCGATCCGTGCGGGGAAGCACGACAGGGACGCGGAACTCTATCGGCAGCTCGTTCACGTGGCCGCCATACGCGCCTGGATCGCCGATCCCGACAACCTCGATGAGCGCGAACGGACGACATTCATCGACGATACGATATATCGCTGAACGTTCCTGTTCCAGGTGAAGAAAAAGGCCCGTCCGGAAGGACGGGCCTTTGGTGTCTGTTGCGACAGGGAGAGATTCTACTCCTTGACGGCACCGGTCAGGCTGGAAACATAATATTCCACAAAGAACGAGTAGAATAGTGCCACCGGGATCGATCCCAGAAGCGCGCCGGCCATCAGAGATCCCCAGTGGTAGACATCCCCCTCCACGAGCTGGGTCAGAACCGCTACCGGAACGGTCTTCTTCTCGTTCGACTGGATGAATGCCAGTGCGTAGATGAATTCGTTCCAAGACAGTGTGAAGGCGAAGATTCCCGACGAAATCAGACCCGGTACCGCGAGGGGAAGGGTGATCTTGGTCAAAATCTGCAAACGGGAGGCACCATCGATCAGGGCACATTCCTCAAGTTCATAAGGTATCGACTTGAAGTAGCCGATCAGCAGCCAGGTGCAGAACGGGATGAGGAAAGTGGGATAGGTGAGGATCAGTGCCCATTGGCTATCATAAATGCCGAGATGGAAGACCATCGTCGCCAGGGGAATGAACAGGATCGACGGAGGTACCAGATAGGCAAGGTAAATCGCCAGCCCTACCCAGTTGGAGCCCTTGAAGCGCAGGCGCTGGATGGCATAGGCAGCCAATACCGATGCGAAGATCGATACCAGTGTCGATACGATGGCCACCGTCATGGTGGTCATCAACCATGATGGATAGTCCGTGTCGAACAACAGTTTCTTGACGTTCGCCAAGGTCGGGGAACTGACCCAGAAGGGGTTGTAGTCCTTGTAGTTGTACAGTTCTTCATTGGATTTCAGCGTGGTGATCGTCATCCAGTAGAAGGGGAAGAGCAACACCACGACGAAGCAGATGAGCGGCGTGTACAGCGTCACGATGCGGCGCGGGAGGCTCTCCCACTGGATCATGCCGGTACGTTCGCCCGTGTCTGTTGCAGCGGCTTCCTCAGTCATCGGCACCTCCCTGCTGCCATTTGCGCCGGGCAAGCGCGAAGTAGCTGAAGACTGTCGCAGCAATGAGGAAGGGGATCATCGCGACCGCGATGGCCGCTCCTTCGCCAAGCATGCCGCCCGGAATTCCGCGCTGGAAGGCCAGCGTCGCCATGAGATGGGTGGAGTTCACCGGTCCGCCGCGGGTGATGGCGTAGACCAGTTGGAAATCCGTGAAGGTGAAGATCACAGAGAAGGTGAGGACCACAGCCAGGATGGGCATCAGCATCGGAAATGTGACGTGGACGAAGCGCTGCCAGGGCGTGGCGCCATCGAGCATGGCCGCCTCGTAGAGCGACGGCGAGATCGTCTGCAGCCCGGCCAGAAGGCAGATGGCCACAAACGGGATGCCGCGCCAGATGTTGGCGGCGATCAGCGACATCCTGGCGTTCCAGGGATCACCCAGGAAATTGATGTAGTTATCGAGAATGCCGAGCTTGTCCACGAGCACGTAGGAGATGATCGAGAACTGCGGGTCGTATATCCACCAGAATGCGATCGCCGACAGCACCGTCGGAACGATCCACGGAATGAGAATGATGGCACGCAGAAGCGACTTGAACGGCAAGTGATGATTGAGGAGCAGCGCCAGCCATAGCCCGAGGGCGAATTTCCCGATGGTCGCCACGACCGTGTAGAGCAGCGTGTTTCCCACCGACATCCAGAAGATCGGATCGTTCCACAGCCAGGCGTAGTTCTCGAAACCGACAAAGTTGCCCGTTCCGCCAATCCTCGTGTCGGTAAAGGCCAGCCAGATGCCCAACCCGAGAGGATAGGACAGGAACACACCGAGCAATCCCACCGCCGGGATCAGGCAGATTATGATCAGGAATATCCTGTTGTCGAACAGCCTACTCAGCCAACTATCCTTTGGCCGATCATAAGCCAGCGATTTTGCCGACGTTGCCACCCCGTTCTCCGATCTTATCAAGCATGCTGCCCCCGTCCGGTCCCGGGCGGGGGCAGCGCCATTGACCGTTATTTTCGCGACCTACGACCTGTAGTACCGGCTGGCGCGACGTTGTGCTTCGGCGGCTGCCTCCTCCGGAGTTGCCTGTCCCGAACACACGGAAGCGACCATCTGAACGATGATGAAATCGGCAAGCGTGGCGGCACTCTCCGGACCAAGGCGGCCGGAATACCCATCCCACACGGCATCCTTCATCACGTGCTTGTAGGCTTCGTGCTTCGGGTCGTTGGTCCACACAGGGCTGGCATCGTAGGCTTGCAACGGATGGTTGAAGTAGCCGATCCCCTTCTCAAGCCATTCGCCATATTGCGGGCTTTCCATCATGAAGGTCAGGTAGGCCTTCGCCGCATTCGGATACGGAGTGTAGTCGAAGATCATCGAGTTGAAGACGAGGCAGCGCTCGGTGGGGATACCCACGGGACCGACCGGCATGCGCGCATGGAAGATGTCCTCGGCCAGTGCCTTGATGGCCGGATCTTCCGATGTCTTGGCGGCATAGTACACGGAGATGCCGTTCTGGGTCAGGGAGATTTCCTGGGCGAGGAAAGCCTTGTTGTTGTTGGCGTCCAGCCAAGAGAGCGTGCCCGGAATGAAGGTCTCGTAAAGCTTCTTGCCATATTCCAGGGCAGCGACCGTCTCGGGGCTGTCGATGATGAGCTTGCTGTCGTCATCGGCAACCTTGCCGCCATGCGACCACACCAGCCAGTGCGTCCAGGCATTGCCGTCGCCGGGGGCGTTGCCTACGGCGAGACCCATGGGTGTGCCATTGGCCTGCAACGCCTTGGCCATTTCGAGGAAACCGTCGACATCGCCGGGAACCTCGCTGAAACCCGCAGCCTCCAGCATCGACTTGCGATAGACGATCCGGCCACCCGAGGCGCCAACCGGCATGGCGATCCACTTGCCGGTGTCGGGATCGACGCCATAGCGCTCGGCCAGCGGCCACCAGCCACCATATTTCTTTCCGAGATAGGACGTGATGTCACTCAGATCGTGAAGCTTGTCCTTGTAGAGAAACGGATTGTCGGCAAAGCCGATGACGACGTCGGGACCGGAGCCGACATTGGCCGCAACGGCCGTCTTCGTCGGTACATCCTCCCAGCCCTCGAACTCCACCTTCACCGGCACGCCCGTTGCTTCGGTGAACTTCTTGGTATTCGCCAGCCAGATCTCCTCGTCGGTCGCGACGAACTTTGTCGGGCGCAGCAGGGTGAGGCTGGCACCGTCCTCGATGGGCAGGTCGGGCGGCGCGACATCGGCTGCCGGAATCTGTGCACGAAGGCCGACCGGACCCCCGAGAGCCGTCCCTGCGAGCGCTCCGGCTCCAAGGATCATTGAATCGCGTCGTGTCAGACGAATGGCCATTGCCGAAGTTCTCCCTGTTATCCGGGCCCGACAGGCAGGTCCCTTGATGGTCCAAGAACCTGCCAAAATAACGAGTTGAAAGCAACGGTGGCAGGCCCCGAATCATCGAATTGTTCATCCGGGGTACTGTCATTGCCCGGATCTGCGCGCATGGCATGGCGTTTCACACGAGGATACGGGTTCCGCTTCGGGCGGCATCGAATACCGCTGCGACCGCGGCCAGCGTGCGCGTGGCATCCCGTGCCGGCACGAGGGGCTCTTCCTCGCCACGGACCACGGCACAGAAATGCGCGATCTGCCGTGCATAGGGATCGGCTTCCTCGCAAGGCAGCACCTCGCGCTCCATGATGTCGTGCCAGCCCAGACCGGCGCCCCCATGCTTCCACAGCACCGGATTGGGAAATTCGAGGGATGCCCTTGTTCCGCTGAAGCGGTGCGTGTTCTCGCCGACGGCCGGAAAATCCGGGTTCTCGCCCGTGGCCAGCTCCCAGGCCCAGGGAGCCGGTGTACCATCGGAGATCAGGACGGTGCCGATCGCCCCGCTTTCGAACGTGAGAACAAGTGCGGCCGCGTCTTCCTTCTCGAAGTTGTGGACACGGTCGGACAGTTCCGCGCTGATCGAGCGGATCTCACCGCAGATGAAGCGCAACGTATCCATCTCGTGGATGAGATTGGTCAGGACCGGACCGGCCGCGCGCTTTTTGCGCCAGTCCGCAGCGAAGTAGCTGTCGGGTTTCTTCAGCGTCCAGTGGGCGTGAAGCGCAATCAGACGGCCGATATTGCCGCAGGCAATCCACTCGCGTGTCTTGCGCAAAAGGGGATAGTAGCGTCGGTGATGGCCCACGAGTACCTGTCTTCGGTTCGCTTCCGCCCGGGCGATCATCTGTTCGGCTTCATCGACAGTCGCCGCTATCGGCTTTTCCACGAGCACGTGCGCACCGGCATCCAGCAGTTCGAGTACGGGTGCGAGGTGATGCTCGGTGGGCGTTGCGACAATCACCCCATCGGGGCGCTGGTCGGCCATCAACGACGCAATCGAGGAACAGCATGTCGTGGCGAATTCATCGGCGATGCGGGCGGCTGCCGGGGAAGGGTCGACGATGCCGACGATCTCCACATCGTCGCTGGCGCGCATGCGTTCGAGATGGACACGGCCGATGGTGCCGGCGCCCACGATGGCGAGTCTGACCGGCGTGCGACGGTCGCGTGCGGTGGATGGCATGAGAATTTCCCGGGAAGCCAATTGTATCGCTGGTGTAATGCTCCATCCCTTGAAGGAAAAGGAGTTGGTCCCTTCGTAACATGACGCTCCGGGAGGCAGTCTTTCTGCCTGCGGAGGGCATACTCAGGTAATCAGGACTGGTAGAAAGTTATACTACAGATACAATCATGCGTTGCAAAACGATCGGCGTCGTAATAACTCGCCCAGCTGCGAGTCTGGTCTGTAACTCTGGGAATAAGCATGCGCAAAGGTCTCGCCGAACTTATCGGCACATTCACACTCGTGTTCCTTGGCTGCGGGTCCGCGGTTATCGCGGGGGATTTCATCGGTTTCGCCGGGATTTCCTTTGCATTCGGCTTCGCGTTGATGGGCATGGCCTACGGCATCGGGCGGATCTCCGGTTGCCACATCAATCCGGCGGTAAGCCTTGGCGTCCTGCTGTCCGGGCGGATGGGTTTCGGCGAGTTCGTGGTCTATGTCATTTTCCAGTGTGCCGGCGCGATCATCGCCGCTCTGGTCCTGCTGATCATCGTCCATGGTGGAACGCCTCCTGTTGAAGGCGAGGTCGTCAGCCTCGGCCAGAACGGTTTCGGCCCTGGCTATCTCGGCGAGTACAGCCAGTTCTCGGCCTTCGTTTTCGAAGCTGTTGCGACCTTCCTGTTCGTGATCGTGATCCTGGGTTCGACGCACGGTCTCGCTGCGCCGGGCTTTGCCGGGCTTGGCATCGGCATCACCCTGACGGCCATCCATCTTGTCGGCATCAATATCACCGGCGTGTCGGTGAATCCGGCGCGCAGCCTGGGGCCGGCCCTGTTTGCCGGTGGAGAGGCGATGAGCCAGCTCTGGCTGTTTATTGCCGCTCCCGTCGTCGGCGCGGTCCTCGCGGCCATCGTCAATCGTGTTCTCGAAGGCAGCAACGACTGACCACGTTGCCTGCTGCTTTCTCTCCCACCTGGCCGGCAGTGCTTTGCCGGCCAGGTGCACCTGTTGATCGGATCGCGAAAATAACAAGCGGGCCATGTGATGCCGGCGGCGGTCCTGTCTCAGACGACGAGGGCACCCGTTGCCAGGCCGACGCCGAAGACGCAGTGGGTCATGAAGGCCAGCACACAGGCTTTGGGCGGGTTTGGCGTGTTCCGCCCGAGAAGCCCTCCTCCCATTGCAGGCATGAAGAAAAACCATGGAACCAGCACACTGATGGCACCGAAGACGAGCCCGTTGAGAATCGTCGGTTCCAGCCCCAGAAGATCCCGGATGACCCAGAGATAGATGAAACCGTAGGCAATGCCGGTGACGTAGTGCCCGATCCAGCCGATCGCCAGTTCGTGATCGACCGGTTTTGCCTCGGTTATCGGATCGTGGAACATCCTGCCCTGGGGAAGATGAGCAAACCAGCGTCCTACCAACGCCCAGTTGCTGACAGGAATACCAGCCGCCAACCTGAGGATACGCTGCCAGGCATCGAGGAACAGCGTGGCAACAACTCCCGACATGATGGCTTCGATCATGAAGCTCTTTCCCCCCCTAAGATGTTTTCGATCCCATCTTGACGATCTTCTCGTCAAGGCTGAACTGTTCGGACATTTCGTCAACACGCTGTTAAAATATTCTATTGGAACAGATCGCCACAACTCTCAGTTCTTGTCTGGTCGATGTTGCCGTCTCCGGTTCCCCGGCCTCCTGCATTCAGATGGAACCGGTACGTGATAGGAAGGCGCATTGAAGTGGGCACCAGCAAGGTAGTGGGCTGCCATCATATCCGACCGGCATGTCCTAGCGTTGCAGTCGATAACCGCCGGGTTCCGTGAGCAAGATGGTGGTTTCCCCGGCGACAGGCTCGATTTTCTGGCGAAGCCGGTAGATATGAGTTTCCAACGTATGAGTTGTAACGGCAGCATTGTATCCCCAAACTTCATCGAGCAGCACCTCGCGTGAGGCGGGGCGGTCGCCGATCCTGTAGAGATATTTGAGGATTGCCGTTTCCTTTTCGGTGAGATGGATCTTCTTGCCATTCTCCATCACCAGCATCTTTACCGCAGGGGTGAAGCTGAAAGGGCCGATGGTGAAGGTCGCATCGTCACTGAGTTCGAATTGCCGCAACTGGGCCCTGATTCTCGCCATCAGGACACCAAGCCGAACCGGCTTGGCAACATAATCATTCGCGCCGCTGTCCAGGCCGACAATGACATCGGCATCGTTGTCATGGGCCGTGAGCATGATCACCGGCGACTTCAATCCCTTGCGTCGCAACAGTTTGCACAGGTCGCGACCGTCCGTGTCCGGCAGGCCGACATCAAGCACGACCGCATCGAAAGATTGTCCAGCCGCAAGAGCCAGCGCGTCCTTGCCCGAAGCTGCCTGAGCGACAACAAAACCTTCATGCAGCGCCAGTTGCTCGGCGAGCTCCTGACGGAAATCATTGTCGTCGTCGACAACGAGGATCTGGCTTCCGGTATGCATACTCGAATCGTCCGCGAAATAGGCCACGACATTCCCAAGTTCATGTGACGAGAGGACACCGGACCGATGATAACGGGCTTGAACAGCTTACAAGCTGCCTGAAGCAAGGTCGACCCTGCTCCTCGGCATTTGTGCCATACAGTATCGGCGCAGGTCGTCATTCCTGCCCGCAAATTCACCGGCTTGCGGCAATTGGCGACAAGCACAAACTGGCATAACGGGAATGTCGCAACAGAAGGAAATTATACCAATGGACAGAAATCTTGCGATGACAACACTGGCTGTCCGGCAATGTACAATGGATGTGGCGCTTCAGGGCACGGCCATGAGAGCCGCCGCGGCAACACGTCCATCGCCGATCAGCAGATTGTAGGTCCGACAGGCTGCCGGAGTGGCCATGATGTCGACGGCCATGCCGATCTTGCGCAATTCCGCCGCAAGCCCCGCGGCGGATGGATCGAACCGCTCACCCGTACCGATAATGAGAATTTCCACGGGAGGAGTCAGTCGGGCGAGTTCCTGCATCCGCCCGACCTCAAGGGCACCATCCCATGCCGTCACCGCTTCGCGATGGATCAGGATGGAACCGTCATGACGCGCCGCCTCCACGCGGAAACCGCCATCGCCATAGCTGGCGATGGTGAGCCATTCGTTGGTAAGAACACGCCGCGCTTCCATGAGTTAGTTCCCCGGAATTGCCCGTTCGCGTTGCCGTGGCGGTCGAATCAGGGTGCCTGTTCGGCTTCGGCCTTGTTCCGGCCGATCGACCGCAGGTCGAGATGGATGAGGATGGGAGCAGCAATGTACACCGTGGAGTAGGTACCGACCAGAACTCCCCAGATCATCGCGAAGGTGAAACCCTTGACCACTTCGCCACCGAAGAAAAACAGCGCCAGCAGGGCGATGAGGGTGGTCAGTGACGTCATGCAGGTTCGAGCCAGCGTTTCATTGATCGACAGGTCGATAAGTTCACTGATCGGCATCGATTTGAAACGACGCAGGTTTTCGCGAATGCGGTCGAAGATGACAACGGTATCGTTGAGTGAATAGCCGACGATGGTGAGCACGGCGGCGACAGTCGTCAGGTTCACTTCGAGGCCGGTGACGGCAAACATGCCGATCGTGAGCGCAATGTCGTGGATCAGGGCGGCAATTGCTCCGACACCGTACTGCCACTCGAAACGGAACCATATGTAGATCAGCACCGCCACCAGGGACAGGCCGATGGCGAGCATCCCGTCCTGCAGCAGTTCCTCGCTGACCTTGGGGCCGACGAATTCGGTTCGGCGGAAGGTGACGTCTTCCCCTGAGAGTTCGTTCAGCGCGTTCTTGACGGTTTCAACGGCCTGTTGCTGTGCGTCCTCGCCACCTTCCTGGCGCTGGATGCGAATGAGGACATCGTCGGCAGCACCAAATTCCTGCAAGGCGACCTGCCCCAGGCCGAGGCCATTCAACTCCGCTCGCAGGGTGCCCAGATCGGCGGGGCCGGGTGTCTTGACCTCGACGAGGATACCTCCCTCGAAATCGATGCCGTAATTGAGGCCGGGATAGAATGCCAGCACAGCCGAAAGGACAATCCCCACCACGGACATGACCATGCAGAGCATCTGCCAGCGCATGAATTTGAAAGTCGGCTTTTCGGGAAACAGGCGAAGTCGCATGAGCTTGGCCTCAGATTGGAAGGGCGGCGGGGCGCGCGCGCTGGAACCACATCATCATGAGCAGGCGTGTCACCATGATGGCTGTAAACATCGAGGTGACGATACCCACCGTCAGTGTCACGGCAAAGCCCTTCACGGGGCCGGAACCGAACTGGAAGAGCAGCACGGCTGCGATCAGCGTGGTGACATTGGCGTCGACAATCGTGCGCATCGCCTCGCTGAAACCCGTGCCGATCGCCGCGAGCGGGGTCCTGCCGCGACCCACCTCATCACGTATGCGCTCGAAGATCAGGACGTTGGCGTCAACCGCCATGCCGATGGTGAGCACGATTCCGGCAATACCCGGAAGGGTAAGGGTGGCTCCAAGCACGGAAAGCGCAGCCACGATCAGTACCAGATTGGCAATCAGCGCCACGTTGGCAAAGATGCCGAAGAGTCCGTAATAGGCGGCCATGAAAACCGCGACCAATACCAGCCCGAGGATGCTGGCGAGCTTGCCGGCCGCGATCGAGTCCGCTCCCAGATCTGGCCCGACAGTGCGTTCCTCGATGATGGTGAGCGGTGCGGGAAGCGCACCCGCGCGCAACAGGACTGCCAGATTGTTGGCTTCGTCGAAGCTGAATGAGCCGGTGATGATACCGCTTCCACCCAGGATCGGCTCGCGGATACGCGGAGCCGAGATGACCTTGTCATCGAGCACGATGGCAAACAGCCGGCCGGTATATTCCTGCGTGATCTCGCCGAATTTCCGCGCTCCGGTATTGTCGAAGCGGAAACTCACAGCCGGCATGTGGTTGCTGTCGACCGTCGCCTGGGCGTCCACGAGATTGTCGCCTGACAGCTCGACCTTGTTCTCGACGAGGTAGTATTCGGGGCCGGGATTGCTCGGGTCGGCCTCGAGAAGGCGGGAGCCGGGCGGCACGCGTCCCGCCAGCGCATCCTGGACACTGCCCTCCATGTTGACCATGTGGAAGGTCATGCGTGCTGTCGTGCCAAGGAGAGCCTTGAGCTTTTCGGGATTGCGCTCGCCCGGTACCTGAACGAGTACCCGGTCGTCCCCCTGACGCTGGATGGTCGGCTCGCGCGTGCCAAGTTCGTCGATACGCCTGCGAACGACTTCGAGCGACTGGCTTACTGTACTGGTGACGAGTTGTGCGCGGGCAGATTCGCTGAAGCCGATGGTGATGCGGCCGCTGCTGTCGTTCTCGATCTCGTAGGTGCGCCCGGCCGGGTTGCCGAAAGCACCGGTGGGGACGACCGGATTGAGGGTTTCGATCTCGGCAAGCGCATCCTGCAACTGGGCCGGGTCGGTGAGCGAAACCACGAGATGCTCGTTGCGCACGGTCTGCCGATGCCCGATCTGGGCCTTTCGCAGCGCCAGACGAACGTCATTGCGCAACGTGTCCAGACGTTCCTTGATGACGTCGCCGATCTCGACCTGCAGCAGCAGATGCGAACCACCCTGAAGATCGAGCCCGAGATTGATCTGGCTCCTCGGGAGCCAGTCGGGAAGGCTTTCGGCAGTCTCCCTACTGACCAGATTGGGGAGACTGAAGGCTATGCCGAACAGCAGCACGACACTGACGACTATGACCTTCCAGCGCGGATAGTTGAGCATCGGGCCCCGCTATTTCTTGAAAAGCTTGCCGAGGAAGCCGCCACCTGTGCTGCTGGTCGAAGCAGGCTGCGCCTGAGTGTTCGCATTGGCTGCCGGCTGTGGCTTGGATGCCAGCTCGGAAACCGTGCCCTTGGCGATCTTGACCTGTACGTCCTTGGCAATTTCCACCATCAGGAATGTATCTTCAACCTTGGTGATCTTGCCGAAGATCCCGCCGGAGGTGACGATCTGGTCGCCGCGCTTGAGGTTGTCGATCATCGCACGATGATCCTTGGCCCGCTTCTGTTGCGGGCGGATCAGCAGAAAATAGAAAACCACGAAGATCAGGATGAGAGGCAGGAGAGAGACGAAAAAATCGCCTCCGCCTGCCGGAGCAGCCGCTTGAGCGTAGGCCGGCGAAATGAGCATCGGTTCCTCGAAGAGCTTTTTGAAAGACTGGTTCGGTGGCGCCTTATATCTGGTGTGCAGCCATTTGGAAACAACCGCCGGGCCTGCCGGTCATTTCGTGGCCGCCGCAGGATTGTCCAGGAACAGGGATGGCCATCATGTCCGCGGTGCCGGGGCGGGATGGCCGATGAACGTGGCGTCCCCCTTGAATGATGAACGAAAAAATCGTTGATGCGGGGTAACGCCATCGTGAACCAGACAAATTCCGGAATGTCGCGGATGTCCGATCCAGCCGAAATCCAAACACTGCTCGTTCGTATTGCCGAAGCCCTCGAACGAATGGCACCGCCCAAGCAGGGTGTGCTCGACATGGGTGTCGGGGACGCTTTCGTCTACGACAGCAATGCGGACAATCTGAGGGTGATCGACAAGGTCAGCCGCATTCCTCTCGAACTGCTCTGCGGCATCGACCGGGTGAGCGAGATTCTGCTTGCCAATACCGAGCGCTTCGCTCGCGGCCTTCCGGCCAACAATGCGCTCCTGTGGGGTGCGCGCGGCATGGGCAAGAGCAGCCTCGTCAAGGCCGTTCATGCCACCGTCAACGATGCGGTCGACGACCCTCTCGCGTTGATCGAGATCCATCGCGAGGATATCGACCACCTGCCGGATCTGCTGGAACGACTGGGGCGCAGCGGTCGCAGGTCGCTGCTGTTCTGCGATGACCTTTCGTTCGATGCCGGCGAGACCAGTTACAAGTCGCTGAAGGCCGTACTCGAAGGTGGTATCGAGGGACGACCTGACAATGTCCTGTTCTATGCCACTTCAAACCGCCGGCATCTGATGCCCCGGCAGATGATCGAGAACGAGCGGAGCACGGCAATCAACCCCGGCGAGGCTGTCGAGGAAAAGGTATCGTTGTCCGACCGCTTCGGCCTCTGGCTCGGGTTCCATGCCTGCAATCAGGAAACCTACCTGGCCATGGTTCACCGTTACGCGGGGCATTTCGACCTCGCGGTTGACGACAAGGATGCACTCGAATGGGCGGCCACCCGCGGTAACCGCTCAGGCCGCGTGGCATGGCAGTTCATCCAGGACGCGGCCGGCCGTCTGGGGCGCGTTCTCTGAGGGCCGGTTTGCCCGGCCCGGAAACGAAGCTGCCGGCAATGTACGGGGTCACTCGGCGCTGGCCACGCGGGTACCGTTCTTGGGCAGATGCGACAGCGGGTTGAGAGGGGTCGTGCCCTTGCGCAGCTCGAAATGCAGGCGCGGGCTGTTGACGCCGCCCGAGGTACCGACCTTGGCCACGGGTTGACCGCGCCGGACCCGGTCTCCGGTACGCACGAGCAGCGCATCGTTGTGGGCATAGGCCGACAGGAAACCGTCGGCGTGGCGAATCATCAGCATTCGCCCCATGCTGGGAATGTCATCGCCTGAGTAAACAACAATGCCGCTTTCCACCGAACGCACCGTACTTCCCCGGGTCGCCTGGATATCGATGCCATCGCTGCGCTGCCCATTTCCGCGTGCGCCGAACCGGGTCACGACCACACCTTCGACCGGCCAGATGAAGCCATCCCGGCTGAGGTCGGGCACAGGCGCCGACGCCAGCAGGCGCTGGGTCCGTTGCGTCTCGCTCTCGCGCCGGTCGGCCGTCATTCCCGGGGTAGTCGTGGCATTGCGCCGGGGAGCCGCTGCCGGCTCCACATCGAACGGCGAGACGGGGGCAGCACTGGAAGCCATCGCCGTACCGGTGGTGATGCGGACCTTCTGGCCGACACGGATCCGGTTCACGTCGAGATCCGGATTCATCGCGCGCAGCTCGTCAAGCCTGCGAGCGTAGCTGCGGGCTATGCTGGAAAAGGTTTCCCCGCGCCTGACCGTATGGAGCTGCTTGCCGGCGGGTATGGGCCGGGTCAGGACCACCTGCCCGACATAGACCGGATAGGGGATGTCGAGGCGGTTGATCGATGCGAAGTCGCTCAGGGACAGCCCATAGGCGCGGGCGATCCCGATGGCCGTATCGCCCGGCATCACGACATGGCGATTGTCGGACTGCGGACGCACGCCGGGCGGACCGGGCGCTGCCGCCACGCCCTGCTTCTCTCCGCGCTGCTGCAACGACACGGTCATGGAACGAATGGCATCGTCCTGGGCACGCATTCGCGAAGCCTCCCAGCCGATCTGGTCATTCCACTCGAAGTTCTGATAGTCCGAGCACCCTGCCGTGATGGCCAGCACGCCGGCGGACCAGAGACGGAGCAGGGTGATCGCGCACGTTTTCATCATGACCTGAAAATTAACGATAACGCCGATCGCCGATCAAGCGGAACACCTCAGAGCGACCGTGAGCTGTTGCTGCAAGGACACGGATTTTCCTGCCGCGAAGGTGGAATTGAACCGGTGGATATCGCGTTCAGCCAGAGTTCAATCGGGTGAGATGTTCGAAACAGCCGTGATGGGTCATGTCGAGGTGGATCGGGGTGACCGACACGAAGCCGTCATTGACGGCCGCCAGATCCGATCCCTTGCAATGGCGGTCGGCACCGCGCAGGGCCCCTACCCAGATATAGGGTTCGCCACGCGGATCGATGCGCTCGATCAGGTCCTCCCCGATGTCGCGCCGCCCCTGCCTTGTGGCGCGAAGCCCCCTGACCTCATCAGGTTCACGGTCGGGGAAGTTCACGTTGATGAGTGTATCCTCCGGCCAGCCGATCTCCAGGCAGCGGCGGATGACCTCGGGCGCCCACCGCTCGGCGGTCTGCCACTTCACCGGGGTACGGTCCTGGCAGACCTGCGACAGCGCGATCGCCCGATGACCGAGCAAGGTCGCTTCCATGGCTGCGGCGATAGTACCGGAGTAGGTCATATCCTCGGCGAGGTTGCCGCCGTGATTGACTCCCGACAGCACCAGATCGATCGGCTTGTTCTTCAACACCTGATGCAGGGCTACCAGGACACAATCGGTGGGCGTGCCGTCGACGGCACGGTGACGCTCCGTGACCTCGCGGATTCTCAGTGGCCGGCGCAGGGTGAGCGAATGGCCGGCACCGCTCTGGTTGTGTTCCGGGGCGACCAGCCACACTTCGTCAGCCAGTTCGAGGGCAACCCGCTCAAGCACCTTGATGCCGTTCGCATTGATGCCGTCGTCATTGCTGACGAGGATCCTTTTCAGTTCAGCCATTGGGGACCAACCTTTCCATACCGCCCGTGTAAGCGCGCAGGGCTTCGGGAATCGTCACCGAGCCATCGGCTTCCTGATAGTTTTCGATGACGGCCACCAGCGTGCGGCCGACCGCAAGGCCGGATCCGTTGAGCGTATGAACGAAACGGGTCGACTTCTCGCCTTTCGTCCGGCAACGCGCGTTCATTCGCCGCGCCTGGAAATCTCCGCAATTCGAACAGGAGGAAATCTCGCGATAGGCATCCTGCCCCGGCAGCCAGACTTCCAGGTCATGGGTCTTGCGCGCGCCGAAGCCGGTATCGCCGGAGCAGAGCGTCATCACCCGATACGGCAGGCCCAGACGTTGCAGGATGACCTCGGCGCAACCGGTCATCCGCGCATGTTCATCCTCGGATTGCTCGGGCACGGTGATGCTGACAAGTTCCACCTTCTGGAACTGATGCTGGCGAATCATGCCGCGCGTGTCCTTGCCGGCGGCTCCCGCCTCGGACCGGAAGCAATGGGTCGACGCCGTGAAGCGATAGGGAAGCTCGGCGGCATCGATGATTTCGCCAGCAACCAGATTGGTCAGCACCACTTCCGCAGTCGGAATCAGCCAGCGCCCATCTGTGGTCCGAAACAGGTCTTCGGCGAATTTCGGCAACTGGTTGGTGCCATAGACGGCCTGGTCGCGCACGAGCAGCGGTGGCGAGATTTCCGTATAGCCGTGCTCGCCCGTCTGTACATCGAGCATGAACTGGGCAATCGCCCGTTCCAGACGCGCCAGCTGACCCTTGAGCACGACGAACCGCGAACCGGACATTTTCGCTGCCCGTTCCAGATCCATGCCCAGTGCCGGACCGATCTCGTCATGCTCCCTCGGCTCGAATGCGAAACTGCGAGGTTCTCCCCACCTGCGTTCCTCCCGGTTGTCGACGTCGGAGGCGCCGTCCGGAACATCGTCGGCCAAGAGATTGGGCAGGGCGGACAACCTTGCTGTCAGCTCTTCCTCAAGCTCTTTCAGTCGTGCTTCGCCGGCTTTCAGGCTGTCCTTGAGAGCCGCAACCTGGTCGATCAGATCCTGCGGCGGCTTGCCGTCAGGGCCGCGCCTTTGGCCGATTTCCCTCGACAGGCGATTGCGGTCCGACTGTTCCTCCTGCACCTTCGTCTCGACACCGCGCTTTTCCTTGTCGAGTTCGAGGATTTCGGCGGCCATCGGCGACAGACCACGTCGTTTCATGCCTTGGTCGAATGCGTCCGGATTTTCGCGCAACCACCGCAGATCGTGCATTGCTCGCTGCTTTCACACTGAAGTTCCAGTTCGGAGCTGACGTCATAAAGTGCCATTGCAGGTGCTGCAACCGGATGCCTCGGATGAAAGTGTCAACCCGCATCGGCGCCATCGGTCCGGGCGGGCGGTTTGCTTGCTGGCCGTTGCGCGGCGGGACAGTCTCGCCTAATAGAAGGCCAACCGATGACGCCGAGAGCGGAACAGGAACAGGCTGAACATGAGTCCGCGGGCTGCAGTCAGCCGTTACCGGAACAGGGGAGTTTCAACGGTCGATGAAGCTTGGAATCGCGACGGAAACCCGGGATGGCGAAGAACGTGTCGCCGCATCGGCCGATACGGTCAAGCGTTACGCCGGCCTCGGGCTCGAAGTGTTGGTGCAGCGCGGTGCCGGAACGGCTTCCGGCATTGCCGACGAGGCCTTCGAGAAGGCCGGGGCAAGGTTGGTGGATGATGCGAAGGCAGTCTTTGACGCCGACATTGTCTTGAAAGTGCAACGTCCGACTGATGAGGAAATGAGCCTCCTGAAGAAGGAGCAGGTATTGGTCGGAGCGCTCGATCCCTATCCGCACCGCGAGCAGGTGCAGGCCTATGCCGACAAGGGCGTGGCCGCGTTCTCCATGGAGCTGCTGCCGCGCACGACGCGGGCGCAGGCGATGGATATCCTGTCCTCGCAGGCCAACCTTGCCGGTTACAAGGCGGTCATCGACGCGATGGCGGCGTATAACCGCGTGCTGCCGATGATGATGACGGCGGCCGGCACGGTGACCCCGGCCAAGATCTTCATCATTGGTGCCGGCGTGGCCGGCCTGCAGGCGATCGCCACGGCGCGGCGCATGGGGGCGGTCGTGACGGCGACCGATGTGCGGCCGGCCTCCCGCGGTGAGATCGAATCGCTGGGTGCAAAGTTCGTCGGTTTCATTCCGGACGATGCAGCGACCAAGGGCGGCTATGCCCGCGCGTTGACGCCCGAGGAGCAGAAGAAGCAGGCCGAGATGGTGTCCGACCACATCAAGGGGCAGGACATCGTCATTACCACCGCCCAGATTCCGGGCCGGCAGGCACCGCGGATCGTGACCGGTTCCATGGTCGATTCGATGAAGCGGGGCTCCGTGCTCTTCGATCTGGCCGCCGAGACCGGTGGCAATGTCGAGGGCAGCAAGCCCGGCGAGATGGTGACGACCGGTGGCGGTGTCCTGATCGTCGGTGCCCGCAACCTTCCGGCCAGGCTCGCTCCGGCCTCATCCGTGCTGTTCGCCAAGAACCTTCTCAATTTCGTCTCGTTGCTGGTGAACAAGGGCGACAACGGTCCGGAGTTGAAGATCAATGCCGAGGACGAACTGGTCGCGGGCACGATGCTGACCCGTGACGGTGCCGTCGTGCATCCCAATCTCAAGAGCTGAAACGCCCGGACGGAGAAACAGAACCATGCATGCCATCGATCCCGGGATTTTCAATCTCATCATTTTCGTGCTGGCGATATTCGTCGGTTACTATGTGGTCTGGTCGGTGACCCCCGCATTGCATACGCCGCTGATGAGCGTGACCAACGCCATCAGTTCGGTGATCATTGTCGGTGCGTTGATTTCGACAGGTGCCGACAGTTTTGCCGCGACATTCTTCGGCTTCATTGCCGTCATTCTCGCGGCGGTGAACATCTTCGGCGGCTTCGCCGTCACCAACCGCATGCTTTCGATGTTCAAGAAGCGCGGTTGAGGGGAACAGGACCATGAGCGCCAATCTTGCCGCCATCGGCTACCTCGTCGCCGGCGTCTGCTTCATTCTCGCCCTGCGCGGCCTCTCGCATCCCGCGAGTTCCCGTTCGGGTAACCGCTTCGGCATGATCGGCATGACGATCGCCATCGTCGTCGCGATCCTGTCGCTCCAGCATGCGGGTTTCGCTACCTACCTGCTGATCCTTGCCGGTCTTGCGATCGGTGGTGGCGTCGGATTTGTCGTCGCCAGGAAGATCGAGATGACGGCGATGCCCCAGCTGGTGGCCGCCTTTCATTCACTCGTCGGCCTGGCTGCGGTGTTCGTTGCGGCTGCCGCCTTCCTCAATCCGGGTGATTTCGGCATCCTGAAGGATATGGCTGATCCCTACAGCATCAAGGCCCTCTCGCTCCTTGAGATGGGGCTGGGGACCATCATCGGTGCCATTACCTTCACGGGCTCGGTGATTGCCTTCGGCAAGCTGCAGGCCAAGTTGCCTCCGGCTGTCGAGAACGCGCTGGGGCCGCTCAAGGGACCGGTCACCAAGGTCATGAGCAGCAAGCCGATCATGCTGCCCGCCCGCCATGTCATCAATATCGCCATCGCCGTGCTCATCGTGCTGGTGCTTGCCTGGTTCATGAGCTCGGTGAGCGGCTTTGCCTTCTTCCTCATGACGTTGATGGCCTTTGCGATAGGCGTGCTGCTCATCATCCCGATCGGCGGCGCTGACATGCCTGTCGTGGTATCGATGCTCAATTCCTACTCGGGCTGGGCCGCTGCGGGAATCGGCTTCACGCTCCAGAATCCGGCGCTCATCGTCACGGGTGCCCTGGTCGGATCATCGGGTGCCATCCTTTCCTACATCATGTGCAAGGCGATGAACCGTTCGTTCATCTCGGTCATCCTTGGTGGCTTTGGCGAAAGTGGCGGAGCGGCCGGAGACGATGACATCGATCGGACCGTCAAGTCGGGGAGTGCCGACGATGCTGCCTTCATCATGGAGAATGCGCAGGACGTCATCATCGTTCCCGGCTATGGCATGGCCGTGGCGCAGGCACAGCATGCGGTGCGAGAATTGTTCGACACGTTGACCAAGAAGGGCGTGAATGTGCGCTTCGCGATCCATCCGGTAGCCGGTCGCATGCCCGGTCACATGAATGTGTTGCTGGCCGAAGCCAATATTCCCTACGATGTCGTCCACGAGATGGAGGACATCAACAACGACTTCCAGCAGGCCGATGTGGCCTATGTCATCGGCGCGAACGATATCACCAATCCGGCTGCAAAGAATGATCCGCAGAGCCCGATTTTCGGCATGCCGGTTCTCGATGTCGACAAGGCCAAGGCTGTCTTCTTCGTCAAGCGTTCGATGGCCGCCGGCTATGCGGGCATCGAGAACACGCTGTTCTATCAGGATAATACCATGATGCTGTTTGGCGATGCAAAGAAGATGACCGAGGAAATCGTGAAGGGTATGGATTAGGCCGTCAGCGCTTTCGGACGCGAGAGGGTCAGTCTGGTAATGCGCATGTGTTACCGATGCATGGCAGTGAAGGCATCATCTGGCGGCCGGGGCATGTGCCCTTGCATTGACCGGATGTAGCCATGATATGATCGATATCCTTGCCGCCGAAGCAAGTGACTTGCTTCGGCGGTTGTTGTTCGGGCATGACCTTGTTTGTTGGGTTGACCGGTCGTCTCCGCCGCAAGGTCGCGCAGGGGCGTCAGTGTGTGGTGCCCGGGCGAGACGGCGGCGTGAGCATGTCTGGGGTTTTCCATTGCGGGTCTGTCGGGATGGCTTTTGCGAATGTGAAGCGGGTCAGGTGGGTAGCTTTATCCCAGGAGGATCCTTGTTCGGTGCGCAGCTTTTATGCGAGCCCGGAACACCATGTCCTTGGTGGGAGTAGCTGAAGATGTCGGCAGTTTCTGCAAGATCCGATGTGTTCCAAAATCAGGGGCGTGGTTGGTATGGGCTTGATGTAGTATTCGATTATATTTTCTCGTTTGAATTCTATTTTGTTCTTTATCTTTATTCAAATGCCCTGAAATTCCTGATACCGTTTCCACCGCTTCCTGTCGATGAAACGATCGTGTTCGCGGGGATCAGTATTCTTATCGGTATCCGTGTGATAATCATGGAAGGCATCCGGGTACAGTCATTATATCTGGTCGGGGCTTATCTCCTCTTTATCAGCTTTCTTCTCCTCAGTACGACGTGGTCAGGGTCGAAAATCTTATCCAGGGAATATCTGACGTATTATTTTTCATTTCAGTTCTGGAATATCACCGCGGGTACGGCGGTTCTCGCCACGTCCCGCGAGCGGTGTACCCGTTTCATCAATCTCGTCATCCTGTTTTCAGTAGTGATTGGTTCAGCAGGAATATACATTTATCACGTTTTCGGTTCATTCCGGTTTTATGAAGGTTTCGCCAAGGGAATACGTGTCTACAATCGCTGGGGGTATGCGGTAGCCTATGGCTGTGTTGGCGCATTCGGGTTTTTCTGCTTGTCGAGAATGTTCACAAGCCGACAGATCACTTATGGCATTCTTTTTGTAATTGCGTTCTACTTCCTTATCATTGGAACAAGCCGCGGGTCGCTACTTTCCGCATTGGCAGGTCTTTGCTCGATCATCCTGTTCTTGCGTCCCCAGATTGACGAGAATGGTCATATCCTTGTCCACAAGGTCTATATTCTGTTTTTTGCAGTATTTATCATAGGAATTTTCACGATAGTCTACATAGTGATCAATGTTGGCAACATTGAAACCTTTGGCAGATTTGTGAAACTCTACGAACAGTCGGAGAATACAGATCTCGTTTTTGGACCGAACAGGTTCAACTACTATCACGAGGCCATCCTGCATTGGCTCCAGGCACCGATATTCGGCAATGGCATCGCCGATTTTGCGCTCTATGGCCGCCCGGCCGAACTGGAAGGAGCTCATCCGCATAACATGGTCCTCGAACTTCTGACGGATGGTGGAATCTTTGGCCTGTTGTTGTTCAGTCTCATACTGTTCGTGGCCCTCCATAAGATCGGTTTTTCGACTATTGGAAATGATCCCTTGATGCTGACGATCATGATGCTGTTCCTGTCAAAAATGGTGGCCGGAATGTACAGCACGCAAATTTGCCTGATGGACTTCCTGTTCGTATCGATAGGAATGCTCACGCTGGCGCCGTCTGGCCAGGATGCACCGGCCACCTGGAGCGATCCCCTTGTTCCGGGCGCAATCAGGTAACGCAACTTCCTCTTTGGCTGTCGTTCCTTGATGCAAGGAGTTTTTGGCTTGTCTGGGATGCGGCGGCCAACTCGAATGATATGGCCAGGTTGATTGCGCATGTTTCCCTGAATGTTACAATGTAGGCATTTGACCGGGTAAAATATCGGATATAGCCTATTAATTGATTATTCAACTTAAAAGAGGCATTTATTGATCTGTTACACTATGAGTTATTTGCAACAGGTTATTTTTGCGATCTAATGTGTAATTTATTCTTTAAAACGCCAGTTCGTCGCGGTAGGGTTTTCCCGCATTTCAAGTTCAGGGCTCTCATGAAGGAAACATTGCGGGAGTTTGTGGCATTCCTCGCCGGGGGGCTCTTCGTGACGGCAGTGCATTTCCTGCTGTTGACCGGGCTGGTTGAACTGGATGTGCTGATGCCGCTGGTGGCAACCAGTCTCGCCTATTGTATCTGCGCCCTGCTGAATTTCTTCATTCGCTACAACCTGGTGTTTCGGAGCTCCGCTCCGATGGGGACAGCACTCCTGCGGGCGGTGTTCGTGTCCGGTTGCGGGTTCGTCCTCAACGCCTCGATCTTCGCGCTGGTCGAGACGTTCGATCGTTCGCACTATCTCTTCTCACAACTGTGTGCGACCGGCGGCGTCTTCATCTGGAACTTCACGGCGTCGCGCTACTGGGTTTTCGCTCAACGCCACTCGCGGACTGCGGGGAAGATGGGCCCATCTTGCGGGAATCGCGCGGGTGGGCCCATGGAGTCATCAACAACGGGCGATAAGTGCCATCAGGCTCCGATTTCGACGACCTTGCCGGAATGGAGCGAGTCGTAGGCTGCATTGGCCAGCGCCAGTGCCCGACGGCCGTCCTCGAAACTCACCGGCATGGCGCTGCCTTTCTCCACGGCGTCGATGAATGCCTGAATTTCCGCATTGTAGGCTTCCCTGTAGCGCTCGATGAAGAAATAGAGAACGGGATCCCGTGCCGCCGTATGCTCCGCGTTCCATCGCTCGACAGCCGTCCCGCGCCGGTTTTCGGCCTTGAGCATGCCGGTGGCACCGATGGCCTCGACCCTCTGGTCGTATCCGTAGACCGCCTTGCGGTAGTTGTTGATGCAGCACTGTGCACCGGATGCGGTCTCGAGCAGGATCATCGCCGTGTCGTGATCGTTCAGGTCGCGAACCTCCTGTGCGATCAGCGCGTTGGCAAAACAGGTCACCTTGACCGGCTCCTCGCCCAGCATGTAGCGGGCGAGGTCGAAATCGTGGATGGTCATGTCACGCAACAGGCCTCCAGCCACCTTCATGTAGGCGACAGGCGGAACCTCGGGGTCGCGGCTGGTGATGATCAACTGACGCAGTTCGCCGATCTCGCCACTGCGTATGCCGTCATGTACCGCCTTGAACGAGGGATCGAAGCGCCGATTGAATCCTATCATCACCCGTGGATCGAGTCCCTTGATCTCGTTCCAGCAGCGATCGACGCGGGCCATGTCGAGATCGACCGGCTTCTCGCACAGGATGGCTTTGCCGGCCCTGGCTGCGGCGCCGATGAGGTCGACATGGGTATCGGTCGAGGATGCGATCAGGACGGCATCGACGGTCTTGTCGTTCAGCGCGTCGTCGATCGACGATGCCGCGGTGGCACCGTGCCTTTTGGCGCAGTCATTCGCGGAATCGCTGACGACATCGTAGACATAGGCCAGTTCGGCCCCGGGATGGGCGGCAAGATTGTCGGCATGCATGCGGCCGATGCGGCCGGCGCCGAAAAGAGCGAAGCGAAGCATGTTGGCTCCTCTGGAATTAGAACGTACATTCCATGATTATGGTATTATGGAATGTACGTTCTGTTTATGCCGGATTGCGCATGGCGGGAAGGGTGTCATCGAGCGCTTTCCACAGGCGGTCGAACAACTCGTCGATTTCCCCATCCTTGATGATCAGGGGCGGACAGATGCCGATGGCATCGCCGGGCAGCGGCCGCAGGATCAGCCCATGGGCGACGCAGTTCTGCGCCAACGTGGGCGCGGCCTTGGCCGATACCGGATATTGCTCGCGGGTTGCCTTGTCGCGCACAAGTTCGAGCCCGCCAAGCAATCCGACGCCTCGCGCCTCGCCCACCAGCGGATGCTCGGCCATGCGGTCGAGGCCCGCGCGAAAGCGCGGTGCGACCGCACGCACATGATCGAGGGTTCCGTCCTCCTCGTAGATTTCTAGTGTACGTTTGGCGACTGCTGCCGAAACGGGATGTCCGCCATATGTGTAACCCATGCCGAGCACGCCGAGCTTCGCCGACTGGTCGGCCAGCACGTCGTAGAACTCCTCGCGCATCAGGAGGGCGGCAATCGGCAGGTAGGCCGATGACAGCTGCTTGGCGACCGTCATCAGGTCGGGCTGGATCGACAGGGTCTCGCTGCCGAACATGTTGCCGGTACGGCAGAATCCGCAGATCACCTCGTCGGCCACCATCAGCACGTCGTATTTCTTCAACACCTTCTGGATCTTGGGGAAATAGCTCGCCGGCGGCACGATCACCCCTCCGGCACCCTGGACCGGTTCGGCGAAGAAAGCTGCCACCGTATCCGGGCCGAGCGCCTGGATCAGGGTCTCGACTTCCTGTGCGAGACGGTCGGTAAAGGCTTCCTCGCCTTCGCCCTCATGTCCCTCGCGGTAATGCGACGGCGGCGTCACGTGGAAGAACCGGTCGGATACCGGCAGGTCGAACCCCGCGCGGGCATAGGGAAGGCCGGTCAGGTGTCCGGCCATCGAGGTGATGCCGTGATAGGCCCGGCGCCGGCCGATGATGCGCTTCTTCTCCGGCTTGCCGCGGGCATTGTTGTAATACCAGATCAGCTTGATGGCGGTGTCGATGGCCTCGGACCCGGAATTGACGAAGAATGCCTTGCGCAGCGGATCGGGGGCAAGGTCGAGCAGCATGTCGGCCAGTTCGATCACCGGCGCGGAGGAGCGGTGCGCAAAGGTGTGGGTGTACGGCATCGTCTCCATCTGCGCCCTGGCGGCCTCGGCCAGCCGCTTTTCGGAGAAGCCCAGCGAGGTGCACCACAGGCCAGCCAGGCCCTCGATATATTGCTTGCCGTCATCGTCATGAACATAGATGCCTTCGCCACCCGTGATGACCAGCGGGCCCTGCTGCTCGTGCGCGCGCAGATTCGTGTAGGGGTGGATGTGATAGGCGATGTCACGTGCCTGCAGGGAATTGGGTACGATGGTCATGATGCGGCTCCGGCCCTTATTCTTGTCAGAGTGTCAGCATATCAAGCGCTCGTCGGCCCGACAAACGAATGTGGCAGGCCGACGGATGCGTGCCGTCCGTATTTTTGCTCTCCGGAACAAAGCCCGGGCACGCGCCGCTGCGGCAAAGCGGGGGCCGTCCGGTCCCCGTCACGGTCAGCCGGATGCCGGGTGCTCCGGTGCCGCGTGGTCTCCATTCTCGCAGAGCTGGTGATCGCCCAGCACTTCCATCACGCGGCAGTCGGCGATCCGGCCGCCACGGCACTGTTCGATCATGCGCTCAAGCTCGCGGCGCAGCGCTTCCAGCCGCCCGATGCGCCTTGTGACATCGTTCAGCTGCGCGCTCGCGATGGCGTCGACGGCCTCGCAGGACTGATCGGGCCGGTCGGACAGGCCGATCAGGTCGCGCACTGACTGCAGCGGGAAGCCGAGCTCCCGCGCGTGACGGATGAAGGTCAGGCGCCTTACCGCCGATTCGTCATAGAGCCGCTGGTTGCCTTCCGATCTCGGCGGCTCGTCGAGCAGGCCGATCTGCTCGTAATAGCGGATGGTCTGCACCTTGCAGCCGGCCGCCCTGGCGATCCGCCCGATGGTGAGATGGCGGGGCATGATATTTTCTCCCTTGAACCTCCAGTCACTGTAGGAATTACAAGGACAGGTGAAAACGGATTCTCGAACCTGCGGGAGATGGCCATGTCTGCATGCTGCGGACACGATCACGGAACATTCGACGGCACCTCGCCCGGGTTCCGCCGCGCGCTATGGATCGTGATCGTCATCAATGCCGGGATGTTCCTTGTCGAGATGACCGCGGGATCTCTGTCGCAATCGCAGGCCCTCAAGGCCGACGCCCTCGACTTCCTGGCCGATTCGCTGACCTATGGCATCAGTCTCATGGTGTTGGGGAAATCGCTGCGCGTGCGGGCAACGGCGGCATTGCTCAAGGGGTCCAGCCTGCTCCTCATGGGTCTCTGGGTCTTCGGCTCGACCCTCTACAGGGTGCTGGTGCCCGGCATTCCCGACGCTCCGGTGATGGGGATCGTCGGTGTCATGGCGCTGCTCGCCAACGTCGCCAGCGTACTGATTCTCATGCGCTACAAGGACGGCGATGCCAATGTCCGTTCGGTCTGGCTCTGCAGCCGCAATGATGCCATCGGCAATGTCGCCGTCCTGGTTGCGGCAGGTGCCGTGACATTCGTCGGCCACGGCTGGCCCGATCTGCTGGTGGCCACCATGATGGCCGGCCTGTTCCTCTGGTCCTCCATCCAGATCATCCGCCAGGCCCAGGGTGAATGGCGGCTGGATCCCGCACGGGGACAGGAAGGAGAGATATTCATGGATTCCACTGTAAAATAACCCCGTGCGAAGGCGTCAGGGGATGCCGGAGAGCGATTTTCCGAACACGGGGTGGGGTTTGCAGACCGGCAGCGGCCGCCTCGCCGACACGGGCCGCACGGGCGGCGGCGGCAGGTCGGGGAAATCGCCGGGCGGGAGCGCGCGGATCAGGCGCAACTCGTCGGGCGCGAAGATGGCAAACGCTCCCGACTGCGGGGTCGTCATCATCGCGTCGAGGATATGCTCGTGGAGACTTTTCAACAGGCGGGACCGTCCCCTGGCGCGGAGCCTTTCCTCCTCGCCACGGGATTTCCTCGCCCTTGCGGGTTTCGCCGCTCCGGGAGTGTCCTTCGTGAGCGACCATGGCACCGGGCAGACATCCGGCACGTCGATCCCTCTGGCCACCGACTTCAGCAGCGAGGTGATGACATTCCCCATTCCCCTGCGTCCGGCACGATCCAGCCATGCCCTTTCGGCACCATCCGCCGAGGCGACGGATTGCGCCAGGGAGTTGTCCTGCAACCGACGGAACCAGTCGCGGGAGTGGAACAGCAGCAGACGGTGGAGGATCGCCCGAAGGCCATGACCACCATGTGGGGATAGTCCCGCCCGCATCGCCGACAGGACACCCGCCACATGCGGCAGATGTTCCAGCCCGTCGACCTCCGCCACATCAAGCCGGACCTGCGGCCCCGCCAGCACCCCGCGCCGCCCGGTCGCCACCAGCCAGCACACCTTCAAAAACCGCGGTGCGCCCCAGCGAAAGACCCGGCCGGCGAGTTTGCGCGGCAATATGGGGGGAGTAGGAGAGGTGTGGGACATGGGGGGAGGTTATGATGCAAGGGCAGTGCGAGAGTCAAGGAATTTTTTCTTATGAAAATTGACCTGTCGGATTTGCATAAATTACATTTATTCACTCCTCGTTAGTAATTTCCGGCGATACTTGGCTCCGGTAATCCCGTTGCTGTGCGAGCGTAAACATGCCTCCGGTCAGAGTTCCGTCAGCGCTTACCATTGTTCGAGATGAGCAGGGGTCGATCGGTGCGTTCATGGCGTTGTCCATGCTGGCCTTTCTCGGCATCAGCGCCCTGGCCATAGACCTGTCGCGGCAGGCGACCGCGGAATATGAACTGGCGCACAGTACCGAACTCGCCTGCAAGCGCTACGAATCGTTCTATCGGGACCATCCCGGCGTCGAGACGCGCAGGTCCGCGGCCCTCAGGCAGTTCAATGCCCAGTCGGCGGCCCTCGGCGCATCGGCCTGGGGCCCCTCGGCGCGGATCAGCGGCGGAACGGGCGACCAGGAACTGGATGCGAGCGCATCCGGCTCGGCAAGCTTCGCCCGCCTGCTGGGGGTCAGGCAACTCAGTGTGAACAGTCACAGGACCTGTCTGGCGCCCACTCCCGCTTCACTGGCCGGAACATTGCTCTTCCAGGACGGGTTCGAGGACATCGTCCTCGCATATCGGGCCTGGACCGTGGTCCAGAAGACGGTTGCATGGCGGGTCACCGACGGTGCGGCCCTCGAAATCCAGGCCGGTACGGTCACGCCCGCACTCGAAGGCGTGAACTTTGCCGAACTGGACAGTGAGTATGGATGGAGGATAGGGAACCCGGGCAAGAGTGCGAACTCCGCCATCACCACCGACATCAGGTTCAGGGTCGGATATTTCGAATTGCGTTATCTCTACCGGAGCCGAACCGCCAGGGTCGACGACAACATCATCGACGTCTACCTCGATCGCGATGGCGAACCGCTCCAGACGCATCTGATCGACGAGGCGGTCTTCAGTTCGGAATGGGAGGAACGGGTCGTACCGCTGCGCATCACCGTCGCCGATACCTACCACCTGACCTTCAAGGCCGCCGGCGTCGAGAACACGACGGGCGGCCTGATCGACAATATCCGGATCTATTATGCTCCCTAGTGCTCGGACGCATTCACTTCGTTCATTCATCCGAGCAACAGTTCCTTGTTTTTGCATCAATTTATCCAGACAGATCAGTATGATCTGTCTGGATCGATGCACTGGCAGCGTGACTGTCCGTGCCGTCCGGACCCTGCCGCGGCTGGCCGATGACAGGCGTGGAATTGCCGCACTGGAATTCGCACTGGTCCTCGGTCCCTTCCTGCTGCTGCTGTTCTTCATGATCGAGCTGGGCTGCATGCTGGTTGCCGATGTCGTCATCGGGAATGCCTCCGTCGGGCTGGCGCAGGCCTATCGCAGGAGCGAGACGGCACCGGCCGATCTGGCGCAGGCCCGCGCCTTCGTCTGCACGAAATTCGCCTCCTTCCTCGATTGCGACGGCAAGATGAAGATCGATATCCGACCGGTCGGCGATATCGACGACATCTCGAACAAGGTCATAGGCAGCAACGGCTTCAAGGCGGGGAAGGACGGCGATCTCCTGGTCGTCAGGATCGGCTACGCCTGGCAGGGGCTGACCCCGGTCCATCGCCTTGCCAATCTCGGCACGTCCGCCGGCGGCCAGCTTGTCTCCGGCAGCTTCGTTCGCCGGGCCGGCAAGTCGTGACCGCCCAGCGGCATGTCCGGCGTCATGGCCGGTGGCTGGCAGGTCTCCTGGGGTTCGGGCACTTCCTGAATTGCCGGTCCGGTGCGAATGCCGTCGAGTTTGCGCTGGTGGCCCCGGTGATGCTGATCCTGGGGATGGGGACGATCGAGCTGTCCGCCTATCTGCGTGCCGACCGGGCGGTGAGCGATCTCGCGGGCGCGACGACAGTGGCCATCGGCGACCTGGAGGTCGTCACGCAGAAGGACATCGCCGACCTCGCGAAGTCGATCAGGGCTGCGAGCGGCTATCTCGACACCAGACGCCTCCAGGTGTTCGCCGAATCCGTCACGATGAGCGGCGGCAGGCCGGTCAGGGACTGGCAGGCCTGGGTCCTGCGCGGCAACGGCGTGCCGTCGGTGCCCACCGAGGTGCATGACAAGCTCGCCACCGCCGCACTCGACAATGGCGAGAGTGCCATGATCGTCGATGTCTCCTATGCCTATCACGACATCGTCGGCGGCGGATTTCTCGCCGATACCATCATCAGCCGCACCTTCCTCGCCTACCCGAAGAACGACGAACCGGTCGAGCTGGAATGATGGGGGTGCCGGATCGTGTCCGGCTGCCCGCCGTACTCAGAATTCCGGTGCGAGCGTGACCCTGATGCCGTCGAGTTCGTCGCTGAGCTTGATCTGGCAGGACAGGCGCGAGTTGTCCTGCACCTCGAAGGCCTCGTCGAGCATCAGTTCCTCGTCGGCGTCGGGCTCGTCCAGTTTCGCCAGCCACGCGGGATCGACATAGACATGGCAGGTCGCGCATGCGCAGCACCCGCCGCAGGCCGCCTCGATGGGCAGATTGGCGTCGCGTATGACTTCCATGACGGACCAGCCGATGGTCCCTTCGATTTCGCTTTCGTTTCCATCGCGATCGACGACGACAATCTTGGCCATGCTAGGCAATACCCAGTTTCTTGTGGAGATCTGTACTTGAGGTCGTGTAGCGGAACACGAGCTTCTTTTCGGGACGGCAGAGAGCAAACGCCTTCTGGCACATCAGTGCTGCTTCATGGAAGCCGGAAAGGATGAGCTGCAGTTTCCCGGGATAGGTGCAGATGTCGCCGATGGCGAACAGGCCGGGCTGGCTGGTCTCGAACGCGCTGGTTTCGACCTCGATGTGATTGCGGTCGATGTTCAGGCCCCATTCGGCTATGGGGCCGAGTTCCATCTTCAGGCCGTAGAATGCGAGCAGGCGGTTGCAGGGCAGGGCATGTTCCCCGTCGGTGCCCTTGATGGTCAGGCCGGAAAGTTCGCCATGGCTGCCGTCCAGTGCGGAGAGCTGGCCGATCACCAGCTTCATCTGCCCGGCGGCCACCAGGGCGCGCATCTTCTCGACGGAATCGGGCGCGGCGCGGAATTCGTCGCGGCGGTGGACGATGGCGACGCTGCGGGCGATGGGGTGGAGGTTGAGCGCCCAGTCGAGGGCCGAATCGCCGCCACCGGCGATCACGACATCCCGATCACGGAAATCCTCCATGCGGCGAACGGCATAGAACAGGGACTTTCCCTCGAAGCTGTCCGCATCGGGCAGGGGAATGCGCCGTGGCACGAAGCTGCCGGCACCGGCGGCCAGCACAATGGCCGGCGCCTCGAACACCTTGCCGGCACTGGTCTTGAGCCGCCAAGCTCCGTCGTCGAGCCGGGTCAGTTCCTCGGCCTGCTGCTGCAGGTGGAACTCCGGCTTGAACGGCTGGGCCTGCTGCATGAGCCGGTCGACCAGTTCCTGGCCGGTGCAGACCGGTAGTCCCGGAATGTCGTAGATCGGCTTTTCGGGATAGAGTTCCGCGCACTGGCCGCCAATCTTGTCGAGATTGTCGACAAGGTGACATTGCAGCCCGAGCAGTCCCGCCTCGAACACGGCAAAAAGCCCTACCGGCCCGGCTCCGACAATGACCAAATCGGTCCTGGTGACGTCTGGCACCTGATCAGTCCCTAACACCGTTGTCCTCTTGCGGATGCTGCGTAGCACCGCTGAACCTTGCTCACAAGAAATGGTGTACCATGCAAGAGGGTCCCCAACTGTCACCATCAGGTCAACAGGTTGATTTTCCACGGATGAATCCGGGATTTCCGGAGTGTCGCGGTGTGGCGCGTGTTCCGGCGCCCCGTCCGGCATTTCAGGAGCAAGGCCCGCGCCCCGTGTTGAAGATGCGTGATCGACCCGCAGGCTATTAACGTTTTGATTGATCTATGTTACAAAGGAGCATAAATTCTTCATCGCTGACGCTGGAAACCGGGCCAAAAAAAGACCCGCGAAAAAAATTTCGCGAGTCTCTAAATGGTTGCCCTCAGCAACTGAACTTTACGAGAGTTTTGCTCTTCAATATGTGATTTTTCTCACATCGGGAATGATTGTCCCGAATGATCCGATGTTTAGGTGATTTAACAGAAAAAATTTGTTAATTAAAATGATCAACAAAAGTATCGTGTTATTCATGGCCCGCAATATGCGCGTTGAATTGTCGTGAATGCTCGCGGTCGTTCGTCGGGGCGGAAAAAAGCGACCCACAAAGCGAAGAACAGGCTCTGTGGGTCATTGCCGGGATTTGCCCTCTGACGGTAGCCTACTGGCTCAATGCCGACACAAATCTGTGGCAGAACACGTATCCGGGAACATCGCGATAGGTACCGCCGCAAGGGTGGGCTCCACTGTCTCTCGAAATCCAGTGTCGTCCAGAAATCCTGACGATCATGAATTTGCCGCCTGGATACACGATGCGCAGTGACAATACTCACAAATGGAGGAAATTTCCCGAAATACTTACTTGTCATTGTCCGATTCCGATTGTTACTTGATCGGGTTCAATATTTCAATTATTGAGAATATAAAAAAATGAAGTTTATACTCAAAAGCGTTAAATGTCGACCCGTCCTTGTGTGGCGTTTCCCGGCGATGCGCGCGGATGTCGCCAACCCTTTGAAACGCTGGTAGGATCTGGCGGTCGTGATGATGTCGCAGGGGAGGTGGGAGTGCCGGCATGAGTCTGTTGATCGAAGGCGACGGGGCGCCGCTGGTGTTACTGCATGGCATCGGCGGCAATGCAGAAAGTTTCCGGCCGCAGATCGAGGTCTTCGGTGGCCGTTATCGATGTCTTGCATGGAACATGCCGGGTTATGGCGGAACACCGCTCGTGGAACCGCCCGATTTCAGATCGCTGGCGGCGACGCTCAGGAGCGATCTGAGCCGACTCGGGATCGAGCGGGCGCATTTCCTCGGTCATTCGATCGGCGGCATGATCGTGCAGGAACTGGCGGCAACCTCGCCCGAACTGGTTCGTTCCATGATTCTGGCGGCAACGAGCCCCGCCTTCGGCAGTCGCGACGACAGGTTCAGGCAGCGCTTCCTCGCCGAAAGGCTGGCACCGCTCGACGCCGGGATCACCATGCACGACCTGGCGGCAGCCCTGGTGACGACGCTGGTGAGCACCCATGCCGATCCGGACGGGGTTCGCCGGGCGCTGGCGGCCATGCGCGCGGTGCCGGAGACAACCTATCGGGCGATGCTCGAATGTCTCGTCACCTTCGACCGGCGCGAGTCCCTCGGATCCCATCGGATGCCGGCCCTGTTGCTCGCGGGCGACGTGGACCGCACCGCACCGGCGCCGATGATGGAAAGGATGGCCGGGCGCATCAAGGGCGCCCGGTTCGCCGTCGTGCGGCGGGCCGGACACCTCCTCCATCTGGAACAGCCCCGTGCCTTCAACGCACTCGTCATGGCCTTCCTGCAGGAAGTGGATCACACCCTGTGAACGATGACCCCATCTTCGATCCCGCAGCGTTCGGTGCCGATGACAGCGGGTCCGCCGATGTCAAGGGCTGTGCTCTACGAGCGGTCCGGGACCAACGGCTGAACCCTGGAGCGATGCTGCTGATGGCGGCTGGCGAGATTCCAGTACTGCAACCGCAGTGAGGGGCGGTATCGGTCCTCGCCGTAGAGGCGGCGCAGATTCGTCATGACCCCGGCGACATGGCCGAAGCCGATCGCGCGTGCCCATTCGAGCGGTCCGCGAGGGTAGTTGACGCCCAGCTTCATCGCGGTGTCGATGCCGGCCTCGCCGGCCACGCGCAAATGGACGGCTTCGGCGGCCTCGTTGGCGAGCATGGCGACCGTGCGGGCAACCACGAGTCCCGGCAGATCGGCGACGGTGGTGACCTTCCTGCCGGCGGCCTGCAGCAGGCCGATGATGGCACGGCGCCGGGGCTCGTCCATGCTTGCGCAAAAGGCAACCGCGACGCGCGGAGAGATATTCCAGTCGAGGCACCAGTCGACGAGGGCGACAGGGTACCCACCGTCGAGCGAGTGCTCGATGGCGAGCCTGCCGTCGCTCAGGCCGAAAGCGGCACCTTCGACGAGGATCATTCCCGGGCCTTCGGCTGTGGTTTCGACTGTCACGCCAGCGGCCTTCGCAGCGTCGACGATGGCATGCAGGGGGCCGATTCCGCCTTCAACACGAATTGATGACGGAGCGGGGCAGGGCGGCTCCTCGCTGACGGGTGGCGAGGGTACGTCATTGCCATAGGTGTATATGCCGCGGCCGGTCTTGCGACCCAGCCGGCCGGCGGCAACCAGTTCCTGCTGAAACAGGGCAGGGCGGTAGCGCGGGTCGCCGGAGAAGGCGTCGAAGACCGTTCGCGTCACCGCATGGTTGACGTCGTGGCCGATAAGGTCGGCAAGCTCGAACGGTCCCATGCGAAAACCGCCGCAATCGCGCAGGATGGCGTCGATGGTGGCTGCATCGGCAGCACCTTCTTCCAGCAGGCGGAACGCCTCGCCATAATACGGCCGGGCAACGCGGTTGACGATGAATCCCGGCGTCGAGCGAGCCATGACCGGATCCTTGCCCCAGGCCCGTGCCGTCGCGGCCACCGTTTCCGCAACTTGCGAAGACGTTGCCAGTCCGGAGACCACCTCGACAAGTCGCATGAGCGGGGCCGGATTGAAGAAGTGCATGCCGACGCAACGCTCCGGCCGGGCGAGTGCCCGGGCGATCGCCGTGATTGAAATCGAGGAGGTGTTGCTGGCGAGGATAGCGTCGTCGGCGACATGCTCCTCCATCCCGGCGAACAGCTGCCGTTTGGCCGAAAGGTCCTCCACGATGGCCTCGACGACCAGCCGGCAATCCGCGATCCCGGCCGGACCGGAGGCAGGCCGGAGGCGGTCCATGGTGTCGTCGCGGTCCCGCGCGTCGAGCCGGCCTTTCTCGACCATGCGGTCCAGATGGCCGGCTATGGTTGCCCGGGCCCTGGCAAGGGCCGCCGCATCCGCATCGACGAGGTGGACGCGATGGCCCGCCCGCAGGGCGATCTGGGCGATGCCCGCCCCCATGGTTCCCGCGCCGACGATGCCAATCGTTGCATTCCCGGGAATGGCTGCGGCTGTCATCATTCTCCCCGGAACGTCGGTCGCCGCTTGTCTCGAAAGGCCGCCACGCCTTCCTGATAATCCGCGCTGCGCCCCAGCATGCGCTGCAGGCGGGTTTCGAGGTCGAGCTGCTGGTCGAGGCTGTTCGCACATCCGCAGTGAATGGCCCGCTTGGTCAGCCCCAGCGCCTTGGTGGGACCTCGGGCAAGTTCGCGGGCAAGGACGAAGGTCTCCTCAAGCAGATTTTCGTCATCGACGACCTTCCAGATCAATCCCCATTTTTCGGCCTGCTCCGCGCTGAGACGTTCCCCCAGAAGGGCAAGTCCCATGGCTCGCTGGGGACCGAGGAGTCGTGGCAGGAACCAGGTTCCGCCGGCGTCGGGCATGAGGCCGATTTTCTGGAAGGGCTGGGTGAAGGAGGCGGACCGGGCGGCAAAGACAAGGTCGCAGGCCAGCGCGATGTTGACGGAAGCGCCGGCGGCGATGCCGTTGACGGCACAGATGACCGGCAATTCGAGGTCGCGAATCTGACGAACAAGTGGGTTATAGTATCGGTTAAGGACTTCTCCCAAGTCGGGAGGTTCACCATTCCTGCCCATGATGTCATCATCGAGGTCCTGCCCGGCGGAAAAGGCGCGGCCATTGCCTGTCAGCAGCACCGCCCGGATCTTCGAATCGGTGGCGGCCCGTTCCAGGCAGGCGCGCAGCGCATCCTGCATGGCGACGTTGAAGGCGTTCAGCCTGTCGGGGCGATTGAGCGTGACGAGGGCCACGCCCCCTTCATCGTCATACAGCACAGGCGAATCGTTCAAGATCGGTTCTCCGGGTCACGATGCTCCTCCGTGCGCATAGACCATCGGGCAGTCGAGTGGTAGTTCAATGGATAAATTCCCGTTCAAAACCCCGAAATTTGCTTTCGGTCCGTTCCCCGGTCATCCGTCGAGAGGGTCAAATCCGGTCATGATTATCGCCCAGATCACCGATACCCATATCCGCGAGGGCCGCGCACTTCTCGGTCCGGTCGATCCGGCGGCCTGCCTCGAACGTGCGGTGGCCGCCGTGAATGCCCTCTCGCCCCGTCCCGATCTCGTCATCCTGACCGGCGACATCGGCAATGACGGCACGCCTGGCGAGTATGCAATCGCCCGGTCGATCCTCGACCGGTTGGCAATGCCCCTTTACGTCATTCCCGGCAACCACGACACCCGTGCCGCGATGCGCGAGGCATTCGGCGACATCACGCCATTCGCCGACGGGTCGCCATTCCTGCAATACCGCATCGAAGCCGGGCCGATACGTGTCCTCGCCCTCGACACGCTGATCGAGGGACGCCCGGAAGGCCGGCTGTGCGCCGAAAGACTGCGATGGCTGGAGGCGGAACTTGAGGATGCGGGCGACACACCGGTGCTTGTCGCCATGCATCACCCTCCGGTGAAGACCGGCATCGAGGGCATGGACGCGATCCGTCTCCTGTCCGGCGCGCGCGAGCTCGAAGCCATCCTTGTCCGTTATCCCAATGTCGAGCGCATCGTGGCCGGCCATCTCCACCGGGCGATCCAGCGGCGTTTCGCCGGAACGGTCGTGAGCCTGTGTCCAGGTGTCGCCCACCAGCTTCACCTCGATCTGGGGCAGGGCAGCGAACTGGCGCTGACCGCGGAGCCGCCCGGCTACCAGCTGCATCTCGTCGATGACGATGGGGCCGTCACAACGCATACCTGCGTACTTGGAGACTTCGGGCCGCCGGTCACGTTCGCCAGCATCTTCATGGACTGAACGGGCCGCTGCAAGTCAGCGGAACGCCGGCTCGTCGAAACTGCGCAGCTTGCGCGAATGCAGCCGTGTCAGTCCTTGTTCGCGCAAAAGGCGAATGGCTTCGAGACCAATTTCTATGTGCTGGTTCACCCGCTCCTGATAGAAGCGGTTGGCCATGCCGCGGAGCTTGATTTCGCCATGAAGCGGCTTGTCCGAAACGCACAATAGCGTGCCATAGGGCACGCGAAAGCGCAGTCCGTTGGTGGCGATGGTTGCACTTTCCATGTCCACGGCGATTGCCCGCGACTGGTTCAGCCGCTCGAACAGTTCGTCATAGCGCAACTCCCAATTGCGGTTGGCGGTCGTGGCCACGGTTCCGGTACGCATCCGGGTCTTCAGGTCCAGCCCCGAAAGGCCGGTGACATTGGCCACGGCCGATTGCAGGGCCACCTGCACCTCGGCAATGGGGGGAACGGGCACGAAAGGCGGAACCTCCTGATCGAGCACATGATCCTCGCGCATGTAGCCATGGGCCAGGACATAATCGCCCAGCTGCTGGGTGCGGCGAAGCCCGGCGCAGTGGCCAAGCATCAGCCAGCAGTGGGGACGCAGCACGGCAAGATGATCGGTGATGGTGCGGGCGTTCGAGGGGCCCACGCCGATGTTGATCATGGTGACCCCCTGACCGTCGGGCCGGCAGAGATGATAGGCCGGCATCTGCGGCAGATGATCGGGCGGCGTGCCCTCGTCGGGGCGGTCGTGGAACCTTCTGTTCCAGGTGATCACATTGCCCGGCTCGACGAAGCATTCATGGTCCTCGCCCTCGTTCACTTCCCTTTGGGCATGGCCGATGAAGTGGTCGATATAGCGCTGATAGTTGGTGAGCAGGATGAACCGCTGGAAATAGCGCGGTGCGGTGCCGCTGTAGTGGTAGAGCCGGTGCAGGCTGTAATCGACCCGTTCCGCGGTAAAGATCGCCAGCGGCTGGGGCTCGCCCTTGCTGGTCCAGTAGGTGCCGTTGGCGATCTGGTCGTCGGTCTGCGACAGGTCGGGCATCGGGAAGAGGTAGGTGAGCTGGTGCGCGCGCTCCTGCGAGATGCCGCTGCCGCCTACATCCACCAGATAGGGCAGCGGTATCGGCCGGCGGCTGGTACCGACGACCAGCGGTACTTCGTGATGCGAGGCCAGGCTGAAAAGTTGTTCGGTATAGTAGTCCGAGAACAGCTTCGGCTGGGTGATGGTCGTGCCGTAAATGCCCGGGTCATGCAGCGCGCCATGGGCCAGCCGTGCATCGAGATTGAGATCGGCCGCGGCCACCCGCAGGCCGACATAGGGATAGCGGGCGTTGATCTCGCCCGGTTCCTCCCCGGATACCGCATAACGGATGAAGGCATCCTTGAGTCGGGCACCGGCCCTGTCGTAGAGATCCCGCAACCTTTCGACAGCTGCACCCGCATCCTTCTCGATGGTCAGATCAGTGATGCCAAAGGCCTTGAAGGGCTCCAGAATATCGTCGCTCATGCGTCCACAGCCTTCGTTTTCATATGGGTACTCTTGTCTGCACCTTTCGGATCGGCGAAGGCATATACCAATCGCCAACACAGGTCAGCCAGTTCGGATGAAAAGCCGTTGAGCCAACCCCTGATTTCATTGAGAGATGCGCAGCTCAGCCTCGGCGGGCGGCAATTGCTGGCAGGCGTCGATGCGGATGTCCAGCGCAGCGACCGGATCTGTCTTGTCGGCCGCAATGGCACCGGCAAGTCGTCCTTGCTGAAGGTCATGGCCGGACAGATCGAACTCGATGCCGGCTCCCGCCAGCCAGCCGGACACGTGCTGGTCAGCTATCTCCGGCAAGAGCCCGATATTCCCGACGGCATGATGCTGGAGCAGGTCGTTCTCGATGGACTGCCGGCGATTGATCGAAACGAGCAGAACCTCTATCGGGCCCGTGAGCTGCTGGTCAGCTTCGGGATGGAGCCGGGCCGGCCGAGCAGGCCGCTTTCCGGCGGCGAACAGCGCAGGGTATCCCTCGCGAGAGCGCTGATAGGCGAACCTGACCTGTTGCTGCTCGACGAACCCACCAACCATCTCGATCTGCCGGCGATCGAGTGGCTGGAAGCGCGGCTGCGCGAGTTCAGGGGCGCGCTGGTGGTCATCAGCCATGACCGCCGTTTCCTCGTCGAAGTGGGGAATGCCACCTGGTGGCTCGATCGCGGCACATTGCGGGTCAATGGCGAGGGCTACGACCGGTTCGAGGCGTGGCGCGACGAGGTGTTGCGCGAAGAAGAGCGCGAGCTTGGCCGGCTGGCACAAAGGATCAGGGCGGAGCAACACTGGCTGCATCGCGGCGTGACCGCCCGGCGCAAGCGCAATCAGGGCCGGTTGGGGCGCCTGTCCGAGTTGCGGGCGGCACGAGGAAAGCTGTTGCGCGACGGCTCCGCGGTGAAGCTCAGGGCAGAGCATCAGGCGGGTAGCGGTGCGCTGGTGATCGAGGCGGAATCCCTGGTCAAGCGGTTCGGCGAAACGACGATCGTCGACGGCTTTTCCACCCGCATCATGCGCGGCGACCGCATCGGCTTCATCGGCCGCAATGGCACCGGCAAGACAACCTTGCTGCGCCTGCTGCTGGGTGAACTGGAACCGGATGACGGAACGGTGCGCGTTGGCAGCAATCTCGCCATTGCCCGCTTCGACCAGCACCGTTCCACTCTCGACGAGCGTATCACGCCCTGGCAACTGCTTTGCCCGGATGGGGGAGACATGGTCAGGCTGGGACAGGACAGTCGCCACGTGGTGAGTTATCTGGGCGATTTCCTGTTTCGCGACGATCAGGTCCGCACACCCATTCGCGCCCTTTCCGGCGGTGAGCGAAGTCGCCTGCTTCTGGCGAGCATCCTGGCACAGCCGAGCAATCTTCTGGTTCTCGACGAACCGACCAACGATCTCGACATCGAGACACTCGACATTCTGGAGGAAATGCTGGCCGACTATCGTGGTACGGTGATGATCGTCAGCCATGATCGCGATTTCCTCGATCGCGTGGTCACAAGTACGGTCGTGCTCGACGGTCAGGGAAGCATTGCCGAATATGCCGGCGGCTACAGTGACTATCTGCGTCAGCGTCCGCAACCCGCCGAAGCCTTGCGGGCCGTCCGTCCATCCGCACCGGCACCGAAGCCCGCCGCTCCGGCAGGACGTTCGGCCATCGACCGCAAGCTCGAACGGGAGCTTGAGCGGCTGCCGCTGCGCATCGAAGCGCTGGCGCACAAGATCCGCGAGCATGAAAACCGCCTGCACGAGGCTGACTTCTACCAGAAGGATCCGGAGGGTTTCATGAAGCTCAGCCGGCAGGTCGAACAGCAGAAGGCGGAACTCGACGAACTCGAAACCCAGTGGCTGGAACTCGAGGAACGCCGCGAAGCCCTCGGGCAGGGAGAATAGACGGAAGGCTCCGACACTACCGGTCGTGTGCGTCTGTTCAGTTCAGCGCAGACCCGAGGCCTCGATGGCGGGGGCGGCAGGTAACCAGCAGGACAAGGCCGGGTACACCCAGGACGACCCAGGCCGGTAGCGTAAGCAGGAAGCGTACGGGGGCCCACACCACCGGGCTGATGTTCTTCTCCACCAGCGCCTGAAAGCCGACGAGGCTGTTGGCATGAAGGCTGAACCATATCGACCCCAGCGAAAGCGGCTGATAGGCTTGCGATGCGAGCATGTGGAACACCTCGGCAATGGCCGAAGCGCCGGCCAGAACGAGGAGAACATAGGCGAGACCGTAGAGAAATTGCCGCATCCGGTACCATCCAGGTAGAATGTGTTGCACTGCAGATTGCCGGGATCAAGATAACAGATCGAAGATCAATCGCCACAGGTTGCATGGTGCACATGGCGCGGCTATGTTCCGACCGCCCGCCTTGTCGGGCATCCGTCACCAGCAGGCATACCTGCGTGCGTGTCCGGAGGGATGGCCGAGTGGTTTAAGGCGCACGCCTGGAAAGCGTGTTGGGGGCAACTCCTCACGGGTTCGAATCCCGTTCCCTCCGCCACTTCAGTCCTTGAGTGGGCACTGAGTTTACGCCACTTCCCGCCACCAGCGTCTGTAGCAGCCGGGACTTCGATCCCATGATACGAACCTCGCCCTCGGCGACCTCGACGCGCTGCGCGAGCGCCCGCAGGTGGTCGCGGCGATAGCCGCCACCTTCAAGCCGGATACGCTGGCGGGCCTTTGCGGCGAACTTCCTGAGCATTTGCGGCGTCACCGCCTGGCTCCCGGCGTGCTGGAGCATCGCCTGCGCACGCTCGGCATCGACGCGTGCCTGATCGCGGATGGCCTTGAGGCCGTCGATGCGGTCTTTCAGCGCCGGGTCGTCCAGATCGGCTACGCCCGCCTCGATGGCGTTGTAGAGCCGTTTGAGGCGCAATTCCGATTCCGTGGCGCGTTTGTTGAGTTCGGCGATATGCTCGCGGCGGCGCTCCGAGCGTTCCTCTCGCCGGTCGAGAACGGCGGTAAGGATGGTTTCCAGACGTTCGGGCTGAAGCAACTGCTTCTCAAGGTGATCGGCAACCAGATCGTCCAGCTTCTGCATCGGCACGGCCATGCCCTCGCAGGCGGTCGGTCCCTGCCGCGCCTTCATCGAGCAGGCATAATAGCGGTAGCGCCCACCCTTGCCGGTGCGGATGGTCATGGCCCCGCCGCACTTGGCGCAATGGATCAGGCCGGTCAGCATGGTCGGGCCGCTGATGACGCGGGCTGGCATGACCTTGGGGTTACGGGCCTTGAGCAGCTTTTGAACCGCGTCGAAGGTCTCACGGTCGATGATTGGAGGGACCGGCACGACAACGATCTCTGTTTTGGGTTTCAGTTCCTTGCTCTTGGAGCGCTTATTGAACTCATGCTCGCCCATATAGGTGCGGCGGGTGAGGATGCGGTGAACCTGACCGATGCCCCAACGTCCGCCGTCGCGGGTGAAGATGCGGCGACTGTTGAGATAGGAGACGATGTTCTTGACGCCCATCTGGCCGGTGGTGCCGTCGCCTTCCAGGGCAAGGCGATAGATCAGTCGCACCGTGTCGGCGTGGAGCGGGTCGATCTCCAACTTCTTCTTGACCTTCGCGCCGCGCTGCTCGGCGGCGACTGTGCGATAGCCGATAGGAGGAAGCGAGCCGTTCCAGAAGCCTTGTCGGGCATTCTCCTTCAAGGCCCGCATGACGTGCTTGGCGTTTTCCTTGGACTGGTATTCATCGAACAGCGCCATGATCTGCCGCATCATGACGTGCATGGGGTCATCCCCCATTTCCTGTGTGATCGAGACGAGCTTGACCCCGTTCTTGGCAAGCTTGCGAACATAGAACTCAAGCTCGAAGTGATCGCGGAAGAACCGGCTGAACGAATGGACCACGACCACATCGAAGGGCGCGGGTTTCGACGTGCCCGCCTCGATCATGCGCTGGAACTCGGGGCGGCGGTCATTGGTGGCCGATGCGCCGGGTTCGATGAAGGTCTCGACCAGTTGCAGGTTGCGCGCCTCGCAATAGGCTTCGCCCTGCCGCTTCTGGTCGGGAATGGAAACGTCATGCTCGGCCTGTCGCGCCGTCGAGACGCGCAGGTAAAGGGCGGCGCGTACCCCTATGGTTTTCTGGGGCACGGTCATGGCGATGTCTCCTTCTCAAATTGTGGCTCGGCCGCCACCATCGGGCCGCATGACTGCGATCAGGCCGCTTTCTCCAATGGACGCGCGCGCTCGACCCGTTCGCGCTCCTTGGGCGTGTTCATTACCTCCCAAAGATCGCTGCGCCGCTGCACGTTGAGCCAAAAGTCCGGGCTGTTGCCGAACACACGGGCGAGGATCAGCGCCGTCGCCGCCGTCACGTTCCTGCGATTGCCGCACAGCTCGTTGACGTGCTTGCGCTGGACGCCCATCGCTTCGGCGAGCGCGCCCTGTGTCAGCCCCATCGGCTGCATGAACTCTTCGGTCAGTATCTCGCCGACTGTCGCCGGCTTGCGCTTGGTGGTCAGCATCTTTGCCTCGCTTTCATCGGTAGCTGTGATCGTCCAGATAGATTCCGTCCGCCTCGCCGCGCTTGCCATCCCACCGGAAGATCAACCGCCATTGCTGGTTGACTCGGATGGAATGGAAACCTGCTAGGTTGCCGCGCAGCTTCTCGAAGTGATTGCTGGGCGGCACGCGCAAGTCCTGATCGGTCACGGCGTCGTCAATCATCTGGAGCTTGCGGAACAAGCGGGCTTCCAGGTCGGAAGGGATGTTGCGGGAGCGGATATCTTCCACAAAGAAGGCCCGCAGCCAGTCGTCCCGAAAGCCTACGATCACAGCGTCACTCCAGTAATGGGCATATGTACCACTCTATAACTCATATTGCAATAGGAAACAGGGTTCAGCCACCGGAGCCGAACAGCTCATCGAACAGGTCGCCGAACCACCGCTCGAACACCTCGATCTCGGCTTCTGTAACGGGAACAGGGTCGGGCCAGTCGTCGGTGACGGTCCATGTGGACAGATCATGTTTGGGCGGCCTGCCGGGAAAGGGCCACGGATAGCCCAGCAATTCCTCTAGCTGCTCCGACGCGGTAAGCGCCTTGTTGGCGTGCTGGGAATGGGATTCGTCGGTCGTCCCGTCATATCCGGGATCGGCGGGCGCACCGGCCTTAACGGGCTTCATCGGTATGGCCTTCCGGCCGCCATCCGACCGGATCGGCAACCCATCGGTTGATGTCGGATTCGCGCCAGCCCGCGCCGTTGGTGCTGATCCTGAGTTGGGGTGGGAAAGTGCCCTCGACGATCTTGCGGTAGATGGTGGACTTGGACAGCCCGGTGCGGGCGAGGACGGTGTTCATGCGGACAATACGGTCTGGCTCGCGCATAGCTTTTCTGCCTCCTGCTGGTTGTTCCTGACGGTCAATGGAACCAGACAGAACGGCGAATTACCGTTTCGCAAGAGCTATTTAGCGGGCGTCGTACTGTGGCGTAGAAGCGGCGGGAAATAGGATGGTCTTAGAGTCCGATCCCGCGACCCCGCCCCAGGTCGATGCCGTGGGTGAAGGCGAGTTCAGCGCCGAGTCGGCGGCCTGATTCGAACATGATGCCGAGTTGCTGCTTGCGGTTGGCGAGAATGGATTCCAGTTGCGGATCGCGTTGGAGGCTCTTCGCCATGTCGCCCATCGAAGAGCGGGTGGCGTTGTAGCCGGACATATCTCCCGCCTGGTACTGCTGTTGGCTGGCGCGATCGAGTTTCTGCCAGCGCTCCACGAAGCGGTCGGCGCGGCGCTGCGGATCGGTACGAATTTCCGTTTCAAGCTGGAGGGCGCGAACTGCGCGGTTGACACGGCCTGTCGCAGCCTCACGCACAAGTTCCGGGTCTTTGACATACGCGGCCTCGGCATCGCGCCAACCATGCGGCCGCACTTCCTCAAAGGCTTTGCGGGCATCAGTCAGTTCGCGCATTTGCTCGGGGCTGGCCTTAGCGCCGGTATCCTCGGTACTGAATATCCCGTCCACCGCGCGGGCATGACGCTTGAGCGCAGCGGTCCGCGCACGGCGCATCGCCAATTCCGGATCATCGGCGTCCTCCCTCACAGGCGATGCCGGTTCACGCTGCGGACCCTCCGCTTCCGCTCTTCTCCTTTCCGGCTGCCCTGGGACATCTGCGCCGGGCGCGCCGTCTGCGGGCAGGCGCAGGCCGTCGAACATGCCGCGCACCTTCTCCGGCACTTGCCTGGCGATCTCGACAACCCGCTCCATCCGCTCGCGGAAGGTGATGCCTCGCCGCTCGGCATAGTCCTGCGCCGGGTCGGTCTGCTCGTAGTCCGATGCCATGTCCTTGGCCCGGTCGCGGGACAGGGTGCGGACGAGCCGGTCCTGACTGGCGAAGTCGTCCTGGCCATAATGCAGGTCCATGCCGTCACGGTGCCGAGACAGGGCGACATAGCTGCCGTGACTATCCAGGCCCGGCGTCGCTAGCACATGGGTGCGGTCCACCGTCATGCCCTGTGCCTTGTGGATGGTCGCGGCATAACCGTGGTCGATGCGGTCGTAGTCCTTCAGGTCGAAGGCGACGGAGCGGCCATCGTCCGTGCGAACCGACATGGATTGGGAGCTGACTTCCTCAATTGTGCCCAGCGTGCCGTTCTTCACGCCAAGCCCGCGTTCGTTTTGCAGGAACATGATGCGATCCCCGGTGGCAAAGCTGCGAGTGCCGCGTTCGACTGCGACGCGCACGTCCTCGCCAAGATCGCCAGCCGCCCGCATCTTGTCGCGGGCTGCCTCGTTGAGTTCGCGCACCTCGGCATTGGTGTGCGTGAGGATGATGCGGCTGCTGTCCGGTACGCTCTGCCTGTCACGGTCCCATCTATCGATCAGATCATCGCGCGCCTGCTCTCTCGTTTGAGCCTCATGTACCATGTTGTGCGCGTCGTAGGCATGGATTGCATGGCCCGTCCTGCCAGTCGCCAGATCGCGAGTCGCGTCCCGCTGCCAGTCCTCGCGCTGGCGGCGAACCTCACGAATCTCGACACCGCCATGACGTTCGTGAAGCGAGCGGAAGGCTGCGCCCGCCTCGATGGATTGCAATTGCTGTGGATCACCGACCAGCACCACCTTTGCACCCGCGTCGGCGGCATGGGACAGCACACGTTCCAATTGGCGTGTGCCGACCATGCCCGCCTCATCGATCACCAGAACATCGCGGCTGGTGAGCATGTCGCGGCCCTGTTTCCAGCCATGTTCCATGCTGGCGATGGTGCGCGAGGCAATGCCCGATCCACCTTCCAGATTCTCGGCGGCGATGCCGGATAGCGCAACGCCGCGAACCTCAAAACCTGCCGCTTCCCAAGCCTCGCGCGCCACGCCCAGCATGGCGCTCTTTCCCGTCCCGGCATAACCCACGACTATGCCAAGGTCGCGCCCGTCTGTGACATGCGCCAGCGCATCGACCTGCTCGCCGGAGAGGACAAGACCGCGCTGTTCGGCGCGCGCAAGTGCGGCCGCTCTGTCCCGGTCGCTGACCTCGTGGCGTTCATTTTCGGCCATGAGTTCTGCCGCGCGATGAAGGCGCTGTTCCACCTCGATCATGTCGCGCGTGGTGAACCGATCCTCGCCGCGTCCGTCCTGCCCGAGTTCGACCAGATCGGGCGAGCCGCGCATCGCGCCCATGACTTCGTTGAACTGCTCGATGCCGTCACTGTGCCGATGCGCGAACATTGCCATATCGCGCCGCGTGAAGGTCGATTGTTGATGCGTGATCGCATCCAGTGCGACGGAAGGATCGGTGATGATCCGTGCGCCGTTGTTGCGCGCGATCTCGCGGTGCATGTCCGCGCGATCGGCGGCCTCAATCCCTTCGCGCTCGATGCGCTGCGCAGGTGCGCCGACCTGGCTCTGCGGCTCCAGCCCGATGCCCTGAGCCTCAAGGCTGCGATGGTCGATCCTCGCGTCAATGTCGAGTTCGGCCAGCCGCTCATTCACATGCTCGGCCCAGCGTTCCCGCCACCGCTCCACCATCTCCGTGCGGTTCCAGTCCCGCGCCTTTTTGCCGAATCCGTATTCATCGACTTCGCGCATGGTGAGCATGACATGGGCATGGGGTTTCGGCATCCCGTCCTCGCCAATATCCCAATGCACATTCAGGTCGGCGATCATACCCTGATCGACAAACTCGGCCTGCGTGAAGTCGCGTGCCAGTTCGATGCCCTGCGTCTGTGTCATCTCGCGCGGAATCGCAAATTCCACCTCACGGGCAAGCTGGGCGTCCTTCCTGACCTCGAAGGCTTCAACGTCATTCCAGAGCCGTTCGCGGTCGCTCCATTGCTCCGGTGCGTTCTCCGGCAACAGCACCTCGGAATGGACGACACCGCGCTTGTTGGAGAAGTCCTGCACGCGGTCGATGCGCTCGTCGCGCATGCGTGAAGCCGAGCGGTAGGCGGCGGATGCCACCGCGCTGCTCCCGGCCTTGCGGCCAATGACTTTGACGTGAAGATGATAGATCGCCATCGCGATCCAGAATTGGCACGAAGAAGCGTACGTCGGAACGACGTATAAGCGCGCCCTCCCTCGAAAAAATCTCGGGATGGACCGGCCCGTGCCAGACCGTCCCGGCAACAATACTGCGTTCAGCTGCCGGCGCAACTATCATCGATCCATCAACAGCTTATGGAGATGATGATGCGCAAGCCACGAGACTATGATGCGGAATTGAAGGCTCTGGAGGAGAAGACCAGGGAACTGAAAACCCGCAAAGTGCAGCAACTCGGCGAACTGGTCATTGCCACCGGGGCCGATGCGCTCACCGTCGAAGAACTGGCGGGCGCGCTGGTCGCGCTGATGGAAACAAAGGATGCCGGAAAGAGGGAGTCATGGGCCAAGCACGGCGCGGCATTCTTTCGCAGTAAGTCACGGCGATCTGCGAATGCGCCTGATCGGGACGCTGGCGGCGCTGCAACGCAATCGGGCGGCGCGCAATCGGCATCAGGCGGCGCGGGCGCGGCATGACATGCGCACCTGGCAGGTGGAGCGCCGCAAGAGGACGCGGCACCTGATCGAACTCGGCGGTCTCGTCGTGAAGGCGGGCATCGTGGACCTGACCGGCGACGACCGCGCGATGATCTATGGCGCGCTGCTCTGGATGGCCGACAAACTCGCCGGCGAGGACGGGGACCGGGCGCGAGAACTGTGGGCCGGAAGGGGGAAAGAGGCGTTCAACGCGGAACGAAACGAGCGGAAGGAAGCCGCTCCCGCTGCACCAACTGACGCGCCTCATGACGGGACATGACCGATGGCGGGCGGCGCGGAGACCCCACATATCGCAGCGCTGCCGCCATCACGCGGCAACGACGCGCAGGCGTAGGCTCTCCTGGCCACGTTGCCATTGCCGGAAAGAGCTATTTCGTCCAAAATGGCGCAATGGATCGCCAAGGGAATCGGCCATGAAAACCATGTCAGCGCGCGAAGCGAAGAACGGCTTCGGGCTGATGATCGACACCGCGCGTGCGGAGCCGGTGCTGATCGAAAAGCACGGGCGCGGCGTTGTAGTGGTCGTCTCGGTGGAAGAATATGAACGGCTTTCCGTGCAATCTGGACGCACGGATAAGGGGGAAACGGGGACCAAGGGGGCGTCGAAAGGTGGCCAATGAAGCGTTCGCGCGCGTCAAGATAGACCAGCTTCTGAAGGACGCCGATTGGTCGCTTTCGGGCGGCCGCAGCGTGCGTTTCGGGTCTCCATCTGAGGGTGGTGACGAGGCAGGCGGTGCGCCGCATAGCTGTCGAGGCGACGCATTCGCCACGCTGAAAGCCAGGCGAGCGAGTGTCAATCCGAGCGCAGGCGGGACGCGGAAAGCGCACTGCGCCAATGCCTGATTTTCGCATCTCCCCGATCTCGATCGTCAATCAGATCAAGAGCAATTTGCAAGATCGGTACGATTCCGGATATCCGATCCTCAAGGAATTGCTGCAAAACGCCGACGACGCGGGAGCCCAGAGATTCAGGCTCGACGTATTGCCTGGCTGGCCAAACGCGGTGAACCCGCTGCTGCGCGGGCCGGGTCTTCTGGTCGCAAATGATGGCGTCTTCCGCGAGCAGGACGAGAGTGGAATTACGTCGTTTGGCGAGAGCAGCAAAGCCGCTGACAGCGCCGCGATCGGCAAGTTTGGCTTCGGCCAGAAGGCCGTATTTCACCTCTGCGATGCGTTTATCGTCTACGCCCGAAGGGAAAACGGCGCCCCGTTTAGCACGGTCGTCAACCCGTTCCTGGAGGTGGATGTCGCGGGCAATATCAGTCGGCAGTGGGAGCCTCTCGACCCCGCCGATGTCGGATTCTTGGGCGGTGAGGTCGCCTCAAATTTACCTGATCGCCACCTCGTTCTTTGGCTCCCGCTGCGCCGGAGAGGTATCCAGCCAGCCCCAGGGGTTGGCTTTTCCAGCAACATGCCATCGGCAACAGAGACGATCAGGGAACTCATCCGACCTGACGATTTGCGCGCTGTCCTGACGACGCTGCGTCATCTGAAGTCGATTGAGATTCTGGAGAACGGTGAAACTCGCTGCGCGTTGGAACTCGATGTTGCGCAGGGTCGCTTCATCGGGCCGAACCGTTTGGGCGATGGTGTTCACACCTTTGGCGGGAAGATCGAAGTCGCGCCGGAGAGATCGGCAGCGTCATTTGTCGGGCGTGAAACGATGGCTCTTGACGGTCGTCTCGCGGAGCTGAGACGCACACCGCATTGGCCGCAAACGATCACCGTTCTCAGCCCACAACCCGTCCCGGAAAAGGGAGAGCCGCACGGGGCCGCAACGCTGTTGCGCATCCCCCACGGGGGAATCGCGCGCACCATGCCTGCGCGGCTTCGCATTTCCTGGGCCGTGTTCCTGCCAATCTCCGATGAATCCAGCATAGACATCCCGCTCGACGACGACGGTGCGCTCGGCCAATTCCGCCTCCTGCTGCACGGCTATTTCTTCCTCGACAGTGGCCGGCGCCAGATAGAAGGGCTAAATGCCTCCGTCGAAACGGACACGCCCGCCGATGCTGCGGCGTTGCGCCGCGGGTGGAATGCCGAACTTCGCGACTCCGTGGTTCTCCCACTCCTGCCGACTCTGCTGAGAGACGCGCTTGGCGAGGCGATGATCACATCATCGGAACTCACGCAGCTTGTGTCGGCACTCGCACGTCATGACTGGTTTCGGCGCAACCGCGAAGCGATTTGCCGGGAACATGCGTTGGTGCGTGTGCTCGAAGGGCCGGCCATCGTTTGGCGTGTCGTCCGGTCGGGGGACGCTCTCCGGCCGCTGCCGGCCTCGGTGGCGGATAACCCTCAACGGATTGAGGAATTGTTCGGAACCATCGGTGCATGGGCCGATTCAAGCGGTGTGCATCTCGTCGTCGATGGCCGCGCAGGGCTGAGCGCGCAGCCGATACGCTGGACCGGGGCAGACCTTGGCGCAGTATTCTCCGGGCTTTCGCCGCGTGCGTTTCAGTCACGCGATCTCTTGCGACTTCTCGTCGATTTCCTCGACATAGCGATGCTCGGCGATGCCGAGCATTCCGTGATCGGGCCGCACATGGTCACGGCTTTGCGCACGGCAATGTCGGAAACTCAGGCGCTTGCTCCGTCTGAACTCGTTAAATCGGCTCTTGCCCACGTTCCACATGGCGCGCTGTTCCCGCTTCCGCCATCCGTCGAAAACCGACAAGTCCTGCGCGCCCTGGCATCTGCCCCGGCGAATATCCTGCCAGTTCGCGGCGAATGGCTCGACGATGGCCGACGCCCTCCCCGACTATCCGACAAAGACCTCAAGACGTTGCTCGCCGCACTCGAACCGCTGATTGAAGGCGATCAGGCGGATCAAGCGGCTACCGCCGCGTTGGCGCTGCTCGCTCAGGCCGAGCGGAATATCTCCGAACTGGCGCGTGATCCAGATTTCGCATCCATTAAGGTTCTGCGGGTGCGGGATGTCCGTATCCGTGGCCCGATTGTGCTATCGCTCCAAGCGCTTGTTGAACGCTCCAGAGCCAGACTCTTGTTCTCAAGCTCGCCTCAGGCGAACACATGGCTGCCTTTACTCGTGGGGGCATTGCCAGACGTATCCCCGCTAATCGTGGATAGCGGTGCGATGTCCCTCCTTCGAGACGCGGCAAATCTCACCCTTCAGTCGGCGGGTAAGGAGGCCGCGTTCTCGCTCATCGACAAAGCCATGAGCTTTGGGCCGATAAGCGCCCGCCAACGGCTACTCGATGAGATTGGAATCGACAGCAAAGACGATCCAGCGGCGGCACGGCGCCTCTGCGTTGGTATTCGTGAAGCGGGATACTCAGCATCAAAGCTCTGGACCCTTGACCCGAACCAGAAACGAATAGAGCGTATTACCACGGCTCTTATCGCCGAGAGCCAGAACGAATTTCTTGTCCCAACCGGCATAGCTGATGGACTGTCCAGGACGCAACGAAACCATCTTCGCATAGAGGTGCTCGACGCGACCAATCTGGAAGAGTTGTTCGAGAAGAATATCGCCGCCATCGAGCAACTCAGCCCTGATGTTTCAGAGCGGGAAGCTGTCCTTGAGGCCGGCCTGCCCGATGATCTGCTGATCCGGCTGCCTATTCACGAAAGGCGGGACGGAACCGTTGGCGATGGAAAGGGTATCTTTCGTGAGACGAAAGAATGGCCTGTTCCTGAAGCGTTGCGGGCGGTCGTCTCCATCGTCCAGCCATGCCGAAGCCAGAAGGCGAGGGAACGGCAAGGGCAGCTTATTGGGGCATGGTCGCCATTAAGCCAGATTGAGGTTGCGCTCGGTTGCGATGATCCACACCGCTTTCGTGGTGATATACTGGATGCGCTCGCCAAGCTCGAATCTTCGCCCGATGAGCGCGTGCTTGATGCGCTTCGCGCCAAACCGTGGCTTCTGGCGGACGGGCAGCCTGTCGCGCCGCAGGATGTGCTCGCTCTTCCATCTGTGGTCGATGAAGCGGCGCGAGCGCTTCTTTTGAAGAATGGAGAAGCGCCGCCGTTCTTGCCCGCTGCAAATCTGGCCATCGATGTGCGCAAGCATCGTGGGTTCGATGATCTTGGAAAATGGGTTCTGCCGGACAGGCGCTCATCATTCGAAGCGCTGGCGCTGATGGTCGAGGATGCGGGCATCATCGGACGCCTCGGAGCGGCGGATGAGTTTCCGATAGACGATTTTGCGACATTGGCGAAAGACAGCGGCGATGTTGGGTTGCCGGGTTGGCCTCTGCTGGCGGCGGTTCTGGCCTCGGAGGCTGATGGCGGGGACGCGATGAAGGTTGTCGCTGCTTTCGCAGAGATTCTCCCCTCCAACGCAAATTTGGCAGGAACCCACCTCGACCGCATGGCGACGCTGGCGGCGGCAAACGGGCGGAAAGGCGAGACCGCCCGCAGGGCCTATCGCCACGGCTTCAACGTCGTCGCTCGTTGGCGAGAAGAAACTCGCTATCAGGTGTTCGGTGAAACGCTGGTTCCTACCGAGGCCGGAGATTGGCGCAGCGGCCGGGAGGTCGTCCAGGGCGGTGACGGGCTCGATCCGAATTATGTATTGGCGCGGGACTACGCATCCACGCTTGGAAAGCATGAGGCAGCACCCGCCGAGAGGCATGGCGCCGGACATGAAGTCCATGACTCATCTCCAACCGATCATCGCCGGGGGGAGATCAGGGATGTCGATCTGACTGCGTTGGAGCCCCAGTGGGCAGACCAGCATCGGTCGTTCCTCACCACATGGCGGGGGCGCGTACCGTCCGACCTGGTGATCGTCTATCTCGGCTTGATAGGCCGCAGCGAGCCCTTTCAGCGCCTTGCGAACGAATGGGCGATCGACGCGACGGCCGATGTCGATACCCTTTGGGCTGACCTCGACAATCATTTTCCCAGAGAAATCCTCTATCCGAACTCGTTGGCGGATGAGGTCGATCAACGCCGTTTCCTAATCGAGTTGGTCGCGGGCGAGCATGTGCAGGCCGTCGCTCTGTCGGGGGACGTCTTCGACGCGCCGTTGGGTGATCCTGACAAGGGAATCCTTATCGGGAATCTGCACAAGAGCCATGAGGGCATCCGGGCTGCCGATGGCAAAGTGCGGTCATTGATCACGCTGCCGGTCAGGCAAGTCGATCCGAGCGGATACGGTCAGAAAGAGGCCAGCGGTATCTTCCGGCGGTTTATCGAGACAGTCGCGGCGGACTGCCTGTGGCTTGGCCTGGAACGCCAGCGTGCGGCGTTGCGAGAGATGTTGGACAAGGCAGTTGAGGTTGATCAATCGACGATCGAGGAAACCGAACGCCTGCTTCGAGACCGGCTCCCCACGATTCTCGCTGAGCTAAAGCTCTCCACTGATTACCGAACACAGAAGGCGCTACGCGCATATCAGGCTGATGAGAGCCGCCTCCTTCACCTTTCCGCACCGGCGCGAAAGATGGAGGAGCTGAAATCGGAGCTATGGCAAAAGGTATCCGACAGCACGCTGGCGAGTGAGCTTCTGTCTGCGGTTCGCGCCAAGATCGGGGATTTCGGATACTCCGCCAGCCGGGTTCTATTCGAGCTGTTCCAGAACGCCGACGATGCCTATCGGCAGCATGGCGAATCTGCATCGGACGCCCATTTCTGTCTAGAACTGCTGCCGGGCGACCCAAGTGGGTTTCGTGTCGTCCACTGGGGCCGCCCGATCAATCACATGGGACATGACTCAGAGGAAGGGCGTCGCGTCGGTCACGACCGTGACCTGCTCAATATGCTGCTGATGAACTTCTCCGAGAAACGCCCCGGAGACGATCTCACCGGCAAGTTTGGCTTGGGCTTCAAGAGCGTCCATGTGCTGTCGGATGGTGTCGGCATCGCCAGCGGCTTCATCGCCTTGCGCACGGCCGGCGGCTTTTTGCCGATGCCTTGGCCGGAAGGCATCGACATAGCAGAGGGGCGAAAAGCCCCTGACGGCCGAAAGGCGACCGTTATCGAGGTTCCCTTTTCAGCGGAGACGGCTGAAAAAGGCGCCGAAGCGATGGCGGCGTTCAAATCTGCTGTGACTTGGCTGCCTGCTTTCGCGCGCACCATCCGCCGCGTCGAAATCGAGGACGACGTTCCCATGAGCATCGATTGCTCATCTTTGCCGCTCCTCGGCGAGAGCCAGGTCAGCGTCGTTTCCATGTCAGGCGGGCACCGCGAGCGAGCCCTGCGCTTCGATCTGTCGTCCGGGTTTGCCCTTTTGCTGCATATCGGCGCCGCTGGACCGGATAGATTTCCCGATGGCCTGAAGCGACTTTGGAATCTAGCCCCGCTTGAGGTGCCATTACGTTCGGGCTGGCTGCTCAACGGTCCTTTCGCGGTCGATCCGGGACGCACAGGGCTGGCCGGCTCGATTGGCGACCAAACGGAGAAGTTTCGAACGCTCGGGCGGGCATTAGGAGACCGCCTCCTGAAATTGCACGATCTCGCGGATGCAGACTGGCGCGGGTTCGCGGAGAGCCTGGACCTGGATGCCTCTGACGCTTCCAGAACAGCGGCCTGGAGCACCTTCTGGTCCCATCTGTTCGATGTTCTCGCGCCGGACTTCGACGATGATCTGGCCCGACACCTGCACACCGATGGTCATGGATACGGCCACCTCATAGGCCAGCGCGAAGTCGTGCCGACCCGTCTGCCGCCTCCATTCGCTTCGTTGGTGAAGGCGTCGGACGCGGCCCATTTTGTCGATGGCGCGTTGTCGGGCTCTACCTTGCTTGGCAAGGTGCGGGACTGGTCGGCTATGACGGAATTGCGTGATCGGGCCATTGCTTCCGAGGTTGCCGGACAACTGAAAAAGCTCGGATATGGGAGCATCCGTCCCATTCGCCTATCGGATGTGATGCATATCGAGATGGGGCCCGATAAGCGCGTTGACGTCGATCTCGCAACGCGGCTCGGTCAAGTTTTGACCTTGGAAAAAGTCGAGCGGGAGCCGCTAAATCAGGAACGCCAACAAATTTTGGCTGCAGCGGGACAAGCGCATTTCCGTGCTCAAGATGGTTCGTGGCGTTCCGTCCGAGACCTCAGTTCCGAAGATGCCGATAGCGACGATGAAAAGCTGCGCTGCGGTTTCGCACCGGAAAGCGCGCTCTTGGGGCATGGCTATCAAAACGCGGCGCTCGAATTCTTCAAAGCTGCCCGTGCGCAATCTGGCTATGGCCCACAAGTGTCACTTCTTCTGAAATGGGCGAAGAACGCCAACTGCACAGACCGTCACCGCGCCGTGCTTCGCTACGTAGTCGATGGCAGTCAAGGACGGGCACTGGCCGCCGAAATACGTGGCGATTTACCAAGTTGGATTCCTCGACCGATGGAAAGTCTTCTTACGGACGCCTTGCTCGAAGCGTGGGTGGAGGAAGACAAGAAACGACTCCTCCTTGAACTTGGTGGGCACAGCCTCTTCAGCATAGCCGAAATTTCGCTACCCTCGCCCACGCCGCCACCGCCTGAACCTGCAACGGTTCTCGCGGCGATCCATGCCTGGTGGCGCGCCGAGGGCTTCGGCCTCCGCGCCTCATACGCGGAGAGAACCTACCCAGGGCATTTCTCGCCGTCGCAGCTTCGTGGATCACAGGATCGTGCCGCATGGTTCACGATGTTCGCCTTGGCCTGCTTCCAGTCGTTCGGCCGTGTGCAGGATGGGCAGCACAGGAGCTTCATCGACACCGGCTTCAGGGAAGGCTGGTGGCAGGAACTGTCCGAGTCACGGCCTCCCGATCAGGTGCAGTCATGGCTTGAACGGCTCGAACGATGGAGTGCGCCCGAACATTTCGATCAGCAATATCTGACTTGGCGACGCACATTCGTCGATCTGTATTCCGTTGCTCGTTGGCTGGATGAGTATCGCGAGGTTACGGTCAAGCTACCGAGAATTATCGAGGAACATGGCGTCATTTCTCTCAATGGTGCCTTGCAACCGAGCTACTGGCCGCCTGCCATGCGCCTTTCCATCGATGCCGCCCCGATAAACCGTTCTCTCGGTATCGGCATGAACTGGATGATCCGCGAACTGCTGCGGCACGGCGCCTATGAGTCGCGCGATGAGAATTTGATGATTCCCTATGTTTGGGCTCCATCCCAGCGTGTCCGCATCCTGCTGAATGAATTAGGTGCCGACGTTGGTGAGCGGCCGGACAAGGAAGCAAGTCGGACGATCTGTGATTTCGTAGCGAAACATCTCGGAGACGGTCGTCGGTTTGATGGCGATTTCGATCTCCCGCTTCAATTGATTACGCGGCACAGGCACCGGGATGCTTTGGAAGCCTGCTTCGATGATGTTGGCGGTGCTCCACCTGACCTCCTTGAGGATGAGGATGACCAGGAGAACGACGGCGAAATGGGGAGTAGTGGCGAATGACGGAAGCACGACCATTGGCCGCCGGTGTTCCCGTTCACCATCCTCGTCATGGCAATGGGCGCATCGTGGTGGATATGGGAGCCACCGCCGTGGTTCGTTTCGGCGGGACTGTTGAGCAGGTTCTGGCAAGCGAGATTGCCGAGATACCGTCTCTCTACTCGGCTCTCCGCACAGGCGCGGACGCAGACCCCATCGACGCGGTGATCCGTGCTCAGGCGCTTGCTATTCGATCGGTCAATGACCAGTGGGGCGTATTTTCACGTTCGCGCGTGCAGTTGCTTCCGCACCAGCTATGGGTTTGCCGCAAAGTGACCCAGGAATGGCCCTTTCGCTGGCTTGTCGCCGACGATGTGGGGCTAGGTAAGACGATCGAATGCGGCCTTGTCCTCATGCCGTTGATCGCATCCGGGCGCGTGCGCCGGGTGCTGATCCTCGCGCCGGCAAAGCTCGTCCCGCAGTGGCAATTTCGCCTCAAGGATATGTTCGACATCCGACTCCAACGCTATGTCACGGAAGCGGATACAGCGCGCGGCGATTTCTGGGCGACCGCTTCGATGGTGGCTGCATCTTTCCATACGCTGAGAGATGACCGTCGCGGCGCACGGCAAAGGCTTCTCAACGCCGATCCCTGGGATTTGGTCATTGTCGATGAAGCTCACCACCTCAGCGTGGATGAACGCGCCGGCGAGACGCTGGCATATAGTCTCGTTTCCGACCTTCAGGAGCGGGGTAAGATCAACTCCCTGCTGTTTTTTACCGGAACCCCGCATCGTGGGAAGGACTACGGCTTCTTCGGCCTGATGCATCTCGTGCGGCCGGACCTCTTCGACCCGGAGCGTGACCCGCTTGAGCAGCTCTCTCAGCTTTCCAAGGTCATGATTCGAAACAACAAGGCGACTGTCACCGATCTCCAGGGGCAAAAACTCTTCAAGCCTGTTAACGTCTTCAGCCGGGAATACCAATATAGCGACGATGAAACGCAGTTCTATCGAACGTTAAGCGAGTTCGTCATCGACGGCCGGGCCTATGCCGCGACTCTTGACGGGCGTGCGCAGACAGCGCGGATGCTCGTGCTGATTACGCTACAGAAGTTGGCTGCCAGCTCGATCGCGGCAATCCGCAATGCGCTCCGTAAGCGGCGGGCAATGCTGGCAGACCTCGTTAATCGCTCAAATGAGACCGGCTCTGTCTCGCTTCCCGATGACGAACAAGCCACGTTTGATGATCTGTCTGAGGCGGAAGAGGCTCTCCCAGGTTCCGCGGCTGTCCTGTTGATGGAAGATGAAATACAACGCCTCGATGAGTTAATCGCTCTCGCCGACGCTATAACCCAAGAAACGAAGATCGAGCGCCTTCTTCAGATGATAGGCGAGGAGTTCGGCCCGGATGAGCCGATCCTGCTTTTCACGGAATACAAGGCGACCCAAGCGCTCATCGTCAACGCATTTCATCGTCGGTTTGGGTTTGGTTCGGCCACGTTTATCAACGGGGACGAACGGTTGGACGGTCTTGAGCAGTCGTCAGGTGCGGCAAAGATGGTAAGTCAGCCTCGCGAACACGCCGCAGATTCTTTCAACGCAGGCAAGGTGCGGTTTCTCGTATCCACGGAAGCCGGCGGCGAAGGCATCGACCTTCAAGAGCGCTGTGCTGTGCTGGTCCACGCGGATATGCCCTGGAACCCGATGCGGCTCCACCAAAGGGTGGGGCGTCTATCCCGCTATGGCCAGACGCGGCCCGTCTCAGTCTACATTTTGCGAAATCCCCAGACCGTCGAGGCGCGCATCTGGGATTTGCTCAACGCGAAGCTGGAGCGGATTCAGACAGCTCTCTCGTCAGTGATGGAGGAACAAGAGGATATTTCGCAGTTGGTCATAGGCATGGCCGGCAATTCGCTTTTCAACGAGCTGTTCTCCGGGAGTGAAGGGCTTTCTGGCGAACGATTGGGAGCATGGTTCGATCGCGCCACCGCCACCCTCGGCGGGCGTGACGTGGTTGAAACCGTGCGCGAGCTTCTGGGCTCTGTGTCGAGATTTGATTTTCAACAAGTCGGAAAAGACCTGCCGAAGGTTGACCTTCCCGACCTAGAGCGATTCTTCACTCAAACTGTCGGCAGGCATGGGCGCCGGATTTTCCGGCGGGATGATGGTTTGGAGATCAGGACCCCCGATGATTGGAAAGCACGCAGCTACGCGCTCCGGGACAAGTACGAGGGACTGGTTTTTGACCGCAGCCTCCGTGGTGCCAATGCAGCCTCTCGGGTTCTGGGGATAGGTCATCCTCTGTTCGACATTGCGCTCGACGATGCGCAGGACATTCCAGCGCGAGCTGTTTCCGTCGAGGGACTCGGCAACCCGGTGCTGATCCTAGCTGTTGAGGACGAAGTTACCGGGACCGGCTCGCTCGTCCATAGGCTGATTTTCGGCATGACGGAGAAGGACGGGAACATCGAAGTCTTGCGTGATTGGGAACTGTTGCAGGTGATGAACGCGCTCACGGTCAAAGGTCCTGCTGGCGCCGGGCCGGCGAATGAGGGTGCTGAGGCGGTAATTGAGCGTTTCAAGCAGGCATTTGACGCTAGCCTCGCCTCCCATGCACCCACTCTCCGGCGGCCGATTTCGTGGCCGGAAATGCTCTTCCTTCCGAGTGCGGCAGGGTAGCGTCTCATAGGGCTATAGCGTAAACGTAGTGATCATCACTATCGGTCGCGGCCCGCCAGCCGTAACCGGTGCAAAAGTCCGGGCGATCAGACCTTGGCGGCGGTGACGAGCTGGGCGAGTGGTGGGATTTCTGTCGTGTATGGTACGGCGAGTCGGTGGCCGAGGAGCTGGAAGAAGGAGACGTCGAGTTTCTGGCAGGTTTTCATGCAGCCGAGCAGGGTATCGCGTGCCTGACGGCCGGCATCGGACCAGGTGCCGCCGGAGATCTTGCGTTTGGTGACGTGGCAGCGGATGTCGTTTTCCGAGCCGTTGGTGTGCAGGGGGATTTCGGGTCGGTCGAGGACCAGGAGGAGTTCCGGTTTGCGGGCATGCAGGCGTGCGAGCAGGCGATCGAGGGTGGCGAAACCGGTCTTGCGCTTGAAGATGCGGTCGAAGCGGGCACGGAGCTGGGCAGCTCGCGACCTTTGCGGGGCTTGTTTGTAAGCCTTGAGATCGGCGTAGAACCACCAGACGAGCTGGCGGAGGAGATCGATGGCACGTCTTTGGCTTTCATTGAAGCCGACGAGCTTGTGGATCAGGCGCTCGGCATGAACCCAACAGAGTGCATGTTGGCCGACGCGGAACTGTCCGGCGCCATCGGAGACGATGACGGTATCGTTCAGCAGACCGTGGTGGTGGATGCTGCCCCACAGTGCGGCCTCGGTGGCGATTTTGACCGGGTCGGGGTGAACATCGAGTTGATCGATACCGAGTTCGCCCAGATGGGCCGAGAAGGCGCCGCGATCGGCGAATGTCCTGGTGTCATGCGCCTCCAGCCGGGCGATCACGGAGCCTGCCAGCGCATGTTTGCGCATGTAGCTGAAGGCGTCGTCATTGAGGACATAACCGCCATGACCGGCGCGCAGCAGTTCGAGAAAATTCACCCGGCTCTTGGAAAACGTCGTCGCGAAGTGGGTGAAGCGGTCATCGCCGATCTGGGTGGTGAAGCCGTTTTTGGCGCCATGCCGGGCGCCGGTGTCATCGACGGTGATCCATTTCGCGCTCTCGAGACCGGCGCGGAACAGCTCCGTGGCCTCGTCATGCAAATCGCCTGGATCATTGTTCAACAGCCGGATGACCTGGCACTTGGAAATGACGATGCCGATCTCGTTCAGCATCGCCGTCAAGCGTTCCGTCGTGACCTGGCCCTGGACGTGCTGCAGAATGATGAACCGCACCAGTTCAGGCCCGAAATGCCCGCACAAGCCCTGGGGCAACGGCGCTGTCACCGTTCGCCCGTCCGGCGTCATCCAGCGCTCCCGGCGATAGCGGATCACCCGGCTCTCCAGCCGCAGATCCTGCACGACAAAATCCTCATACCCCTTGAACCGCGAGCCGGGCGGCGCCTCAACCCCGAGCTTCTGCTCCTCGCTCACCACAGGAACCCGCCGGCTGGCCTTCGACGAACCACCCCGCTTGCCCTTGCCGCCTCGCTTGCCTGTGGCCGTCGATGTTCCGGCCTTCGCTGCCATCCCCGACGGTTTGATCTTCGGCCGCCCTTTCAGCCCCTTGAGCCGGGCAATCTCATCCCGCAATGCTGCATTCTCCGCCTCCAGCAAAGCGACGCGCTCCAGCAGCGCCGCAACCAAATCGCGGAGATCATCAAGGCCGAGTGTGGCGAGGTTGGTGGCATTGGGCTTGGACATAACAAACTTGAATCACGTCCCATCGCTCTTGGGAATCGAGAACATATTCTTATTCCATGCGCGCAGATCAAGCCTCAAAAATCCAGTCCGCCCGGACTTTTGCACCGGTTACCGCCAGCCTTGTCAAGTCACTGAAAAACCTGGGTTTCTCTGCGGTCTCCCAAAGGCCGATGTGTACCATTATGGCACACGTTTTTCACAAGAAACCCGCCGTGCCCCACAACCAGTACATCCGCCAGCGAAGACAGGGCTGGTATGTCCGCGTCGCTGTTCCGCCGACCCTGCGGCCCGTCATCGGTAAAGCCCATGTGATCAGGTCGTTGAAGACACGGGACGTGGAGACGGCGCGGATGCGGCGCTGGGGCGTTCTGGTTCAGGTGAACGAGTGGTTTTCCGAGGCGAGGAGCGGCGGATCCAAGCCGCTTCGCTCTGACCTTCCTCGGCACGCCTCCTGCACGGAAAGACCACCCGCGACAGTGAGGCGAGATCAAGAACGTTCGCTTGTGGCAACACGGCCAGTCGCGCAAACATCCGCCCCAACGACCGCCGTCAGTTCATGGCATACAAGATGCCGTCGGTGGTGGCATCCACCGCATCAGTTCGTTGTAAGCCCCGATGCCAGGGGATAAGACTGGCGTATGAGAGATGCAGACGAACAGGAATTGATGAGCCGGGCGGCGTGGTTGTATCACGTCGGTGGGTTGAATCAGGAAGAGACAGCGAACCGGTTGGGATTGAACCGGGCGCGGGTGAACAAGCTGTTACAGCTGGCAAAGGATGCGGGCATCGTCTCGATCTCGATCAACACGCGCAACAACGGCATGCTTGAGGTCGAGGAGAATCTGCGCCGGTATTACGGACTCAAGCGGGTCATATGTTCGTCTGCGCTGGGGCTGACGAAGGGCGCGCTCCTGCCCGGGGATCTGATCGACTATCCGCGCAGGGCCGTGGGCTCGCTCGCGGCGACATTGCTGCGCGAGTATCTGGTCCGGAACCCCAACTCGACCATCGGCACCGGCTGGGGGCGCACGCTCGACCAGATAACAAGGAACATGGCCGGCATGTCTGCACCGGGCGCGCGCTTTGTCAGTCTCATGGGCTCGCTCACGGCCAGCAGCGCCTTCAACCCGTTCGAGGTCGTGCAGGCATTGGCAAAGGCGACGGGCAGCGACGGTTATTTCCTTCCGGTACCTTTCATCGCCAACTCTCCGGAAGATCGTGAAATCCTGCTTTCACAGACAACCGTTCAATCGGTTCTGGGAATGGCCCGGTGCCCGGATCTGGCAATCATTTCGGTTGGGGAGCTGACCGAACAGTCCTTGTTGCGACAATCCGGCATGATCTCCGCCCGCGAACTGGAGGAGCTTCACAAGGCAGGCGCCATCGGTGACACCAATGGCATCTTCTTCGGCGCCGATGGGAAGCCGGTCCGGCACGAGCTGAACCGCCGCACGTTGGCGGTCGGGTTCACGACACTCGGCGCCGCGCATACGGTTCTTCTGGCGGCCGGTCTGGAAAAGGCCGAGGCGACGCGTGCACTGCTTTCAAGCGGCATCATCAGCACGCTCATCATTGATGGCGACACCGCCAGGGCCATCCATTCGGCCTTGTAGGCCCGGCCCGGCGCGACCTTGCCCTATCGACCGGGCAAGGTCGCGAGCATGAAATTACAAATGTCACGGTGATTGACAAAAGTAATATTACCATCCAGTCTTGTGTGATGGAGGCGATCCAGTGGATCGTGCCGCAACGAGATCAGGGAGGATGCAATGAACAGATTGACTGCAAAGACGGCCGTTTGCGTGGTGACAGCAGTGTTGGCGACAGGTGCCGGAGGCGCGGCCTTCGCACAGGACCAGCTGGATATTGCGTGGGTTCATTCCAATGCCGCGGCCCAATCCGAGCAGCGCGTGAAGGCGGGATTCGAGGAATGGCTGGGCGAAAAGGGCTATAGCTGGAACGTCAGCTTCCTGGACAGTCAGGGATCGGGCGAGGCGACAGCCACGAACCTGCAGGATGCAGCTTCGCGCGGGGTTGATGCCATCATCATCACCATGTCCGATCTACGTGCTTCCAAGGCCGCGATCGATGTCGCGATCGACGCCGGCATCCCGGTTTTTTCCGTCGACAGCGGCTATGTCGATGGCATTCAGGTCGATATCACGACGAACAACTGGGCCATGTCGGCCGATGTTTCGCCCTATCTCCTGGATCAGATGGGCGGGCAGGGGAACCTGATCTTCCTGCGCATGGCCGAACATCACGGCACCCGCAAGCGCGGCGATGTGATGGCGGTCGTCCTGCAGGAATATGGTGATGTGGAGGTGCTGGCCGAGCACAATATCGACTATACGGCCTTTTTCGAGGACACGACCTCGACCATGCAGGATTTCGTGGCGCGCTTCGGCGAGGACATCGATGCCGTTTGGGCGCCTTGGGACGAACCCGCGCAGGCGGCGATCAACGTGATGCAGGCTGCCGGGCTGAGCGACGTGAAGGTGATCGGCATAGACGGCCACCCGCAAGCCGTAGCCGAGGTCTGCAAGCCGGACAGCATGATGATAGCGACCGTCAGCCAGCCTTTCGAGGGCATGGGCGCGAAGATCGGTGACTGGATCGAGCAGATCGTCGGTGAGGGCAGGCCCCGCGACGAGGTCATTCCGAGCAACATCGTCTATATGGATGCGCCGCTCGTAACCAAGCAGAACTGCAAGGATTTCATGTAACGCGGGGTACAGCGCTGGCGGGCCGCCTTCCTTGTGTGGCCCGATCCTGTCGGTCGTTGTGAAATTCACAAATAACAGGGGATCACGCATGTCCGTGCATCTCTGCGAAATTCTTATGGAGTTTCCGGGGACCCGTGCGCTTGATGGGGTCGATGTGGCCTTCGGTTTCGACGAGGTTCACGGACTGGTCGGCGAAAACGGCGCCGGCAAGAGCACCTTCGTCAATATTCTCGGCGGATCCCTGCAACCGACCAGGGGCCGGATCGAAATGGATGGCCGGCCAGTCACCTTCTCTTCGCCACGCGAGGCGTTGCAGCACGGCATCGCCCATGTCAGCCAGGAGGGCAGCCTCGTACCGTCGCTGACCGGGGTCGAGAACATCATGCTCGGTGCCGAGCCCAAGGGGCCGTTCGGGGTCATTCGCAGGGATCGATTGCGGCAGGACGCGCGCGACCTGCTCACTGCATGGTTTCCCGGCGTTGCCATTGATCTCGACCGCCCGGTGATCGACCTGCCCATGGCCGAACGCAAGGTGGTCGAGATCGTCCGCGCGCTGCGTGGCGATATTCGTCTGCTGATCCTCGATGAGCCCACGGCCACACTGGAAGCGCCCGAAAAGAAACAGCTTTGGGACATCATTCGGACGCTGCCTTCGAAGAAGGTCGGAGTTGTTCTGATCTCGCACTTCCTGACCGAGGTCGTCGCCCTCTCCGACCGCGTCACCGTGTTGCGCGACGGCAGACATGTAGGCACGCTGGATCGCGGTGTCGCGACCGAGGCTGGACTCACCGACCTGATGCTGCGCCGCGAAGACGGCGGGGCCGGGCGCTCGGCTGCCGAGAGTGCCGCCGAACAGCCGCGCGCGATCGGTGAGGTTGTGCTCTCGGTTTCCAACTGGACGGCCGGCACGATCGAGGTGGACACGTTCGAATTGTGCGCTGGCGAGATCGTCGGGTTGATCGGCCTGACCGGCGCCGGCCATTTCGGCTTTGCGCGCACGCTCTATACGCGGCAAGGCGTCCAGTCGGGCAGGATCGCGATTGCCGGCAGTGAAATCACCAGACCGGGTGTTCGGACGATGCAGCGCGCAGGTGTGGCGCTGGTGCCGGATCACCGGATGGAAAACGCATTGTCCAGCGAGGGCACGGTGGTCGAGAACTTGACCATGGTGCACCCGGAATTTGCCGCCACGAGTGGCATTCTCAACCGCCGCCAGGAACGCGACGAGGCAGACCGGGTGATCCGGCTGCTGAATGTCAAGACACCGAACCAGCGCCAGTTGATCCGCAATCTGTCGGGCGGCAACAAGCAGAAGGTCTCGATTGGCAAATGGCTCTATGGAGCTGGTGATGCCTACAAGGTGCTGATTTTCATCGAGCCCACCGAGGGTGTCGATATCGGCGCCAAGATGGAAATCTATGCCCATATGCGCCGGCTGGCGAATGCCGGCGCGGCGGTCCTGATCGCCTCCTCCGATCTCGGCGAGATCGGACAGGTCTGCGACCGTGCGATCCCCTTTGTCCATGGCGTTCCCGGCGCTGACATTCCATCCGTCGAATTTTCCGAAGGCCGGTTCATCCAGGCCATCTCCGGAGAGGCTGCATGACTTCCGAAAACGCATCCCCGCCTGCCGCGGCCAGACCTGTCCGTTCCGATCTTCTCCAGCGCTACTCGACGCTGGGTGTGCTGATCTTGATGTTCGTCGCCTTTTCACTGTTCGTTGACCGGTTTCTTACGCCCTTCAACCTGATGAACATCCTGCAGCAGATCGCCATCCTGACCATCGTCGGGTCGGGTCTGACCTTCGGCTTCGCTGCAAAGGAGATCGACCTGTCCGTCGGTTACACGGTCGGGCTTGCGGGAATCCTCGTGCCGTTCCTTTTGACCATCGGCGCACCGCTGGTGCTGGCGCTGGCGGCAGGACTTGCCGCCGGGATCGTGGTCGGCCTGATCAATGGCGTGCTGGTCACGAGGGTCGGCATTCCGTCGCTGATCGCCACCCTTGCCATGGGGTCGATCCTGTTCGGCGTGAATTTTCTGCTGACCGGAGGACGCGCGATCTATGGCGGCCTGCCGGATGCCTATCTGGCGCTTGGCCAGGGTCGGCTGTTCGGCATTCCCAACCTCGCCTATCTGATGATCGCCGCCGTTGCCATCGCCTGGTTCGTGATGGAGCACACGGTATTCGGCCGCTACGTCTACGCCGTCGGCGGTAACCAGAAGGCAGCCGAGCTGTCTGGCGTTCGCATCACCTTCTACCGCATGGCGGCGCTGGTGCTGGTGTCGGTGTTCGCGGTGGTTGCCGGGACGTTGCTGGCCTCCCGCCTCGGGTCGGGCCAGCCCAATGTCGGCGAACGCTACCTCCTGGATGGCCTGGCCACGGTGTTCATCGGCATGACCATGTTCCGTCCCGGCACGGCGACGGTGCTCGGTACATTCTGTGGTGCGCTGTTCATCGGCGTGATCAACAACGGCCTGAACCTGATCGGAATGGACACCTACATCCAGAACATCGTGAAGGGCGTCATCATCCTGATCGCGGTGGCGATCGTCTCACGCACCACCAAGCTCAACCTTCTCTGAGGACGCCATCATGACTGCACCGCCCAACGCAGCGGCGCCGGGTTCGAACACGGACCTTGTGGAACTCTATCGCGGGATGCGCCGGGTCCGCACCTTCGAGGAACGCGTCGGAGAACTGTTCGTGCGCGGCCAGTCCGCCGGTTCGATGCTGCATCTGTCCATTGGCGAGGAAAGCGCCGCCGTCGGCTTCGTCTCGCTCATGCGCGATGGCGATACCTTCACCACGCATCATCGCGGACATGGCATCTTTCTGGCGCGCGGCGCGGACCCAAAGAGGATGATGGCCGAGATCGGCGGCAAGGAGGCGGGCTACTGCCGGGGCAAGGGCGGTTCAATGCATATCGCCGACATGGGCCTCGGGCATCTGGGTGCCAACGCCATCGTCGGCGGCGGCATCCCGGCGGTCGTCGGCGCCGGACTCGCCTCCAGGCGCGATGGCAGGGGTGCCATCTCGGCCGCCTTCTTCGGCGACGGCGCGATGCAGCAGGGCATTCTCTACGAGAGCATGAACATGGCGGCCTTGTGGAACCTGCCGGTGATCTTCGTCTGTATCAACAACCAGTACGGCATGGGCACGCGGATCGAGCAGGCGACCAAGGGGCGCGCGCTGCATGAGCGTGCTCTCGCCTTTGGATTGAATGCGGAAACCGTCGACGGGCTGGATGTGCGCGATGTGCGCGAAGCCGCGTCGCGCCTGATCGACGCGGCGCGGGATGGCAGGCCGGGCTTTCTGGCCATCGAGTGCTACCGCTTCTTCGGCCATGCGCGCATGGACAAGAGCCCCTATCGCTCGGAACAGGATGAACGGGAGGGGCGCGCCCGCGACCCGGTGCTGTTCGCCCGTCAGGCACTCCTCGACAGCGGACAGGCGGACGAGGCGACGCTGGATGCGATGGATGTGGGGATCGCCGTGGAAATGGATGCGACGATCGACTTCACCGCCGCCGCCGCGGAGCCACCTCTCGACTCCATGTTCCGCGATGTCTACGCACCCGGCGAGCCCGAACCCGAGGCTGTCGCCACTCGCATCGACCGCATTCTGGCAAGAGGGTAGGACGTTGGCCGAGATGACTTATCGCGACGCGCTGAAGCAGGCCCTGCGCGACGCCATGACCGAGGATGACACCGTCATGGTGATCGGTGAGGAGGTCGGCCGTTATGGTGGGGCCTACGGCGTCACCAAGGGGCTCTACGAGGAATTCGGCCCGGATCGCCTGATTGACACGCCGATATCCGAACCGGCGATCATCGGTGCCGCCGTCGGTGCCGCCATGTCCGGCCTGCGCCCGGTGGCGGAACTGATGTATGTCGATTTCATCGGCATGACGATGGACCAGCTCGGCAATCAGGCGGCCAAGATCCGCTACATGTTCGGCGGCCAGATCGGTGTGCCGATGGTCCTGCGCACGCAGGGCGGCACGGGCCGTTCCGCCGGCGCCCAGCATTCCCAGTCACTCGAAGCCTATGTCATGCATACGCCCGGCCTGCGGCTGGTGATGCCTGCCACTGTGGCAGATGCCTATCACCTGTTGCGGCAGTCGCTGAAACAGCCCGACCCGGTCGTCTTCATCGAGCACAAGGCGCTCTACACGTTGAAGGAGGATGTCGATCTGTCGGCTCCCGCTCCGCAATGGGGCAGGGCTGCCGTCCGCCGGACCGGCGACGATCTCGTCATCGTCACCTATTCCCGCCAGGTCCATCATGCCATGGCCGCCGCCGCCGAGCTGTCGCGGAACGGGGTTGAGGCGACAGTCATCGACCTGCGCACGCTCAATCCACTGGATTTCGACACGGTGCGCGAACATGTCGAGCGGATCGGGCGTGCGATGGTCGTGTCCGAAGGCGTGATGACAGCAGGTGTTGGAGCCGAACTGTCGGCGCGCATCCATGAGGAATGCTTCGACTTTCTGGTCGAACCGGTGATCCGTGTCTGTGGCGAGGACATTCCGATTTCGGTTTCGGTCGAACTGGAGAAGAACTCGGTCCCCGTCGTGCCATTCATCGTCGAGGTCGCCGGGCGCATCGTCGCCGAAAGACGTGCCGCATGAGCATTGTCACGCTCAGGATGCCGCGTCTCGGCGAGACGATGGAGGAAGGGACCGTCGCCGGCTGGCTCCTTGCCGAGGGCGAGCGTTTCGAACGCGGAGTGCCGCTGATCGAGTTCGAAACCGACAAGACGGCCGTGGAATATCCGGCACTTGGTGCTGGCAGACTGGTGAAGCTGCTGGTCGCGAAGGGCGATCTGGTGAAACTGGGCGATCCGATCGCCGAGATCGACCTTCTGGGCGGCGAGAACTGGGTCGATGCGGATCAGGACGAGGCGGGCGGGGAAGAGGTCGCTGCCACCGGTAATGAAACCGACCGGGTCATTGTCGACCTGCCCATGCCGCGCCTTGGCGAGACGATGGAGGAAGGCAGGATCGTCGGCTGGATGGTCGAGATCGGCGCATCCTATGAGCGCGGTGCCCCGATCCTGGAGGTCGAGACCGACAAGACCGTGGCCGAATTTCCGGCACTGGTGTCGGGGCGGCTGGTCGAGACGCTGGTGGCGCCCGGCGATCTGGTCAAGGTGAACTCGCCCATTGCCCGGGTCGAGATCGCCCGGACCGACGCCGTTCCGCCCGAGCGAACCGATGCGGTCGCTGCCGGGAAATTGCGGGCCGCGGAAGCTTTGCCTGATGCGCCGGTTTTCGCGACCCGGATGCAGCCCGGTGCGCGTGTCAGGGCGACGCCGGTGGCACGCCGGGCGGCGCGCAAGGCGGGGATCGACATCGAGACGCTTCGCGGCAGTGGCCGCCGTGGTCGGGTCGAGTTGGTCGATGTCACTCGTGTCGTCCGGGGCGGTGCGCTCGCTGCGTCGAGCTGGGGCCCTGCCGATGGTGCGTCCGTCTTGCTTGTTCACGGCTTTGCCGGAGATCGTGTAACCTTTGAGCAAGTGGGCAGGACCCTCGGCCGGGCGGGTCTGGCGGTGCGCGCGATCGATTTGCCCGCGCATGGTGAAACGCTTGCCGAGGCGCATGATTTCGATGGCATCGTTGCCGCGCTTGCCGCCGAACTGGACCCGGCGCGGCCCGTCCATCTGGTGGGGCATTCGCTTGGCGCGGCGGCTGCGGCGGTGGCGTCGCGCAAGGGCGGTGTGTCGTCACTGACCCTGATAGCACCAGCGGGGCTCGGCCTGTCAATCGACGCGGAATTCGTCGACGGCATGGCGCGGGCGGAAAGCGTTGGCGTCATCGGCCATCTGCTCAGGCGTCTGTCGGACCGCGCAGCGGGTTTTTCGACTGAAGCCATTGCGGAAATCTACGAGCAGCTTGCCCGGGGACGCTTGCGTGCTCTCGCAGCCGATATCTGCAGGGGAGGCCGGCAGACGGTGAATGTGCGCAGCGAGCTGGCAAGGCTTGCCGGGACGATGCCGGTTCGGATCATCGTCGGACAACAGGACCGGATCATCGACTGGCGCGAGGCGCTGGACGTCTCGCCCGCCATTGCCTTGCATGTGTTCCCCCGCGCTGGCCATATGCCGCAATGGGACGCACCGGCCGAGGTCGCGGCGATCATCAGGAAGGAAGGGGTTCATGTCTGACGAACAGGTTGCGGAACGGCTGAAGGCGGCGAAGAAGCGCACGGGCGGTCTGGCGCGGGCCACACCCGAACTGATGAAGGGCTTTGCCGCCGTTGCGGCAGCGGCGACCCGGGCGGGGCATTTTTCGGCTGCGGATCGCGAATTGCTTGCCGTCGCCATCTCGGTCGCCATACGTTGTGAGGATTGCATCCTTTACCATGTCGATGCCGCCCGGCGCCACGGCGCCGATGAGAGCGTCCTGGTCGAGGCGCTCGAGGTGGCTGTGGAAATGGGTGGCGGTCCGGCGGTCATGTATGCCGCCCGCGCGCTGGAAACCTATCGCGCGCTCTGAACGAAGCCGCCGATCACGGGAGGAAGACATCATGACCTATTTCCTGACCGCGGATGGCGGCACCGAGAGCCTTCGCGCAAGGGTCTACGATCTGGACGGTACCTGTCTCGGGACTTCCGCCGTGCCCTACAGGACCGATTTCAGGCCCGGTCGGGTCGAGCAGGATCCGGAGGACTGGTGGGCCAATCTGGTCAAGGCGTCGCGCGGGGCGATCGAGAAGGCGGCCATCGACCCCGCCGCGATCGAGGCCATCTGCTATGCCACGACCTGCTGCACGGTGGTCGCGCTCGACCGGCAGGGGCGGGCGCTGCGACCTGCGATCATGTGGATGGATGTGCGCGCCCACAACGAGGCGGAGGCGGTGCTGGCGACCGGCGATCCCGCGCTGGAGCTCAACGGCGCCGGACATGGGCCGGTATCGGCGGAATGGATGATCCCCAAATCGCTGTGGCTGAAGCGAAACGAGCCGGAGATTTTCGCCAGTGCGTACCGGATCTGCGAATATCAGGATTTCATCACCCATCGCCTGACCGGCGAATGGGCGGCCAGTCTGGATAATGCTGGGCTGCGCTGGCACTATCGCGCGCGTCAGGGTGGCTGGGCATCCGGTCTTCTGAGTGCGCTCGATCTGGCGGAGCTCGAAGGCAAATGGCCCGCACGCGTCGTGCCGCCCGGCGAGGTGATCGGGACGCTGACGCAGGCGGCAGCCGCCGAACTGGGTTTGCCGGCATCGGTCAAGGTCGTGCAGGGTGGTGCCGATGCGCTGATCGGAATGATCGGGCTTGGCGTCTGCCGGCCGGGTCAACTGGCGATGATCACCGGTTCCTCGCATCTGCAGTTCGGTGTAACCGAAGGGCCGGTCCATGCGCCGGGAGTGTGGGGTAGCTATGCAGACATCGTCTATCCGGGCCGCTGGATCGTCGAGGGCGGGCAGACATCGACCGGGTCGATCATCAACTGGCTGTCGCGCCTGACCGGCGGGCCGCTGGATTTCGATGATCTGAACCGCCGGGCCGCGGCCCTGCCACCGGGGGCTGAGGGGTTGCTGGTGCAAGACCATTTCCAGGGCAATCGCACCCCGCATACCGACCCCCTGTCTCGCGGTGCGCTCGTCGGGCTGACGCTCGGGCACGAGTTGCACCATATCTTCCGTGCGGTGATGGAGGGGATTGGCTTCGGCACCCGCGCGATCCTCGATGCGTTCCGGGCGGCTGGGTATGCCGGGGAGGAGATGACCGTGGGTGGCGGCGCGACCGCGTCGGACCTGTGGTTGCAGATCCATGCCGACACGGCCGGCATCCCGGTTCGCGTGCCGGCCTCTGCCGATGCGCCGTCGACGGGATCGGCGGTGCTGGCGGGCGTCGGTGCGGGGCATTTCGACACCATCGACGAGGGCATCGCGCAAATGGTCCATCCGGGCCGCGTCATTGAACCGATCGCCGCGAACATGGCCCAGTATGACGCGATCTACGGGCGTTACGCGGCGCTCTATCCGGCATTGAAGGAAATCCTTGGATGACCCTCGCGGAACGGTTTTCGCTGAAGGGCAGGAGCGCGCTTGTCACCGGTGGGGCGAAGGGGATCGGTGCCGCGATCTGCGAAACGCTGGCCGAAGCGGGTGCCCGGGTCCGGATCGCCGATCTGGATGCGGAGGCGGGCGAGATGCTCGCCAATCGGATCGGCGGCGAATTCGCCCGTCTGGATGTGACGGATTTCGACGCCTGCGCGGCACTCGCGGTGCGGTTCACGCCCGATGTGCTGATCGCCAACGCCGGCATCGTCCACAACGCCGCCACGGTCGATCTCCATCCGGCTGACTGGCAGCGGGTCATCGACGTGAATCTGTCGGGCGTCTTCAACACGCTGCGTGCCTTCGGGCCCGGCATGGTCGAACGTGGTGCGGGAGCCTGTGTCTGCACTTCTTCCATGTGCGGCGAGGTTCCGGTCTGGCCGCAACCGCAGGCCGCTTACAACGCCGCCAAGGCCGGTGTGAACCTGCTGGTCAAGTCGACCGCGCTCGAATGGGCGCGCTCGGGTGTGCGCGTGAACGCTGTCGCCCCGGGATATACGGCGACCGAGTTGACGCTTGCCGGCCGCGCGAAGCGCGAATGGTTCGATGTCTGGATGGAGCGTACACCGATGGGCCGTCTGGGCGAGCCGCGCGAGATCGCGGATGCCGTGCTGTTCCTGGCCTCTGATGCGGCCAGCTTCGTCACCGGCACCGTGTTGACCGTCGATGGTGGTTATACAGCAGCATGAGGGGAGAATCGGGATGACTGAAATGAGAACGGCGCTGGTGACTGGCGCCAGTCGGGGGATTGGCGCGGCGATTGCGTTGGGCCTCGCCCGGCGCGGTTATGACGTGGCACTGAACGATATCGAACGCCAGAAGGATGAACTGGAAAAGGTTGCCGCCGAGATCCGCAAGATGGATCGCCGGGCCGAGATCTGCCTTGCCGATGTCAGCGACAAGGCCCAGGTCGAGGCGATGGTCGCAAGCGCACTCGCCGCCTTCGGCCAGATCGATGCTGTCGTCAACAATGCCGGTATCCTGATCGCCGGCGAGGTCGACGGACTGCCGGAGGGCACCTGGGACGCGGTCATGGATGTGAACGCCAAGGGCTCGTTCATGGTGATACAGGCGCTGCTGCCGTCGATGAAGGCGCGCGGCTACGGACGGATCGTCAACATCGCCTCGATCGGCGGCAAGCATGGTGCCCCGGAACAGGCTCACTATTCGGCTTCCAAGGCGGCGGTGATGGGCTTTTCCCGCGTCCTCGCACAGGAGGTCGGGCCGCTCGGGATCACGGTGAACTGCGTCTGTCCGGGCATCATCCTGACCGATATGGGGCGAGTCAATCTCGACGATCCGGCCGTGCGTGGCGCCTGGCAGGCCAAGACCGCCATGGCCCGGATCGGCGATCCCGAGGATGTCGTGGGCCCGGTCGCCTTCTTCGCATCCGACGATGCGGCCTTCGTGACCGGCCAGACCCTGAACGTCGACGGCGGCATCGTCTTTTCCTGACTTCCTCCAGAACAGGAATGCGTTTTGGAGAGCACCAAAAAGCATGGGGTTCCCGGTAGCGAGTGGCCGCGTTCCGCCGCAGGCTTTGGCTATGTTGGAGCACACATCATCTGAATCCGAGTGCGGATCGATCCTGCAGTTGAAGGTCCGGCTGCTTGGTCTCAGTCCGATGGTCTGGCGGTGAGTATTGGTATCGACCCCAGTTCGGAATCGGGACACAGCTTCCGGGCAACACGAAAAGTGGTGATCATGCGTGCTGCCGGTTAGCGTTTCCCGATTAGGTGAAATCGGAAAACTGGCTCTATCTGTTTGTTTCGACGTAAGCGGCCGCCGGTTGGCGCCTACTGGGTTTGGTGTCTGAAATCCAAGATACGTCGCGATAGGTGTGTCTTGGAGCAAGAGCATTGGGTCGAGTGGAGATATTGACGGTTCCGGAGCGTTGTCGGAGGCGGACGGCTCGGGAGAAGTTTGCGATCGTTCGGGCATCGCTGGAGTCGGGTGCGGTGATAGCGGATGTTGCGCGGCGGTTCGGGGTGACGCGCCAGCAGGTGTATCAATGGCGATCGGATTTCCGGTCCGGGATTTTGCCGGCACCAGCCGAAGGCGCGGCGGTTTTTGCGCAGGTGGCATTGAGTGGCGGCGAGATAACTGATGCTGTCAGCACGGGCGCGGTTTCAGAGACGGTGGAAGTTCGCCTGCATGGCGGTCGTGTGCTGGTCATCCCCTTGACGATCGAGCGCCGGCGGCTGCAGGTCCTGATCCGGGCGGTGGAGGTGTCATGATCGGGCCGGGCACGGGTGTGCGGGTCTATCTGGCCTGCGGGGTCACCGACATGCGCAAGGGGATCCAGGGCCTGGCGGCTGCGGCGCAACAGGTCATTCAGCAGGATCCGTGCTCAGGCGCGGTGTTCGGCTTTCGTGGACGTCGAGGTGACCGGATCAAGCTGCTTTATTGGGACACCCAGGGTTTCTGCCTCTATTACAAGGTGCTGGAACATGGCCGCTTTCCTTGGCCGTCGCCCGCCGACGGCGTGGTTCATCTCACCTCGGCGCAATTGGCCATGTTGTGGGAGGGGATCGACTGGCGCCGGCCAGTTTGGACAGCCCCGCCATCGCGATTTTGAGCACTCTTGCGGGCTCGGGACGTGCTGATCGAGACCTTGAGGATCAAGATCGCCAGGCTCAGACGGCAGCGCTTTGGCAAGAGCTCGGAAAAGCTGGCTGGCGAGATCGAGCAGCTGCAACTGGCACTCGAGGATTTGGAAATCGACACGGCGGCTCTTCTCGATGCCGGTGATCACGACGACGACAAGCCGGCCGAAACCAGGCCAGCAGGCCAGGGCAAGCGTGGTGGCCACCGGAAACTCGATCTGCCGGATGACGCTCCGTGTGAAGAGATCGTGCTCGATCCGGGCGAAACCTGCGAGCCCCTTGTGGGGTGCGGGGTCCCCACAGCCCCGCAGAGTGTGGTGGCCAGCTGCGGCTGGTCGGGCAGGATGTCTCGGAGATCCTCGACTTCATCGCTGCCAAGCTCAAGATCACCCGGACCACACGCCTGACCAGGTCCTGTCGGGACTGCGAGAGCATCGTCCAGCCGCCAGCACCCTCGCGGCCCATCCCCAAGGGGCTCGCCGGCCCCGGTCTGTTGGCCCACATTCTGGTCGCGAAGTTCGATGATCACCTCCCGTTGTATCGACAGGGCGAAATCTTTGCCCGACATGGCGTAACGGTGCCCCGATCAACGCTGATCGACTGGTGCGGCGGGGCAATCCGCACGCTGCGGTCACTGGCCGAACTCTTGAAAAGCCAGGTCATGGCGGTCAGCCGGCTGCATGCCGATGACACGACAATCCCGATGCTCGATCCGAAGAACGGCAAGAAGGCGACGAGCGAAGCCCGGATATGGGCTTATGTCCGTGACGACCGGCCTTTTGCCGGGGTCGATCCTCCAGCCGTCGCCTGCTTCTTCACCCCCGATCGCAAAGGCGATCATCCCCAACGGCATCTGGCGCAATTCGCAGGCATTCTGCAGGCAGATGCCTATAAGGGCTTCCTCAAACTGTACGCGCCTGATCCGATCACGGGCCAACGCAGGGTTCGAGAGGCGGCATGCTGGGCGCATTGGCGTCGTGACTTCCACGATGTCTGGAAACTCACGAAATCACCGATCGCCCAGGAAGCCCTAGAGCGGATCGGCAGCCTCTACATGATCGAACGCCAGATCAACGGCCACCCGCTCGGCGAGCGCCTTGCGGTCCGCCAGACCAAAAGCAAGCCGCTGGCCGCAGCCTTCAAGGCCTGGCTCGAGCAGCAACTGCCCAAAATCTCCGGCAAGTCCGATCTCGCACGTGCCATCCGCTACGGCCTTTCCCGCTGGCAATCCTTCACGCTCTTCCTCGAGGAACCCACCGTCGCCATCGACAACAACGCTGCCGAACGAGCCATCCGTCCGCTGACCATCGGAAGACGCAACTGGCTCTTCGCAGGCTCCCAGGCAGGCGGTGAAAATCTCGCCGACATCCTCTCGCTCATCGAAAGCGCCAAATTCGTCGGCCACAACCCCGAAGCCTACCTCGCTGATGTCCTCGCCCGCATCAACGACCACAAGATCAATCGCCTGAACGAACTCCTGCCCTGGAACTGGCAGCCACCAGCCAAAAGCGAGCGTCAAAACGCGTAAAACGCGCCAATCTCCGGCTGCTTACGCTCTATCTGTTTGTTTCGACGCATTTCCTGATCGTTCAGGCTATTCCGCCTGAACGGGAAAGGCTCAGTTCGCGTTAGCTGTTGATGGTCAACCGCAGCCATTCACGATGGTCCGGAACATCTGGCTTTTTGTCGAGAACATGGTGCCAGGCGAGATAGTTGGGCAGGTAGCGTGTGGCGACGCCGTTGAAGGCGGCGATCCAGCTCTTGAGGCGGCTGTTGACGGGCTCGTGATGAATGGCGTGACGATCGGCAACCAGGCGGAAGGCCGCGTGGCTGTCGGTGCAAAGGACGCCGTCGGCGGGCAGGCTGGCGCCGATGGCGACGTCGATGGCATCGGCACTGCGGTCGGCCAGAACTGCCGCGCGTGTCGATCCGGTGCGATCCCGGGTGACCAGCACAGGTACCTGCTCGTCGCTCAAGCCGCGCTTGCGGGCCGGTGTGGCGCGTCTTTTGGGCGGTCGCGGCGGCGGGTCAGCCTGCTTTCGCCAGCACCGCGACCCCTTGAACGAACGCCGGAAGAAGGTCTCGTCGGCTTCGACGATACCCGAAAGCGCCTCGGCATCGGCCACGCCCGCCCGAAGAAAGCGATGCCGCCAGCGAAAGCTCGTCGCCACCGCCACCCGGCAGATCTTCGCTGCCTTGCGAACAGTGTCACTTCAGGAAAGACAGGCGGTGAAGCTCAACCATTGCGCCTTCCTGCGCAGGCGCGCCAGCGGTGTGCCGGTCAGCGCGTTGAACGTCCGGCCGCAGGTCGCACACCGAAAACGCCGCAACCCGTGACTCCTGCCCCACGGCCGCGAACCTTCCGCCCGGCAATGCGGGCAGGCTGGCTCCGGGCCAAGGCGAGCTTCCAGAAGCCCGATCACCACCGCCTCGTCCCCGCTACCGGCAAGCGCCGCTTCGAGCCGCTGTTTCTGCTCAACGTCAAGGCGAGCAACCATCGAAAGAAGGAGTTCGAATTCCTCGCTGCGCATCAGTCGGTCCTCCCAAATCTATAGAGAACATAACACGAACAACAGCTAACGGGAACTGAGCCAATCAAAAATGCAGGAAAATTACCCGAAGGAGATCAATAGGCTCCAGCCTTCGCGGGTACCACCAGCACAGTCTTGAACAGAATGAGAATATCATACCAAAGTGTCCAATTGCGGACATACCAGGTATCGAGACTCACCCGGCGCTCGTAATCGAGATCGCTGCGACCGCTGATCTGCCACAAACCTGTAAGGCCCGGGCGGACCTCAAGATAATAGACCTTGGCGTCGCCATATCGCTCCAGCTCGTCAGGAACAACGGGCCGCGGCCCAACCAGACTCATGTCGCCGCGCAGCACATTGAAAAGCTGCGGCAACTCGTCGAGGCTGCTCTTGCGAAGGAAATGTCCGAACGCCGTGATCCGGGGGTCCTTCTTGAGCTTGTAGGTTTCCTGCCACTCTCGCCTGGCCTCCTCGTCCTCGGCCAGCAGCTTTGCGAGAACCTCGGCCGAATTCGGCACCATCGAACGGAACTTCAGGCACTGGAACAGGTGTCCGCCACGCCCGACACGGGTATGGGCGAAGAAGATGGGACCACCCGACCACCCGACGGCGATGCCCAGAATCACCATGACCGGAGCCAGGAAAACGATCAGCGCGCTGGCGGCGACGATGTCGAAGAGCCGCTTGAGCATCTGTGACCATGGCCGGGCAAGATTGTTCGAAATGCGCAGCGACAGGATGTCATAGGAAAAGAAGTGCGAGGTCCGGGCATTGTTGATCGGAAGTCCCCGGACCGGCGAGATGATGTCGATATCGCCATGATAGAGCGACAGCTTTTCGAGCAGGCTCTCATGTTGCGGGATCTGGTCGAGCTCAAGGGCAACCACGATGTGCGACTTGCCGAAGGTCGATGGCGAGGACATTGCGGAGGGATCCAGGGGGCGCACGGGAATCAACCTGCCGCCGATGCGCGCTTGCGACCACTCGGAATCCGGTGCCGCATCCGGCTCGATGAGGGCGACGACATCGAAGCCCAGATGGGCATTGTCCGCGTAGGCCTCAGCGGTCTCGCGGGCGAGGGCGCCGGCACCGATGATCACCGTCGGCTGCTTCCAGCGGGTCATGGTCAGGCGTTTTACCAGCAGGCGGCTCAACGGCAGTATCGCGGCCACGAACATCCATCCGGTCATCACCCAGAGCCGCGAAAAGTTGATTTTCGCCAGATAGAGAAGAGCGGCATCAAGCAACAATGCGACGAGGGCCATGGCCGCAATGTCGCCCACTTCCTGCCAGAATTGCCGGCGACGGCTGTAATGTCCCAGTTGCTGGAAGGTCACGATGCATCCGCCCATCAGCAAGGCAAGGATTGCACCGCGAGCATCGGTGAAATTGTCAAAGGAAAAGTTGACGAGTCCGCCCGCGGAAATGCATAGCATCATCGTCAGCACGTCGGAAATCGGAAGAAACAATGAAGGGAGGGCCGTCCGACCCGGACGTCTGGACTGGGCCGCCTTGATCTGTCCTGCCAGCATGGAGGCGTTGTTCCCTTTGAATGCTGTTGACACGGCCAAATGGCCTCCTTCACCAACCATTGAAATAATCGCCTGTCAGCTGTGATTTAGAGCACAGTCACTCCTGACCAGCTGCTCCAGGCCAGGTTGCGATTTGACGCCGGTCAAGCCGGGCAAAGTTGCGGTACTCGGTAAACTCACTCACCCCGATCAGCAATGCCTGTCTTGGGTAGATATACCAACGGGTACGGTTACGATGCAGGCAGGTCACACCCCGGTGCTTGAGAGCAGGGCTGCGAGGACAATATCATCAACCGTCGCGCCTCTGCTCAAATCACATATAGGTCGGGCAAACCCTTGCAGGAAAGGGCCAATTGCCTGCATCTGGCCCAATTCCTGGAGTAACTTGTAGGCGATATTTCCCGATGCCAGGTCGGGAAATATCAGGACGTTCGCTCTTCCCGCGACGGCGCTCGGCTTGCGGATCTTGCGTTCGGCAATGCCCGGCGACAGTGCCGCGTCGGCCTGCAATTCGCCATCCACGGACAGTTCCGGCATCCGTTCACGAATGATGGCCAGGGCCTTGGTGACCCGGTCGACCTCACCATGGGCAGCGCTGCCATGCGTTGAAAACGAAAGTAGTGCGACACGCGCCGGCTCCCCGAGAAGGCGCTCGGCGGTGGCGGCGGAAGCGATGGCGATATCGGCCAGTTGTTCGCTGTCAGGTGCAATGTTCACCGCGCAATCCGAGAAGATGAACCGCTGACCCTCGCGCCTTGAACCTTCCGGTGCGAGCATGAGAAAGAAGCTTGAGGGTGTGGCGATGTCTCCGGTGAGACCCACGCTCATCATGCCGGCTTCGATGACCCGTCGGGTCGGATGGGTGGCACCGGCCAGCAGCATGTCGCCATCGCCGGCCTCAAGCATCGCCGCGGCGAGGAACAGCGGCCTCGAAAGCAGACGCCGGGCCTGACCTGTCGTCATGCGCTCCCGGCGGGCAGCGATACGTCCGGCGTAGAAGTCGAGCCTGTCGGGCGCGGCGGAACCGGAGTATACGGGCACGGGCCTGCCCAGGCCGAGATCGGCAAGCTGCCTCGCGGCTTCCTCAATGCGCCGGTCGTCCATTTCCGGGAGAAGGATCCTCCTGGGCGCGGACCGGGCCCGATCGAACAGTTCGTCTCGAAACGACACGGGCTGCCTGCTCCCCTTGTTGTGCGACTGGTGCAGGGTCTAGGCTAACAGCAAGTTGATGAACAGGGGAGCAGGGAAGCGTGAGCGAAGACGAAACCGTTCGGATTCACCGGGGTCTCAAGGGTGTCCATTTCGAACGCTCGGCAACGAGCTTCATCGATGGCCGGGCTGGAGTCCTTCTGTATCGCGGCTACTCGATCCACGATCTTGCCACCCGGGCAACGTTCGAGGAGGTGGCACACCTCATTCTCAAGGGTGAATTGCCGAACCGGGCCGAACTGGCCGAGTTCGAAGGGCAGCTCGTGCAAGCGCGGACCCTGCCCGGTCCGGTTCTCGATATCATCCGGACAATGGCGGCAGCCCATCCCATGGATGTGCTTCGCACGGCCGTTTCGGCCCTTGCAGCTTTCGATCCCGATGTTGCCGACAACGATGCGCAGGCGACCCTGCGCAAGGGCATCCGTCTCACGTCGCAGGTTCCGGCGATCGTTTGTGCGCACGAGCATATCCGCAACGGCCGCGAACCGGTTCCGGCCGATCCGGCATTGTCTCATGCAGGCAACTTTCTGTGGATGCTCAAGGGTGAGAAGCCTTCGGTTGCCGCAACCGGGCTCATGGACAAGGACCTGATTTTGCATGCGGAACATGGTTCGAACGCATCGTCTTTCGCGGCCAGGGTGGTCGTGGGTACGCAGGCGAACCTGCACGCTGCGATGACGGCAGCCGTGGCGGCACTATCGGGCCCCGCTCATGGCGGCGCTGCCGAGGACGTCATGCGCATGGCTCGGGAAATCGGCGACCCGGCGAGGGCGGCTGGATACGTGAAGGCCAGGCGGAAGGCACGCGAGGCGGTCACCGGCTTCGGTCATCGAGTCTACAGGATCGAGGATCCGCGCGCGCGGCACATGCGCGAAGGTGTCGAGAAGCTGTCCAAGGAAATGGGCGAACCACGCTGGCATCAGATACTCGAGGCCGTGGTCGAAGCCATGAAGCCCTACGCCAGGCATGGCGTGGCGGTCAATGTCGATTTCTATTCGGGTGTCATCTATTACCTGCACCAGATTCCGCAGGATCTTTTCGTGCCGATCTTCGCGATCGGCCGGGTGCCGGGCTGGACAGCCCAATGTTTGGAACAATATGCCAGCAACATCCTCATCCGTCCGCTGACGCTGTATGACGGTCCCGAACCGAGGGCATTCGTGCCGATCGAAGATCGCTAACGGGTGGAGCCAAATCGTACCCGGATGTTGTGTGCATGGAAAAGTACGGTTTCTTAACCGTCTTTCTTAATCCGCTATTAACCGACAGCGTTCAAGGTTGGTGTCGATTCGACGAACGAGGGAGGTGCGCAGGCCTTTCAGACCGGGTCATGCCACTGCCTTCCCACCATTGCCACCCGAGCCGACCGGGACTGTCATGCCTATCAGCACCGAAAAGTCGGGCGATCGCCACCGAGGTGACCTGCTCATCGTCAAGCCGACTTCCCTGAAATATTCTCGGGACGTGAAATGTTTGACGTCCTTGCGTTTTTTCGCGGCAGCATGGGTGGTTCTGCTGCATTTTTCGCATGAACTGCCGATGGCGGTCACCGATCTGACCCAGTTTTTCGAAAATGGCAGGCTTGGCGTCGATTTCTTCTTCGTGCTTTCGGGATTTATCCTGTCGCACGTCTACCTGACCTCGCTCGAAGAGGACAGATTCAGCTTCCGGCGGTTCATTCAAAAACGTCTCGCCCGGCTCTATCCGCTGCACCTTGTCTGCATATTGCTCGTTGCCGGCTATATCGTTGCCGGCGCGCTGGTCGGTGTCTCGGTGAGCAACCCTGAGGTCTATTCACTCGACAGGCTGGGGTACAATCTTCTGCTCATGCATGCCTGGGGCGTGGTCGACGGGATGAGCTGGAACTATGTCTCCTGGTCGATCAGTGCCGAGTGGTTCGCGTATCTTCTGTTTCTGCCGATGAGCATGCTGTTTGTCCGCTGGCAGGTCCGCTCATCCCTCAAGCTGCTTGGTGCCATGGCGTTCCTGGTGTTCATGGTCGTCGCTTCGCCATCCGTCTTCGGTCGGGATCTCACCCAGCTGACTCACGATTTCGGCAACATGCGCATCCTTCCGGAGTTTATCCTCGGCATTGCCCTGTACCATTTCAGCAACGATCACGACGTGGACGCTGTTCTCGGTCCATGGTTGCTGGCCTTGGCCGTGATCGCCCTGGCGGCCATCGCCCATTACGATCTCAATGGGTTCTGGGCAGTCGTCCTGCTTGCGTTCATCATCTTTGCCTCGTCCTCGCTCGAACGGCAGGGCAAGCTCGGTTTTCTCGGCAATCGCGTGCTCGTCTATCTGGGGGAGACTTCCTATTCGCTCTACATGCTGCACGCCATCGTCTTCATCGTCTATTTCAAGTCTCTTGATGTCGTGTTCGGCGATCAGCTGCGGTCGGTGATATGGTACCTTGCACCACTGGTGATCCCGCTTTCCTTTGCGGCAGCCTCGGTCGGATATCACGTCGTCGAGGTCCCGTGCCGTCGCTGGATTACCGAAAGGATCGACCTCGACTCCGTGTTTCGCTGGCCCCGCTCACACACCGTTCCCGATTAGAGCGCATCCTGATCACGGTTCGAGCCGACAGATATTCCAGACTGTGCCGGTACAACTGCTCCGCTTGCGCACATGGTCCGGCACCTGACGGGACATGCGTCTCTGTGTGTCCATGAGCCAGACTTGATCTCAGCCCCATGGCGTGCTCGCGGGTATCATTTGATGTGACGGATCGGAAGGGTGAATGGATTGGCGGTCGTCTGCCTTCAGGCGAAAAGCCGCGTGAATTTCCGTTCGCCGGTCGTGGTGAAGGTTACAATGCGCGAGGCCCGATCCCGGCTTGCCCAGCCCAGTTCCTCAAACCGCGAGAGCAGCGCACGGCCGAGGCTGCCGGCAAGGTGAGGCCGGCGTTCGCTCCAGTCGAGGCATTCCCGGCAGAGTGGTGTGCGCCTGGCCCGGAGTTCGCCAAGATCGACGCCCAGAGCCGTGACGAATTCAGCACCACTGGTGGTGAGTAGCGGCGGCGCCTCGTCTGCGAGCATGAGGTGACCGTGCTCCACGAGGCATGCGAAAAGCCAGGTGCCGCGATCGCCGGCGAGATGATTGTAGCAGACCCGCGCCCGGCGCAGGGCAGCATCTTTCGGACCGACCCGGCTGCGCAGGTGTCCGGCTCCGGCGGCCAGCCCCATCAATCCTTCCAGGACCCGCGCAACATCGGCATTGGCCAGCGCGAAGTATTTATGCCGTCCCTGCCGGCGCAAGCACAGCAGGCCGCCCTGATCGAGCTTGGCCAGATGCGAACTGGCGGTCTGCGCGGTCACGCCAGCCTGCCGTGCGAGTTCGGTCGCGGTCAGGGCCTTGCCACTCATCAGCGCCGTCAACATGTTGGCGCGCGCGGGATCTCCGATCAGGGCGGCGATCCGGACGATATCCGGTCCTTCTTTCATGGTTCGATCATAATCGAAGCATGTGGTACTAGCAATCTGTTATGACCCGTGTGCAAATTCGGAAAGGAGCCATGCCATGCTGACCTGTGTCATTCGCTATCATGTCGATCCGGCGAAAGGAGCGCAGTTTGCGCAATATGCGCGGAACTGGGGCCAGGCCATCCCGCGTTGCGGTGCCGATCTCATTGGCTATTTCGCGCCATACGAGGGTTCGAGCACGCTTGCCTACGGCATCTACAATATTTCGAGTCTTGCGGCTTATGAGACCTATCGTGCCCGGCTTGCCGCCGATCCGCTCGGCCGGGAGAACTACGACTTCGCACAAACTGAAAAGTTTCTGCTGCGCGAGGATCGTACATTCTTGAAACTGGTTTCAGCACCGCATGGAGCTGCCGCATGATCGCCGTTATCTTCGAGGTCGAGCCCGCACCGGGGTGCCGGCAGGATTACCTGGACATGGCCGCCGCCATGCGTCCGCTGGTCGAGAGTATCGACGGGTTCATATCGGTCGAGCGCTTCCAGAGCACGACCAATCCGAACATGCTGTTGTCATTGTCCTTTTTCGAGGATGAAGCCGCCGTTGAGCGTTGGCGCAACCTGCCGCAACATCGCGCGGCACAGAACAAGGGACGGACGGGAATTTTCACCGGCTACCGGTTGCGCATCGCCCATGTCCTGCGTGATTATGGCATGACCGATCGCGGGGAGGCGCCACCAGACAGTCGCGAGGCGCATGGGCAGCCGGATCCATGACCCGGCTGTTCGAACAGGGCAGGCCGTCCATCGCCGTTGCCTGACAGGGCATGGACGTGCAAGGCAGGAGCCGGGTTTCGAGGGGGTGGCGATTGTCCGGTCGTTTTTCGAGATTTTCCTGGCTTGTTGGTATTCTCCTGATTGTGATTTTGGTCGGATTGGCCGTGTGGGGTGTGCAGTTTCTGGCTGACCGGCGTCTGGCGGAAGCGCTTGAACATGCCCGGACGAGCCTTCCGGCCCAGGTCCGGCTTACCTACGGCGCGCATTCGGTTGATCTTGGCGAACAAACCTTTGAGGTAAATGATGCCAGATTGAGCGAAAACGATCGCGTACTGACGGTCGCCTCGATCGAGGGGCAAGGCGTCGATATCAGCCTCGGGCTGGAACTCCGCTCGATCGGGACGGTCACCATGCGGGGAGGGACGCTTGTCGACGATTCCGGACGGAAGATCACGTTTGACCTGATGAGCCTGCACGATGTCGATCCCGCTCGTCTGGAAGCGTTGTTGAAGGCATCGCCGCATGTCTCGCTGGAGCTCTTGCAGGCCATCAACGGCGCGGTGCGTGTTCAGGGGCTGCATGCGATCATGCCGGGATTTATGCTGGACGTTCCGCAGGCGACGCTGGTTCGCGAAGCCGCCCCCCGGAATCGCGAAAGGTTCACCATTATTGCGGATGATATCGATATCTCGCCGGAAGAGCTGCCGGTCATCGGGTATGGTATTCTGCCGGAGCTCAGGAACGTGCACCTTGAAGCTGCCTTGACCCGCTCGGCGACCGAACCCCTTTCGGTTTTGAAAATGACAGCAAGTGCGGCGGGTTTCGGCCAGATCGATCTTTCGTTACAGATCGCAGGAGTGTCCGGCACGAGCAGTGCCGGAACGATACCGGCCGTGGGAGTGTCGCGCGTGACATATCGTGACGGGGGATTCGTCGACCAACGAATGACGGCCATCGCCAACGAGCTCGGTATCTCGCGTGTCGACCTCGCCCGGCGTATCGGCGACCTGATTGCCAAACGCATACGGGCCAGAGGCGACCTCCTGCAGGACGCTGTTCGGCAGACTGTCGCATTCCTGACCAAACCCGGCACGATTGCCGTGGAAATCGGTCCGGACCAGCCTGTTGCCCCATTGGTGGCAATCAGCCTTGGCCTGTTCGCTCCGGAAAACCTTGCGCAGATGCTACGGCTGAAGGTCATGGCCGAGCAATAGGGGAAGGCACCAGGCCCCGTTCAGGCGATGATGTCGGGATGGCGCTGCCGTTCGAGGATACCGATCCGGTCCTTCAGCGCCAGCTTCTGTTTTTTCAGCCGCTGCAACTCGACAAGGTCGGGCATGCCGTCTTCGACCAGTTGCCTGATACGGTTGTCCAGAGCCCGGTGAGCGGCGCGAAGACTGGACAGGCGCGTGTCGATCTCTTTAATCTTCTGCTCTTTGCTCATCTAGGTTCTTGACCCATCTTGCAAACCGGTGCGGATTGGAATCCGTTTTCGCGTGGCTGATGTCCCCAAGCCAAGTTGGGTTCCAGATCATAACGGGAACGGTCTAGCACATCACCTGTCATTTTTCAGCTTCATCCACGTGGCTGTAACGTTACGTTCGTGGATGGGAAAGGACGGAATGCAGCGCAACACACCTTCATACAAGCGGATCGGCATCATGACCAGCGGTGGCGATTGCGCCGGACTGAACGCGGTGATCCGCGCCGTCGTCCTGCGCGCGGCCGGGCTCGGCTGGTCGGTCATGGGCATCGACGAGGCGACACACGGCTTGCTCAAGCGCCCGGTGGCGGCCAGCGAACTGACCCCCGACAGCGTGAAGGGAATCCTGCACCAGGGCGGGACGATCCTGCGAACGACCAATCGCGGCAATCCCTTCGCCTATCCCGATGGCCATGGTGGCGCGGTCGACCGGTCGCAGGAAATCATCGACGGTTACCGCCTGCTGGGCCTGGATGCACTGATCGGCGTCGGTGGCGACGGCAGTCTCGCCATCCTGCGGCGGCTCGCACAGCAAGGCGGTATCAATCTGGTCGGCATTCCCAAGACCATCGACAACGATCTCGGCCACACCGAGCGCGCCGTCGGCTTCAGTACGGCGGTGGTGGTGGCTACGGAAGCCATCGACCGGCTTCACGTCACTGCTGCCAGTCACAATCGGGTGATGGTGCTGGAGGTGATGGGCCGTGATGCCGGCCACATCGCGTTGACGTCGGGCGTGGCCGGCGGTGCCGATGTCATTCTCATCCCCGAGATTCCCTACAGGATGGATGCGATCTGCGACAAGATTCTCGGTCGGCGCGACGTGGGACGCAACTTCAGCCTCGTCGTCGTGGCCGAGTCGGTCAAATCGGACGAAGGCGAAGTCCAGCTTTATCAGGATGCGCATGGTCAGTCTCGCTATGGCGGCATCGGTCGAATGATCGCGGAAGAAATCGCCGCGCGGACGGGTGCGGAAACGCGCGTGACGGTGCTGGGGCACGTCCAGCGCGGCGGATCGCCGGTACCTCTGGATCGAATCCTGGGTTCGGCCTTCGGCGTGGCCGCGGTCGACCTGATCGAGCAGGGGCGGTTCGATCGCATGGTCGCCTGGCAGAACCGTGCCGTTGTGGATGTGTCGATTGCCGAAGCCTGCGCACAATATCAGGCCGTTGATCCTCATGATACTCTGGTCCATACCGCCCGCGGGCTCGGGATCTGTCTGGGCGACTGAGCGAGGCGTGCCCGGCATCCGTACGCGCTTCCGCTTCGTCAGGGAATGATAGGAACATGAGCAAACTCGTCGCCGACATCGGCGGAACCAATGCCCGTTTCGCGCTGGTCGACGGGACCGGGGAACTGAGCGACATCCGCAATCTGCCGACATCCGGTTATCCGGGGCCCGCCGCTGCCGTGCGTGCCTATCTCGGAGTGCGCGAGGTGGATACGCTGGTCATGGCCGTAGCGACACCGGTCGCCGGTGACCGCATTCGTTTTACGAATTGCAACTGGGAATTCCTGGTTCCGGGGTTGCAGGCCGAGCTGGGGCTCGAACGCCTGTCCGTGATCAACGACTTTGTCGCTCAAGCGCTTGCCGTACCCCAATTATCCTCGAAATATCTCGATCCGGTCCGTGACGGAACGGTCGAGCCGGGCTGGCCTATGGCTGTCATGGGGCCGGGAACGGGACTAGGCGTGGCGGCGTTGGTTCCTGTGGGCGGCGGATGGCGGCCGTTGGCGAGCGAAGGGGGGCACGCTTCCTTCGCGCCGCAGAATGCCCGTGAGGATGCGATCCTGCGTGAACTGCGCAGGCAATGGCCGCATGTCTCATGCGAACGCGTGGTCTCGGGCCCCGGCCTGCTGCATGTCGCCCGGAGTCTTGCCGCTATCGACGGCAAGGAATTGCAGGCCCTGTCACCGGAGTCGGTAACCCAGTTTGCCCGCGAACGAAGCTGTGAAATCTGCATGGAGACGGTCGAGGTCTTCTCGGGCCTGATCGGCTCGATGGCGGGCGATCTGGCGCTGACCTTCGGTGCAAGGGGTGGGGTCTATCTGTGCGGAGGCGTTACCGCCCGCCTGGGCGAACTGCTGGACCATGACCGGCTGACGACTGCATTCCTCGAAAAGGGCCGACTGCGCTCCTTCCTCGAACCGGTTCCGGTTGCCATTGTCACCCATCCCAATCCGGGATTGCTGGGCACTGCACACTATCATCCGGACCTCTGAAGGTCGCTGACGGACGATATCTGCCCGATTTCGTCAACTCACGCGCTGACGTTTGCCGTAGAGTTGTTCGGCACGGGTCTCGAACGCCGAGACCATGCGGCGGACGGCTTCTTCGAAGAGCAGGCCGATGAGGCCCTGCAGGACGCGGGAACGGAACTCGAAATCGACGAAAAAGTCCACATGGCAGCCACCTTCCCCGGCAGGCTCGAATCGCCAGTGGTTGTTGAGGTAGCGGAACGGGCCGTCGATATATTCGACATCGATGCCCGACTTTGGAACCAGCTTGACCTTGGAGGTGAACCGTTCGCGGAAGACCTTGAAGGCAATGATGAGATCGGCGAAGAAGACAGTCTCACCTTCGCGTCTTGTGATACGGCATGCCTTGCACCAGGGCAGGAACTCCGGATAGTGATCGACGGCCGCAACGAGGTCGTAGAGCTGCTCGGGGGAGTACGGCAGGTGCCGTCTTTCTGCGTAGGTCGGCATCGATACGGCTCAGGCCCGGCGGCCAAGCTTAGCGTTTCGGGCCTCGCGCAGCCGGGCGAAGTCGTTTCCGGCGAGGTAGGATGAGCGCGTCAGCGGCGTCGCGGATACCATCAGGAAGCCCTTGGCCCGGGCCGAACGTTCATAGGCTCTGAACTCGTCCGGATGGACGAAGTTCTCGACCTTGTGATGTCGGGCGGTCGGTTGCAGATACTGGCCGATGGTGATGAAGTCGATGTCGGCGGAACGCATGTCGTCCATCACCTGCAGGACCTCGCGCTTTTCCTCGCCGAGCCCGACCATGATGCCGGACTTGGTGAACATCGACGGATCGAGTTCCTTGACCTGTTGTAACAGTCGCAAGGAGTGGAAATAGCGCGCACCGGGACGAACCGTACGATACAACCGCGGCACGGTTTCGAGGTTGTGATTGTAGACATCGGGCCGGGCTTCGACGATCCTCTCCACCGATCCCGGCTTGCGCAGGAAATCGGGTGTGAGAATTTCGATGGTGGTCGAAGGAGATGCCTTGCGGATTTCCTCGATGCAGCGGACAAACTGGAAGGCACCGCCATCCGGCAGGTCATCGCGATCGACCGAGGTGATCACCACGTGCTCAAGGCCCATGGTTACCACCACTTCCGCCAGATGTTCCGGCTCGGCCGGATCGACCGCGCGCGGAGCACCTGTCTTGATGTTGCAGAAGGCACAGGCGCGCGTACAGGTGTCGCCGAGGATCATGACGGTGGCATGCTTCTGCTGCCAGCATTCGCCGATATTCGGGCAGGCCGCTTCCTCGCAGACCGTCACGAGATTCTTCGCGCGCAACAACTGGCGCGTTTCGTGGTAGCCGCTCGACGTCGGTGCTTTCACGCGGATCCACGCGGGCTTGCGCTGTATCCTGTGTGGCTGGGTAATCGTGATCGTGGACATGGACCTAGAAGTGAATGGCTCTGCCGAAGGCGTCAAGTGCGGCTTCGTGCATCATTTCCGACAAGGTGGGATGCGGGAACACGGTAGCCATGAGATCGAGCTCCGTTCCTTCCAGCTGACGGGCAATTCCGTAGCCCTGAATGAGCTCGGTGACTTCCGCTCCGATCATGTGCGCACCGAGAAGCTCGCCGGTGGCCTCGTCGAAGACGGTCTTGACGAGACCTTCCGGTTCGCCCAGCGCTATCGCCTTGCCGTTGCCGATGAAGGGAAAGCGTCCGACCTTGATCTTGTGCCCGTCGGCTTTGGCTGCCTCCTCGGTAAGACCGACGGATGCAACCTGCGGCGTACAATAGGTACAACCCGGGATCTTCGTCACATCGAGCGGATGTGCCGTGTGCAGGCCCGCGATCTTCTCGACACAGAGAACGCCTTCATGACTGGCCTTGTGCGCGAGCCAGGGCGGGCCGGCAAGATCGCCGATGGCATAGACCCCTTCGGCTGCCGTCCGACACCATGGGTCAATCACGACATGGGTACGGTCAACCTTGATGCCTGCTTCTTCCAGCCCCAGATCCTCGACATTGCCGACGATACCGGTGGCCATGATGACCCGTTCGAAGGTCGTGGCCGTATTCCTGCCACCCGCCTCGATGGTGGCCTCCACGCTGTCCTTCCCACGCTTGAGCGCCTTGACCTGCGCACCTGTTACGATCTTCATGCCCCGTTTTTCGAAGGCCTTGCGAGCGAATGCGGAAATCTCCGCATCTTCCACCGGCAATACGCGGCCCATCACCTCGACTACGGTGACGTCCGATCCGAGGGACTTGAAGAAGCTGGCGAACTCGATGCCGATGGCCCCGGAGCCTACGACCAGCAAGGTTTTTGGAACGACATCGGCAACCAGCGCGTCCCTGTAGCTCCAGACGAGCCTGCCATCGCTTTCCAGTCCGGGAAGTTGCCGGGCGCGGGCGCCGGTGGCGAGAATGATGTGCGGACTGCGCACCGTCTCCTTGCCATCCTTTGTCTCGACGGAGACGGTATCCTTGCCGGCGAGCCGGGCCGTGCCCATGATCACGGTGACCTTGTTCTTCCTGAGAAGATGGGCCACGCCCTTGGACAGTTGACCGGCGATGCCCCGGCTGCGCCTGACGACGGCTGCCAGATCGTAGCTTACGCCGTCGACCTTGAGACCGTAGGACTGGGCATGATGGATATGATCGAGAATTTCAGCCGAACGCAACAGAGCCTTGGTCGGGATACAACCCCAGTTGAGACAGATGCCGCCCAGATGCTCTCGCTCGATGAGGGCCGTCTTCATGCCGAGCTGGGCGGCACGAATGGCCGCGACATAACCACCCGGACCGCCGCCGACAACCACGAGGTCGAATTGTTTCTCCTTCATGAGACGTCCTCGTTCCGGGTTAGAGCAGGAGGGCCAGAGGATCCTCGATCAGACCCTTGAAGCTTTGCAGCCATTCTGCCGCGAGCGCACCGTCCACCACCCGGTGATCGACGCTCAGTGTCACACTCATGACCGTGGCGATGGTCAACTGGCCGTCCCTGACCACCGGCCGTTGTTCACCGGCACCGACGGCGAGAATGCAGGCTTGTGGCGGATTGATGACGGCGGAGAAATTCCTGATACCGAACATGCCCAGATTGGAGATGGAAAAACCCCCGCCCTGGAATTCGTGCGGTTGCAGCCTGTTCTCCCTGGCGCGGCCGGCGAGTTCTTTCATTTCGTTGGAGATTGCCGCAACACTCTTCGTATCCGCATCGCGAATGATGGGCGTTATGAGACCGCCTTCGATAGCCACGGCTACCGAAACGTCGATATTCTCCAGCTGAAACAGCCGATCACCGCCCCATTGGGCATTGACCTGCGGATGCGCCCTCATCGCAAGGGCAACCGTCTTGATGACGAGATCGTTGACGGACAACTTGTAATTGGCACTGGCCCGCCCGTTGAGCTGCTTGCGCAGGTCGAGAAGGCCGTCGATCTCGCAATCTACCGTCAGGTAGAAATGTGGAACCTGTTGCTTGGATTCGGTGAGCCGCCGGGCAATCACCTTGCGCATCGCGTTGAGCGGCACCTCGCGATGGGTCCGTTCGGGGGGCGTTGACGGCAAGGCGGCGGGCACGGCTGCCGCCGGCATCGCCTGTCCCTGTCCCTGTTCCCGTCCGGCTGCTGGCGCCGTGGCCTTGCCAGCACCGCCGTCCCTGGCCGCCTTTTCGATATCGCTCTTGACGATCCGGCCATGCGGTCCGGTACCCCTGATGCCCGCGAGGTCGAGACCTGCCTGCTGGGCCATGCGCCGTGCAAGCGGACTCGCGAAGACACGGTCCTTGCCCGAAGCAACCGGTGCCGACGGGCTGCTCCTGCCGGCATGTGACGATTCCGCCGACACGGAGGGAGCGGCTTCGGCGGATGCCGGGGGGGGAGCGGACACCTCGACGGCCTTGTCCAACGCGGAAGCGTCTTCACCATCTTCGAGCAGCATGGCTATCGGCGTGTTGATCGCGACATTCTCGGTGCCGGCGGCGATGAGGATTTTTCCCAGAGTTCCCTCATCGACGGCTTCCACTTCCATGGTTGCCTTGTCGGTCTCGATCTCGGCGATGACATCGCCGGAGCGGATAACATCTCCCTCTTTCTTGAGCCAGTTCGCGAGAGTGCCTTCCGTCATGGTTGGTGACAGGGCCGGCATGAGAATGGGAGTGGGCATCGTCGGCTCCTGTCAGTCGCGATAGCAGACGGATTTCGCCGCTTCGACGACATCGCGGGTCTGCGGCAGCGCCAGCTTTTCGAGGTTGGCGGCGTAGGGCATGGGCACATCCTTGCCGGTCACACGTACCACCGGCGCATCGAGATGGTCGAAGGCTTCCTCCATCATCAAGGCGGCAATTTCCGAGCCGACACCGAACTGCGGCCAGCCTTCCTCAAGTGTCACGATCCGGTTGGTCTTCATGACCGAAGAGATCAGGGTCTCCCGGTCGAGCGGCCGGATGCTGCGCAGATCGATGACTTCCGCACTGATACCCTCTTCCGCAAGGGCGTCCGCAGCTTCGAGTGCGCGTTGCATCATCAGCGAGAACGAGACAATGGTGACATCATCGCCCTCGCGCAGAATTTTCGCCTTGCCGATCGGCAACACCCAGTCCCCGGTTTCGGGTACATCAAAACTCTGGCCGTACAAGACCTCGTTTTCGAGGAACACGACCGGATTGGGATCGCGGATGGCGGCCTTGAGCAGGCCCTTGGCGTCGGCGGCCGAATAGGGTGCCACCACCTTGAGCCCGGGACAGTGGGCATACCAGGAACTGTATTCCTGACTGTGCTGCGCACCCACGCGGGCAGCCGCCCCGTTGGGACCGCGAAACACAATCGGCGAACCGATTTCTCCACCTGCCATATAACGTGTCTTGGCAGCGGAATTGATGATGTGGTCAATCGCCTGCATGCCGAAGTTCCATGTCATGAACTCGACGATCGGCCTGAGCCCGGCCATGGCGGCGCCGACCCCCAGACCGGCAAATCCGTATTCGGTGATCGGCGTATCGACCACGCGCTTCGCCCCGAACTCGGCGAGCAGCCCCTGGCTCACCTTGTAGGCCCCCTGGTATTCGGCGACTTCCTCTCCCAGGAGAAATACGTCACTGTCGCGACGCATCTCCTCGGCCATCGCATCCCGCAGGGCTTCGCGCACGGTCATCCTGACCATGTTCGTTCCGGCCGGAAGTTCGGGATCGCTTGCAGCGGGAGACTGTCTCGGCTGGGGTTCGACGCGCGCTGGTGCAGGATTCGCGCTGGCCGCCGTATCGGCCTTGACCGGCGCGGCCGCAGGCGCGGCAGCCGCTCCATCGAGCGCGGACGCATCCTCGCCATCGGCGAGCAACCACGCGATGGGAGTATTGACGGCGACAGCTTCGGTCCCATCGGGGATCAGGATCCTGCCGAGAATGCCTTCGTCGACAGCCTCGACCTCCATGGTCGCCTTGTCGGTCTCTATCTCGGCGATCACGTCTCCGGACCGGATCTCGTCGCCTTCCTTCTTCAGCCAGCGCGCCAGATTACCCTCGGTCATGGTCGGGGAGAGGGCCGGCATAAGGATTTCGACGGGCATTGATGATGTCCTCCCGGGGTGGCCGTCAGGCGTCGACGAGAATATCCGTGTAGAGCTCGCTGGCGTCGGGTTCGGGGCTGTCCTGAGCAAATCTCGCCGATTCGTTGACGATATCGCGAATTTCCTTGTCGACAGCCTTCAGGTCGATTTCTCCCATGATATCGCCCTCGATCAACCTTGTCTTGAGCCCCTCGATCGGGTCGTGCTGCTCGCGCATCTTCTGCACTTCCTCCTTCGAGCGGTACTTGGCGGGGTCGGACATGGAATGACCGCGATACCGATAGGTCAGGGCTTCGAGAATGTAGGGTCCCTTGCCCGAACGGACATGCTCGATGGCGGCAACCGCGTGTTCATGCACGGCGCTGACGTCCATGCCATCCACCTGCTCGCCGGGGATGCCATATGCGGCACCGCGCTCGAACAGGTTCTGGCCGGCGGCCGCGCGGGTCGTGGATGTGCCCATGCCGTAACGATTGTTTTCGATCACGTAGAGGGCAGGGAGTTTCCACAGCGAGGCCATGTTGAAACTCTCGTAGACCTGCCCCTGATTGGCAGCGCCATCGCCCATGTTGACAACGCAAAGACCACCATCCTCGCGATATTTGTGGGCGAAGGCGATTCCGGTCCCCAGCGATACCTGGCCGGCGACGATGCCGTGGCCGCCGAAGAAGCGCTTGTCGACGGCGAACATGTGCATCGAGCCGCCCTTGCCCTTCGAGTAGCCGGTATTGCGACCCGTGAGCTCGGCCATGACCCGGCGGGGATCCATGTCGCAAACCAGCATGTGACCGTGGTCACGGTAGCCGGTGATGACCGAATCGCCATCGCTCAACGCGTGCTGGATACCTACGGCGACGGCTTCCTGGCCGATATAGAGATGGCAGAAGCCGCCGATCAGGCCCATGCCGTAAAGCTGGCCCGCCTTCTCCTCGAAGCGCCGGATGAGAAGCATGTCACGATAGAAGCGCCTGAGCTGGTCGGCATCGACAGCCTTGCTGTTCGAGCCCTCTTTCGCTGTTTGAACAGACGACTTCTTCGTAGACGAATGCCTGGTGGCTACCATGAAATTCGGCCTCCCCGGGATAGCTGATCGTTGTTGGCCATCGATCGCTTTGATCGGCGATACAAGAACAGTCCGACGACTCGGTACCTCTTTCTATGCATGTCTCCCATGCGTGTGATGCAAGGCTTGCCTTTCCCTATTTCCCGTCCGGTTGCTCGGGAACCAGAATGATTGCCTCATTGTGACCAACGTAACCCAACTTCTTCAATTCCTCTTCCAGCAGGTCGGGAGAGACATGATTTTCCTTCAACCCACCGACGCGGCGTTGCAGATCATCACGTCTGGCCTCGAGGCCGGCCAGTTCATGTCGTCTGATTTCCACCAGCCGAGATTGATCGATCCAGGCGAGCAAACCCCGTTCGCCATGAATCGCGTGGTATCCGAAATACGCAAGGACAAGGACCAGAACCGCAGTCGCTGAATGGCGACCAAGCGACTTGGAGAATTCACTTCCCATACTCGTTCATGCCGCCTGGCGAACCTTTCGGATCAGGTGGATATGGCAAGGGCCCTGCGCCCAGCATAGATTGCATTATCGCCCAGAAGTTCTTCGATACGCAACAACTGGTTATATTTTGCCAGCCGATCCGACCTCGACAGCGAGCCGGTCTTGATCTGGCCGCAATTGGTCGCCACCGCGAGATCGGCGATGGTCGAGTCTTCGGTTTCGCCCGAACGGTGGGACATGACCGAACGATAATGGTTGTCGGATGCCAACCTGCAAGTGTCGAGTGTCTCCGTCAGCGAACCGATCTGATTGACCTTGATCAGAATGGCGTTGGCAATTCCCTTGTCGATACCTTCCTGAAGGATCCGGGAATTGGTGACGAACAGGTCGTCGCCAACCAGTTGAATCTTCTTGCCAAGGCGCTCGGTGAGCGCCTTCCAGCCATCCCAGTCCTGCTCCGCCATTCCATCCTCGATGGACAGGATCGGGAATTTGGAGCACAGCCCTTCGAGCATGTCGACCAGTCCCGCCGCGTCGAGCGTCTTGCCCTCGCCCCTTACCTCGTAGCGACCGTTCTCGAAGAACTCCGACGAAGCGACATCCAGCGCGAAGACGACATCATCGCCCGTACGATAACCGGCTGCCGACACCGCCTTGTCGAGGAAGGCCAGGGCCTCCTCGGCACTGCCGATATTGGGCGCAAAACCACCCTCGTCACCGACATTGGTGTTGAGACCTTCGCTCGCCAGCGCCTTTTTCAGGCTGTGGAAGATCTCGACGCCCATGCGCAAGCCCTCGGAGAAGGTCGGCGCACCGACGGGCATGATCATGAATTCCTGGAAGTCGATCGGATTGTCGGCGTGGGCGCCACCATTGATGACATTCATCATCGGTACCGGGAGTACCCGGGCGGCCACGCCGCCGACATAGCGGTAGAGCGGAAGACCGGTGGCCTCTGCCGCTGCCTTGGCGACAGCAAGGCTTACGCCGAGAATGGCGTTGGCCCCGAGACGCTCCTTCGCATCAGTCCCGTCCAGCTTGAGCATGGCCGCATCGATAGCGCTCTGATTGACACCGTCCATGCCGAGAATCGCGTCCGTTATCTCGCCGTTGACAGCTTCCAGCGCCTTGGAGACCCCCTTGCCCTGCCAGCGTGATTTTTCACCGTCACGGAGTTCCAGCGCTTCACGACTGCCGGTCGACGCACCTGATGGAACAGCTGCGCGACCGGAGGCGCCATTTGCCAGTTCGACATCAACTTCGACCGTGGGATTACCCCTGCTGTCGAGTATTTGACGGCCGATGATGCTTACAATTTCCGTATCGTGCATGGTCATTTCGTTCCGACTTGAGGATCAGGCCAGTTGCGGTAACCTGCGTGCCTTTGACAGTTTGTCAAACGCCATGAGATCTTCCATGACGTCGCGCATCCGATTCAGGGGGACCATGTTCGGTCCATCGCTTAATGCCTGATCGGGATTGTCATGAGTCTCGATGAAGACTGCCGAGATACCGAGCGACACGGCGGCACGTGCCAGCACGGGAACAAATTGCCTCTGGCCACCCGAGCTGCCACCCTGACCACCCGGCTGCTGAACGGAATGGGTCGCATCAAAGACCACGGGCCAGCCTGTGGAAGCGAGCTCGGGCAATGCCCGCATGTCGGAGACGAGCGTGTTGTAACCAAACGACGCACCACGCTCGCATACCAGGATGCGGTCCGATCCAAAGCTTTCGAGCTTCTTCACGACATTGCGCATGTCCCACGGTGCCAGAAACTGCCCCTTCTTGACATTGATGGCCGCTCCCGTCCGGGCAGCCGCTTCCAGCAGGTCGGTCTGGCGACAGAGGTAGGCCGGTATCTGCAGAACATCACAGACCTCCGCCACAGGAGCCGCATGGGTCGTTTCGTGAATGTCCGTGATGACCGGGCGACCGGTCCGTGCCTTGATATCGGCGAGGACGCGCAGCCCCTTTTCCATGCCCACACCGCGCGATCCACCGATACTCGTGCGGTTGGCCTTGTCATAGGAAGCCTTGAACACCAGCGGCAGGTCGAGACCCGTTGCCAACTCGTCGAGTGCCAGCGCCATCTCCATGGCATGGGTCTCGCTTTCGATCTGGCACGGCCCGGCGATCAGGGCGAGGGGAAGATCGTTGCCAAAGCGAACGCTGCCGACCGTCACTTGGTGTTTTGTGGTTGTCATCGTCAAACCAGTATCGACTGTTCGCGCGCTGCGCGGATGAAGGCCTCGAATAGCGGATGCGGATCGAAGGGCCTGGACTTCAACTCAGGATGAAACTGTACGCCAACAAACCAGGGATGTCCCGGCAGTTCGACAATCTCGGGCAACTGGCCGTCCGGAGACATGCCGGAAAACCGCAGGCCGGCCTGTTCGAGCCTGTCCTTGTAGTTGATATTGACTTCGAAGCGATGACGGTGGCGTTCACTGATTTCCGCCCGTCCATATACTTCCCGCACGACGCTTCCTTCAGCCAGTGTACAGGGATAGGCACCCAGCCGCATCGTGCCACCCTTGTCGCTCTCGGCACTGCGGCGAACCTTTTCGCCGGCCACTTCCCATTCGGTCATCAGGCCGACGATCGGATCGGGACACGGGCCGAACTCGGTGGAGCTGGCACCGTTGATGCCGGCAAGATTGCGCGCGGTCTCGATGCAGGCGAGCTGCATGCCGAAGCAGATGCCGAGAAAGGGAAGTCCCCGTTCGCGGGCATAGGTCACGGCGGCGATCTTCCCTTCCGAACCACGTTCCCCGAAGCCGCCCGGCACGAGAATTGCGTTGACCCCCTGCAATCGGTCACTCGCCTCCTGATGGATGAAATGCTCGGCATCGATCCAGTCGGTGACAACCTTGACACGGTTGGCGATACCGCCATGCGACAGGGCCTCATTCAGCGATTTGTAGGCATCCATCAGGCCGGTGTACTTGCCGACGATGGCGACCCGTACTTCGCCCTCGGGACGTTCCTGCCGGCTGACGATCTCGCGCCACTGCGACAGATCGGGCGGGGTCATGGTGGCGAGGCCGAGAATCTTGAGGAGCTGAACGTCGAGCCCTTCCTCGTGATAGCGGATGGGGACTTCGTAAATCGACTTGCAGTCGAGAGCCGGAATCACGCATTCCGGATGCACGCTGCATTGCAGGGCGATCTTGCGACGCGCGTCCTGCGGAATTTCCCGCTCGGACCGGCACATCAGGATGTCGGGCTGAATGCCAATGCCGCGCAGTTCGCGGACACTGTGTTGGGTCGGCTTGGTCTTGAGTTCGCCGGCAGACGCTATCCACGGCACCAGTGTCATGTGCATGAAGGCGCAATGACCGCGGGGCAACTCGTTGGCGAGCTGGCGAATGGCCTCAAGAAAGGGCTGCCCCTCGATGTCACCCACCGTACCACCGATCTCGCATAGCACGATATCGGCGTCATCGACGTCATTGAGGATGAAATCCTTGATGGCATTGGTGATGTGCGGGATCACCTGAATTGTCCCACCCAGGTAGTCGCCCTGCCGTTCGCGAGTGAGAACTGTCCAGTAGATGCGCCCGGCCGAAACGCTGTCGCTGGCCCGGGCTGGAACACCGGTGAAGCGCTCGTAGTGACCGAGATCCAGGTCGGTCTCCGCACCATCTTCTGTTACGAACACTTCGCCATGTTGATAGGGCGACATGGTGCCCGGGTCGACATTGAGATAGGGGTCAAGCTTGCGGAGGCGAACCCTCAGACCCCGAAGCTGAAGCAGTGATCCCAAGGCTGCGGAAGCCAGTCCCTTGCCGAGCGAGGAGACTACGCCACCGGTTATGAAAACATAGCGTGCCATCAACCAGCAGTATCCAGCCATTGGTGGCAGGATGCAACCATCGTTGTTCTCATCAGGTCAGTCTTCTACTTGTCGGCGATAGGTGCGGCGGGCTTTTCAGGCTGTGCCGGTTCGTTCGTGGCCGCCGGCGCTTCCTGCGTTGCGGTGCCGGCATTTTCGAGAATCGAGGAAGGCCCACCGGAGTTGCTGGCGACAATCGCCAGAGCAAGACTGGTGACGATGAAGCAGGTTGCAAGGATTGCGGTCGTGCGCGTCAGAAGATTGGCGGTACCCCGTCCGCTCATCATTCCGCCCATGGTCGTACCGCCGAGCCCCCCGAGCGCTCCGCCTTCGCTTCGCTGGATAAGAATGACGCCAACAAGGGCAAGCGCGATGATCAGGTGGATCACCAGTAGAACCGTGCTCATGATATTCTCTCTTCCCGGGCCGACCCGTGCTCAGGCACCGCCGCCGGCCGTGTAGATACTCCAGAAACTGCCAACATCAAGACTGGCGCCACCGACCAGTACGCCATCGACATGATCGATCGACATGATGTCGGCAGCGTTGTCCGGTTTGACCGATCCGCCATAGAGCAGGGCCAATGGCTCGCCCTGCGTGCGCATTGCCGTCATGCCGGCAAGTTTGCCATGGATAACGGCAATCTCGTCGAGCGTTGGTGTGCGGCCCGTTCCGATCGCCCACACCGGCTCATACGCGATGACGACGCGATCTGCGTGGCAGCTTGCTGGAAGACTGTTGTCAATCTGACGCTGCAGAACCTCGATCTGTCGGCCGGCGACATAATCCGCCTCGGTTTCGCCGATACAGAGCACCGTCAGCAGCCCGGCCGCCAGGGCGGCTTCCGCCTTGGCCTTGACCACCGCATCCGTTTCGCCGAGCCCGTGCCGACGCTCCGAATGGCCGACGATCACGGACGTGGCGCCGATGTCGCGAAGCATCGATGCCGACACCGAGCCCGTATAGGCGCCCGACGCCTTCTCGTGGCAGTCCTGCCCCCCCACAACGATGTTGCTGGAGGCTACCCTGCGGACGACTTCGCCGATGATGGTCGCCGGCGGGAAGATGCCGAACGTCCCGCTGAGCGCCGCGGCGGCATCTGCGAGGCCACCCGCAAGCGCCAGTCCGTCGGAGCGCAGACCATTCATCTTCCAGTTTCCAAGAACGATCGGGCGTGGCAAAGCCATCGCGTCGGGCCTTTCCTTTCTGTGGAACCGCGGCTACCTATCACAGCCATTCATGGGTGGCCAGTGATAGGCTCGTCAAAACGAGAGTTTGCCGGTCGCCTGCGCCCGTCTATATGTTTGGCAGGCCATGACCGAGGCCGGAACATTTTTGCTCTGGTGAGGTTTGCCGGGGTCAGCGTCTCGCGTCGGGCGTTTCACTGACTGGTTTCCAAAAAAACGGATGGTGTTGGACGATGCTCGATGCGATGCGCAATCAGGCCTCCAGCTGGGTGGTTCGCGGACTCCTGGTGCTGCTGATCCTCAGTTTTGCGATCTGGGGCATCGGTGACGTGTTCTTCGGGCCGCGCGGGGGACAGACCATTGCGGAAGTGGGTGATCTCGAGGTCACCGGCACCGAGGTCAATCGGGAGTTCGATGACCAGATCAACAGGTTCCGTCAGCAGTTCAATACTCCCCTTGACCGTGGCCAGGCTGTCGCCTTCGGCCTGTTGAACCAGGCAATGCAGGCCAAGATCGCCCAACGGCTGGTGGATATGCACGGTCTCGACTTGGGGCTTGGTGTGGCCGACAGTTCGGTGCGTGCGGCGATCACCGAAAATCCCGTGTTCCGTGGCTCTGCCGGGTTCGATCGCGATCGGCTGGATGTGGTGTTGCGCAGCCAGGGCATGACCGAGGATGCCTTTATTGAGGAGGTCCGGGACGATCTCCGTCGGGCGATGCTGATCGATGCCGTCAGCGGTCTCGTCGTGATTCCCCAAGAGGAGGCCAGCCGTATCTACGCCTATCGCAACGAAGAGCGGCGCGGAACCGCCTTGCACCTGCTTTCAGCGGCCATCGTTATCGCGGATCCCGATGACAGTGTGCTCGAAAGCTGGCTCGACGGTCACAAGAACGAGTTCAAGGCGCCGGAATACCGTTCGGGGGTCGCGGTGGTCATCGAGCCCGAGAGTCTCGTCGGTGAGATCGATGTCACGCCGGATGAGCTCCAGAGCGCCTATGATGCGCGGATCGCATCCTTCACAACACCGGAAAAGCGCAAGGTCGGCCAGCTGCTTGCTCACGATGAGGCGGTAATCGGGAAGGCACGCGAGCAGATCGAGAATGGCGCGACGATGGCCGAGATTGCGGAAGCGCTCGCCGGCGAAGGCGTGTCCTACAGTTCGATCGGTCCGTTGGCCCGGCATGACCTGCCCGCATCGCTCGGCGATCCGGTCTTTGCGCTGCCCGACACGGAAAGCATCAGCGACCCTGTGCAGAGCGCCTTCGGCTGGCATCTTTTCAGGTTGATCGAGGTGGAGCCTGAAAAGGTCAGGCCTCTCGATGAGGTTCGTCAGCAGCTGCATGACGATCTGGCGCTTGAACATGCCCGCGCGCAGCTTCCCGATCTGGCCAATTCGCTCGATGACGAGGTTGCCGCCGGTTCCGATCTGGAGACTGCTGCCGGACAGCTGAATTTCCCGGTCGTCAAGCTCGACATGGTTGACCGCAATGGCGAGCATGCCGACGGTTCTCCTCTGGATAATGACACGATCAGTGGAGATGTGCTGGGTCGCTTCTTTTCCGGAGCCCGGGGTGAGACATCGTTGCTGGAGCAGACCGACGACGGATATCTCATGTATCGTGTCGATTCCATCGATCCGCCGCGCGACCGCACGCTGGACGAGATCCATGACAAGGTGCTTGCCGCGTGGAAAGCCGGGCAGCAGCAGAAGCGGGCGATGGAGGATGCGGCCCTCATCGTCGAGCGACTTCACGCCGGCGCAACGCTTGAGGCGATTGCCGCGGAAAAGGGCGATGCCGCGACGCTGGTCGATATCGAGCCGGTCAAGCGCAATGCCGATCCCGCCGCGGCCGGCATCAATGCCGAGGTGCTGGCCACGTTGTTCGAACTGGAACAGGGAACCGCGAGCACCAAGCCCATCGATGTCGGCGATGGCGCCGTCATCGTGCGCGAAGACGAGGTGATACCTGCCGCAGAGCCGGAATCTCTCGACCCGCTGAAGGAGGAACTGCGCATGCAGGAGCAGAATGACCTTCTGGTGCAATACGAGCAGGCCCTGCGCCATCGCTATCCGGTCCAGATCAACGAGGCCGCGCTGAGGGCGCTGGCCACAGCCTTGAGCCCAACGCAGTGAGTACATTCCCCGATCGGAAGAGTTTCGCGACGCAGTATGATACCGGAAGGCCGCAGGTCGTCTGGACCTCGCTTGTGGCGGATCTCGAAACCCCTGTCTCGGCCATGCTCAAGCTGGCCGAAGGACGCCCCTACAGCTTTCTGCTCGAAAGCGTGGAGGGAGGGGCCACGCGTGGCCGTTATTCGATTATCGGCATCAAGCCGGACCTGATCTGGCGGTCACGCAGCCAGCGCGTCGAAATCAATCGCCGTGCGCGGTTCGACCTCGATGCGTTCGAGCCGGTGCCCGGAGAACCGCTTGATTGCCTGCGTGCACTCATGATCGAATCGCGCATTGAGCTGCCTGCGGAACTTCCTCCCATGTCGGCGGGCCTCTTCGGGCAGATGACGTACGACATGGTCCGTCAGGTCGAGCGCCTGCCCGAGAAGAATGCCGATCGGCTTGATTTGCCCGAGGCGGTATTCATGCGGCCGACATTGGTTGCCATCTTCGATAATATCGAGGATCGGGTAACTGTCGTGACGCCGGTCTATCCCTCACCGGAGATGTCCGCCGACCGGGCTTTCGAACTGGCCAGGGAAAGGCTGTCGGATGCGGTGGCCGACTTCAGTCGCGGCATCAATCCGAGCGGTGCGCGAATGTCCTCGCCGCACCCCGAGCCGGTCTCCAACATGACTCGCGAGACCTTCAAGGAGATGGTCGAAAAGGCGAAGGACTATATCCTTGCGGGCGACATCTTCCAGGTTGTGCCGTCGCAACGCTTCGAGGTTCCGTTCGAATTGCCGGCCTTTGCGCTCTATCGCGCCCTGCGGCGGCTCAACCCCTCGCCATTCCTGTTCTTTCTGGAACTGGACGGATATACCCTTGTGGGGTCGAGCCCGGAGATCCTCGTGCGGTTGCGCGATGGTGTCGTCACCATCCGTCCGCTGGCCGGAACCCGGAGGCGGGGCCGAGATGCTGACGAGGACAGGGCATTGGCCGAAGAGCTGCTGACCGATCCCAAGGAGCTGGCGGAGCACCTCATGCTGCTTGATCTCGGTCGCAATGATGTCGGCAGGGTGGCACAGGTCGGTAGTGTCGAAGTTACCGAACAGATGCAGATCGAGTACTACAGCCATGTGATGCACATCGTTTCGAATGTGCAGGGACGCATCCGGCCCGAACTCGATGCCATCGATGCGCTGATGGCCGGCTTTCCCGCCGGGACGGTTTCCGGCGCGCCCAAGGTTCGCGCCATGGAGATCATCGAGGAACTGGAACCGGAGCGTCGCGGTTTCTACGCCGGAACGGTGGGGTACATCTCGGCTGACGGTGACATGGACACCTGCATCGCCCTGCGTACCGGCCTGGTCAAGGATGGCAAGCTCTACATCCAGGCGGGGGGAGGCGTCGTCGCGGACAGCGACCCGGATGCCGAGTTCGAGGAAAGTGTCAACAAGGCAAAGGCGCTGGTTCGCGCTGCCGAGGAAGCCGTCCGCTTCGCTCAACGCAGCCGCTGATTCCCGGCAGGAGGGCGCGCCGCTTCAGGATGTCCTTCGTCTTCGGCGCTCGTTGCGGTCGCGCTTGTGGCTTTCCGCGGCATCGGTGGGCGTGGTAATGCTGCCCAGCCGGAGCTCGACAGCATCGACATCGGGCATGTCCCCGCGCGGTGTCTCGTCGAGGGCCTTTCGCATCGCCGCCAGGTGGATTCCGGCCGTGCCACAGCAGCCACCGATGATCACCGCGCCGGCATCGCGGGCCATGACCGCATAGGTCGCCATGATCTCGGGCGTGCCCGAGTAGTGGATATGGCCATCGCGATATTCCGGAATTCCGCAATTGCCCTTGGCGACAATCATGTCGTCAGCGTGTTCCAGGCGGTTCATTCCGAGGATTGATCCCAGCAATTGGGCCGGACCGATACCGCAATTGGCGCCGAATGCGGCTGGTGGGCGGGCCAGCGTGCGGGTGAAAGCGAGGGCTGTGTCGGGCGTGAGGCCCATCATCGTGCGACCGTTCGTGTCGAAACTCATGGTGCAGACAACCGGCAGGCCCGTTGCCGAGGCGCCTGCCACCGCCGCTTCGAGTTCTTCCGCCGATGACAGCGTCTCGCACCACAGGATATCGACCCCTCCGTCGGCGAGAGCCCTGGCCTGTTCGGCGAAGGCTGCTGTCGCATCGGCGATGGAAAGGGTGCCGACCGGTTCAAGAATCTCGCCTGTGGGGCCCATCGATCCTGCTACCAGCACGGGCCGGCCGGCATGATCGGCCACGGAGCGCGCAATTCTCGCGGCGGACGAATTCAGTTCGGCGACCCGATGCTGGGCATCATGCAGCGTCAGGCGCATAGCGTTACCGCCGAAGCTGTTGGTGAGAATGATGTCGGAACCGGCTTCGATGAATTCACGGTGGGCGTCGGCAATACGATCGGGGTGCTCGACATTCCACAGTTCGGGACTGTCGCCAGTTTCCAGACCACGCCGGAAAAGTGCGGTTCCCATTCCGCCATCGGCGAGCAGCACGCCCCGGTCTTCGAGCATGGATTGCAGCTTGTTCATCATTTCACCCTTGCGCGCCTTCTCGGCCGGCTGTCGGCGGCACTCGTCCGTCCACGTGCGCGGCGCCTCTCGCGCAGGTCATTGACGATGGTCAGTCGTTCAGTGTTGTCGGCATAAGGCCAACGGGCAATTTCCCGTGCCGTCCGCAGACAGCCCTCGCATTGGCGCGTCTCGCGGTCAAGTCGGCAGATGCCGATACAGGGGGAGGGAATGTCGGGGAGGTCGCTCACCAGCGCCGCTTTCACAACAGTACAGAATCGAGCCATACCGGTCGGACGCCTCCATAGACGAGATGCCGTGCTTGCGAAAGGCATTCCGCCGATGGCCTGCATTCCCATACGGCACATCTCCCCGGTTCGGGGAAGGACGACGCCTCCGGTTGACATTCAGGTGAAGGTCGCCATTTGCCCGGTACGCTGCTAGAACCGCGTCGCGTGTCTGTTGCAAGCATTACACGGTTCGTCATTGTCAACGAGAAGGATAAATCCAGCCATGCTGGACAAGACCTATCATGCCCGTGAGGCCGAGCAGGCGATTTACGAGCGGTGGGAAAAGTCGAATGCATTTGCGGCCACGCCGTCGGGCAAGGCTCCCTTCTGCGTGATGATGCCGCCGCCGAACGTGACAGGCTCGCTGCACATGGGCCATGCGCTGGACCAGACCCTTCAGGACGTCCTCACCCGATATCATCGCATGAAGGGCCATTCGACCCTGTGGCAACCCGGCACGGACCATGCCGGAATTGCCACGCAGATGATGGTCGAGCGCAAGCTGGAGAGCGAGGGCACGAGTCGCGTCGCTATCGGCCGCGAGAAATTCCTCGAAGCGTGCTGGGAGTGGAAGGAAGCCTCGCAGGGCAATATTCTTGGACAGTTGAGGCGTCTCGGCACGTCGCCCGACTGGACCCGCGAGCGCTTCACCATGGATGAGGGATTATCCAGGGCGGTATTGAGGGCCTTTGTCCAGCTTTACAAGGAAGGGTTGATCTACAAGGACAAACGTCTGGTCAACTGGGACGTCAAGCTCAAGACGGCCGTCTCCGATCTGGAGAGCGAGGCAACCGAGGTTCAGGGCTCGCTGTGGCATTTCCGGTATCCGGTGGAAGGAGAGGAGGATCGTTTCCTCACGGTGGCGACCACCCGGCCGGAAACGATGCTCGGCGACACAGGTGTCGCGGTGCATCCGGATGACGAGCGGTTCAAGGATCTGGTCGGCAAACATCTCGTTCTGCCGCTGGTCGGGCGGCGCATTCCAGTGGTTGCCGATGAGCATTCCGATCCGGAGAAGGGCTCGGGGGCGGTCAAGATCACGCCGGCCCACGACTTCAACGACTTCGAGGTCGGCAGGCGCCATGGCCTCGAAGCCATCAACATTCTCGATCCCGACGGCACATTGAACGACAGCGTACCGGAAAAATACCGGGGCATGGATCGATTCGACGCGCGCAAGGCCGTGGTCGCCGACATGGAAGCGCTGGGGCTGCTGGACAAGGTCGAACGGCATTTGCACACTGTCCCGCATGGTGATCGTTCAGGCACGCCTCTTGAGCCATTCCTGACCGACCAGTGGTATTGCGATGCGATAACCCTGGCCAGGCCGGCGATCGAGGCGGTCGAGAGCGGCAGGACCGTCATCGTTCCGCAGATGTTCGAGAGCACCTATTTCGAGTGGATGCGCAACATTCAGCCCTGGTGCATTTCACGACAGCTGTGGTGGGGACATCAGATACCGGCATGGTACGGTCCCGACGGCGGGATATTCGTCGAGGAGTCGGAAGCCGAGGCGCTGGCGGCAGCGGAACGACACTATGGCAGGCCGGTCGACCTCGAACGCGATCCGGACGTGCTCGACACGTGGTTCTCTTCCGGTCTGTGGCCCTTCTCGACACTGGGATGGCCCGATCAGACACCGGAGCTGAAGCGGTTCTATCCGACCAGCGTTCTTGTTACCGGTTTCGATATCATCTTCTTCTGGGTCGCCCGGATGATGATGATGGGCCTCCATTTCACAGGTGAGGTACCGTTCAGGCACATGCTGCTCCACGGGCTCGTCCGCGACGAGAAGGGGCAGAAGATGTCCAAGACGCGTGGCAATGTCATGGACCCGATCGAGATGATCGACGAGTTCGGAGCGGATGCCCTGCGTTACGCGTTGATGGCGTCAGCCCCGGTGGGGCGTGACGTCAAGATCGGCAAGCCACGGGTCGAAGGCTACCGGAACTTCATCACCAAGCTGTGGAATGCTTCGCGCTTCGTCCAGATGAATGGCGGCGAATTTTCCGAGAGTTTCGATCCTGCAACCTGTAATTATCAGGTCAATCGATGGATCGTCGGCGAGACGGTCCGGCTCAATATGGCCGTCGACGCGGCCATGGAGAGCATGAAGCTCAACGAAGCCGCGACCGCCATCTATCAGTTCACATGGGACCTGTTCTGTGACTGGTATGTCGAAATGGCCAAGCCCGCCTTCTCGGGCGAGGACGAGGCGCTCAAGGTCGAAACCCGGTCTGCGGCCGCCTGGGTGCTGGCGAAGGTCCTGCACCTGATGCACCCGATCGCACCCTTTGTCACCGAGCAGCTCTGGAAGGAGTTGTTCGGTCGCGAAGACATGCTGATCCGTGCGCAATGGCCGGAGCTGCCCGCCGCTCTGGTCGATGCGCAGGCCGAGGCCGAGATGCGCTGGCTCATACAGGTTGTCGGTGCCATTCGCGCTGCGCGCAGCGAGCTCAATGTTCCCGCATCGGCAAAGTTGCAGCTTGAAGCCTACGGTGCATCAGCCAGGACCGGCGAGTGGCTGCGACGCCATCGCGAAGCTCTCATGCGACTGGCCCGGTTGGAAGATATTGTCGAGGGTGCCGGCAGTGTTCCCCCGAACACTTTGCAGGTGGTGGTCGACGAGACGACCTTTGCCATGCAGGTGGCCGATTTTGTCGATCTTGCTGCCGAGCGCGGCCGCCTGCAAAAGGAATGGGGCAAGGTCGAGGCCGACATCATGAAGATCGAGAAGAAGCTCGCCAACGAGAGCTTTCTGCAACGCGCGCCCGAAAGCGTGGTCGAGGAACAGCGCGAAAGGCTGGAATCGGCATTGCAGGCCAAAGGCAGGCTCGAGGCGGCGATCGAGCGGATCACGTTCTGAAGGAGAGGGCTGGTCATGTCATCCAGCATCGTTGCCAGCGCAGCTGACGCGCGTACCGTCCATGTCATCGACAGGGACGGTTTTGACCAGTTGAAACAAGGGCTTCCGTCGCTGGCCCGTGGCTGGCTGGACACGACAGGTTTCAAGCCCCGGCCGCAATCGGCGGCCTACTGGCCGGACGAGACCGGCCGCGCCGGTGGAGCGGTGCTGGTCTGTTCGAGCCCGGTCGAGCCCTGGGATGCCTCGATGCTGCGTTCGGTTCTGCCCGACGGGACATGGAAGCTCGATGATCCAAAGGGACTGCTGCCACCGTCGGAGGCGGTGTTCGGCTGGATCATGCAGGGATATGGCTTCGATCGATACAAGTCGAAAGGTGCAGATGGCAGCGAGCAGTTCCTTTGCGTCCAGCCTGATGCCGATGTCAGGCGGATGCAGGATCTCGCCGGCGCGATAGCGCTCGGCCGCGATCTGGTCAACACGCCGGCCAACGACCTTGGGCCCGCGGAACTGGCGGATGCTGTCTTGTCGGTTGCCGGAAGGCACGGTGTGGTGGCGAGGACCATCGTCGGCGATGCATTGCTCGAACAGAACTTTCCGCTGATCCATGCAGTCGGCGCTGCCAGCAACCGGGCACCCCGGTTGATCGACATGGTCTGGGGCAACGAAGCCCATCCGAAGGTGACCCTTGTGGGCAAGGGTGTGTGCTTCGACACGGGCGGTCTGGACCTCAAACCGGCCTCGGCCATGGGTCTGATGAAGAAGGACATGGGCGGTTCGGCTGCGATGCTGGCGCTGGCGGATGCGATCATGTCGGCACGGTTGCCGGTCCGGCTGCGGCTGCTGGTTGCCGCTGTGGAAAACAGCGTGTCGGGGAATGCCTTCCGACCGGGCGATGTGTTCAAGAGCCGCAAGGGCATTACCGTGGAGATTGGCAATACCGACGCCGAGGGGCGATTGATCCTCGCTGATGCCCTGGCATTTGCCGATGAGGAGGAGCCGGAGATCCTTGTCGATGCGGCGACCCTCACGGGGGCGGCAAGGGTGGCGCTCGGCCCCGATCTGCCGGTCCTTTTCGCCAATGACGACAAGCTCGCGGCCGATATCCTGCTGGCCGGAGAGACGTGTGCCGAACCCCTGTGGCGCCTGCCCCTGCATCAACCCTATCGTCGGTTGATCAAGGGCAAGACGGGTGACATCGACAATTCGGGGACCAAGCCTTTCGCCGGCAGCATCACGGCGGCCCTGTTCCTTGAAAGCTTCGTCGAGAAGGCGAAATCATGGGCGCATCTCGATGTCTATGGTATCAATGGCGACACGCGTCCCGGCCGGCCGGCTGGCGGCGAGGCCGTGGCCGTGCGAGCCCTGTTTGAAATGTTGCGCAATCGTTACGGAGACGTCGCTTGAGTCGTCAATCGCCGGGCCGTCGGAGCGACTATCTGTATTTCAGCGAGATCAACACCCGCTGGATGGACAACGATATCTACGGTCATGTCAACAATGTCGTCTATTACAGTTTCTTCGATACTGCGATTGCCCAGCTCCTGATGAGCCGTGGCGGGCTCGACCCATGGTCGGCCGGGGTCGTCGGCATGGCCGTGGAAAACGGCTGTCGCTATCACAGCTCGATTGCCTACCCGGACCGGGTCATCGCCGGTGTGAGGGTTGCACACCTGGGAAACAGCTCGGTACGGTACGAGATTGGCATCTTTCGCAACGATGACGATAGTGCCGCAGCGGAAGGTCATTTCGTTCATGTCTTCGTGACCCGGAACGACCAGCGGCCAACGCCCATACCCGGGGGTATCCGTGAAGCTCTCGAATCGCTGACGAGGTCCGTTCCTGCTGGCTGACAGGCGAACTCTTCGCGTCCGATGGCGGAAACACCGCAGAAAATGCATCAGCGGTCGGGCCCTCGGTCTGCAACCGGCACGACATAGGGACCCTCGGGGATCACGGCGATTTCGCTAACTCCGTGACGCTTCAGGCTTGCGGCCAGGGCTGCGCTGATGTCGGGTGCATGATCGACCCCGGTCATCGCTTGCGCCCTTTCGTCGAGACCGTCGCTCACGAGAGTCACGCGGCCCGCTCTCATGGCCTTGAGCTGCATCTGTGTCTGCCACTCGTCGATATCGGCCAGCGGCTTCCCTTCGATGCTCGACCAGAAGCCGTTCACGCCGAGCTCCACGAGCCTTTGCTGGGCTTGTGCAAAGTGTGGCGAGCCGATGCCCTCGCTGCATTGCGAGGCAATGATGAGATCGCCACCCTCGGCAAGGATACCCAAGGCCCCCACCATGCCCTTGACGGTCTGATAGTAAGTCTTGTCGAGAGGGTAGCCGGCGGAACTCGTGACCACGACCTTGTAGCGGCGCGGAATGTGTACCTCGGCGAAACGGCTCACGAAGGCGACGGCTTCAAGATGGGAGCTGACGATTTCGCCGAAGTTGACGAAGGCCAGGCGGCGTTCTTCGTCGATGACCGTGTTGAGAGCCAGGGCTCCACCAAGCATTTTGACGATGGCGAGCTGTTCTTCATGCAGCGGGTTGCCGTCGAGGTTGCAGTTGCGTGCGGCGGGATCGCTCATGAAACGGCTGTTGTGAAAGGTGGTGATCGTGTCCTTGTGCGCGACGCCTGGGGCGATCACCTTGCGCCCTCCCGACCAGCCGGCCATGAAATGCGGTTCGACGAGACCGGTGGCGATCTTGAGGTCGGCCTCGACCAGCCGGCGGTCGAGCCTGACCGGAACGCCGCGGCCGGGCGTGTGACCGAGATCGACATGATCCTCGTCGCGCTCGGCGAAGTGGTTGGCGACGGTGACGTGGTCCATGACCCACCGATCGCCAACCAGTTCGGCCAGTTCATCGCCTTCGTTGGGACGGTGCAGGCCGGTGGCGACGAGTACGGTGATGCCGGACGCGGGCAGGCCGGCATCCATGAGACGGCGGATCAGCGGCCGAAGGAAAAGATGATTGGGAACGGGGCGGGTAATGTCGCAAATGAGGATGCAGGCCGATCGCCTGCCTGTCGCGAGTTGGCCGAGCGGGGCGAGCACCTCGTCGATGGCCGCCTCCGGATCGTCCAGCACGGGCATTGCCTGCTTGTTGATGACATGTGCCGCGATGCCCTGGGGAATCTCCACGGCGAGAGTGCCGCGGCCATAAAGAAGCTCGATCGCCATGGTTGTGTTCTCCCCGTTCCGTTGCGCATGTCCGAACTGATGCGGACATCCTGATCCTTCGCCATTGTGCCTGCTTACCCTTGCGGGCGCCATCCATGTTCGATAGAGCGCATGCGTCTGGGGAGAAATGGTGTCGGAGGCTCGAATGCTGCGCAACGGTGGTCGCATTCTCATTGATCAATTGCTGCTCAACGGTGTTGATCTCGCGTTTGGCGTGCCGGGAGAAAGTTACCTGCATGCGCTGGACGCCATGTATGGACAGAATGCGTTCAAGTTCGTGATCTGCCGCCAGGAAGGTGGTGCGGCGATGATGGCGGAAGCCTGTGGCAAGCTTACCGGCCGACCGGGCATTGCCTTTGTCACCCGCGGTCCCGGTGCTACCAACGCGACAGCCGGGCTGCATATCGCCATGCAGGATTCCACTCCGATGATCCTGTTCATCGGACAGGTGGGGCGCGGCATGATCGAGCGCGAGGCCTTTCAGGAACTGGATTATCGACGCTTCCTGTCACAGGTGACGAAGTGGACTGCCGAGATCGACGATCCGGCGCGAATCCCCGAATTCGTTCATCGGGCCTTCATGACCGCCACCTCGGGCAGGCCCGGCCCGGTGGCGCTGGCTCTGCCGGAGGACATGCTGGCCGAGGAAGCCGATGTCGCCGACGGAAAGCCTTTCGTGACGGTGGAAGCGTGGCCGTCACCCGGTGACATCGAGGCGGTTGCCGAAGCGATCGCAGGGTCCGGGCGGCCCCTGCTGCTGCTTGGTGGCAGCGGCTGGGACGAGAAGGCATGCGCCGACATCGCCTCGTTTGCGGACAGGTTCGACATGCCAACAGCAGTCGGATTTCGTCGTGCCCATCTGATGGACAACACGCATCGCTGCTACATGGGGGATGTGGGCATCGGTGCCAATCCGTCGCTGCTGCGCCGGTTGAACGAAGCGGACCTGCTCATCGTGCTGGGATCGCGGCTTTCGGAGATGACTACCGACGGTTACACCCGTATCGGTCTTCCCCTGCCGACCCAGAAGATGATCCACATCCACAACGGTGCGGAAGAACTGGGGCGGGTCTATCAGGCTGAACGGGCCATTCTCTCCGGCACGAGGGCCATGGCCGCGGCACTGGCGGAGTTGACGCCGCCGGTCTCACGTCCATGGGCGCCGACGCTGGAGCAGGGCCGCAGGGATTATGACAGCCATACCTCTGCGGTCGTCATACCCGGCGATGTCCAGATGGGCGAGATCATGGCATGGCTCAACCAGAGGCTGCCGGCCGACACGATCGTCACCAATGGCGCGGGCAATTATTGCACGTGGCCGAACCGGTTCTACCGCTACCGCAGCTTCGGCAGCCAACTCGGTCCGACGTCGGGTTCGATGGGTTACGGACTGCCGGCGGCTGTGGCGGCCAAGCTGCGCTGCCCAGAGCGGCCTGTGGTCTGCTTTGCCGGTGACGGGTGCTTCATGATGCATGGACAGGAGCTGGCGACTGCCATGCAGTATGGCGTGCCGTTCGTCACCATTCTCGTCAACAACGGCATGTATGGCACCATCCGCATGCATCAGGAGCGGGAATATCCCGGACGGGTACAGGGAACGGACCTGAGCAATCCTGATTTCGTGGCGCTGGCGCGCGCCTATGGCGGTTTTGGCGCCAGGGTCGCGCGCACCGACGAATTCGCATCGGCCTTCGAGGCCGCGGTGGCGTCGAATTTGCCGGCCGTCATCGAGGTGATGATCGATCCGGAGGCCATCACGCCGAAGCTGACCATCTCCCAGATACGCGAAGGCGCGCTGAAGCGCTGATCCCGCCGGAGACCTGACCAGAATCGCGATGTTCAATCGGTAAGGAAATTTTCCCGTGGATTTTAACAATGTCGATGTGAACCTGTTCGCAAAACTGCTGTTGTTGATGCTGATCGGGCTTGGTCCGAAGATCGCCCTGGTACCGTTCATCGAGAAAACCCAGGGTTTCGAGCCCGCGATCCAGCGGGAGATCGGTACCCGCATGGTGATCGTCGCCGTGGTGACAGCATTGATCCTGTTTGCCACCGGCTGGCTGCTGCTGCGGATGTTCCATATTTCCGCGGGTGCGGTGGAGATCGCCGGCGGGCTTGTCCTGATGCGGTTGGCCCTGGGCATGGCCGTGGGCCCGACAAGCGAGGTGGTGCGCGAGGTCGAGGGGAGGGCGCCGCCGACCGATCCCATGAAGCTTGCGCTCTATCCGCTGGCCATCCCCTATCTGCTCAATCCCGTGGGGATCAGCGTGCTGATCGTGGCTTCCAGCAATGTCAGCAATGTCGGCGGTGTCCTGCTCGTGATCTGCGTGGTGCTGATGATTGGAGGATTCGACCTGCTGGTATTCCGCAACATGGACAAGATAGCCAAGCGGTTACGTCCCACTGTGCAGATTGTCTCCGAAGCGGTTTTTGGCATCCTGCTTACCGCTGTTGCCATCCAGCTCATCGTCACCGGCCTCAACGCGTTCGGCATTGTCAATCTGGGCAGTCACTGACAAGGGCTCGCTCGCAGCCGTCGGCCACGCCGGTCTCTGCCCCTGATCTGTGCCGTTGCCGCGAACTTCTCCAATCTCGTCCGGATCGTCGGACCCTTTCGCCTCGTCGCCATTCATGGTGTATTCGGTCGAGCGGACCAGAGGCCGCGGGTATCATGGGAGATGTCATTGTCGGGTCTGCTCGGTCAATGGCAGGTCTGGGCCGTACTGGCCGCGTGCTTCGCGGCACTTACGGCGATCTTCGCTAAAGTGGGGATTGCTGACGTCGGCTCGGATTTCGCCACCTTGCTGCGGACGGTCGTCATTCTCGCGACGCTCGTCCTTATCGTCGTTGGCACCGGTCAATGGCAGTCGCTCAACTCGGTTCCGGGAAAGAGCTATATCTTCATCATCCTTTCGGGGCTCGCGACGGGCGCGTCATGGCTTTGCTATTTCCGGGCGCTCAAGCTCGGCGAGGCGTCGCGAGTGGCCCCCGTGGACAAGATGAGTGTCGTACTGGTGGCACTGTTCGGTGCTCTTTTTCTTGGTGAACGGCTCGGCACGATCAACTGGCTGGGCGTTCTCCTGATCGCGGCGGGAGCCGTACTCGTCGCGTGGAAGCCCTGACAGTGGCTTGGTGACGCCGCGGCAGCCACGGTGAAGTATCGGTCTGGTGCTGTTGCATTGCAGCACGATCCGGCACGCAGTGTTGCCGAAACGGGCTCCGTACCCTTGCAGGGTGGCACTTGGAGTCACAGTTCTATAGATTGCCGTCCGATTGCCGCCCTCGTTGCCGAAAGTGCTTGCGTCCATGGAAAAGTCACGACACGTCAAGGTCCTCATCATCGGGTCGGGGCCGGCCGGCTACACGGCAGCCATCTACACCGCCCGCGCCGGGCTTGATCCGTTGCTGGTGCAGGGCTTGCAGCCTGGCGGGCAGCTCTCGATCACCAATGATGTCGAGAATTATCCGGGCTTTGCCGAGGCCATTCAGGGGCCGTGGCTGATGGAGCAAATGCAGGGGCAGGCGGAAGCCTGCGGTGCCGAGGTGATGTTCGATCTTGTGAGCGAGGTCGATCTGAACGCGACTCCGTTGCGGGCAAGGACGGATGGTGGCATCGAGATCATGGCCGATTCGGTGATCATTGCCACCGGAGCGGTGGCTCGGTGGCTGGGGCTGCCGAGTGAACGGGCCTATCAGGGGCACGGTGTTTCGGCCTGCGCAACCTGTGATGGCTTCTTCTTCCGCGGCAAGCGGGTCGCGGTAGTCGGTGGCGGCAATACGGCAGCCGAGGAGGCGCTTTATCTCGCCAATCTGTGCGAGCACGTCACGATCGTTCATCGGCGCGATGAATTCCGCGCGGAGAAGATCCTTCAGGAACGCGTTTCCAAGACTGAAAATATCGACGTCGTATGGAACCATGTGGTCGATGAGGTGCTGGGTGTGGATGAACCCAGATCGGTCACGGGGCTGCGGCTGAAACATGTGCAAGGCGGCGAGACATCCGAGATTCCGGTCGAGGGGGTGTTCATTGCCATCGGTCATTCACCCGCGACCGAACTGTTCAGGGGCCAGTTGGCGATGGATCGCGAAGGTTATCTGATCACCCGCCCCGACAGTATGGCAACCGAGGTCGCCGGTGTGTTCGCCGCAGGTGATGTGCAGGACAGGATTTACCGCCAGGCGGTGACGGCTGCCGGCACCGGCTGCATGGCCGCACTGGAGGCCGAACGTTATCTATCTCAACATCAGGACGGTTGATGGAGTGGTCGTGCTCGGATCGGGAACCGCACAATCCTGTGATCGGGCGCCCGCAGGGCGGGTGAGGACGTTCCGCTGATCATGGGGTTCGGGCACTCTCGTCCGTGCGGGGCTGGACTGCAGGGATGATGGCTCGCGGCGCATTCGGCAACCTGCCAGAACGGATTGACATATGCTTGATTGGGACCGTGTCAGGATTTTCCATGCCGTAGCCGGGGCAGGCAGCTTCACCAAGGCCGCCGACCGGCTGGGGCTCAGTCAGTCCGCCATCAGCCGCCAGATCGGTGCTCTGGAGGAGGATCTGGGAGTTTCCCTGTTCCACCGGCATGCGCGCGGCCTGCTGCTCACGGAACATGGCGAGATCCTGCTGGAGACCGCCACGGCCGTGGCCAGGCGCATGGCGTCGATGCAGACCGTGCTGGGAGAAGTCCGCAATACCGCCAGCGGTCACCTGCGTGTCAACACGACCGTGGGAATTGGCACGGTATGGCTGGTTTCGCACCTAGCTGAATTCCGTGAGCTCTATCCCGAGATCAGCATCACGCTGGTTGCCAGCGATTCCGACCTGGATCTGTCGATGCGCGAGGCAGATGTCGCGATCCGTCTTCAGCAGCCGACGCAATCGGACCTGATCCAGCGCAAGCTGATGACGGCGCATACCCACATCTATGGCAGCAAGGCGTATGTCGCCAAGCATGGAAGTCCGGCCAATGTTGATGAGCTCTCGAAGCATGAACTCATCGCCTACGGTGACGATTGGCAGCCGCCCGTTTCCGGTTTGAACTGGATCCTCGAAGCGGGAATGGATCTTGCCGAAAGCGAGCGGCGGACGCCGACCCTCAAGATCAACAATGTCTTTGGCATGCTTCGAGCGACCGAATGCGGACTGGGGCTTGCCTCGCTGCCGGATTACCTTTGTGCTCAGAGTCCGCAATTGCAGCGGGTTCTTTCCGATATCGAAGGGCCGGGATTCACCGCCTATTTCGTCTATCCGGAAGAACTGCGTTCATCCCGTCGGGTATCGGCGTTCCGCGATTTTCTGCTGGAAAAGGTCGCTGCGCAGCCCGTCTGGTAGCGTTTTGCGCAATGCAGCAAAAAAATATTGCGGTGCCGACAGAAGGTTGCTCTATCTTGGGCTATCTTCCAACCATATGATTTTCCTGAGAAAATTCAGATTGCTTGAATGAGTTGATGTCGCATTCGGGAAGCCATGCAAAAACTGCAAGGCAGACTTTACAAAAAAAGGCTGGTGGTAGGTGATGGAGCTGGCTAATTATTGCAGTGCAGCACGGGTGGAGCCTCTGGACACCCTGCTGAGTTCTCCGGGTTCGGAGAGCGGAAGCGAATGTTGGAGTTCGCTCCAGAGCTGGTCCCTACGGGACCATCTCATCCAGACGTTTAGCCTCCCTGATCTACTTGGCCGGGTCTTCGGACCCGGCTATTTTTTTCAAGCTCGGCTACGTCTGCAAGGGGCTATAATTGGCTCGGCATATTTCCGTCAAGCGGGAAATCTGTGCAGAAATGATGATATTAGCCTATAGATTGAATTTGCCCGACTCGGATTGCGTCTTCACATGAAAAGCTTCTCGGATTTCAGGCCCGCATAGAGGTCGGCTACCTGTTCCCCGTATCCATTATAAATCCGGGTGGGGACGATTTCATTGGTTCCCAGTATCTGTTCATCGGCCTGGCTCCAGCGGGCGTGTGGAACGTCCGGATTGATGTTCGCCCAGAAACCATACTCGGATGCCTGGATTTCTTCCCAGAAGCTCACTGGGCGTTCGTCGGTGAAACTGAAGCGCACGATGGATTTGATCGACTTGAAGCCATACTTCCAGGGTACGGTCAGTCGCAACGGGGCACCATTTTGCCGGGGCATCGGTTTGCCGTACATGCCGGTGGAGATGAATGCGAGTTCGTTGCGGGCTTCTGCCATCGTGAGACCTTCGACATAGGGCCATGGATACCAGAACTGCAGCTGTCCGGATGCCACGCTGGAATCCTTGAAGGTCTCCATGCGAAGATATTTCGCGCTGCTCAGCGGTCGCGCCATGTCAATCAGTGCGCGCAGGGGAAAACCTGTCCAGGGGACAGCTATCGACCAGCCTTCGACGCAGCGATGCCGGTACAGGCGCTCCTCGACCGGCATCTTGCGGATCAGGTCTTCGGCATCCAGCGTCATCTCCTTGTCGACCATGCCGTCGATCACCACTGCCCAGGGGCGGAGTCGAAGGCTCTGGGCGGCCGAGGCGATCCGCTTGTGTGATCCGAACTCATGAAAATTGTTATAGGAGGTGACGAGTGCCTCGTCGGTAATATCCCGATCGAGGGTAAATGCGGGATTGCGCCTTGCCGGGTAGATTTCGGGGGCGATCGGAGGCTCGTCGGCGACGCCGGAGCCGCATCCCTGCAGGGGGGTGAGCAGCGATCCGACCGCAAGGCCCTTGAGCAGGGCCCGGCGATGCAGCCACACACCTTCGTCGGTTGCCTGGTTTTCGTTGATTTCCCAGCTTTTTCGACTTTTTGTCAGCATCGTGTCCACTCACTTCGCGGCAGGGAACTCCAGATGGCAGGTTGACGTCATTAGCGCCGTTGCCCGTTCCGCGCAAATCAAGGGGACGCGATGGAACCGTTGTTGGCCTTTGCAAGAGCGGCAGCCAGCTGACGGGTTCGCGCGAGCATGGAATAAAGACCGTTCTGCCGGCCGGGAGTAAGCATCCTGCCTAGGCCGATGCTCTCGAACACGCGTGTCTCACTGTCGGCAACAACCTGCGGCGGGCGATTGTCGTAGAGGCGCAGGACCAGGGCGATAAGTCCCTTGACGATGACGGCATCGCTGTCGGCCGTGAGGCGCATCTTGGCGCTGGTCATGTCGAGATCGGCGGTCAGCCATACCTGACTCTGGCAGCCGCGCACTCTCGATGCCTCCGTTTTCAATGCATCGTCCATTGCCGGCAGTTCCCTGCCGAGTTCGACGATATGCTCGATCACCTCGCGCGCATCCTCGAAGAACTCGAATTCCTCGATGATCGCGGCCTCTTCTTCGGCCAGTGTCGGCTGCTGCTGCATTGCTGGATCGACGTCCCTCGTTCTCAAGCTGTGTCGCCGGTCATATGTTGCGATCCGCCGACGCGTCAATAAAGGAGCCGCCGCCGACCTGCCGGTGCCATACATCCTGACTCCCCGGCACGCCCCTCGATTGAGCCATCGGAACGGTGAAGAATGTTCCGAACGAGCGTAATTCAGGGCTGCGACCGTAACCGGTCGTGGAATTTTGATGTCAGGTTCGCGAGGAGCTGGGACGGCTTTGTCTGCACGGCGCTCACAGCTGGCGCGTTGGCTTGACGAACCGCCAGCTGGAGCCCGCGCTCACGGCGTTCCACTGATGTCGAACGAATATGGCGGACTGATCGAACGGCGCGAACCACGGCAACGCGTCCAGGGGGAGCAGATGGCCCCCCTCGAACACATACTGCATTACTTCCGCCTCGCCGGTCCCGCCGGCAATACCATGCCCACAGAAGCTGTGACCTCATTTCAAAAGGGGTCGCTCAGACAAGGATTGCTGGACCCAGACAACCCAGCCTCAGGCAACCGCGGCGCGTTTGAGTATTTTTCAGTCGTCTTCGTCAATATCATTGGCTACGGTCAGGACTTGGCGTCCGCGATACATTCCGCTCTTGAGGTCGATGTGGTGAGGGCGGCGGAACTCACCGGAATCCTTGTCCTCGACGACCTGGGGCGCGGTCAAGGAGTCATGGGAGCGCCGCATGTCACGCTTGCTGCGGCTGACTTTCTTGCGTGGGACGGCCATTGTTCAATCCTTTGGGCTTGATGCCTGCGAACCGACGTTGCAGGCGAGTTCATATCAGTTCAGGTTGTCGGGGCATCGACCGCCCACGACAAACGGCGCTCCAGAAATCTCGATCGGGAACGTCATCTCCTGCATGCTCATCTTCAGGCGCACGCTTCTTAAAGGATGAGGCGGCAAATCGTCAATCCATACCCCTGACGAATCGCACAGGGAGTTTTGTCCCGGTTTTCGGCGGACATGTCGACCTTGCTGGTTTCCCCGCCACACCCATGCATCACGAGACCGGTAATGTGCGGTTGTCTCGTTCGGAACGGATTTTCTTTTGCGCTACAAGATTTTATGACACTGTAGAATTAAACATTTGTTAATTGCTAGCGATTATCCTCCGCCGGGACTCGGGATTGGCGGGGGATCGGGATTGACGGTCAACAACAATCGGGTTGTCGAAGATGAAAGGGGTGCCGTGGCCATCGAAATGGCTGTCGCATTCATCATCCTCGTGATCGTGTTACTTGGTCTGACCGAAGTTTGCATAGCAACGGTACAGCAAAAACAGGCTGACCATGCGTTTGACGTTTTTTCTGAATTGGTGATGTCACAACGGGATCCGATAAATTGTCAGGATCTTGATAATTACTATCAAATGTCATTATCGACATTCCTTGCAGGAAATATTGGTAGTAATCTATACTCGAAAGCAAAAAATTCCGATAGTTTCAATAGTCAGGTATTCGGCATTCGCGTCGCCGGTGTGGCATTTGAAAGAGCCAATGGCAATCGCGTGCAGGAAACGACGCTCTGGCAATCGCACTACAACACCAGTCATGCGTTTTCTGTCGGCAACTCGGACCTGATTCCCAAAAATCTTGAGAGCGAAGGAGAGTTTTATGTCGTTGTCGAGGGGGAAACCCGGCTACGCCCGATGTTCAGTTTCATCTTCGGAAACAAGGGCGATCTGATCGTCCACAATGTGCAACCGATTATTTCGGTGCCACGCTACCAGCCCGCCATCACGATGTCAGGCAGCCAAACCGGCACCTGCAGCCATCTGTAGTAGCACGAATGAATATACCTTCAATTCGCTCTTATCTCCGGCGACTGCAGCAGGATTGTCGTGGTGTAGGCGTCATTATGCTGGCCATCCTCCTCCCGGTTGTGCTGATGATCTGCTCGATCGCTGTTGATGGTCTCCAGGCTGTCGTCTTCAAGCAAAAATTGCAAAATGCAGCCGATGCGACAACATTGGCGGTCGCCAAGAAATCGGCAGTGAATGAACACATTTCTGTCAATGAACTAAAGAAATATGGAGAAGAATTCTTAAAAAGTCAATTTCATGGAGTCTACAAGATCGATTCATTCATTGTGAATCCAGGAAATTCATCTGCAAGAATTGAATTGACTGGAAATGTTCGTGGAATATTTTCCAGTATATTCAACGTAGAAATATTACGATATAAAGTGATTTCTGCAGCTGAATTTGACCGCATGAAGCTGGAAGTGGCTCTCGTTCTCGATAATTCCCGATCGATCAGTGACGCTGAGCTGGCTGGTGTCAAGGCCGCCGCAAAGGAACTGGTCGACAGCCTGATGACGGTCAACGGTACGGGGTATAGTCGCCAGACCTTGATCTCGATAGTGCCGTTTGCCGGCACGGTGCGTCTGCCGCAGTCGGAGATGGGCGAATGGTGGATTGATCTCTATCAAGGTACCGCACCAAATCACCGTGACCACATAAATCGGGTCAGCAAGTCCGTGCGCGGCGGGTCGCCGTACAACTGGAATCCGACGCGCGGAGAGCTCTTTGATCAGGTCTCGGACCAACGCTGGGCCGGGTGTGTCGAGCACCGGCAATACCCTTTCGATACACGGGATTTTCCCGCATTGAAGTGGGATCCGAGTACCTGGTTTCTGCCGTACTTTGCCTTTGATATCCCCGATATTGTCAAGGGCAAGCCGGTCGACAGGGTCGACTCGGCCAACAACAACTGGCTTGAGGATGACGGCGGTGTCTGCAGTGGCGGAGTACCAAGTGATTTTATGGAGAATGTTGATAACACGTGCAAGTATGGTGTACCCGGACAACCGGTAACCAGCAATAGCACAATGGCGGACCTGAAGGGTGACAGAATTCGCCGGGGGCCGAATTTCTACTGCACGATGTCGCCATTGTTGCCATTGACCAGCAATCGCGACGAAATTTTTGCCGCACTCGATGCGATGGTCAATGATCACATCAATGTGACCGACCTTACCATCGGTCTTACCTGGGGATGGCGTGCCCTGACGCCTTCACCGCCTCTCGATCAGTCGACCAGTGAAAATTTTGATAACGATTCGCACAAAATACTGATCCTGATGACAGATGGAGCAAATGCTTCACCGGTTGCGGAGACCCGCAATTACGGCGCATGGGGATTTCCGAGCGATGGTCGCTTGGATCGCTCGCTCACGATCGATTCGAAAAATGAAGTCGTCAACGCATTTATGGATCGGCGTACCAGCGAAACTTGTAGCCATGCGAAATATGCAAATATCAAGGTAATTACAGTAAATTTCGGAACAAATGATGATGGAATTGAGCTTTTGCGGAACTGCGCATCGAGCCCTGCAGATTTCTATTTGGCGCCGGATGTTAAAAGTTTAAATGACGTATTTCGGTCTATTTCCCAGTCAATTGGAACGCTTCGGCTGACGAAATGAGGGAATCATGAAGTTCATGAATTGCTTTGGAAGTTGCCGGGCGGGTATTGCGGCAATGGAATTCGCATTGACAGCTCCATTGTTTTTTTTGCTGGTCATGGGAATATTCGATACGGGTTTCTATTTTATGCAAAAATGGGCACTAATTACAGGATTGGATCGTGCTCAGAGAGTTATTCAGACGGGAGAGATCCTCAAGACTCCAGCCTGGCGACGCGAGCTTTCATTTCGCGACCTGATTTGCAGGTCTCGACTTCTGCCGAATTGCGAAAAGAGAATTGTGACTCAAGTCCGCGAACTTGATGGTGCCTCAATGGAGAGCATGACGAGTGATGGGAAGGTCAATGCATCGGAAGGTCATTTCGTTGCCGGCAATCCCGGTAAGATCATGGGGGTTGAAGTCGTTTACCGGCTACCTCCCAGCTTTGTCGGGCCAATCCTGGAACAATCAAAAGGCCCCGACGGATCTGTCTACATCAATGCCATGACCATCTTCCGAACAGAGCCATACTAGCCCGAAAAATTCATGAAGTTGCAAGCGAGTGCGTAACCGGTGCAAAAGTCCGGGCGATCAGACCTTGGCGGCGGTGACGAGCTGGGCGAGTGGTGGGATTTCTGTCGTGTATGGTACGGCGAGTCGGTGGCCGAGGAGCTGGAAGAAGGAGACGTCGAGTTTCTGGCAGGTTTTCATGCAGCCGAGCAGGGTATCGCGTGCCTGACGGCCGGCATCGGACCAGGTGCCGCCGGAGATCTTGCGTTTGGTGACGTGGCAGCGGATGTCGTTTTCCGAGCCGTTGGTGTGCAGGGGGATTTCGGGTCGGTCGAGGACCAGGAGGAGTTCCGGTTTGCGGGCATGCAGGCGTGCGAGCAGGCGATCGAGGGTGGCGAAACCGGTCTTGCGCTTGAAGATGCGGTCGAAGCGGGCACGGAGCTGGGCAGCTCGCGACCTTTGCGGGGCTTGTTTGTAAGCCTTGAGATCGGCGTAGAACCACCAGACGAGCTGGCGGAGGAGATCGATGGCACGTCTTTGGCTTTCATTGAAGCCGACGAGCTTGTGGATCAGGCGCTCGGCATGAACCCAACAGAGTGCATGTTGGCCGACGCGGAACTGTCCGGCGCCATCGGAGACGATGACGGTATCGTTCAGCAGACCGTGGTGGTGGATGCTGCCCCACAGTGCGGCCTCGGTGGCGATTTTGACCGGGTCGGGGTGAACATCGAGTTGATCGATACCGAGTTCGCCCAGATGGGCCGAGAAGGCGCCGCGATCGGCGAATGTCCTGGTGTCATGCGCCTCCAGCCGGGCGATCACGGAGCCTGCCAGCGCATGTTTGCGCATGTAGCTGAAGGCGTCGTCATTGAGGACATAACCGCCATGACCGGCGCGCAGCAGTTCGAGAAAATTCACCCGGCTCTTGGAAAACGTCGTCGCGAAGTGGGTGAAGCGGTCATCGCCGATCTGGGTGGTGAAGCCGTTTTTGGCGCCATGCCGGGCGCCGGTGTCATCGACGGTGATCCATTTCGCGCTCTCGAGACCGGCGCGGAACAGCTCCGTGGCCTCGTCATGCAAATCGCCTGGATCATTGTTCAACAGCCGGATGACCTGGCACTTGGAAATGACGATGCCGATCTCGTTCAGCATCGCCGTCAAGCGTTCCGTCGTGACCTGGCCCTGGACGTGCTGCAGAATGATGAACCGCACCAGTTCAGGCCCGAAATGCCCGCACAAGCCCTGGGGCAACGGCGCTGTCACCGTTCGCCCGTCCGGCGTCATCCAGCGCTCCTGGCGATAGCGGATCACCCGGCTCTCCAGCCGCAGATCCTGCACGACAAAATCCTCATACCCCTTGAACCGCGAGCCGGGCGGCGCCTCAACCCCGAGCTTCTGCTCCTCGCTCACCACAGGAACCCGCCGGCTGGCCTTCGACGAACCACCCCGCTTGCCCTTGCCGCCTCGCTTGCCTGTGGCCGTCGATGTTCCGGCCTTCGCTGCCATCCCCGACGGTTTGATCTTCGGCCGCCCTTTCAGCCCCTTGAGCCGGGCAATCTCATCCCGCAATGCTGCATTCTCCGCCTCCAGCAAAGCGACGCGCTCCAGCAGCGCCGCAACCAAATCGCGGAGATCATCAAGGCCGAGTGTGGCGAGGTTGGTGGCATTGGGCTTGGACATAACAAACTTGAATCACGTCCCATCGCTCTTGGGAATCGAGAACATATTCTTATTCCATGCGCGCAGATCAAGCCTCAAAAATCCAGTCCGCCCGGACTTTTGCACCGGTTACGCGAGTGCAGACTAACCGTTTGTTATGGCGTATGATTCTGGTGCTTGGGCAGTTTCACAGCCGACAACGGAGCTTGCGCTCGCCATGGCCGAAGATATGCCGCTTTTTACGGGATTGTCACCTGTTGATGGCAAGGCGGTGCGGGTTGCGTTTGACGGTGGGCGGCTGGCGGGATGTATTGAGGATCCACGTCGTCCGGACCGGATCGTGCATGATCTGGCTTCGATGATCCGCTTTCGGGCACTGATGATTGCTGCCGGCTACGCAGATGCCAATGACTGCGAGCGGTTGCGCACCGATCCTGCATTCAAACTGGCGGTTGGCCGGTTGCCCGAGAGCGGGCGCGACCTGTGCTCGCAGCCGACCATGACCCGGCTTGAGAACCTGCCTAGCCGCAATTCCGTTCACTTTATAATGACGATGGTCGGTTTTTGCTGTTTCGGGTTGTATGGTCCGGCCTGAGTTTGCGGTGAATGGGCATGTTTGGCGTGGTTTCTCGGTGATCTTCGTCAGCAAGCTGTTGAAAATGTTGAATTTGGTTTTCGTCGGTGGTGGATTTTCGTCGAAAAACATGTGGGCACACGAATTGATGTTTTCTGGCTTTTCGGGGCGGTCAAACATGCTATTGTCGTGGGCATGTACTTGCGAACGACCAGGCGGCGGAACAGGGATGGCAGCGAGGTGTGCTACTACGCGCTCGCCGAGAACCACCGCCATCCGGAAAAGGGCCATGTCGAGGCCCGGGTGGTGCATAGCTTCGGCCGTGCCGACAAGCTGGACCGGGCGGTGCTCGAGCGGCTGGTGGCCAGCATCCGGCGGGTTCTGGCCGAGGAGAAGGGCGAGCTGGTGGTCGAAGGCGGCGGTGCTGGCGCAATCGAGATCGAGGCGGTTTTCGAGCTCGGTGTTATCCATGTGGTCAAGGCGCTGTGGGAACAGTTGGGCATTGGTGCGGCGATCACCTCCAGGATCGAGCAGAACAAACTGAAAGCACCGCATCTGGCGGCGTTGCTGGCGATGGTTGTACAACGTCTGGCACGGCCGGGCTCGAAGCTGGCCTGTCATGAGCATTTTCTGGATCGGGTATGGCTGCCGGAGGCCAAGGATCTCGCCTTGGGGCAGCTTTACCGGGCACTCGACCTTCTTGCCGAGCATGGCGACGCCATCGAACGCGAGGTGTTCTGGAACAGCGTCGATCTGTTCAAGCTGGATGTGGATCTGGTCTTTTATGACGCCACCACCGCCTGGTTCGAGACCGATGAGGAGGATGTTGCCAGCCACGAGTGGCGCGGGCTGCAGTTCGAACCGCTTCGAAAGCGCGGTCATTCCAAGGAGGGCCGCGACAACGACCCGCAGATCGTGATTGCTCTTGCCGTGACGCGCGAAGGCGTGCCGGTCCGTTCCTGGATCTTTCCCGGCAATACGCCCGACGTCACCACCGTGCAGAAGGTCAAGGACGATCTGCGCGAAATGCGGCTGGGACGGACGCTGTTTGTTGGTGATGCCGGCATGTACTCCAGGGGCAATCTCGAAGAGCTGGCCAAAGGTGCCGGTAAATACATTCTCGCCACGCGGACCTGTCCGAAATTTCGTGTACGGGCGATGATGATGGAAAGAGAGGAACCATCACATGCCAGCACGCAAGAAGCCTACGCAACGTGAGCGACTGATCGACCAGTTGCTTGTTGGGCAAGATCCCTCGACGCTGTTCGACAAGGGAGGATTGCTTGATGAGCTCAAACGGCAATTGGCCGAGCGGGTGTTGAACGCCGAGATGGATCATCACCTGGCTGGCGAAGCGAGCGAGGGGAAATCCAACAGCCGCAATGGCTACAGCTCCAAGACGGTGATCACGGACAGTGGCAAGTTCGGGATTGCGGTGCCACGTGACCGGTTATCGACCTTTGATCCGCAGCTCATCGCGAAATATCGCCGGCGACTGCCGGGCTTCGACGAAAAGATCATCTCGATGTACGCCCGCGGCATGACGGTCAGGGAGATCCGCGGTCATCTGGACGAGATTTATGGCGTTGACGTCTCCCCCGAGCTGATCAGTGCCGTGACCGACGACATCCTGGACGAGGTTGCCGAATGGCAGAACCGGCCGCTGGAAAGCCTTTATCCGCTGGTCTTTTTCGATGCCTTGAGGGTCAAGATCCGCGACGAGGGGATGGTCCGCAACAAGGCGGTCTATGTCGCGCTCGGCGTTCGGCTCGACGGCCAGAAGGAGATCCTCGGGCTCTGGATCGAACAGACAGAGGGCGCGAAATTCTGGCTGCGGGTGATGAACGAGCTGAAAAACCGGGGCATCGAGGATATCCTGATCGCGATCGTCGATGGCCTGAAGGGGTTTCCGGAGGCGATCACGGCCGTGTTCCCGCAGACCCAGGTCCAGACCTGCATCGTTCATCTGATCCGCAACTCATTGGATTTCGTCAGCTACAAGGACCGCCGGGCCGTCGCCGCCGAGCTGAAGACCGTCTACCGGGCCAAGGACGCCGACGCCGGAATGGCGGCGCTGGAGGCGTTCGATGCTGGAATTTGGGGGCAAAAATACCCGGCCATTGCCATGTCCTGGCGTCGCAACTGGCAGGCCGTCATTCCGTTCTTCGCCTTTGCCGACGACGTTCGCCGGATCATCTACACCACCAACGCGATCGAAGCCCTGAACAGCAAACTGCGCCGCGCGGTGCGAACCCGTGGTCATTTCCCGAATGACGAGAGCGCCATGAAGCTGCTCTTCCTGGTCTTGAACCTGGCCGAAAAGGAGGGGCCTGTCAGGAATTTCGTGTACGGGCGATGATGATGGAAAGAGAGGAACCATCACATGCCAGCACGCAAGAAGCCTACGCAACGTGAGCGACTGATCGACCAGTTGCTTGTTGGGCAAGATCCCTCGACGCTGTTCGACAAGGGAGGATTGCTTGATGAGCTCAAACGGCAATTGGCCGAGCGGGCGTTGAACGCCGAGATGGATCATCACCTGGCTGGCGAAGCGAGCGAGGGGAAATCCAACAGCCGCAATGGCTACAGCTCCAAGACGGTGATCACGGACAGTGGCAAGTTCGGGATTGCGGTGCCACGTGACCGGTTATCGACCTTTGATCCGCAGCTCATCGCGAAATATCGCCGGCGACTGCCGGGCTTCGACGAAAAGATCATCTCGATGTACGCCCGCGGCATGACGGTCAGGGAGATCCGCGGTCATCTGGACGAGATTTATGGCGTTGACGTCTCCCCCGAGCTGATCAGTGCCGTGACCGACGACATCCTGGACGAGGTTGCCGAATGGCAGAACCGGCCGCTGGAAAGCCTTTATCCGCTGGTCTTTTTCGATGCCTTGAGGGTCAAGATCCGCGACGAGGGGATGGTCCGCAACAAGGCGGTCTATGTCGCGCTCGGCGTTCGGCTCGACGGCCAGAAGGAGATCCTCGGGCTCTGGATCGAACAGACAGAGGGCGCGAAATTCTGGCTGCGGGTGATGAACGAGCTGAAAAACCGGGGCATCGAGGATATCCTGATCGCGATCGTCGATGGCCTGAAGGGGTTTCCGGAGGCGATCACGGCCGTGTTCCCGCAGACCCAGGTCCAGACCTGCATCGTTCATCTGATCCGCAACTCATTGGATTTCGTCAGCTACAAGGACCGCCGGGCCGTCGCCGCCGAGCTGAAGACCGTCTACCGGGCCAAGGACGCCGACGCCGGAATGGCGGCGCTGGAGGCGTTCGATGCTGGAATTTGGGGGCAAAAATACCCGGCCATTGCCATGTCCTGGCGTCGCAACTGGCAGGCCGTCATTCCGTTCTTCGCCTTTGCCGACGACGTTCGCCGGATCATCTACACCACCAACGCGATCGAAGCCCTGAACAGCAAACTGCGACGCGCGGTGCGAACCCGTGGTCATTTCCCGAATGACGAGAGCGCCATGAAGCTGCTCTTCCTGGTCTTGAACCTGGCCGAAAAGGAGTGGAGAATGCCGCCACGCGAATGGGCCATGGCCAAGGCACAGTTCGCCATTCTCTTCGAAGACCGCCTCCGGGCCGCCTGAAAATCATGATCAATTCATCGCCCGTACACGAAATTCCTGACAGGCCCGCGCGGGATCGGCGCATTCCACAAGGCGCTGAACAGTTCCGCCCCTTCGTTGAGTTCCTTCCACATCTCGCACAACGTCCGGCCCTTGGGCGGTGCTGAAAGCCAGCGAACGCCGCTGTTACACAGCCGGGTGCATGGAGGGTGAGCCACGATCAGCATATCCCAGCCATCGTTCAACACATCACGAACGTCGCCGCGAATGTGACGGTTCGAGCCATCTTCGGATGGCAGGAGGTCGCATGACCACGCATCATATCCGGCACGGTCAAAGGCATTGCGAACGGTGCCCGAGAACTCGCAGGCGACAAGAACGGTTCCAGCAGACATTGGGGAATATCCTGGGTGTGGTGTTGAATATGTGTGTGGAATGCCTTCGAAGGCTTCAGGTGCGGTCGGCAGTCCTCGCCAACTCAGCGTTGAACATTGCGAGCGCTTCGACCTTGGAAAGATCGTAATGGCTCCCGCCGCATCCGCCCGTTTGCCTGTTCTGGCGTGTCACCACGTAGTCATGCGGTCGGGAAATCAGGAGGTAGCGTGACGACGCAAGCCCGCCTCTTGCTGGCACGTCGATTTCAGCCAGTACGCAGCCATCGAAGGTACGGGCGACATGGTTCACGAGTTCGTCATGAGGCAGGTTCGCGGTCGTGGTCATCGGTCTGTATCTCCGGTCATGGGTCATGACTCGACCGTTGATTGCCTCGCATGTTTCAGGAGGCAGCCCGGTCAAGCGCTGGTGGTGTCAGTGGTGATGATGGTGTGGGCGAGTTAGTACCGTATCGGTATTATCTCGCTGCCTGGCCTTGGGAAAGGGCGAGTGCCGCCAGTTGAAGCGCGAGGGTGACGATGGTTTCCTGAGCGCTGTCGGCTTTGGGTGCAGGCTGGTAGGCCGGTGCGGGATCTTCGGACAAGCCCGGTGCGGTGCCGGTGTCAGGCAGGGTTTCCCGCAGGTTGCGGCGTTCGCGGTCCTTGATGTATTGGGACATGGCGTCGTGAAAGACTTGCGCCATTGGGCGGCCTTCGCGATGCGCTATTGCCGCTATCTGTACCTTGTCACATTTCCGAACGCAAACGGAAGCACCATTCTTGCTCATGGGCATCGTTCACACTCCCCTGCTGCTGGCGCGTGTGTCGATGAACACGCCTGCATCCCGCGAGGCGAGCATGGCGAACACGGGGTTGCGCTCGCTGCCGATGCGGCACGAGATGTGGCCACGGCTGATGGCGAACTCGAACAGGTCGGCGATGGAAAGGGAAACCTGGCGACCGATATGAAAGGTCATCGGTGTTGCTCCTGTTTTGCGCTTTCTAGGGCGCGGGTTTGGGTCCGGGTGCTAGAAACACGTAACAGGACGTGCCCCATGCCCTTTGGCTCACCTTGCGGCTCACTTGGACATTCGACATGGGCACCCGGATGCTATCGAAACTCGTGGAAGCAACACAGATGCCGCCTTATCGGTGGCGGGAGACCGCCTGTTAACATGGGTTTCTAGGCCCGTGGCGATGTTTGTAATTCAACTGGGAGGGGAATGTCAAGGGATTTTTTTGTCGTACAGCTAAGTTTTCTTTGATATACTTTCGCATTGTGCTTTGACGGCAGATATATCTACCGAGAGAAGATCCACATGAATCTTGTTATTCTCTATCTACTCTGCGATCACTTTGGTTGGTCAATGTGGTGGGTTGTTGGGGGCTTTGTTGTAGACTATTTTGCGTTTAGAGAACTAGCCCAGATTGGCAACGAAGCACGGGTAGCAGAACTTCAAGAAATTGTGAATGAAGCTCTATTCAAACAAAATCGTGAGATCGAGGAAAAGTTAGACTGCATTGCGCGTAGAGTTAGCCCACACAGTGCATATTATTCGCAATTTGACGACGATGAGATCTGATCAATCCACCAGGAAAACCTTGAGTATTGCCGCGATGGCCAGGGTTACACCCGAGCCGACCACGAAGCCGTACCATTTGTTTTCGGTCTGAAGCTTTGTCGTTTCGGCTATCAACCGGCTGATTTCGGCGCGCGTCTTCTCCAAGCCTTCCACTTGTGAGTTCGTTTCGCTCTCCATCTTCGAACGCTCAGTATGGAGCTTCATCGTTTCGGCCATCATCTTCGTGATTTCGGCACGTGTTTTCTCAAGGTTTTGCCTGATCTGTTCAAGCTCAAGAGCCTCGCGATGTTCGGGTGTACTGGCCATATGAAGCCCCTTTCGTGTTCGGATTTTAGCAGATGACCGGACGGAATGCCAATCAGGGCTTTGCTAACATTATAGCCTTCCGGCTGATTTTTTGCTACATTTCGCGTAGAGTGGCTGAGCGGGAGAATATGATGCATTGTCCGAAATGCGGTTCGGAGGTCCGGACGAAGGCGGGGTTTATCGGTGAGGTTCAGCGTTGGTTGTGCAAGTCGTGCGGCTGCAAATATACGCGCAGTACGAGGCACGGGATGGGAGACGGGATCAGACGTCGGGCGTTGCAGCTCTATCTCGAGGGCATGGGCTTTCGCGCGATCGGGCGGGTTCTGGGTGTTTCGAATGTCGCCGTTCTCAAGTGGATCCGGGCTTTTGGCGAGGAGGTCGAGCGGATGCGCAGGCCCGGTCCGCCGCCGAAGATCGCGATGATCGACGAGATGTGGCACTTCGTTCATGCCAAAAAAACGAATGCTGGCTGTGGATATCGATGTGTTATCTCACAAGATGTATCCTCGGCGTTCATGTGGGCGGACGAAGCGCCGACGACCTGAAGAGCTTTCTCAAATCGTTTCCCCAGGCTCAAGGTCGGATCACCTTCACCGACGATCTCGCCGCCTACGCGGCCGTGCTGCCGAAAGGCGCCCATTTCACCGGCAAGATGCACACGCAACGGCTCGAAAGCCTCAACGCCAACGTCCGTCATCATCTCGCCCGATTCCGCCGCAAAACACGATGCACCACCAAATGCCCGCGCATGGCCTACCTCTCCGCGCTGCTCTTCATGCAGGCGCATAATAAAAAGCTATTTAGTTAGCAAATCCGAATTTCGGGCTGCCCTAATAAGGTGTTCCGCAGACGGCCACTGCCGCCAGAAAACACCAAGCGCGCCTCCGGGTGCGAAATGGCAAGCGCAGCAGCCGCTGTCAGCCGTTCGGCCGCTTCATTGAGCTGTGGGTCGCCCTAGGCTGCGGTTGCCCGTTGATCTTCAACGCCACCGAGGACTACGATGCCGTCGATTTGTTCTGGTGCGGCCCGCGGTGGAAACTCCGCCTCGAGCGGGCGCAGCAGGATGTCGCCAATCGGAAACATGCCAACGGCCACGAGCGCGGCTAGCGTCGTAACAGCGCTCCAACGCGCCAAATGCGGGCGAGCAAGACGCCCTGCGGCCAGGCTCACGACCATGCCGATGACCAGCCAGGTTTCCACCTGCAGGGTCAGCCCGATGAGCTTGGAGATTATGAAGAACGCCGTGTCCATTGCGACAGTGATCAACTGCGCTGCGGGCGCACCAGAAACTGGCCGACCTTCGAGAGGTTCTTGAGCGCCAACGTGTGCAGGCCACCTACGCGGTTGCGGCGGATCGCCAGCATGTCCTCTTCCATCTTCTGGCGGATCTTGGCCCAGTTACGGTTGCTGACACCGCCAACCCGCATCTTGTAGAGCACCTCGGGGATATAGACCGACTTGCCCGTCGCCTGCGAAAAGTAGCGCAGGATGAAATCGTAATCGGCCGAGATGCGCATGTTGTTGTCATAGATCCCGAAACGCTCGTAGACCTCGCGCCGCAGGTAAAGCGTGGGGTGCGCTGGCATCCAGCCATATTTCAAGCGCCGCGGATGAAACGCACCGGTCGACCAGTGCCGAATGACCCGCGACGTGTCTGCCTGGGAGACATAGGCCAGATCGCTGAACACGGCCTCAACTGCCGGGTCTTTAAATGCTGACGCAATTCGTGCCAGCACCCCGTTGTGGGCAAGAAAGTCGTCGCTGTGAATGAAGCCGACCACGTCGCCACTGGCGTTGCGCAAGCCCTTGTTCAGAGCGTCATAGATCCCGTCGTCTGGCTCGCTGATCAGGCGCATCCGGTCATGGCCAGCACGATCAATGGCAGCCAACGAGCCATCCTTTGATTTTCCCTCGACCACCAAATGCTCGACGTCAGGATATGTTTGCGCGGCTACGCTGGCGATAGCCTCGCCGACGGTCGCTTCAGAATTGTAAACAGCAGTAATGGCAGAAATTTTCAAAGACGGGGTCTTGGCAATAGAAGGATTACCACATCTCTACATGAAACCAGCCTTGGGAGAAACGCGAAGATGCAGTCGCTGCAAGGAAAATTCGCGGGGTTTCGCGTGCAAACTTGCCTGGAAAACGCTATTGCGACGCCAAGAGGATGGAGACGTACCCATGTCCGAAGTAGCCCCGCCGAGGAACCTCACCCCAAGTCTGTACAAGACAATCGAAGCCGAGATGCTGCGCGCCTGCGCCGAAGTGGCGGCTCGTCACGGCCTCGTGTCTGAAGGGCTTGGCGTTCAGGCCATGGACCTGCGCTGGAATTTCGAGTTCGGCGTGCGTGTGTCCATCCCGCTGCCGGATGGCACAACGCTGGATCCGGAGCGCATGTTGTTCGAGGCGCTCGCCGAGGAGTTCGGGCTTTCGCCCGATGACTTCGGTCGCGAGTTCTCGACGGGGCGGGAGCTGTTCCGCGTTGCTGGTATCGATCCGCGCCGACCCAAGTATCCCATCTCCGCCACGCGCATCCCGGACGGGAAGGGCTACAAGTTCACCGCCGAGAACGTGGCGCTGCTCCTGCAGGCTGCGATGAAAGACGTGTCGCCGAAAGCGTGATTGGGGGCGGTCACATCATCAACGCCCACCCAGATCATCACTACTTGAAAAACACCATAGTGGTGGTGAACGACCACCGGCTGAAAGCCGGTGGCTTCAGGTTACGGCTCAAAGCCGGATCGGTCCGCCGTTCGGCGGACTACGTGACGTGAAAGTCATCATCCGAAGATGTATCCTCGGCGTTCATGTGGGCGGACGAAGCGCCGACGACCTGAAGAGCTTTCTCAAATCGTTTCCCCAAGCCCAGGGGCGCATCACCTTCACCGACGATCTCGCCGCCTACGCGGCCGTGCTGCCGAAAGGCGCACATTTCACCGGCAAGATGCACACGCAACGGCTCGAAAGCCTCAACGCCAACGTCCGTCATCATCTCGCCCGATTCCGCCGCAAAACACGATGCACCACCAAATGCCCGCGCATGGCCTACCTCTCCGCGCTGCTCTTCATGCAGGCGCATAATAAAAAGCTATTTAGTTAGCAAAACCCATCCGCCCACCGTAGCTTCAATGCCAACAAGGTGAGCAACTGCTCAGTGGGGGATCTCTAAATGGGAAGTCAATATTTTATAAATATTTTACCTTGAATGGTATGGAATATATTTGGTAAATATTAAAACATACCGGCATACATGCGAATTTATTACCATCATGTTAATGAAAACTAAATATCAATGTTAATATATGAAATATTTAGATTCAAAAAATGACTAAAATCAATAAGTTATAGATTCTTTATAATTAATTTTTTCAGTTAATAAAAAAATTTTTCTACTATTTATATATGTATTAATTAGTTAATTTATAGTGAAAGAAGCTAACATATCGGACCTCGACTTTCATACATTCCGCTCATCACTTGCGGATACGAAATTCGAGGAAACAATCTCATGCTGAAGAAGAACAACTGGTCGATCCCGGGCTTCACCTGCATTGCCATGCTTTCGCTTTCCGCCTGCGGCGGCGGCAACGGCGGCGACTTCCATGCGGGTGGCGCTGGTACCGGCACGGGTGCCGGCAGTGGCGGCGGCACCGCTCCGGTGGTCGATTTCACCGTTCCGAACCCCTACGCCACCTATGACGATGACAATGCCAGCAACATCGGCACACTGACGGTCTTCGGCGACAGCTATTCGGACGTGAACGGCAAGAACAACGCCAAGTTCTCGACCTGGGCGGAACGGGTGATCCATCGCACGGACGGCGGCACGCTAGACAGCTATGCCAAGGGCGAGGCTTCAGCCAACAGCACGAATGTCTATTACAATCCCGATCCGGTCACCGGCATCGACGCCGAAGGAGATGACCCGGACAACACCCTGAGGAACCAGGTCGACCGGTATAACGCCAGCGGGCATGTCCGGGCGGATAACGACCTCACGGTCGTCTACATGGGCTACAATGACGTCAACATGCTCTGGGACGATCCGTCGAAGGGCGTCACCAAGCTGACCTCGGCGCTCAACGACTACGAGACCGAGATCGGACGCCTCGTTGCCGGCGGCGCTACCGCGGGCGATCGCAAGATCTTCCTCACGCTGATCCACGACTGGGACAGCACGCCGAAGGAGCTTGCCCGGATCAACAAGCAGATGCAACCCGGCGGACTGTGCGACACCAAGGGTCTGACCGCGGAGGAGTGTGCCTACAAGCGTCAGCGTACGCTCGAATGGAACCAGCGCCTGGTCGATATCGCGAATGCCAACGAGAACATCGTCGCCGTCGACCTGTTCACGGTCATCGACCGTGTCCTTGCCGACCCTTCGAAGTTCGGCTTCATCGATGTCACCTCGGCCGGCGGAGACAATGCGGTCGCCGATGACGCTCAGTATCTCTATTTCGACAATGTCCATTTCGGAGGACACGGTCAGGAGATCATCGCCCAGGTGATGAACCACTACCTGACCCGCGGCTGGGACTGGGCGAACACGCTGGCGGCCGGCAGCGAAGCCGCAGCACAGATCGGACAGGACATCGACAACGGGCTGCTCCTTGCGCTCTCGCAGCTTACCGACGAACAGCGCCTGGGCCTGAACAGCTTTGTCATGGGTGATGGCGGCATCGAACCCGCAGCCGGAAATGCCGGTGCGCGTTCGAGCTTCGAGCAGATGCGCGGAACGGAGAATGCGCCGGTCGGTTTCGGCCTGAACTATGCCTTCGACGACAACACGATGATGGGCTTTGCCACGTCCAACTACGGCAATGGTTCCACTCATGGCAACGACCTGCAGAGTTCACGGGTCGAGAGCTCATCGCAGGCCTTTGCCTTCTACTTCAATACCGAAGCCGCCGGCATCAAGCTGCGGACCGTGGCAAGCTACTCGGACGACAATCACCAGCGCACGGAGCATGACGGCCTGATCGGCGCGACAGACAGCGCCTCCTTCGGCGGCCGCACGATGGCCATCTCGCAGACTGCGAGCCTGCCGCTGGAAATCGGCGGCAACTGGTTCACCCCGTGGATCAACCTGTCGCATACGGTCCAGCAGCTCGACAGCTACACGCTGTCCAACCCCTACCTGTCGGACACGACATACAAGGGTGACGATGTCTCCGAGACCTATGCCACCATCGGGCTCACCTCGCAAAGCCGCACGTTCTCGTTCGGCGACAGCGGCAGCCTCCAGTTCTCCGGGCGTCTCAGCTACAGCCAGAGCCTGGCGCTGGACGACTACAAGGTCAACATCCGTGAGCACGCCCTGGGCTACAACCAGACCGAGACCATCAAGCGCGACCAGCAGGGCATTCTCGGCCTGCGGCTGGGTGCGGAACTGGGAATCAGCGATCAGCTCTCGCTGTCTGCGAACTATGCCGCCGACAAGCAGAACGACGCAGATCCGAACCAGAGCATCCGCGTCGGTCTGACCTACCGCTTCTGAGTTGGCCAGGGGGGACACCCGGGGGCACTGTACCCCCGGGGCCCAACCCCGGACGTCTCGAAACCCTTTCTTCCTGAATCCTTTTCCTCCTGAAGACTTTTGAACAACGATAAATTTCTACCGCAAGTGGCAACTGGGGAAGGGCCTCGAGCGCCCTTCCCGTAATTTTCCAGCCACTCCCGATGTCCATGGTTCTCTCGGCGATGACAGCGCACCCCCGTTAGGAGCGAACCCCGATGTCTGGCCGGCACCACACCTGGCCCGATCTGGCCAAGGGCCTTTCCATCGTCATAGTCGTCTATGGTCACGCAGTTGTCGGTGTAACAGCCGATATCCCCATCGATCCGGGGCTTTACGCCCTGCTGATGAAGCCGCTCAGCCAGTTCCGCATGCCCCTTTTCCTTTTCGTGTCGGGACTCTTTGCAGCAAACGCCCTCAAGAGAAGCTGGCCGGAATTCGTGGATCGCACGCTGTTGCAGCTCATCTATGTCTTTGTACTGTGGAACCTGCTGCAATACGGATCCCGGATGGCCTTTGCAGGCTTTGCCAACCACCCGGTCGATCCCACCATCCTTCTGCGCTTCCCAATCGATCCGCTCAACGTAACGTGGTTCATCTGGGCCCTCATCGTCTACAACGTGATCTGTCGGGCATGGCAGGGACATTCCCACATCGTGCTGTTCGCCGTTGCCACGTTTCTTGCGCTCGACCCCATCGAAGGAGTGACTTATGCGCTTGAGCAGACAACACGTTTCTTCGTGTTCTTCCTCGCGGGGACGGCCATGTCATCCTGGTTGCTCGGCCGCGACTGGAAGGTGAAAGGCTGGCATGTGGGCTTGTCGATACCGGCCTATTTCATCGGTTCGGCACTCTTCCTCCAGACGGGACTGGCGGAACATGCCGCAGCCATCCTCGCGATGCGATGCGCGGGCATCACGTCGATCATCCTGCTTTGCATGTGGTTCGCCGGGAAATTCCAATGCACCAGCCTCGCATGGCTGGGACGCAACTCGATCGCGATTTTCGTCATGCACACGATCGTCACGGCCGGAGCCCGTGAGCTGCTGTTGCGCACGGGGCTGACCGACAACTTCATCGTGCTGGTGATGGCTGCATGGATTGCGGGTGTCGTTGTACCGCTGGCGCTGAAAGTTGCACTGGACCGCCTGGGCGTCCCATGGCTGTTCAGACGACCCAGCTGGTTTCGCCTTCCCCGGCGGGAACCGGCCATGACACAAACTCACGCCAACACGACCGGCAATATTCCCATGACCGGGTGAACATGGCACCGAACTACAGGGATATGATCCGGGCGTCACGCATATCCATCATGGCCACCAGTCCCTCCAGGGAGGGAACACGATGATCGCATGGGCTGCAAGCCTCGCGCCCGTCCACGCGGTGCCGGATTTCCCAGCATTCTTTCACTCTGGCGAATGACGCGATGCTTCGCACTGCGTGCCCGGACAAGGAGTGCTGCACGTCAGATATCGCCATTCCACCCTTTCACCGAACGGATTTCAATCTTATTTCGTCAAATGGTTTATTTTATGATTGATTATTCAATCATAGGTTTAGTATATTTGGTCGTCATCTCCATGCCTGATGGAGTTCTAATGTCCAAATGTGCTACGTTAAATCAGAACCGTGAAACTATCGACATTGCCATGGCGAGTCGTCGTCTTGCAACAATTGTCGATGCTCTTCAGGAGGTCACCCATAACCATACCACACTTCTGACCTTGAGAACATTTCTCGCGGTCGGTATTCAGGAAGGTCAGGGCGTTACCGAAATTGCGGAACGCCTTGGCGCAGCGAACGCCACCATTTCGCGCCAGCTGCTCGATCTCGGCATTCGCAATCGCAAGCTCGAAGATGGCTTCGGCCTCGTCGAACCCCGCGTGGATCGCAGCGATTTGCGAAAACGGTCCTACTACCTTACCGACAAGGGCCGCGATGCCATGAATTATGTCGTCAGACAACTCATGAGCGACGAGACGCTTCCGCCGATCGAGACAATCAGCGCCAAGATGGCCGTTGGTTGAACAATCGAACTCGATGACACCACTGGAGATGCTGTACATCACCAACTGAGAGCCACCAGCGGCCTGACGATGTGGTCGTCACATCCGTCCATCGCGCAGGCCTGCCGGTGGCTCTCCGCAGTTCCCTTCCGCTCCCGAGGGAACACCGGACCGCGGAAAGGAAATCCGGGCCGGCCGATGACGGGAACATGTCGTCCTGCCTTGCCCGATCCCGACACTCGGCAATTCCCGCCTGTCCTGCTATGCACCCCATGCCATGCTACTGGTCGAGCGTCATCAGTGGCAGGTGCGGCCTCGCGGGGTCGTTTCATCCAGCCCAATCGTTGGAAATCGGGTGACCGGCGACGACAACCTCGACAAGGCCACGTACCGGCCGCCTCCAGGCGGGACCGGAGCGGCGCGGTGGCAGCGCCGGACCACCGACATTCTTGCATTCATCGCCGGGTGTGGATTGCTGGCATGGGCCATATGGCTCGGTGCCGGCAATATGAGCTACAATTGGCAGTGGTATCGCGTGCCGCGCTATATCTATCGGGTCATCGATGGCGAGATCATCTGGGGCCCCCTTGCCAGGGGCTTCATCGTCACCCTCGAGATCACCCTGTGGGGCAGTATCCTTGCACTGGCCGTCGGCCTGGTCACGGCCCTGTTGCGGCTGTCGCGTTCGGCAGCCGGCCATGCCATCGCGACGATCTACCTTGAGACCGTGCGCAATACGCCCCTCCTCGTGCAGATGTACCTGTTCTACTTCGTTCTTTCGCCCATACTGGGCATAGAACGGTTCTGGACCGGCGTGATCTGCCTGGCCTTCTTCGAGGCCTCGTTCATTGCGGAGATCATCCGCGGAGGCATTCTTTCCGTTCCACGCGGGCAATGGGAAGGCGCCGCAGCGCTTGGCCTGCGCCCCTGGCAGGTCCAGGCACGCGTGGTCCTGCCACAGGCCATTCCGATCATGCTGCCTCCACTGACCAGCGCCATCGTCAACCTGATCAAGGATTCGGCCATCGTCTCGACCATCGCCATCTTCGACCTGACGACCGAAGGGCGCAACGTCGTCGCCGACACCTTCATGAGCTTCGAGATCTGGTTCACGGTCGCGGCCATCTACCTCGTGCTGACCATCAGCCTGTCGCTTCTGGCGGCATGGCTTGAGCGGCGCAGCCTCGCGCAGATGAACTGAGTTTCATGAGCAATTAACGTTACATCCTTGTTTCCTCGTCGGAAAATCATTCCTGCCAGTGGTTGGTTATGGAATGAAAGGTACGAGAGATGTCTAAAAACAGGATTCTTGCTTCAGCACTGGTCGCGGGATTGATGTCCGCAACGGCGATAGCGCTTCCTGTCCATGCGACAGACGCAAGCGCCGGGCCGGTCGACAAGGTGGCCGAAGCGACAAAACCCAAGGATGAAACCAACGAAAGCCTGCTGAAACTGTCGAATGAGGGCTTTCAGGCGATGCGCGGCATCCGGGCCGCGCGGATAGCCATATTCAACGGACAGACGGACGTTGCCGCCAAGATGCTCACGGAGGCCAAGGATTCTCTTGATCTTGCCGTCAAGAATGCTCCCGACTTCGCGATCAAGAGCCAGGTTTCGATTGGCGGGAAGGTCGTCAACACCAGCAATGACGATGGAAAAGTCGACCTTGTTCCCGTCGATGCGGAACTCATGGTCGCCGACAATTACATCGACAGTCCCGAAAAGCAGTCGCACATCGCCACCGCCAACGAGCATATCAAGAACGGCGATCACAAGAAGGCCCTTGAGGAACTCAAGCTCGGCAATATCGACGTCAGCTACATGCGCGTGCTGATGCCGCTGCAGGCGACCCAAAAGCATGTTGATGATGCGATCACGATGATGAACGAAAAGAAATTCTACGAGGCGAATCTGGTACTGAAAGCTGCCGAAGCGGGCTATCAGTATGATACCATCGTTCTCGAGGGTCAGCCGGCTACCACGACTGGTAATGGCGACACGGCCGACAGTGCAAAGGCCGCGAGCGACAACGCAAAAACCAGCGCCCAGTAACCGACAACCGGAACTGTCCGCGTTTTTTCTCCTCTTTCCGCATGCCATGACTGGGGACGGCTTTTGCCCGTCCCCTCTTTTTCGACATTTCTCTCCATCGGGGAAATTTCGCTACGGTTGGGCGGATCGGTCTGCTAATGACGTCATAGCGTGTTGGCGTGCCTTGTGTGTTGCCCGTTTTGAAGGTGGCAGACTGGCAAATCATGCTCTGCGAGCAGGAGAGGAAACGATGCGAATTGCAAGGACGGCCCTGGTCATGGCGGCCGCGGTCATCTTGGTCACGGTATTCGGCCCGGCGACCAGCCCCGCCCGGGCGCAGGATGCCCAGAAGGCCCTGTCATCTGAAAGTGTGATCGAAACCATCAAGCAACGCGGAACGATCCGCGTCGGCCTGTCGACGTTCGTTCCATGGGCCATGCGGGACAAGAACGGAGAATTGATCGGCTTTGAAGTCGATGTCGCCAGGAAACTGGCCGAAGACATGGGTGTCGACATCGAATTCGTACCGACCGCATGGGACGGTATCATTCCAGCCCTTCTGGCAGGGAAGTTCGACGTCATCATCGGCGGCATGTCCATCACGCCCACCCGCAACCTCACCGTCAATTTCTCCCTGCCCTATGCCACATCGTCCCTGGGTGTGATGGCCAGCAAGAAACTGGCCGAAGGGTTGGCCTGGCCGGATGACTACAACAGCCCGGATGTGACATTCGTATGCCGGCGCGGCGCGACACCATGCATCTATATTCAGGACAATTTCCCCAAGGCGACCCTTCGGCAGTTCGACGATGACGGACAGACCCAGCAGGAAGTGCTGAACGGCAACGCCCATGCGCTGGTCGCCTCCCAACCCGAGCCGGCCTTCATCATCTATGACAATCCCGACGTCGCATTCGCTCCGACGGATGAAAAGATCGAGCCTCACAGCGATGCATTCGCGCTGCGCAAGGGAGATCCGGATGCGCTCAACTTCTTCAACAACTGGATCATGATCAACATCCAGAGCGGATGGCTGCTGGATACCCGCGAATACTGGTTCGGCGGCCGCCCCTGGGCCGACCAGGTCGCCCAGTAGATCTGTAATCTGTATCGAGGTGAACGGGCGGCGTCCCTGCCGATGCCGCCCGTCCCGTTTCCCGCACATCCCCGGTTCGGCCAGCCATCATGTATCCCGATCCCGACAGACCGCGAACCGTCGGCAAGCTCGATATCCTCATCCTCGCCGTCATTGCGGCTGCCGCGGTGTTCGTATGGTACCGGGTCGCCGATGTCCTGGTGTATCGCTGGAACTGGAGCTTCCTGCCTCAGGTGCTGGTTCGCCATGACGACCGGCTGGGATTGTGGGTGCCCAATCTCCTGCTTGAGGGACTGCTGACCACCTTGCGGATCTCGATGTGGTCGATGCTCATCGCGAGCCTGTTCGGCATTGCCCTGGGAGTGATGGCCACCATGCAGCGCCTGTTTCCGCGAATGGTCGCCTTCACTTATGTTGGACTGATCCGCAATATTCCCCCATTGGTGTTCATCTTCGTTTTCTATTTTTTCATTTCGTCGCAGATCGTTCCAGCACTTGGTCTCGACAGCTGGGCACGCGACCTGGGCCACGTGGGACACTGGATCATCAACATCCTCCTGGGCCCGGGTGAACTGTTCGAGAATCTGGTCTCCGGCGTGCTCTGCCTGGCGATGTTCGAGGCGGCCTATATCTGCGAGATCGTCCGCGCGGGCATCCGGTCGGTTCCGGACAGCCAGCGCGAAGCGGCATCGAGTCTGGGGCTGGGCCGCTGGCAGGCCTTCCGCCTGGTCGTCCTTCCTCAGGCACTGCGCGCCGTCATGCCGCCCATGGCCAACCAGTTCATCATGCTGGTCAAGAACAGTGCCATCATGTCCCTGATATCCGTACAGGAATTGACCTTCACCGGCACAGAGGTCGCAGTCTCGACCAATCGCCGGTTCGAGGCCTGGATTGTCGTGGCGGTCATGTATTTCCTGCTATGCTACGGTCTCGCCCTGTTGTTCGCTTACCTCGAACGGCGCTCACGCCTCTCGGCACGCTGACGGGACCGTTCGTCCGGAGAGGGTCGGACGGACTTGCATGGGCCGCGGTGACACGGCGCGGATGTCGATCCCGGAATTTATGAACCTGCCGTCAGGTCGACGACATTGCCGGGTTTTGAGGTCGGGGGCATGAACGCATCTCCATTGAGGAGGGAAATCCCCGACTTGTAGGCCACATGCGACAGCGATACCGACCAGGCATTTGTCAGCATGGGTGTCATGGCCAGCGTTCTCGCCATTTCCGAGAATTTCCTGAGCTTTTGATGCGTGCTTTCCGCCTCCGGATCAACCGTCCCCAGATCGATCGACAACACGCCGATACCGCAGCTCTCGACATGCTCGGCGACGATCAGGTCCGATGGCAGCCGGGCAACGATCTCGGCACAGTACGGCTTGATATAGGCCATGAGCTCACGCACGCGCGCCTGCGGCATCGATGGCGGAATTCCTATAATCTCGAAGTAAAGAGTATCGACAGAACAATCAGGCAATGTTCGGCATTTATCAATGAACGGATCACGGAAGCGCATCGCTGCCAGCGTCTCGAAATGGATCGGAAGGACGATCACCGGCTGTTCGCTGTTCATTGCCGCTGTCTCGAGCAGGGCAGGCATCTGATCCAGTGCCCACTTGTCGACCTCGAAGTCGAATGCACCATTGACACTTTCGGGACAGACGACATCAACCGGAAGGATAGTGCCGTCATTTTCGCGCAAGACAATGTCGGCATGATACAACCGGATCTTCTGATCCTGGAACGCGATTGTCGGGCGATAGCGAATACGCATGCCGGCGACATTCTCGTTGAACAGCTTGACCTCCGCGCTGTCGATCGACTTGCCATAGCTCTCGATGCGGTTCTTCAGCTGCTGGAAACTGGTGATATCCTTGAGACCGAGGCCGAAGTCGAACGGCATGGTCTTGACCCTGATGGCGGTACCACCCGGTACCGATCCGCAAAGACGGCCGGTAATTTCGGACGCGATGAGGCGGCCGCGAAGATCGGCGTCGGCCCGTACCAGCCGGGTCGACAGGACATAGATCTCCGTTTCGCCATTGGCGACATAGACGTCGTGCTCACCGAGGCTCCTGTGCAGGGCGCTCTCGATCATCTGGAACGCCTTTTCCTTGATCGCCGGCCAGCGCAACCCGAAACGGTACCGCACGCGGTCGAGTTCGAAAATTTGCAGGCAGCCCTTGGTGCGCTGGTCGGGCAAGGTAACGTGAACCTTGCGAAACGCCTCGATCCTTCTGGCAAAATCGCCGAAATCCAGTGGATTGAGCCCCGAAGGCGTCCGCGGAGGATAGAGCGCGAACTGCCCTTCGTCATTGTCCTGTTTGACAGTATCCCTGGCGCTATCGGCCCGCGAGCCTCCAAGCAGTTTGGCAAGAACCATGGCGATTAAATCCCCGACAACCACGCGAACCAAGGAACTCGTCACGCGCGGCACTGACATGTTCGACCATCGGCAGTTTGACAAAAAAGAATGAAAACTCCGTTAAAGGAAATCCACCATATATCGGATGCCCCGAAGATCGGAATGCCATGGCGGGCCAACCGGCGAAAGACTGCATCAAACTGCAAAAGGAGAATGGATGCACGATGTTCCCTTCAAGGAAACCGGAATATCCTCAAGGGCCGACAACCTGTGCAGCCGGACGCCAGACGCGCTATCATGCCGCTTCACGGCTTGCGAAGCGTAACGATGCCAGAAAAACACGTCTTCCGGTCGTCGAGGATCGCCGAAGGGACTCATTCATGCTCCATGCAATAGCTGCCAGCCTTGCACTTCTCATCCTGACACTCATGACCGGATCGGCAAAGGCCGAGGATGTGGACGATCTGCCCTGCCAGCCGGCCCGGCCCTGTCCTGTCGAGGATGGCGACTATCTCCTGAGGTTTCCATCAGACTGGGACGGAAGGTCTCGCCTCCCGGCGGTGCTGTTCTTCCACGGATACAATTCGTCAGCCAGAACGACCTTCGACAGCAGCTCCTTACGCCGCGAATTTGCCGATCACGGCTATCTCGTCATCGCGCCCGATGGTGCCCGGCGCGCGCCTGACCGTCCGCGAGGATGGCCATCCATGCCGCTGGGCAACGGAGTGCGCGATGACCTTGCCTTCACCGACCACGTGATGGCCGACCTTCGCAGACGCGTTCCTCTCGATGACGAGCATATCCTCGTCGGCGGCTTTTCCTCGGGCGGATCGATGGCCTGGTACCTCGCGTGTTATCGCGGATCACGATATGCGGGATTCGTGTCGATTGCCGGCGGTCTGCGCAATCCGCACCCCGAAGGCGCCTGCCCCGATGGTCCCGTCCGCATGTTCCATATCCACGGTTTCACCGACCCGACAGTCCCGCTTGAAGGTCGCAGGATCGGCCCCTGGCATCAGGGTGACGTCTTCATGTCGCTCGACCTGCTGCGCCATACCAATGGCTGCCACTCGCAACCCGACCGGTTCGAGATGGGCGAGACCTACCGCTGCCGCATCTGGGACACCTGCAGCAGCGGCGATGATATCCGCCTCTGCCTGCATGACGGCGGTCACATGCTGCCGCCGGACTGGGCATCGATGGCCCGAAACTGGTTCGAAAGTCCCACGGAGCCTCCCGCCGCGAACTGACAACCACGCGGGAATTCCGACAATTACCGACTTCCCCCACACCATGGACATTGGCACATACCGACAGCCGAGCCCTGTCCAGTCGATGCCATTTTTCTTGCGCGCTGCCGGGTTGACGCTATAACGCAGGTCGTCTTCGCGACGGGGCATGATTTCGTCGCTTGTCGTCGACCCGGCGAAAGGGGCTCATCGCGGCCGTTTTTGTCTTGTGTCGTCACAGTCCAGGGAGACCATTGGACAAATGCCGAGTTACGAGCATACTTTCATAGCGCGTCCCGATCTGTCTGGCACCCAGGCCCAGACCTTGGCCGAGGAACTTGGCCAGCTCATCAGGGACAATGGTGGCGAAGTGAAGAAGACGGAGTACTGGGGACTTCGCACCCTGGCCTACAGGGTGAAGAAGAACCGCAAGGGCCATTATCTTCACATGAACGTCGAAGCACCGGCGAGCACCGTCATGGAGCTCGAACGGAACGAGCGCATTCACGATGACGTGATCCGTTATCTTACGGTGAAGGTCGAGGCGCACGACGAAAATCCCTCCATCTTCATGCAGGCCAAGAGCAGCCGCGACGATCGTCGTCGCGACCGCAACTGATCTGCTGCCACCGGAGTAGAGACTCATGATCGATCAGACCGCAGAGCGTGGTGACCGCGGAGAGCGTGGTGATCGCGGCGACCGCAGTGAGCGCGGCGAACGTGGAGAGCGCGGCGATCGCCGGGAACCGCCGACAATCACGATCCGTCGTCCGTTCTTCCGCCGCCGCAAGGCCAGCCCGTTCGCCCATGCCGACGCACCGGCGATCGACTACAAGGACATCAAGCTCCTGCAGCGCTTCATTTCCGAGCGTGGCAAGATCGTCCCTCGCCGCATTACGGCAGTAACCGCCAAGGAACAGCGTGCGCTGGCCCGGGCGATCAAGCGTGCGCGTGAACTGGCCCTTCTCCCCTACGTCGCCAACTAGGCTGCCAGGAGAAGGCCCGGATAAGAGTTCCGTGCCGGGAATGTCATGCGCAAGGCCGCACCTCTGATCGGACTCGCCGCTTTCGCGAGTGCTGTGTTGTTCCTGTCCATTCCCTTGGGAGTGGGCAGGATTTCGCTCGTGGCGTATTTCGTCCAGCTGCCCTTGCTGTATGTCGGTTTCACCCTGGGCCTGACCGGCTTTTCCGTCGGCAGCCTGGCTGCGTCACTGATCGTCCTGCTGGTCGCCGGCGGAATGGCGGCCGGCATTTTCGTCGCCATGGACGTCGTGCCGGGTTTCATCGTGATCAGGCATGCGCTGTTATGGCGTCCCGCAGGCGATGGTTCGAGAGAGTGGTTCCCTTCAGGACTGATCCTTGGGCGGCTGGCCATATACATGCTGGTCCTCCTGATCGTTGTCCTGGGCTGGTTGCAGTTCCGGTTCGGTGATCTTGCCGACAACTTTTCGGCCGGCATGGATATCCTGGCGGCAGACTATGCCGGCAATGCCATGGCAGCCCAGGTCATCGGAATCTATCGTGGCCTCGTCCCTGTCCTGCCTGGCATCGCGGCGGCGGGTCTGTTCCTGGTGTCGGTGGCCAACGGTGCGATGGCCTTCAAGCTCGCCCAGGGACAGCAGCGTTCGGTTCGCCCGAACGAACTCCTCAGATTGTTCCGCCTGCCAGGCTGGTTCATGCCAGCCTTTCTGGTTACCATCGCCGCGGCGATGGTGCTGAACGGAAATCCGGGGTTCTATGCCCGCGGGGTGGCCATCGTTCTCGGGACCGGATATCTGCTTCTCGGGCTGGCGCTGGTCCACAGCCTGATGGCACGGGTCCTGACCGATACGTTTCGTCGCGTCACGGGCCTGACCGTCTTCTATGTCGTTTTCGTCCTGTTCGGATTGATCGCGGTACCTGTCGTCGCCGCCATGGGTCTGATCGAGGATCGTGCGCAGATGCGCCATACCATGTCGTGAACGTTACTGGAGCTTAGCAAGATGCAGGTCATCCTTCTCGAGCGGGTCGCAAAACTGGGTCAGATGGGCGAAATCGTCAATGTCCGCCCGGGTTTCGCGCGCAATTTCCTCATCCCGAAGGGCAAGGCCCTGCGCGCTACCGGAGAAGCCATGCAGCGCTTCGAAGCACAGCGTGCCGAACTTGAGGCCAACAATCAGGAACGCCGAGAGCATGCCCTGACAATGCGCGGCGACGTCGACGGCAAGTCTGTCGTCATCCTTCGCCAGGCCAGCGAGAGCGCGCAGCTCTATGGTTCGGTGACCCCGCGTGACATTGTCGAGGCGCTGGCAGAAGGCGGTATCGAGCTCAACCGTCAGCAGATCCGGCTTGAACAGCCGATCAAGACAACCGGGATTCATACGGTTGCCGTTGAGCTTCATCCTGAAGTCGAAGTTCAAATCCAGGTGAATGTCGCCCGGTCGCGCGAGGAAGCCGACATTCAGGCGGGTCTCGCACCGGACGTCGAGCCTGAACGCGAAGAAGAGGTCAAGGACGACAACGAACCTGATCCCCGGCTGGCAAATTTCGACATGCTGGACGAAGACTGAAGTTCGAACGTTCGCGACTGCGGAAAGATCCGCCGGATTTCCCCTTTCCCGTCACAACTTGTCGACGGGAAAGGGGAACTGGTCGTATCCGACCGAACCGGCATGCGGCCGCAATATGAAATTCGGATTGCCCGGCTGACCTTTGTTGCTGCATTGCCGAAAGCCCTCGGTTATGGTCATCGAAATGCTGCCCTGATCAGTGGACAGTCGTTCCTTTGTCGGAGATGATCAAATGGCGTCGGCGGATGACAAGCCGAAACGTGGCGACGAAAGCAGTAATGTCGTTGCCGTTGTCAAGAAGTACGCGAACCGGCGTCTTTATAATACTGCGACCAGCAGCTATGTGACACTTGACGAACTGAGTCAGATGGTTCGCCAAGGCGATGAATTTGTAGTCTATGATGCAAAGTCAGGCGACGATATCACGCGCTCCGTCCTGACCCAGATCATTCTCGAAGAGGACAGCAAGGGACGCAATCTCCTGCCGATCAGTTTCCTGCGGCAGCTTATTGCCTTTTACGATGACAGCCTTCATGCGATCGTCCCGCGCTACCTTGAGGTGTCGATGGAGAATTTCGCCCGACACCAGGATCAGATGCGCTCCTATGTGGAAGACACGATCGGACGGTTTTTCCCGGTGCCCGGCATGGACCGAAGTGCCAAGCCGTTCGAGGATCTCACCCGACAGAATCTTGCGATGATGCAGAATGCTGCCCGCATGTTCAGTCCCTTCGCCGATCCCAAGGACGAGACGCAGGACTCGACCGGCGAAACAACCTCGTCCGGAGAAAACGACAGTCAGAAGGAAGTCCTCTCCAACGAGATGAAGGAACTCAAGGCACAGCTCACCGACCTGCAACACCAGCTCGACGCTCTCGCCCGCAAGAACAAGGAGTAAATATCCCCCGGCAGAGCCGGGGGCTTTGGTTGAGAGCCGCTCAAAGCGGCGGTTTGCGGCGCTGCGCGGCCGCAATCTGTTCGCCGCCTGAAGGCGGCATGTTCAGGGTAACAGCGCGAGTTGATCGAGCCGGCGATCTTCCTTCTCCTGATTGCGAATGTAGTCGCGGATGACCGTTTCGTCTCGCCCGACCGTGCTGACAAAATATCCCCTTGCCCAGAAATGTTGGCCAACGAAATTGCGTCGGCGTTCGCCATAAACACGGGCTAAGTGAATGGCGCTCTTCCCTTTGATGAAGCCGACGACATTGGAGACAGCATATTTGGGGGGAATGGCGAGCATCATGTGGACGTGATCCGGTAGCAGATGACCTTCTATGACCTTGCTCTCCTTTTGTTTGGCTAGCTGTCGAAAAACCACGCCGAGATGTGGGCGCAGGCCTGTATACAGCGTCTTGCGTCGGCATTTCGGGATAAAGACGACATGATATTTGCAGTCCCAAACGCTGTGACTTAGGCTCTGATACGTGTCCATCGCTGACGTTCCTTCCGTATGCGTGGTGGCAAACGAAAGAAACCCGGCGATGGACTGCCGGAAACGTCAAACTCGGGCTGCCGCCCCGGCATAGCCGGGGGATCTCCTATTTTAGTTTAGAGTTTCCCGTTGTAACCGGTGCAAAAGTCCGGGCGATCAGACCTTGGCGGCGGTGACGAGCTGGGCGAGTGGTGGGATTTCTGTCGTGTATGGTACGGCGAGTCGGTGGCCGAGGAGCTGGAAGAAGGAGACGTCGAGTTTCTGGCAGGTTTTCATGCAGCCGAGCAGGGTATCGCGTGCCTGACGGCCGGCATCGGACCAGGTGCCGCCGGAGATCTTGCGTTTGGTGACGTGGCAGCGGATGTCGTTTTCCGAGCCGTTGGTGTGCAGGGGGATTTCGGGTCGGTCGAGGACCAGGAGGAGTTCCGGTTTGCGGGCATGCAGGCGTGCGAGCAGGCGATCGAGGGTGGCGAAACCGGTCTTGCGCTTGAAGATGCGGTCGAAGCGGGCACGGAGCTGGGCAGCTCGCGACCTTTGCGGGGCTTGTTTGTAAGCCTTGAGATCGGCGTAGAACCACCAGACGAGCTGGCGGAGGAGATCGATGGCACGTCTTTGGCTTTCATTGAAGCCGACGAGCTTGTGGATCAGGCGCTCGGCATGAACCCAACAGAGTGCATGTTGGCCGACGCGGAACTGTCCGGCGCCATCGGAGACGATGACGGTATCGTTCAGCAGACCGTGGTGGTGGATGCTGCCCCACAGTGCGGCCTCGGTGGCGATTTTGACCGGGTCGGGGTGAACATCGAGTTGATCGATACCGAGTTCGCCCAGATGGGCCGAGAAGGCGCCGCGATCGGCGAATGTCCTGGTGTCATGCGCCTCCAGCCGGGCGATCACGGAGCCCGCCAGCGCATGTTTGCGCATGTAGCTGAAGGCGTCGTCATTGAGGACATAACCGCCATGACCGGCGCGCAGCAGTTCGAGAAAATTCACCCGGCTCTTGGAAAACGTCGTCGCGAAGTGGGTGAAGCGGTCATCGCCGATCTGGGTGGTGAAGCCGTTTTTGGCGCCATGCCGGGCGCCGGTGTCATCGACGGTGATCCATTTCGCGCTCTCGAGACCGGCGCGGAACAGCTCCGTGGCCTCGTCATGCAAATCGCCTGGATCATTGTTCAACAGCCGGATGACCTGGCACTTGGAAATGACGATGCCGATCTCGTTCAGCATCGCCGTCAAGCGTTCCGTCGTGACCTGGCCCTGGACGTGCTGCAGAATGATGAACCGCACCAGTTCAGGCCCGAAATGCCCGCACAAGCCCTGGGGCAACGGCGCTGTCACCGTTCGCCCGTCCGGCGTCATCCAGCGCTCCCGGCGATAGCGGATCACCCGGCTCTCCAGCCGCAGATCCTGCACGACAAAATCCTCATACCCCTTGAACCGCGAGCCGGGCGGCGCCTCAACCCCGAGCTTCTGCTCCTCGCTCACCACAGGAACCCGCCGGCTGGCCTTCGACGAACCACCCCGCTTGCCCTTGCCGCCTCGCTTGCCTGTGGCCGTCGATGTTCCGGCCTTCGCTGCCATCCCCGACGGTTTGATCTTCGGCCGCCCTTTCAGCCCCTTGAGCCGGGCAATCTCATCCCGCAATGCTGCATTCTCCGCCTCCAGCAAAGCGACGCGCTCCAGCAGCGCCGCAACCAAATCGCGGAGATCATCAAGGCCGAGTGTGGCGAGGTTGGTGGCATTGGGCTTGGACATAACAAACTTGAATCACGTCCCATCGCTCTTGGGAATCGAGAACATATTCTTATTCCATGCGCGCAGATCAAGCCTCAAAAATCCAGTCCGCCCGGACTTTTGCACCGGTTACTTCCCGTTCAGGTAACCACATGGACGACAAGGAAAGGTGTCAAAGCAACGGAATAGAGCTTCAGACCGATTATCCCCGACGGGAAGCGCTCTGAGCCCTTTCAATAGCAGGCAGGCTACTTCAAGTTCAGCCGAGTGCCGTTCGATAACCTTGGCACAAGACAGTGCGCTCTTCAGCATCGCGGAGTGGCCCCGGACCGGAGCACCAGACGGGAGTGGGCCAGGCGGCGTCACCGACATTGCGGCCAATGACATGGACATGCATTTGCGCCACCACATTTCCGATCATTGCGATGTTGCGCTTGTGCGGACGGGCAATGCTCGCCAACACCGCATCGGCGCGACGGGTTTCGAGCATGAGCTGATGATAATCAGCGTCACACAGATCGCCGTAGTCGCGCAGACCGGCAATACGGGGGATGAGCAGCAGCCAGTGCCAGCGGGCATCGTCCTTGAAGCGGATATGGCACAGCGGCCAGTCGCCAACCGGATCGCTGCCATCCAGCAGGCGGGGGTCGATGGTAAAATCGCTCATGGCCCGGCCTTTGTCAGTCTGGTACCGTATTGGAGGTCTGCCACCACGAACAAGCCCATCAGTCTCCGGTCTCTCCAGCAACGCACAACTCCGTCCCGGCCCGTTCCAGGACATCGCATAGTTCGGCTGGCGGCTGGCGGTCGGTGAAAAACGCATCGACCTGTTCGAAATGTCCCATGCGCGCCATGGCATGGCGTCCAATCTTGCTTGCATCTGCTGCCAGAAAGACCTTGCGCGCGTGTTCGATGATGGTTTGCGCCACTCTCACCTCGCGATAATCGTAGTCGAACAGGGTACCGTCGAGGTCTATCGCACTGATGCCAATGATTGCGATGTCGACACGGAACTGACGGATCAGGTCGATCGTCGCCTCGCCGACGATCCCCCGGTCGCGTGCACGCACGGTACCGCCGGCAACCACCACCTGGAAGTCCTCGTTGCCGGCCATCATCGCCGCCACATTGAGATTATTAGTCAAAACTGACAATCCCTTATGTTCGAGCAGTGCCATTGCGACAGCTTCTGCCGTCGTGCCGATATTGATGCATAACGAAGCGTGATGCGATACCCGGGAGGCAACCTCAGCAGCAATTCGCTGCTTGGCCGCCAGATTCATCACCTTGCGGCTGCTGTAGGCGATGTTTTCCGTACTCGAAGGCAGCCCTGCACCACCGTGGAAGCGCTGGACAAGCCCCAGATCGGCCAGTTCGTTGATATCCCGGCGGACGGTTTGCGGCGTCACGGCAAATTGTTGCGCCAACGCATCAATGGTCATGAACCCCTGCCGGCGAACGAGCTCGACCATCTGCTCGCGCCGCCCGTCGATCGCATTCATGTCAAATTCTTCACCTGTGCAACCATCAATACGCCGGTTTCGATCGCACCCGGCTCACCGCTTCAGCCCAGCCGGCGAGACGTTCCCTGCGGACCGAATCATCGAGAATCGGCTCGAAACGACGTTCGAGGCGCCATGCCGCGGCAATCGCATCAAGGCCGGAGTAAAGTCCGACATCGAGACCAGCGAGATAGGCGGCCCCCAGCACGGTTGTCTCGATCACCTGCGGCCGGTCCACCGGGGTCGCCAGGATATCGGCCAGGGACTGGCATACCCAGTCATTGGCGACCATGCCGCCGTCGACCCTCAGAGTAGCTGGCAGACTTCCCGCGTCGGCGGCCTCGACATCATCGCTCATGGCGTCGATCAGGTCTGCCGTCTGGTAACTCACGGATTCGAGCGTGGCGCGAACGATATGCTCCAGCGAGCTGTCGCGGGTCAGCCCCAGAATGGCCCCTCGTGCATCGGGATCCCACCAGGGAGCCCCGAGGCCGGTAAAGGCAGGAACGACATAGACACCGGCCGAACTTTCCACCGAACGAGCGATGGCCTCGGTCTCATGAGCCTGATTGACCACCTTGAGTCCATCGCGAATCCACTGCACCGCGGCACCCGCGACAAAGATGCTTCCCTCGATGGCATAGGTCGTCTTGCCGTCCAGGCGATAGGCAATGGTGGAGAGCAGGCGATTGCGCGATGCAACGAGACGATCGCCGGTATTGAGCAGGGCGAAGCAGCCCGTACCGTAGGTGCTCTTGAGCATGCCGGGCTTAAAGCAGGCCTGTCCCACGGTCGCTGCCTGCTGGTCGCCCGCCATGCCATTGATGCTCATGGGCGCGCCGAACAGGGCGGCGTCGGTCGTGCCGAATGCGCAACTGTTGTCCCGGACTTCGGGCAGCATCGAACGGGGGATATTCAACGCACGAAGCAGGTCATCATCCCACTTATGACGCGAAATGTCGAAAATCATGGTGCGCGCAGCATTCGTGGCGTCAGTCGCATGTTCGCGACCACCAGTAAGCCGCCACAGGAGAAAGCAATCAATGGTACCGAAGGCGAGCTCACCACGCTCGGCACGAGCGCGAGCACCGTCTACATTGTCGAGGATCCAGGCGATCTTGGTAGCCGAGAAATAGGCATCGACCACAAGACCGGTACGCTCGCGCACGGTCTCCACATAACCATCTTCCACCAGCTTGCGGCACACCGGCGCAGTACGCCGATCCTGCCAGACGATCGCACGGTAAACCGGGATGCCGGTATCTCGATCCCATACAACCGTGGTCTCCCGCTGGTTGGTGATGCCGATCGAAGCGATATCCGCCGGCTTCAGTCCGGCTGCCTGACCCGCCTTGTCGAGCGCGTCCCTGCAAACGAGGACGATATCGTTCCAGATCTGCTCGGGGTCGTGCTCCACCCAACCATCGGCTGGATAATACTGCTGCAATTCACGCTGGGCGGTCGCCACGGCCGTACCGGTCCGATCAAAGATTATGGCACGACTGCTCGTCGTACCCTGATCGATCGCCAGCACATAATTCGACACCATCGCCCCCTCCCTGAAGCCGAGATCCTTCAGGCAGGTTAGCAGCGCGTCGATGAAATGACGACAGTGGCGACACCCCTCGACAAGGTCATCGCCCCGCCGGAGAGCATTCCCCTACCAGTTGGAGTCGGACGATGCCGGAGCAGCCGCCGGTGCAGGTGAAGTAGACTGGGTGTTGTCGGTGGGTCGAACGAGAATCTCGACACGTCGGTTCAGTTCGCGGCCGCGGGCTGTCGAATTGTCCGCCCGGGGTTCGGCTTCCCCCCGCCCTTCGGCCTGCAGGCGCCAGGCAGACACACCGTCCTGTTCGAGAGCATCGCGCACGGCATAGGCGCGTTGCTGGCTCAATTGCAAGTTATACTCTTCCGTTCCCGTGGAATCGGTATAGCCGATAATAGTAGCCTCGGTCTCGCTGTACTTCTCCAGAACATCGGCGAGCTTTGCGAGACTTGGTTCGAACGCCGGATTGAGCGTGGCACTGTTGACCTCGAACGACACCTCATTGGAGAGATTGATACGCAGGAGATCGTCGCGCACCCGTTCGATCTGAACCTGATTGTCGGCCCGTTCCTGCTCAAGCTGGTTTTCGAGATCCTTCTGCTGGCGATCGAAGATCGACCCGACGGCAGCACCGGCAGCAGCACCAAGCGCGCCACCGACGGCAACACCACGGACATCATTCTTGTCGACGATAGCACCGATGACACCACCGAGAACCGCCCCGACGCCTGCCCCCGTACCGGTGCCCTTTTCGATCCGGGGCTCACCGGATCCGTTCTGGCAGGCGGAAAGAACAAAGGCGGTAGCAACAAAAAGAGCAGTACGCCGCATGAAACACTCCAGGCAAAAAAGTCAGCACATACCGTACTTCAACCCGGTTAAAGAAAAAAGTACAAGCCTGTCAGCCCGTTGTCATATCGCATGCGATTTTTTGGCGATACGATGCGCAATCGCGCGAGGAAAGGTGAGAAACGACCCGCGACAGCCACGCGTGGAGGGTATCCGCGGATGGCGAAAACGTTCATATGGCAATATGTAATCGTGAACAAATTTCCCCAGCAGTTACTGTTTTCACCATGAAAAGAAATAGAGTTTAACAAAAATTAACTTCGATATGCGACAATGAAATCCATTTTCAACATGGAGGATAGGTAAATGTCTTCAAATGTTGACAAACTTGTCGAGTACGGACACGAAGTCGTCAATCTTGTCATTGCAAATCTGGCGGGCGATAACGGAATGGGTGCGGCATTGCAGACCGAAATGGTCTTTGTCGTGCTGTTTCTTGCCCTGGTGGTGCTGGTGACAAGCAGGCTCTGAGAACCTGAATCATGATTCAGTGAGTTGACCATGCTCTTGCCTGTCGCCGTACAAGGAGTCTCCGGCAAACCCGGAGCCGTCATCATGTCAGATCGGGCGTCATTGACGGATGGCGGTTGGCGGCCGTTGCGAGCGGTGGGCTCAACCACAGGCGATGGAAAACCGGGCCCGGATAGACGACAGCGCCTCCATCCCAGGCGCTGGCTTCACCGAGACTGTCGAGCCGCCACCAGCAACCGCCGGCGCGGGCTCCAAGGAACGCATGCCGACCTACACGAGGAACGTCGGCAATCACGAGGCGCAGATCGCTCGGCAACCACCCGCATTCGGCAAGAATGGCGGCCTTGAGCAGGGCGAAGTCCTCGCAATCCCCTCCTTCCCGCCAGGTCAGTTCGGCCGGTTCCCAATGATCTTCGCCCTCGGGCTCGACACGGAAGGGCCTTTCGTTGACGACACGATTGACACGATGAATGGCGGTGACCGGATCGAGTTGGCGCAGCCCGGCCATGAACATTGTCAGTTCGTGATCGTCAACCGAACCAGGGCCGAACAGGCGTCCCGCCTGCCGTGTCCACCTGTCGAATTTCGACCTCCAGTAAGCCGTGCCATCGGCACGCGCATCCCGGGGACGAATGAACATGCCGGTCCCCAGTGCGGCGACAACACCCAGGAGCCATCGGCGGCTGCACGCATCGTTCAACGGCTGGATCCCTCATAAGTAGCTGAGGGAAATTACAATTAATAAATGGTTAATAGCATCCCGATTTGATTCGATCATACGGAAATGCACTCATGCCGGTAACACCATGCCAACCGCATGATGATGAAATGTGGGCAATGATGAGATGGTGTCGGGCGCACCGGGACGGCAAACAACCATTCCACACGCCAACGTGAAGGTCCGTGCATCGCCCGCCGATTGCATGACGTGCTATCAGGATCCATGGATATCGGCATGACCTGGACCCCGCTTCTGCCGGGTGCCAGTTCGGGTGCCGCCCATACACGGATGAACAGGATCATGGGACATGATGGATAAGCGCTGGCTGCCGTTCCTGTTCCTGCCGCTGGCCTCGGTCATGGCCGGTTCGGTCGCGGCGGAGCAATTCGTCGTGCGCATGGGTACAGCTGCCGATCCGTTCCGTTTCGCCCCGGAGATCACCTATATCCAGCCGCACGATACGGTGGAATTCGTGGCTACCGATCATCTCCATGCCAGCCGATCAATCGCCAGCATGTGCTCGGGCGAGACAGCCTGGCGCGGCCAGATGGGAAAAAGCGTCACGGTAACTTTCGATCAGCCGGGCATTTACGGATTTCGCTGCGATGCGCACTATAATATGGGCATGGTCGGGCTCATCGTCGTGGGAGACAATCCACCGGTCAGCAACGGAATGATGACCATGCATCATCCTCCGCGCGCGGAAGCAGAATTCAGACGCCTTTTCGACCAGTTGGCCGAACACGAGGCCGGCAACCGCTGACCTCGACTGACAGCCCCACGCCCTTTCGTCCGGCCATATTTCCCGAGTTCAGTCGCACTGCCCCATCGTTCGGGCGGAGATCCATCTGAACAGTGAACGGAGAAAGGCTAACGGCGAACGTAGACTTCCACCCGACGATTGGCTCTGCGGCCGGCAATGGTGTCGTTGGAAGCGATCGGAACTTCCTCGCCCATGCCCTCGGTTATGATCCGGGCGGGATCGATGCCGTAATTGCGCGTGAGGTAATCACGCACGCTGTTGGCACGACGCAGGGACAGATCACGATTGACCGCGGCGTCGCCGAAGGAATCGGTGTGGCCGACGATACGCACGTCCGACTGGTCGAAATGCTCGACGAGCGAGGCGATCTTCGAAAGGGCCGGTGAGGCTTCGACAGCCAGCTCGTCACTGCCGGGAGCGAATACGATACCATCCGGCACGGTCATGAGCCAGCCATCGCCCGTGTCCCGGGCATGGAGATCGTTGAGGAAGGAATTGATCTCGGCAATCGGCTCCACCGTGGCCACGACGACCTCAGGTGCCGGCGCCTCGATCCGTTCAGGGACCTCCTGGGCCTGATCGGCCGGAGCCGCCGCGGGTTCCACTGAAGGAGGCGGATTGTCGCGCAGGCTTACGAGTTGCGCCTCAAGCTTGTCGCGATCGGATTCGGTCGCCGCCAGCTGATCTTCCAGAGCGGCGATCCGGGCGTTGGAACTCTCGCCATTCTGGCCACCCGCAGCAAGCTCGGTCAAACGGCTTTCCCGGGAAATAAGTTCTTCCGTCAGTCGTTCGATCTCGGCCTGGGCTTCCTGCAACCGTTGTGCCGTCACATCGTCGCCCCGGGCGGTCGCAGCCTGCGCAGCCTCTCCCGCGGCACCGCTTTGGACCCTGGACAATTCCTCGCGCAGCGCCGAGGCATCGGCCGCGTAGACGCTCACATCCTTGCGCGCAGCCTGAAGCTCTTCATCCAACAACTGCTTGCTTGCCCGCACTTCGGACAGCGCCGTGACCATAACCTCATTCTCGTTGAGGGATTCGAGCAGTTGCTGGCCAAGATTCTCGACCTCGGCCACCGAAGTGGTCGCCACTTCGCGCAGCCCCTGCATCTCGGCTTCAAGTTTTTCGAGACGGCTATTGGCACTTTCGAGATTATTGGTGAGTGTCTGGGTCCGCTCGCGCAGCCGGCCTTCGGACTCGCGCTCCACCTGTTGCACCCGGGCAACCAGTTCGGTCAGCTTCGATTCGGCACCCTGCAATTCGGCAGAACGGGCCTCCAGATCGGTAGTGCGCTGGTTGAGCTGTTCGGTCAGCGTCGCGACCTGCTTGGCCCGCAGATCGGCTTCAGTGCTGCTTTCGGCCAGCGCTTGCCGGAGCCTTGCCAGTTCGGCTGTTTGCTGATCCTGTTCGGCAAGTTTGGCCGAGAGCTGGGCCTCGATTTCGGCCAGCTTGCTCTGGGCATCGCTGAGAGCGGTGTCGCGGGTAGCCACTTCGCTGGTGGCCTGATCGCGGGCTTCCTTGAGCGACTGTTCGACGGAATCGCGGTCAGCCCAGGCCTGCTTGACCGTGGCGGTCAAATCGTCGATTTCGGCCAGCGCATTCTCCAGCCGCTTGCCCGCTTCGGCTGCTTCACTGCGCAGGGCATCGCGTTCGGCCTCGCGCTTGCGCAGGTCGCTATCCAGTGCGGCGATGCGGTTCTTCGTCTCCTCGTTGGCGGTCGCCATCTCGTTCTGCAGGTCGGCGATGCGCTTGTCGCGCTGTGCCAGTTCGTCGGAAAGGTTCTTCAGCTCGGCAAGAATCGAATCACGTTCGCCGCGCAGGCGCGACAGGCTATCGGTGAGGTCGGCGATGCGCTCGCGTGCGTTCTTCAACTCGGCGGCGAGTTCACTGGTACCAGTGCTGGCGCGTCCCTGCTGCTGTTTGGCAAGGCGTTGCTTGATCGCATCGATGGCGGCCTTGAGATCGTTGGCCGAGGCCGGTTCATTGCCGGCATTCGCAGGCTGGCCGTCGCTGCCGACCGGCTGCTGCACGGCTTCGGGCGGGGCGTTGCCGGTATCGCTCTGGGCAACCACGATGAACTCGTCCGAAACCGACATCGTTCTCGGCATGGCCTGAGATGCCGATCGGGCGTGGGCCGTGGAGGCAACGGCCAAACAGCAGCCGGCCAGAAGGAACGACTTGAGCCGTAGCCGGCCGAGTTCATCGCGGTACAACGAAACCATGTCGGGAACTCCCCCACCTGGGAATGCGGCTTTCAGGCCACCTTGATGCGTCAGGCAAACATTTACTTCAACGGGTGATACCGGGTTCGGACGAACCTAGCAATGCAATGGAACTGAACGCTTTCCCGCCAAAGTTGTGAATTTTTCAACTTGGGCACCCTGAAAGTGTCACCTGCATCAACCGCCTGCCCTTGATCCGATGCGCCCGTCGCGATCAGTTGGCCATGAACACCGGTAACTTGGCTTCCGCAAGGATATGGCTGGTCGCACCACCGAAGATCATCTGGCGAAAGCGACTCTGGGTATAGGCCCCCTTGATGAGCAGGTCGCCGCCAACCCGAGCGGTTTCTTCAAGAATGGCCTCGCCAACACTGCGGCCATCCGGCTGCACGTCGTCGAAGGTCACATTGAGTCCCTGCCGGGCAAGATTCTGACACAATTCTGCACCGCTCGGTCCGGGAACGAGCCCTTTTTCGACCGTTATCACGGTAATTTGTTCGGCGGCCCGAAGATAGGGCATGGCAAAGCTGATCGTACGCGCCGTCTCCGTGCTGCCGTTCCAGCCGATGACGACATGCCGGCCCATCGACTGGACAGGTTCGGGCGACGCTACCAGCACAGGCCGCCCGGCGTCGAACAGTGCCGCTTCCAGTGCTGCGACGCTGGGAGTGACATGATCCTTGAGCGGTCGGCCGACGACGATCAGGTCAAAGATACGGCCACGGCTGCCAATCGCCGCCTGTCCACCCCCCAGTTCGATGCGCCAGTCCGCGCACAGTCCGGTTTTACTCTCGCTCGCGCGCTTGAGGCCATGCCTTGCCATGAACGCTTCAAAACGCTCGCTGGCCATCTGCGCACGTTCCTTGGCCTCGCGCTCGAAGCCGGCGACAAGATCCGGCGCTGCTGCCACGAAGCCGTCAGCACCGGCGGCTATGACATCCGGCTGGCCCGGCCGCATATGAAAGCCCTCGATATAGCTGTCGAATTGACGCGCAACCAGGAATGCTGTCTCCAGAATCGAATCGAGCCCCGGGCTGATTTCGAGATGGGCTAGGATCGTGCGCATGGCTGTGTCTCCGGGCTGTGCTGCTGGACTGGAAAAGGGCAATAACTGGAGAATTTCCCGATTGGAAGTGTCCGGGACGTTGCTCCGGAATGCTGTTCTACCGCAATTCCATATTCAGCCGGTTGTTCTTGTCCCATCTGGAAAAACTCAATCATCTCCTTCGCCAGATGCGACCAGCTGCTGATACAGTTCGGGTCGACGCGGGGGCTTTGCAAGTGAAATCGACGGAACATCGATCATGACCAGTTCGCAGGGACCGGACTGTGCGGCAATCCTGCCGGCATCGGGTGCAAAGGCATAGACCCGCCCGTCAAGCAGCCCGATGGCGGTGATCGCGTTCTCGTAAGCCCGGACCCGCAAGAGTGCTTCTTCGAGCCGGGGATCGGCCAGGGGCGACCGCCGCAGCGCAAGAACCAGGGCCGCTCCTTTCAGGGTCACCGCACGAGTGACTTCAGGAAAGAGCACATCGTCGCCAAGCAGGATCGACATCGGCATCTCGAGGCCGTGGCTGACGGTCATCCAGTTGCCGGCATCGAGTGACGGACCGTCCGCGGACGCATCCGGTGGAGGCGTGGGATGCGCACAACGGGTATTTGAAAGGGAATATCCCCTGTCGTCGATAATCTGGGCTGCTGAAAATACACCGGTTCGACAGCGTTCGCGGTAACCGAACAACAGTGCCAGACCATGCCGTTGCGCGGCCACGGCCAACCCGTCGATGCGTTCCTCGTCACTCTCGATACCGCCCTCGGCATCGAGCCACAGTTCAGGCAGCACCAGCAGGCGCACATTCTTCGAGGCGGCAGCCACCATGAGCGCATCAAGGGTAGCACCGGAACGGGTGGCAAGGGCGATACGCAAGGGAGGTTCTCCGGAAAAATCGACCGACATGGCAAACATGAACGACATTTCATCCGGGCGCAAAGTTCCTGACAGGATCGCTCCCCAACTACGCCCTATCGGTCCGCAGAGGGTCGAACGGAATCATCCCACAAGGTCGAAAGAAAATGAGCATTGCTTCCCTGTTCAGTATCAAGAAGTCGCTCGCAATGGCGGGTATCAGCACGCTGGCGCTCGCGTCGGCTGGCGCGCTGGCAGCGGCCAGTCAGGGTGAACCCATCACCGTTCCTCACGAGATCACCACCGATTCCGCCTATCGCGACGGCTATGTCGACCTTGTCGACGCTGTCATTCCGGCAGTCGTCAATGTCCGCGTGAGCGGTGAAGCCGACGAGCAGATGGCGGGCGGGACGGGCATGAGCCCGGAAATCTCCCCGGACATGCGCGACTTCTTCGAGCATTTCTTCGGTCAGCAGTTTGGCCAGCGCTTCGGCAATCAGGATGGACAGCCCGAACGCCATTCCAACCGCCAGCACGTGCGTGGCGAGGGGTCCGGTTTCTTCATTGATGCGGACGGTCACGTCGTCACCAATGCCCATGTGGTACGCCAGGCCTCGAAGATCGAGGTCGTGACCCATGACGGCACGGTCTATCCGGCTACCCTCAAGGGGGTCGATGAAAAGACGGATCTGGCCGTCCTGCAGATCGATGCCGGCAAGCCGACGCCCTATGTGGCTTTTGCCGACAGCGACAAGGTGAAGGTCGGTGAACGAGTCGTGGCGGTCGGCAACCCGTTCGGCCTCGGCGGCACCGTCACCTCGGGTATCGTCTCGGCAACGGGCCGTGAACTGGGTGCCGGGCCCTATGATGACTTCATGCAGATCGATGCTTCGATCAATCGCGGCAACTCCGGCGGCCCGACGTTCAATCTCGACGGTCAGGTGGTCGGTGTGAACAGCATGATCTATTCGCCGTCGGGCGGCAGTGTCGGTATCGGTTTCGCCATAGCGTCCAACCTCGTCCACGATGTCGTCAATGATCTGCTTGACGATGGCAGGGTCGAGCGTGGCTGGCTCGGTGTCACCATCCAGCCGCTTGACGACGATCTGGCCAAGGCGCTGGAGCTTGGCGATGACGAGGGCGTGCTGGTCGCCAATGTCATGGATGACAGCCCGGCGGCGAAGGCGGGCATTCAGTCGGGCGATGTGATCCGCAAAATCGACGGCGACAAGGTCGCGAAGGTTCGTGACGTGACCCGCAAGGTCGCTGCCATTCAGCCTGGTACCGAGGCCGTGCTCGACGTCATTCGCGAGGGCGAGCCGGTAGAGCTGAGTGTTGCGATCGGCAGCATGCCCAATGAGCAGGTAGCATCGGCCGACAGTGTCCAGGGTGACAGCGATCAGCCCCGGCTGGGCCTGCACCTTCAGACGATGGATCCGCAGTCCCGGGAAAAGGCCGGGGTCGACCACGGTCTTCTGATTACCGATGTCGATTTCGATTCGCCTGCTTCGGAAAAGGATATCCGCCCCGGCGACATCCTGCTCGAGGCCGATGGCCGGCCGATCAACACGGTCGACGATGTCCGCAAGGCCGTTCGCGAGCGTCACGACGAGAAGGGCGAGGCGATCCTGTTGCGAATTGCCCGCAATCAGAACCAGATCTTCGTCGCGGTACCCATTTCGGTTTCATGATGTCTTCTCCTTACCCTAGCCTGAGGGAGGCAGCCCGTGCTGCCTCCTCTTTTTTTCAGGCGCCAGCACCACGCGAGTTCCATGAAGATATTGATCATCGAAGACGATCCTTCGACGGCCGATTTCATGCGCAAGGGCCTCACCGAAGCAGGGCATGCGGTGGATGTGGCTCACGACGGACGCAAAGGCCTGTTGATGGCCGCCAGCGAGAGCTTTGATTCGATCGTCACCGATCGAATGCTGCCCGAACTCGATGGACTCGCGGTCATTCGCACCTTGAGAGCGACCGGCAATACCACGCCGGTTCTGGTCCTGAGTGCTCTGGGCGAGGTCGACGACCGTGTCGAAGGACTCAAGGCGGGCGGAGACGACTATCTGGTCAAGCCTTATGCCTTCAGCGAACTGCTCGCACGCCTTGAGGCTCTCGACCGACGTGGCAGTTCCAGACCCGACGGCGGTCATTCATCGGACACACGGTTGACCTATGCCGATCTGGAAATGGATCTCATCAGCCGGCAGGTCCGTCGTGGAGGCAAGCCGATCGACCTCAAGCCTCGGGAATATCTCCTATTGGAGATTCTCATGCGTCATGCCGGACGGGTGATGACGCGCACGATGCTGCTGGAGAAAGTCTGGAACTACCATTTCGACCCGCAAACCAACCTGATCGATGTCCATATCAGCCGCCTGCGCAACAAGATCGACAAGGGGTTCGATACCTCCTTGATCCAGACGGTGCGGGGTGCAGGATACAGCTTGCGTGCCGGTTAGCCAGCACCTGTTGCGGTCGGCGACACTACGCCTGACCATCGTCTATCTCCTGACATTCGCGGTCCTCGCCGCCGGATTGCTCACCTTCATCTATCGCGAGAGCACGTCCTACATGCGGCAGCAGACGGACGAGACGATTTCCGCGGAAATCACCGGCTTGCGCGAGCAGTTCGATCAGGGCGGGCTGGTCGGGCTCGGTATCGTGATCGACCAGCGTATCCGTTCACCTGATCGCGACCGCGAGAGCATCTATCTGCTGGTGGATCGCGCGGGTCAGCCTATCGCCGGCAATCTGCCCTACTGGCCGGACAGTATCCAGACCGACGACGGCTATAACTACTTTGCCATTCCCACCCGCAATGGCGGTGCGGCGCGCGCCGTGGCACGTACCATCCAGATCAAGAATGTCGCCCGGTTGCTGGTCGGACGCAGCATCGAGGACAGGGTGCGGCTGGAAGAAAGTCTTCGAAGCAAGATCATGCAGGGTGCGGCATTCATGTTGCTGATCGCCGTTGTCGTCGGCTTTCTCATTGCCCGCTGGACCACCCGCAGGCTCGATGAGGTCAACCGCGCTGCACGCGAGATCATGGCCGGCGATCTCGGCCGCAGGATCGAGACGCGCGGTGGCGGTGACGAGTTCGATCAGCTCGCGCACAACCTGAATGCCATGTTGGCCCGCATCGAGCGGCTGGTGGTCGGCATGCGGGAAGTGACGGATAACATCGCGCACGATCTGCGCACACCACTGTCGCGGATGCGCATGAGGCTGGAAATGGCGTTATCCGAAGAGCCGAGCGATCCCGCCACTCGCGAACTCATTGCGACAACGATTGCCGATGCCGAAGGGCTGATCGGTACTTTCAACGCATTGTTGAGCATTGCCCGGGCCGATGCGGGCGAACGTCGGGCGGAATGGGAAGTGCTTGACCTGTCGGCCTTGCTTGCCGATGTCTATGAACTGTTCGAACCGCTGGCTGACGAGAACGGCATCGGCCTGGCCGTCGAAACGAATGGAAAATGCCTTGTCACCGGCAGCCGTCAGTTGCTGTCGCAGGCATTGGCCAATCTCGTCGACAATGCGATCAAGTACAGCCACGATGGTGGCCATGTGATCATGAGCTGCGGGGTGAGGAGCGGCAGCACGCGTGCCGAGCGTATTCCCTGGCTCAGCGTGAGCGATAACGGCCCGGGCATTCCGGCCGGGATGCGCGACAAGGTGCTTGAGCGTTTTGTCCGGTTGGCACCGGAACGTTCGACACCCGGCAACGGTCTCGGTCTCAGCCTGGTCAAGGCGGTGGCCCGCCTCCACGAAGCGGAAATGCTGATCGAGGACGCGTCCCGCGAAACACCTCCCGGGTTGCGCATAACGCTGCTGTTCCAGACACAGCCCCACAACGGCAATCCTGCCTCCGGTGCAGCCTCCCTGTCGCAGTAGCAAAACAAGCGACTGGATATCCGCACCTGTTCATGTGCACATATCAGCAATCTTCTTTTACATGATTCGGACTGGAAATACCGTCACAGACGTCATGCAGATGCGAAAAATGACCAAAGCAAAAAAATAAAGGAGGCACGAATGCCTCCTATTGAGATCGGACCTGCGTGTGTGGGCTTTTACCTCTTTATGAATCAACGATTAACAGAAGATAACAGAGCCGCCAAGGCTACAATTAAGGGAACATTTATAGCTTTCTTTCTACTTGAAGTTTCTTGATCTCGGCGATTGCCTTCGCCGGATTGAGGCCCTTCGGGCAGGTATTGGTGCAGTTCATGATGGTATGGCAGCGGTACAGCTTGAACGGATCCTCGAGATCATCGAGCCGTTCCCCCTTGGTTTCATCACGGCTGTCGGCCATCCAGCGATAGGATTGCAGCAATGCGGCCGGACCGAGATAACGATCGCTGTTCCACCAGTAAGATGGACACGATGTGCTGCAACAGGCACACAGGATGCACTCATAGAGCCCATCGAGCTTTTCCCGGTCTTCCACGGACTGGGTTCGTTCCTTGGGCGGATCGGCGCTTTCTGTACGCAGCCAGGGATGAATCGATTCGTACTGCGCCCAGAAATGCGTGAAATCGACGACCAGGTCCTTGATCACGGACATGTGCGGTAAAGGATAGACCGTCACTTCGCCGGACTTCACATCCTCGATGGCACAGGTACAGGCCAGCGTATTGTGTCCGTCGATGTTCATTGCACACGAGCCGCAGATGCCCTCGCGGCAGGAACGGCGGAAGGTCAGCGAACTGTCCGTCTCACCCTTGATCTTGATCAGCGCATCGAGAACCATCGGCCCGCAATCGTCGAGATCGATCTCGAAGGAGTCCATGTGGGGGTTCTGCTGGTCTTCGGGCTCGTAGCGATAGATGCGGAAAGTCTTTGTACGCTTCGCGCCGGCCGGTGCCGGATGCTTCTTTCCTTCTTCGATACGGCTGTTTTTCGGAAGATTGATTTCGGCCATGAGAAGATCCTCAACCGTTCGAATCAGTAAACACGTTTGGCGGGGGGAACGACATCGACCTCGTTCGAGAGCGTATAGTAATGTACCGGTCGCATCTCTATGCGGGGTTTGAACTGTTCATCCACCCATACGAGCGTGTGCTGCATCCAGTTCTCGTCGTCGCGCTCCGGATAATCCTCGCGCGCATGAGCTCCGCGGCTCTCGGTGCGATGCAAGGCCGAGTTTACCGTGGCAACCGCCTGCGACATCAGGTTTTGCAGCTCCAGCGCCTCGACGAGATCACTGTTCCAGATCCGCGACTTGTCCGAGATGGCCAGTTTATCGAGCGTGGAAGCAATGCTGTCGATGGAACGGCAGCCCTCTTCGAGCGCCGGCCCCTCGCGGAAAACGGTGGCATGTTTCTGCATGGAGCGCTGCATCGCCAGGCGTATCTCACCTGTCGGTGTACCCCCCTTGCCGGACAGCAGCCTGTCGACACGGGAGACCGCCTTGTCGTGGCTGTCCTTGGGCAGCGGGCGGAGGCTGGCTCCTGGCTGGACCAGTTCCGCAGCCCTGTGAGCCGCAGCACGGCCAAATACGACAAGATCGATGAGCGAATTGCCACCGAGACGATTGGCCCCGTGCACCGACGCACAGCTCGCCTCGCCGACGGCCATCAGCCCCGGCACCGGCGTATCGGGATTGCCATCCTTCGAATTGAGCGCCTCGGTCCGATGCGATGTGGGAATGCCGCCCATATTGTAGTGGCAGGTCGGCACGACAGGTATCGGCTCCTTGGTTACATCCACGCCGGCGAAGATCTTCGCAGTTTCGGAAATGCCCGGCAGGCGCTGATGCAGCAACTCGGCATCGAGATGCTCCAGGTGCAGATGAATGTGATCCTTGTTCGATCCCACACCACGGCCTTCGTTGATTTCGATGGTCATGGCCCGGCTGACCACATCGCGGCTGGCAAGATCCTTGGCCGATGGAGCATACCGTTCCATGAAACGTTCGCCATCGCTGTTGGTCAGATAGCCGCCTTCGCCACGTGCGCCCTCGGTGATCAGGCATCCGGCGCCATAGATGCCGGTGGGGTGAAACTGCACGAACTCCAGATCCTGCAATGGGAGGCCGGCTCGCAGCACCATCGCATTGCCATCGCCGGTGCAGGTATGGGCCGAGGTGCAGGAAAAATAGACGCGGCCGTAACCACCCGTGGCCAGACAGGTCTGCTGGGCACGGAAACGGTGGATGGAACCGTCCTCGATGCACATGGCCATGACGCCGCAACAGACACCTTCATCATCCATCAACAATTCGAGCGCGAAATACTCGTTGAAGAACTGGACCTTGTTCTTCAGGGCCTGCTGGAACAGCGTGTGCAGGATGACATGCCCCGTGCGGTCGGCCGCCGCACAGGTACGGTAGGCCTGCGACTTGCCGAAACCCACCGATTGACCGCCGAAGGCGCGCTGATAGATCCTGCCTTCCTCGGTGCGTGAGAACGGCACACCGTAGTGATCGAGTTCGTAGACCGCCGCCGGAGCGTTCCTCGTCATGTACTCGATGGCATCCTGATCGCCGAGCCAGTCGGAGCCTTTCACAGTATCATACATGTGAAAGCGCCAGTCGTCCTCGTTCATGTTCCCGAGCGCGGCATTGATGCCCCCTTGGGCCGCAACGGTGTGCGAACGGGTCGGGTAGACCTTGGTGATGCAGGCAACGAACAGCCCTGCCTCGACCATCCCCACGGCAGCTCGAAGGCCCGAGCCTCCCGCGCCGACAACGATGCAGTCGAAGCTGTGGTCTGTGATCGGATAGGCCTCGGCCATGCCTCAAGCACCTCCAGTGGCAAGCATGAGAATGGAAACGACACCGACCGCGGCCAGCGCGAAGCTGACCAGCGCGAGTGCCGTCAACGAAGCGACTTTCAGCGCCTCGCAATGAATGTAGTCTTCGATGACCACCTGAACTCCCAATGCCGCGTGCCAGAAGCCCGACATGACGAGCAGCACCATACCGGTGGCGTGGATGGGACTGGCAAACCATTCGAGCCAGTCCAGCCGGGTGGCGTTGGTCATACCGACGGCCTGGAAGACAAACCATACGATGAGGATGACATTGGCAACGCCAGTGAGCCGCTGGTTCTTCCAGTGACCGACACCTTCCCCGGCAGAACCGAGACCGCGAACCTGGCCAATAGCTGAGCGCATGATAAATTCCCTCCCGTTCGACCGTCAGGCGGCGATGACGACACTGATCCAGGTGATCAACGTCAGCACAGCGGCGACGAGAATGACGATCATGCCGGAGGACCGCGCCGTTTCCTTGTCGAAGCCGTAACCCGCATCCCAGACGAGGTGGCGAATGCCATTGGCGGTATGGAAGAACAGCGCGAGAGTCAGGCCGATCATCACGAGCCAACCGAACGGATTGTCCATGATGGACCGCATGGTGCTGAAGCTGTCCTCGCCCCCGGCGAGGGCCAGCAGCCAGAACGTGAGCAGGACGAGCCCGAAGGTCAGTGCAGCGCCGGTAACGCGATGAGCGATTGAAAGCGCCATCGTCAGATACCAGCGATAAATCTGCAGATGCGGCGAGACAGGTCTGGCGGCGCGTGCCATGGGCTCCCCTTCCAGGTTGCTGGTCATGTGCGAACTGTGGACAGTGTCTTACGTGGTCATGCCGCATGCCGCAACGGTATCCTGTTGACGCACCCCTTCGACGAAGGTCCCTTGCCGGCGACGTCAATGTGGTTTCAAGTTGCGAAAGGGGGATTTCATTTCTACCTTGGGGCAATGGCATGGTGTCGACAACCGATGCTGGCCGGTTCAGCCATCGAAGGACCGCAACTATGAAAAAGAGCCTGGGATCGATTCTGATCGCTCTGGCCGGATTCTCCTGCCTGTCATGGGCACTGACCGCCAATGCTGCGGACTCCGAAGGGCGGTATGCGGTCAAGGGGGCCGGAGGCATCGTGTGCAAGCAACTGGCCGATGTCGTTGCCAAGAAGGACGAACGGACACTGCTCCTGTTAGGCTGGCTTGAGGGATATATCACCGCGGCAAACCGTCATACCGACAAGCTGTTCGATGCAACGCCGTGGCAGCGGGTGGAACTGCTTGCCGAACTCCTTACGGTTCATTGTCAGAACCGGCCCGACCAGCCGGTCTATGTTGCCGTGGAACTGATGCTGGGCGCCATGAAATCCACGAGCCTCAAGACGCAAAGTCCAGTAGAGACCGTGGACATCGGTGATGGCAAGAAGCTCGAAATCTATCGCGAGATCATGCGAATGGCGCAGCAGCGCCTCATTGACCTGGGACATCTTACGGGTACGGCAGACGGCAAATACGGACCCAAGACCGCCAGTGGGTTCAAGAGTTTCCAGAGATCGATCGGCCTCGATACCAACGGCCTGCCCGACCAGGCAACCTTGCTCAATCTGTTCCGCGGCCTGTTCGGCAGCTGAACTCCGCACCTTTCCGACCACGATATTCATCCATTCGACCAAGCCTGGGTTTGCTGTCCGCAGACAAACAACGCGAGACTGACTGATGGTCTACAAGGAGTTCGGCAGGATCGAGGGCTTTGCTAACCGACTAGCCCGAAAAATTGATGAGGGTTGGGAAGTGTCATTTTTTGGCTGAGCTTTTCGGTGGCGCCGTTGGCGCGAACTTTTGGATTGTTTGAGGTTGCAGGGACGGGTTTTCGTTTGGGCACACTGCCCCGCGTTTCATGGCGGCTAGGCGCAATGCCGTTCACTTTATAATGACGATGGTCGGTTTTTGCTGTTTCGGGTTGTATGGTCCGGTGCGGGATTTGGTGGGGTAGTTGTTTATCTTGCGTTTGACGGCGCGTGGGTTGGTTCGGCCTGGTCTCTGCGGGACGCGTTCGTCGAGGATTTCCATGAGCACGGCGTCATGGAATGCGGTCCGGAGTTTCGGGGGGAATGGCGATGGCTTGCGGGAGTTTGCGGCGGATGACGCGCACGGCATGGAGGAATGAGAGCCGGTTGGGGTCTTCGTCGGCGGTGAGCGCGGCGTCGTGCATGAGTTGGCGGACTGCGAAGTGGGCCATGAGGAGGCCGTAGAATTCCTGGATGGCGAGATCGGGAGTGCGGCTTCGCAGTACGATCCGGGCGCCGCGCAAGTGGGTTTTCAATTCGTCGAAAGCGGTTTCGATTTGCCAGCGCTCTTGATAGAGGGCGGCGAGTTCGTCGGCCGGTGCGGTCTTGGGATCGAGGATGGTGGTGATCAGCCGGTAGAGCGGCTCGGCATTTTCGACACCTTCGAGCTGGTAGTCGATGACCCGGACGGTGACGGCATTCGCGCCGTGCGGGCGATCCTTCTCGCAAGGATAGATGCGGCTGAGCCAGGAACCGTCATCAAAGCGCTTTTCGACCTCAAGCCGGATGTTCTTCTTGACCCGCCAGAGCAGATCGGCGCCGGTTCCGGCCGCTTCCTGCCAAAGAGCAAAGCCGAAGGCTCAGTTCCCGTTAGCTGTTGTTCGTGTTATGTTCTCTATAGATTTGGGAGAACCGACTGATGCGCAACGAGGAATTCGAACTCCTTCTTTCGATGGTTGCTCGCCTTGACGTTGAGCAGAAACAGCGGCTCGAAGCGGCGCTTGCCGGTGGCGGGGACGAGGCGGTGGTGATCGGGCTTCTGGAAGCTCGCCTTGGCCCGGAGCCGGCCTGCCCGCATTGCCGGGCGGAAGGTTCGCGGCCGTGGGGCAGGAGTCACGGGTTGCGGCGTTTTCGGTGTGCGACCTGCGGCCGGACGTTCAACGCGCTGACCGGCACACCGCTGGCGCGCCTGCGCAGGAAGGCGCAATGGTTGAGCTTCACCGCCTGTCTTTCCCGAAGTGACACTGTTCGCAAGGCAGCGAAGATCTGCCGGGTGGCGGTGGCGACGAGCTTTCGCTGGCGGCATCGCTTTCTTCGGGCGGGAGTGGCCGATGCCGAGGCGCTTTCGGGTATCGTCGAAGCCGACGAGACCTTCTTCCGGCGTTCGTTCAAGGGGTCGCGGGGGCCTGTCAGGACTTTCGTGTACGGGCCATGATGATGGAAAGAGAGGAACCATCACATGCCTGCACGCAAGAAGCCTGTTTTGTCGGATGAACTCGTCGACCAGTTGATGGCCGGCCGTGACCCGTCGACGATGTTCGACAAGGGTGGGTTATTGGATGATCTCAAGCGCTCGATCGCCGAGCGGGTTTTGAATGCCGAGATGGACCATCACCTAGCCGCTGAGGTGGCGGATGGTGGCAGCAATAGCCGCAACGGCTATGGCAAGAAGACGGTGATGCGGGCCGTCCCGTTGTCATCTCGCGCTCAACAGATTCTCGCCGAGCACCTTCCTTGGCCATTTTCACTGTCCACGCTCCGCCGCCGCGTCAAGGAATGCCGGGAAGCCCTGGGTCTCGAACACTGGGTTCTCCATTCGATGCGTCACACCGCCGCGACCCGGCTGGTCGCCAAAGGAGCCAATCCGGCGCACATCCAGAAGTTCCTTGGCCATCGCACCCAGGCCATGACGAACCGTTACACGCACCTTCAGGCTGCCGACATCAGAGGGATTGCCGACCTCATCGACGAATGAAGGGCACTCAGTCGCGTAGAAGAAAAACGGACCACGCGGTCAATAAAGAAGAAGGCAGGGAGGCAACCTGCGGCGACCTCGGGCTAACTCTTTGAATTTCCAAAGCCTAACCTATGCGCCTAACTCTCAGAGATCGTTTCAGCCTTGAAACAATGAACCTCTGGAATAAATCTAGGGTTGATTACCCCGATTTACCCCGCTGCGGGTAAAATCGCCGACTTCTTTCGATTTATGCCAAAAATCCTAGGAACTGCTAGGCGCTAACTTCTTGAAATTTCTTGGAAAATGGTGGAGCCGAAGGGAGTCGAACCCTCGACCTCTAGAGTGCGATTCTAGCGCTCTCCCAACTGAGCTACGGCCCCACGGGTAGTTCGTTCGGGATGGGTGTATGCGAGGTGGGGGAGGGGAAGTCAAGATACTTGCAAGTTTGTGGCGAAGACCATAACTGGCAGACACGTACTTTGCTACGATGGAGCGTCGCCGGCGCCTGCATCGCTTTTTTCCCGGATCTGAAAGGCTCAGTCATGATTGCCATCTGCCAGCTCGTCGATACGGTCATCAGCCTCTACATCTGGCTGCTCATCGCATCGGTCGTGCTGACATGGCTGGTGGCGTTCAACGTGGTCAATACGGGAAATCGCTTCGTCTACCAGATCGGTGAGTTCCTCCACCGGATTACCGAACCCGCCCTGCGTCCGATCCGCAATTTCCTGCCCTCCATGGGCGGGCTCGACATCTCGCCGATGATCCTCATCCTGGGATTGATGTTCCTGCGTACCTTGCTGATCAGCGATGTTCTCGGCTGTTACTGAAACGGGAATGGGTGCCTGGTGACAGTTGTGCCCGAAAAGCTGGAAAGCTGTTGCAAAATTGTCGATAATGCCCTGGTCCTGCAGGTGCGGCTTACTCCCAATGCCCGCCAGCAACGCATCAACGGCGTGAGCGAGACCCACGATGGTGAGAGCTGGCTTGCGGTAGGAGTCACGCCGCCGCCAGACAAGGGTAAGGCCAACGCAGCTTTGGTGAAATTGCTGTCAAAGGTGCTGGGAGTGGCGAAATCGTCGATCAGCATCGTTCATGGCGAGCTGTCACGGCAAAAGCGCCTGCGGATCGAGGGCGACGTACGGGCGATTGTCGAGACCCTGAGCCGCCACTGCTGACAGATTTCAACCTTTACCGATGTTCTCTTCGGTAGTCGCATTCTCGTCCGCGAGGGTATCCCTTCCGGAAGGCAGGACCGGCAATCGACCCGCCACGCCGCCGAGAAGGAGTGCTTCGACCAGATGACGCCCGGTGTCGATGACCTCGGGAATGACGGATGTGGCGCCCGCCCGCTCCAGCAATTGTCCATGGGCCTCGTCATGAGCGCGGGCGAGGATCGGCATGTCCAGGAAGAGGTAACGCAACACGCCGACAACCAGCAGGTCCTGGCGGGGGTCGTCGAGCGCGATCACGACCGCCCGGGCGCGCTCGATGTGGATCATCTCCAGCACATCGGGTTGGGTGGCGTCGCCGAAGAATGCATGTTCGGTGTGCCGCCGCAACTGGCGGACCTTGTCGACATCGCGGTCGAGAGCCAGCACCGGGACGTGTCGCTCGCTCAATTGCAGAAGCACCTGAGTACCCACAACGCCGCAGCCGATGACGACCACATGATCCTCGATCTCCTCGATCGATTCAGGCTCATTGACGACAGGCGCCGATGATGGTCCCGATGGCACCGCCAGACGGTCGAGAAGCATGAACAGGAACGGGGTCAGGGCCATGCTGATCGCCACCGCCACGATCAGCAACCGGCTGACCTGATCGCCCAGCAGTCCCTGTGAACTCGCCTCGGACCATAACACAAACGCAAATTCACCCCCCTGCGCCAGCATGATGCCAAGGCGAACGGCGTTGCGTAACCCCAAGCCCGACAACAATCCCAATGTGGCGATAATGACGGCCTTGATGGCAAACAGGGAGGCGACGACGAGCAGCACCTCGATCGGAAGATCGAACAGGATGCCCAGATCCAGCTGCATGCCGACACTGACAAAGAACAGGCCCAGCAGCAGCCCGCGAAACGGACGGATGTCGGCTGCGATCTGATGCCGATAGACGCTGTCGGCCAGCAGGACGCCTGCAAGGAAGCCGCCGAAGGCAAGCGACAGGCCGGCGGCGTGGGTGAGAAAGCCGACGCCCAGCACGACAAGTACGCTCAGCCCGGTGAACAGTTCGGGAGTCTTGACCGCTGCGATTGGCAGGTAGAGCAAGGCCAGAAGACGCCCCCCGATGGCAAAGATCAGGGCAACCGCCAGAACCGCCTTGCCAAGGGCAAGCCCCAGAACGAGTGGCAGGTTGTCGCTGCCTTCGCCCAGCGCCAGGATCGCCACCAGCAACGGGCCGACCAGCAGATCCTGGATCATCAGGATGGCAAAGACGGCCCGTCCGACGCGCGAAGTGAGCTGGCCTCGGTCAGTGAGCAGGCGCAGGACGATGGTCGTCGAGGACAGTGCAAGGCCGGCGCCGATCGCCATGGAACCGGCCGATCCGATACCGAAAGTCGAGGCGATCCAGGCAATGATGGCCGTTGTCACACCCACCTGCAGCACGCCGATCACCAGGGTGCGCATGCCGATTGTGCGAATGCGTTGCACCGGCAGTTCGAGGCCGATGGTGAACAGCAGGAAAACGACACCGATCTCGCCAAGGAAGCCCGACAGCTCCGGGCTTTTGACAAGATTAAGCAGGGGCGGGCCAATGACCGCACCGCCGACCAGGTATCCGACGATCGGGCCAAGGTTGAGCCGTATGGCGGCCGCCGCGAAGACCACGGCCGCCGCCAGCACGATCAGAACTTCGACGAGGTAATGCAACTCTTCCATGGCGTCAGAAAGAACCAGAAGTTGACGGCGTCAACTCGAATTATCGCGTCACGATGCGATATGCCCCGTCGGAACTCTGGAAGCGGCTCCGGTGAATGTGTCATCCGGGCATCCTTGCCCTGGTTGGCCGGTTTTGCCAACCGACAAGGATGCCCGGACGTTGCTAGTTGGTGATGATCTCCGGCCCCATCATGACTGTGGGCAGCCAGGTGGAGATGATCGGCACGTAGGTGACGAGAATGAGGAAGATGAACAGGATTCCCAACCACGGCATCGCCGCCCTGACAACCCGCATCAGGGGCATCCCGGCGACGCCGGAGGTCACGAACAGGTTAAGGCCGACCGGTGGGGTGATCATGCCGATCTCCATGTTCACCACCATGATGATCCCCAGGTGAATGGGATCAATACCCAGCTGGATCGCGATCGGGAAAACCAGCGGGGCAACGATGACGATGAGCCCTGACGGTTCCATGAACTGGCCGCCGATGAGCAGGATGACATTGACCACGACGAGGAACATCAGTGGCCCGAAGCCTGCTTGCAACATTGACCCGGCAATGGCCTGCGGAATTTGCTCGTCGGTGAGCACATGCTTGAGGATCAGCGCATTGGCGATGATGAACATCAGCATGATGGTAAGTTTGCCGGCTTCGAACAGTGAGTTCTTCGTGTCCGGGTGGAAGAGGACGGTGATGATGCTGTGCGGCCGCTTCCAGAACGAGAGGTGCTGTTCGCCATCGCCCTTGAGCGGACCCATGTCCTTGTAGACGAAATTGGCGATGATGAAGGCATACACCGCGGCCACGGCCGCAGCTTCGGTGGGAGTGAAGATGCCGCCATAGATGCCACCGAGAATGATGACGATGAGGAACAATCCCCAACCTGCATCGCGGGCGGAAGCGAAGACCTCTTCCCATCCGGCCCATGGCTGGGCGGGCAGGCCCTTGACCTTGGCGGCGATGTAGATGCCCGCCATCAGCATCAGGCCGGCAATCAGGCCGGGAAATACGCCAGCAAGGAACATGCGCCCGACCGATACGTCCACCGATGCGGCATAGACCACCATGACGATAGATGGCGGGATGAGGATCCCGAGTGTGCCGGCATTGCAGATGACGCCCGCGGCGAAATCCTTGGTGTAACCCACCTGACGCATGCCGGCGATGACGATCGAGCCGATGGCCACCACGGTTGCCGGCGACGAGCCGGACAGGGCGGCGAACAGCATGCAGGCGAATACGCCGGCGATGGCGAGGCCGCCTTGCAGGTGGCCGACGCAGGCGATGGCGAAGCGAATGATGCGCTTGGCCACACCGCCGGTCGACATGAAGGTCGAGGCGAGTATGAAGAAGGGAATGGCGAGAAGCGTGTAATGACCGGCAAAGGCGTTGAAAAGCGTCTGGGCGATGGAACCGAGCGAACTGTCGCTGAGAACCATGAGGAAGAGGATCGAGGACAAGCCCAGCGATACGGCGATCGGCACGCCGATGAGCAAAAAGGCAATGACCATCAAAAAGAGAATGACGACATCCATGGATCAGTCCCCCTTGTCCGCTTTTGCTGCAGCTTCTTCGACGAGGTCTTCAGCCTCATGGCTGGCGATGATGCGGTCGGTCTCGCCCCTGAAAACGGCGATGGCGGCCTGGATGAAGCGAAACGTGATGAGGGTCATGCCGAGCGGCAAGGCGAAATAGGGAATGAATCTCGGCAGTTTCTCGTAAGGCTCGTTCTCGTTCATCAGTGGTTCGATGAAGCGCAGCCAGTCGAACATCGGGATGTCATTGACTTCGTACCAGACATTCTTGGTAACGAATGGCCACCAGTATTCCCACGCGCCGATGAGCAACAGTGCGCTGAACAGCAAGCAACTGAGGACGGAGACGATGGCGAGGATCCTGCGAACCGGTGGCGAGACGATGTTGATCACCGCATCCACACCCAGATGTGCGCGGGTCTTCACGCAATATGATGCACCCAGCAATACCAGCCAGGCGAACAGGAAGACCGTGGTCTCCAATGCCCACAGGATATTGGTATTGAAGACGTAGCGGGCTATCACATTGACGAAGGTGATGACGGTCATCAAACCGAGAATGATTGCAATCAGCGATTCTTCGATCTCGTTGACTATTCGACCGAATCCGGTCGCGGCTGGCGCGCTCATTATCCTGTTCCCCCCTGCGGGACGGCTCGTCGTATATCGTGCGAGCCTTGGTCGGGCTGCGTCAGAAGGTCGACGGGATTGCTGTCCCCGTCGACCTTCGGCCGTTCGATGCGATCAGTTCGAGGCGTCGTTATACGACACCGCCTTGTCGATCACGTCCTGACCGATATCGCCGGCGAACTTCTCCCAGACGGGTTTCATCGCCGCTACCCATGCATCGCGCTGCTCCTTGTCGAGTTCGCGGATGACGCCGCCGGCATCAAGGATCGCCTGCCGGTTCTGTAGATCGACCGCCGTCGACTCGGCATTGCGCTGTGACGTCACCTCATCGAGGATCGTCTTGAGCTGGGTACGGACGTCATCGGGCAGACCGTCCCAGAAGTCGGTGGACGTCACCACGAGATAGTCCAGAATGCCATGATTGGTCTCGGTGGTGCCATCCTGCACCTCGAAGAACTTCTGCCCGTAGATGTTCGACCAGCTGTTTTCCTGACCGTCGACGACGCCGGTCTGCAGTGCGCCATAGACCTCGGAGAAGGCCATCTTCTGGGGATTGGCGCCGAGAGCCTCGAACTGGGCCTGTAGAACGTCGGAGGGCTGGATGCGGAACTTCAGGCCCCTGGCGTCCTCCGGCATCAGCAGCGGCTTGTTGGCCGAAAGCTGTTTCATGCCGTTGTGCCAGAAGCCGAGCCCCTGCAGGCCGCGGCGGCGCATGCTGTCGAGCAGGGCCTTGCCATCGTCGGATGCCTGGTAACGGTCCACCGCGTCGACGTCCTCGAACACGAAGGGAAGGTCGAACAGGCGGAACTTCTTGGTGAAGGTCTCGAATTTCGACAGCGATGGGGCGGCCATCTGGACATCGCCGGCCAGCATCGCTTCGAGCACCTTGTCATCATCATAGAGCTGCGAGTTCGGATAGACCTCCATGCAGGCGGTGCCGTTCATCTCGTCATTGACACGCTGAGCCAGCAGGGCTGCGGCAATACCCTTCGGGTGTTTGTCCGTGTTGGTCACATGGGTGAACTTGATCACGGTCTCACCGGGATCGCAATTCGCCTGCGCGGCCGAGGCGCCCAGTGCAACCATGGCAGTCGCCATCAGGGCGGAAAGCAGTTTTGTGGGGGACTTCATGAGGATGCTCCCTGGTCGTTCCAGTCTTGCGGTCGGCCGCAAGATCGGAAGTTGGATCAGTCGGTCGACACAGCGCGACCATACTTCAGTTTTCCGGCGAGGCAATTCATGTGCCGGTCGCCCGGTGCAGAATTTGTAGGCTATCGGAGTATCGAGGTGCCGGAAATTCGGTACGGAACTGATCGCCCACTGCATATTTTCACTGGACGATGATGTTGTCAGATGTGTGAAATTCGAGGTTCTGTGGGTGATATTTTTGCAACTTGCCGGTCAATACCTGACAGGGGTACCCGGCTTCCGAACATCCCAGATACAGTCGCAGGCATACCTGACGCCCGCGACGATGCTCCATCATGGAACTGGAGGTCTGCCCGCGTCAAGCGCACCATGGCGCGCTTGACGCGATGATGTGCGGGACTGTTGTCAGTGCGAGATCAATACCGGCACGGTCATGCTCTCCAGCAGCTTGCGGGTCGCTCCGCCGAGCACCATCTCACGCAGGCGCGAGTGGCCATAACCGCCCATGACGACCAGATCGGCGCCGTTGTCACTGATCTCGTTCAGTATGACTTCACCGGTCGCCATGCCATTTCCTGTCACCGTCCTGATCTGGACATTGATGCCATGGCGGGCAAGGTGGGTGGCTGCATCTGCTCCGGGAAGTTCCCCGACCGTTGACCGGTACTTCTCGGGATCGATGATCAGCAATGTGGTCGAGCGCGCGCTTTCGATGATCGGCAGGCTGTCGTTCAGGGCACGCGCCGCTTCCGGCGACCCGTCCCAGCAGACAAGAACCCGCTCGGGCGGCAGGTTGCGTGCGCCGACATAGGGGACGACCAGAGCCGGGCGGCCCGATTGCATGAATGCAGCCTCGATCATCAGGGCCACTTCGGCACTGTCGTCTTCTTCCGGCTCGACCTGGCCGATGATGGTCAGATCGGCATGGCGTGCCTGGCGTGCTAGTCGCGACGGCCACTGTTCGAAGGATGCCGTCTCGGTGCGGGTCTCCAGGGGTATTCCTGCACGGTCGGCGTGGGAACGTACCGTGGCAATGGTGTCGGCCGCCTCTTTCGCGATAAGCTCGCGCTGGTTCTCCAGAATCTCCAGCGGCATGGGTACGCCGGCAATGACAGGATTGGCCGGTTCGGGAATCATCAGCAGCGCCGTCAGATGGGCATCGAGTGCGCGGGCCAGTTCAAAGGCGGTTTCGAGACGCTTGGTCGCGGTCGGCTTGCGGTCGACAACGACAAGAAGATCCTTGTACTGCATGGCTGAAATGAACCTCTGACTTGTCACATCCGTTATCTAGAGAGGGGCTGTCACCACTTGCATTGATCTGTATCAGCGTCGGGGATTCGTCAATGGCGTCGCTTTTGGCGACTAGCCCGGCATCTAACGTCCGAGGGGGGACATGCCGGATGGTAGACCATTGCACTTCACAGGAGATCGAACTCAAGCTGCTGCTGGATCCCCGGAAGGCGACAAAGCTGGATCTCAACGAGCTTCCGATCCTGTCGGACAAGTCCGACATACGGCGGCAGTCGCTCGAAACCACCTATTACGATACGGATGACGGACGGCTCCGGCAACGTCGCATGGCGCTGCGCGTCCGTCGTGTCGGCAAGCACTATCTGCAGACGCTCAAGACTGCCGGGAGTGGTGGAGTGCTCTCGGTCCGCGGCGAGTGGGAGGTCGCGCTGGACGGGCCCGATCCCGACATGACCCGCATCGGCGATGCGAAGGCGCTCGATCGCCTGGGACTGGTGCTGCCCGAGCAGATCAAGCCGGTGTTCACGACCATGTTCGAGCGGCAGAAGGCCATATGGAGCGATGGTTCGAACAAGGTGGAGATTGCCCTCGACGTCGGTCGCATCGATGCCAACGACAAGAGCCTGCCTGTTGCCGAGATCGAGCTGGAACTCAAGGGAGGTCATTCGCGGGCGATCTTTTCCCTTGTCGAGGAAATTCGCGATTGGGTTCCCGTGCGCATCGGAACCGAGCCCAAGGCCGAACGGGGTTACCGGTTGTGCCACGACCAGCCGCCCGCCTGGAGCAAGAGGCAGTCGCCGCACTTCGAGAAGGATATCTCGCTCAGGGATGGAATACGCACGATCCTGCGTGATTGCCTGACGACCTGGCTGGACAACGAACCTGCCGCGATCGACGGTCGCGACAGCGAAGGTGTGCATCAGTTGCGCATCGCGATCCGCAGGATGCGTTCGGCTCTTGTCCTGTTTGCGCCATGGATGGATGAAGCGGGGCTGAGGACACTGGCGCCGAGGTTGCAGACAGCGCTCAAGGCGCTGGGACCGGCGCGGGAGATCGATGTCTTTGTCGAGGAGCTGCTGGAGCCCTACTGGAACGATCTGGTCGTGCATGCCGATCTGACGGGCCTGCTGGATGTGGCTGCACGTGCCCGCATGGAGGCTCACGCCGATCTCCGCCACTATCTGACCAGCCGCGACCATGCCGACCTGGTCCTTGACCTCGTTGCCTGGATCGAACTCGATCGCTGGAAGGCGCCGCATGTGAGCGGCAGGCTCGTGACCGTTGCCGAGGTGCTTTTGGACAAGCGGCTGAAGAAATTGCTCAAGCGTGGACGCAGGATCGAGCGTCTCTCCGATGAGGAACGCCACGAATTGCGGCTGGCATTGAAAAAACTGCGTTATGCCACCGATTTCCTTTCGCCGTTGTTCCCGGGCCGCAAGGTGAAGAAAGGGCGCAAACTTCTGGCATCGCTACAGGACTCGATGGGGCAGGCCAACGATCTGGCGGAATGCAGCGACCGGATCGATAGTCTTCTCGCGCGAAATGACCTTGGTGAAGATCGCTTTGAAATTGTTCGCAGCGCGGGCTTCCTGCATGGCTGGCACGCTTGCGCCCTGGCGGTATCGCGTGCAGAACTTGACGAGGCGTGGCGGGCATTTGCCGAGAGCAAGCCCTTCTGGAAGTGAAGTCGTGTGGTGCTGCGCCGGGAACCGGGTATCGTGGGGCATGATGCAGGGAGAAGGCGGCCGTGTTGTCCGTGCTGGTGACCAACATCAAGGGAGGCTGCGGGAAGACGACGATCGCCACCAATCTCGCCACGGCATTTGCCCAGGGAGGGTTCAGGACAGCACTTGCGGATGTTGACCGGCAGAAGAGCAGTCTCACCTGGCTGAAGTCCCGCCCGGACACCATGCCCGCGATCATGGGGCTGGACTGGCGCAAGGGCATGGACAAGGTTCCGGAAGATGTCCAGCGACTGGTGATCGACGTACCGGCCGGTTTGAGCATTGGTGACGTGGACGATCTGGTGCGCGAGGCCGACCTGCTGCTCATCCCGGTGCTTCCGTCGACCTTCGACGAAGGGAGCACGCGGCGGTTCCTTGATCGGCTTGATCGCATCAAGCCCATCCGCAAGGGAAAGAAGTCGGTTCTGGTGGTGGCCAATCGTGTCCGGCAACGATCCCGTTCGGCCCAGCGGCAGCTGGCTTTCCTTGCCGACGTGGGACATGGGCCGGTAGCCACCATTCATGATCGGGCAATCTATGACGAAACCGCCTGTTCAGGGCTGGGGATATTCGATCTGGATGCCCGCAAGGCTGAGGAATTCCGCCGGGACTGGCTGCCGCTGATCTCGATTGTCGAGGATGCTGCCTGATCGGCGATCGTCCGAACCATGGTGCCAGGGTCCACGTGGCACGCGGGAGGCGAGGACGCCAATCGGGCAGCCGTGGTGCGGCGAACATTTTGGAACGGCAATTTCCTCGACGGATTGCTTCTGGCTGGCAGGACGGAATTGAAAACGCTAGGTTGTACACGCATATGTGCTTATGTCGTTGACGCCTGCGAGGTCTCCCAAAGCATGCTACGATTTTTCAATCAAAGGTTGCATCATGCCATGCGGCGCCTTTCCCTTGGTGTTGCAGGACTGCTACTTGCATCGCTGGTTGGCTGTGCCGGCCAGAAGGCGGGCGACGAGGAATATGTCGAGCGACCGGCGGAGGAACTGTACGCCGACGCCCAGACCCTGCTGGAGGCCAGGGACTACAAGGCGGCAGCTCGTGGATTCGAGGAGGTCGAGCGTCAGCATCCCTATTCGACCTGGGCAGTCCGCGGCGAGATCATGGCCGCCTATGCGTATTACGAGGGGCAGTTCTACCCCGACGCCATATCCACGCTGGAGAGTTTCATCGAACTCCATCCCGGCAACAAGGATGTGCCCTATGCCCAGTATCTGATCGGCCGGTCCTATTACGATCAGATTACCGATGTGGGGCGCGACCAGGAGATGACCGAAAAGGCGCTCGAGGCCTTTCGTGTGCTCACCCAGCGTTATCCCGAAAGCGACTACTCGCGCGACGCCATTTTGAAAATGGATCTCGCCAGGGATCATCTCGCCGGCAAGGAAATGTCGGTAGGGCGCTATTACGAGCGCAAGCAGCAATACGTGGCCGCGATCAATCGCTTTCGCGAAGTGGTGGAGGCCTACCAGACGACCACTCATGTGCCCGAAGCGCTGCATCGCCTGACAGAATGCTATATGGCTCTCGGTGTGACGACCGAGGCGCAGGCATCTGCTGCGGTTCTCGGATATAATTATCCCGACAGCAGCTGGTACGCGGAGAGTTACGCCCTGCTCGAAGACAAGGGACTCAAGCCCGAGGCCGACGAGGGTTCGTGGTTGTCGCGGATCTTCTAGGCCGGTTTCCGGTATCCCGTTCGAGGCGGATGGATTCCCGGTATCATGCTGTTTGGCTGAAAGTCGGCTGGAACAACAATCATGCTCGCGGGGCTTTCCATCCGTGATATCGTCCTGATCGAACGTCTCGATCTGGATTTTTTCGAGGGGCTCACCGTGCTCACCGGTGAAACCGGTGCCGGCAAGTCGATCCTGCTCGACGCGCTGGGATTGGCCATGGGCGATCGTGCGGATCGCAGGCTGGTGCGCGCGGGTTGCGAACAGGGAAGCGTGGCGGCCACGTTCGCGATCGCGGCCGATCATCCGCTTCAGGCCGTCCTTGCGGAACGTGACATAGACGGAGGTGAGGAAATCGTCATCCGGCGGACGCTTGCGGCGGATGGCCGTAGCCGGGCCTTCGTCAATGACCAGCCGGTGGCGACGGCCCTGTTGCGCGAACTGGCTGCGCAACTGCTGGAAATCCATGGCCAGATGGACCAGCATGGTCTGCTCGATGCCCGCAATCATCGGGCCTTGCTCGACAAGGCCGGTGGACATCAGGCTCTGGTTGCTGCCACGGGCGAGGCGCATGGCCGCTGGAAGGCGCTCGCGAACGAACTCGCACGACTTCGCGACAGGCTTGAACATTCCCGGCGTGAGGAAGAGTATCTTCGCCACCGTCTTCTCGAACTGGAGGATCTCGCTCCACGCACGGGAGAGGAAGAGGAACTGGCGGCGGAACGGCAAAAGCTGATGGCGCGGGAAAAGTTGCTGCAACTGTTCGCCGAGGCGGCCGATCTGCTGAGCGGGTCCGGCGGTGCGATCGAGAAACTGGGGACGGCACAGCGACGACTCGATCGCAACGCCGATCATGCCCGGGACACCCTGCAACCGGCGATCGATGCACTGGAACGCGCGCTGATCGAAGCCGCCGAGGCCGAAGCGCAGATCGAAATCCGGCAACAGGAGCTTGAAGCGGGCGATGTGCGGCTGGAGACCGTGGAGGAGCGTCTGTTTGCCTTGCGCGACATGGCCCGCAAGCATCGCGTCGCCGTCGATGAACTGCCCGCGCTGCTGGAGCGGACGCAGGCGGAGCTTGCCGATATCGATGCTGGCAGCGCCAGTCTCTGCAAGCTGGAGAAGGCTGTCGAAACGGAAAGGCTGGCTCTGGTCGGGCATGCCGAGGCCTTGAGCAGGTCGCGGCACGAGATGGCGCTGCGTCTGCCTGAAGAGATCCACCGTGAATTGCCACCGCTCAAGCTGGAAAAGACCCGTTTCGAGGTGCGCATCGACCGGCTCGATGAACCCACGGCCGAGGGTTTCGACCGGGTCGGATTCGAGGTTTCGACCAATCCAGGCCAGCCTGTCGGGCCATTGGCGAAGATTGCATCCGGTGGGGAACTGTCGCGGCTCATGCTGGCCCTCAAGGTGGTGCTGGGCCGGGGTGAGGACGTGCGCACGCTGATCTTCGACGAGGTTGACTCCGGGATTGGCGGAGCGACGGCCGATGCCGTGGGCGAACGGTTGGCACGTCTGGCACGGGGGCGGCAGGTGATCGTCGTGACCCATGCACCGCAGGTTGCGGCCCGGGCGGATCATCACCTCAATGTCGTCAAGGCGGCGAGGGGACAGTCGACATCGGTCGATGTGCGACGGCTGGAGATCGAGCAGCGCAAGGATGAGATTGCCCGCATGCTGGCGGGTGCGGAAATCACCAAGGCGGCCCGGGCCGCCGCCGAAAGCCTGATGGCAGCGGGAGCCCGCAATCAATGAGTGTCGAGCGATGCAAGGTGGAGGATCTGGACCCGCAGGAGGCAGCGGGCGAACTTGAGCGGCTGGCGCGGCTGATCGCCCATCATGACCGCCTCTACCATCAGCTCGACGCACCCGAGCTCGATGATGGCGAATACGATGCGCTGCGGCGGCGCAATGATGCCATCGAGGAACGTTTTCCCGATCTCGTTCGTCCCGACAGTCCGGCATTCCGGATCGGAGCAGCGCCCGTCGAGGCATTCGGCAAGGTCACTCACAGCGTGCCGATGCTGTCTCTCGACAACGCGATGAATGCCGGGGATGTGGAGGAATTTCTCGCTCGCATCCGTCGTTTTCTCAACATGCCGGTTGACATGCCTGTCGACATCGCGGCCGAGCCCAAGATTGACGGGCTGTCTTGCGCCCTGCGTTATGAGGATGGTTTTCTGGTACGCGGAGCGACTCGCGGGGACGGGACGACCGGCGAAGATATTACGGCCAATGTGCGGACAATCTTCGACATTCCACAACGGCTGACCGGGGAAGCGCCTTCGCTTCTCGAAGTTCGCGGGGAAATCTTCATGCGCCACGATGATTTCCGGGTGCTCAACCGGCGCAGGGAGGATGAGGGCGAATCCGTTTTCGCCAATCCGCGCAACGCCGCAGCCGGTTCGGTGCGCCAACTGGACAGCCGGGTTACCGCAAGCCGCCGCCTGCGCTTTTTCGCTTACGGCTGGGGCGAGGCCGATCCCGCGATCGACGGGAAATACAGCGACTTCCTGACCCTGCTTGAGCGAATCGGCTTCCGCGTCAACCCGCTTCGCCATGTATGCTCATCCGCGCAGGAGCTTGTCGACTATCACGGGGAAATCGGTGTACAACGCCATGCGCTCGGCTATGACATCGACGGAGTCGTTCTCAAGGTCGATGATATTGCCCTTCAGAGAAGACTTGGCTTTGTCGGCCGCGCCCCGCGCTGGGCCATTGCCCACAAGTTTCCGGCAGAACGGGCACAGACCCGCGTCCATGAAATCTGTATCCAGGTAGGCCGCACCGGCGCGCTTACTCCCGTGGCCGAACTCGAACCCGTCACCGTCGGCGGGGTGGTTGTCGCTCGGGCGACATTGCACAATCAGGACTATATCGAGGAGAAGGACATCCGGGTGGGCGATCTGGTCGCCATCCAGCGGGCGGGTGATGTCATCCCGCAGGTGGTGGAGGTCCTCCTCGACCAGCGGCCCGACGATGCGATGGCCTTCGCCTTTCCCGACCATTGTCCCGAGTGCGGCAGCCTTGCGATCCGACCGGAAGGGGAGGCGGTAAGGCGTTGCACCGGCGGTCTTGTCTGTCCGGCACAACTCATCGAACGCTTGCGCCATTTCGTCAGCCGCGAGGCTTTCGATATCGAAGGCCTCGGCAGGAAGCAGGTGCCGCAACTGGTCGATGCCGGCCTCGTTCGCGAGCCTGCCGACATCTTCCGGCTTGTCCGGGATCCCGACAAGCTGGCGCAGCTTGAAGCTCTGGATGGCTGGGCTGCAAGGAAGGTGCAAAAGCTGGTGAAGGCCCTGAACGAGCGGCGGCATATCGGCCTCGATCGGGTCATTTATGGACTTGGCATCCGTTTCGTTGGTGAGACCAACGCCAGGTTGCTCGCTCGTCACTACGGCAGTCTTGATGGCTGGCGATCGGCAATGCTGAGGGTCGCGGCCGGCGACGGGGAAGCTCATGCCGAACTGGCAGATATCGATGGTATCGGACCACGTATCGTCGAGGCATTGCGTGAATTTTTCGTCGAGGAGCGCAATATCGCTGTTCTCGATGCGTTGACCGGTGAACTCGATGTGGAGGCGGTGACGGTTGGTGGCGGAGGAGAAACGCCATTTTCCGGAAAGACGGTGGTGTTCACCGGTTCGCTCGGAACCATGAGCCGGGCGGAGGCCAAGGCGCGGGCCGAGACGTTGGGGGCGAAGGTCGCGGGTAGCGTTTCGAAAAAGACTGACTATGTAATCATTGGGGCCGAAGCCGGCTCCAAGGCAAAGAAGGCAGCCGAACTCGGGGTGGCGGTGCTCAGCGAGGCCGAGTGGCTGGAAATGGCAGGAGCGACATGACGCGAATCGCAATACAGGGTGTTGGCTATACTTTTCTGGTACTGGGTGTTCTCGGCCTGTTCCTGCCGATTCTTCAAGGCATCCTGTTCATCGCCGTGGGGTTGATCATCCTCTCGCGCCATGCGACTTGGGCGGAGAACCTTCTGGCCAGACTCAAGGCCAGGCATCCCAGGGCCGATGACATCATCACCAGGGCAGAGGACTTTGCCGAAAAGTGGACCGCCAGGACGGTCGACTTCGTTCGCAGTAAATTCTGACCGTCATGTAAGCTATCGGGGCGATGGCATTTCGCCCAAGTAGCGAATGGTCAGATCTAGCCAGATATGAGATTGTCTTGTTCGGAGAATCAACCAAAGAACAGGAGAGGCTCCATGAAGAATACCTTGGCCAAGGATGTGCTTACTGGTCGTTCTCTCGTCAGTGCCTATGAGGTCGTATCGGTGAGGGCGGCTGCCCAACTCATGAAACGGCACCATTGCGGAAGTGTGGTGATCACGAAGCACGATGCGCAACTCGTCGGAATTTTTACCGAAAGCGATCTTGCATCAAGGGTCGTTGCCGCCAATCGCGATCCTGACACGACCCTGCTTGGTGAGGTGATGACTCCTCGCCCGATGACGATCGGTCCTCATGATACGGTGCTCGACGCTATTCGAACGATGCACGAATGCCGCTTCCACCATTTGCCGTATGTCGAAGATGATCGGGTGACATCAGTCCTGTGCTGGGTTGATCTACCACTGGATGACCTTTCCATGATGCAGCCTGAACTGCGCGAGCGGACCTTCCTGGCCGAGCGTATCTGGTAGCAGGGCATCGATCAGGCGAGCGGCGCTGTCGCCCGTTCGAACCAGGCGCGACAGGCCGCTTCGTCGATAAGCGGCAGCAAGCGAGACCGGACACGCTCGTGGTATGCGTCAAGCCACTGTTTTTCGTCAGTATCGAGCAGGGCCATGTCGATCATGCGCCTGTCGATGGGGCAAAGCGTGATCGTCTTGAAACGATGGAATTCACGCTCTTCGCCGTCCGTCTTCGGTACCGCTTCGACCACGACAAGATTTTCGATCCGGATGCCGAAATGACCGGTCTTGTAGTAGCCGGGTTCATTGGAAACGATCATGCCCGGTTTCAGCGGAACATTGCCCGTCCGGGCGATACGCTGCGGGCCTTCGTGCACACAAAGATAGGCGCCGATCCCATGTCCGGTGCCGTGGTCGAAATCGAGTCCGGCCTGCCAGAGCGGATAACGCGCCAGCGTATCGAGTTGTGCGCCCGATGTTCCCCTGGGGAACAGTGCTGTCGCGAGGGCAATATGCCCCTTGAGTACCAGGGTGAACGTCCGCTTCACCTCTGGCGAAACCTCGCCCATGGCGATGGTGCGTGTGATGTCGGTTGTGCCGTCCGGATATTGGCCTCCACTGTCGACGAGATAGGTCGTGCCCGCCGTGAGCGGACGATTGCTCTTGTCGCTGACGCGGTAGTGGGGCAGGGCGGCATCGGGACCATGTGCCGAGATGGTATCGAAGGAAGGGCCCCTGTAAAGCGGATCGGCGGCACGTTCCAACTCGAGCTGTCGGACTGCGTCCATTTCGCTGACCGTTCCGTCATGGGGAATGTTGTCGAGCCAGTGCAGAAAGCGGACCATTGCGGCGCCGTCACGCTCCTGCGCCGCGATGGCGCCCCGGATTTCGACATCGTTCTTGACGGCCTTGGCCATGACGATCGGATCATCGCCCTCGACGACCCGCGCTCCGGCAGCTTCCAATATGTCAATGAACCCCACATGGGTATAAGCCGGATCGACCAGCACGGCCTTGCCGGATAGCGAGGATATTGTCTGGTCGAGCGCATCATAGGGCGCTATTTCGATGCCGTCTCCCAACGTCTCAAGGTCGCCGAGCTTGCGAGGATCGACCATCCACAAACAGCGGCCATCACTTTTCAGCAGAAGATAGCTCAGGCATAATGGATTGAACGGGATATCGTTGCCACGAATGTTGAGCAACCAGGCGATGTGATCCGTCGCGGTGACCAGCAACGCGTCAGCGCCGGCCTTGGCGATACTCTTGGCCATCGCCGTCTGCTTCGCGGACGTGGCCAGGCCGGAATATTCGATGTCAAGTGCATGGACGGGAGCCAGAGGTGCCGCGGGCCGATCCTTCCACACGGCATCTACAGGATTTTCGATGGTGATCAGCTCGCCGCCCTTGCGACTCATCATCGCCTTCAGCGACTTCCGTTCGGCCTTCTTCGTCAGCCAGGCATCGTGTCCAAGGCGGGACCCGCTGCTCAGCCTCTCCTCAAGCCACTGCCGCGGCGGCTCGTCGATCAGGTGGCAACGCTCGAACAACGCGCTGTCCACCTCTTCGCCGAGTTGAACCGTGTAACGGCCGTCGCTGAAAACGGCCGCTTGATCGATGGTCACGGCTACGGTGGCTGCCGAACCCGTGAAACCCGTCAACCATGCAACACGTTGCTCGCACTCTGGCAGATACTCGCTGCCGTGACGATCTGTGCGTTGCAGGATGAAGGCATCGACAGATGAACGACGCAGCTCATCCCGAACGGCTTCCAGCCGCTTCGCGAAGGACATGGCCGCTACTTCAATGGCGCCATGACCATGACCATCTGCCGACCTTCGAGTTTCGGCATCTGTTCTACCTTGGCCAGCTCAGCCATCTCACTGCGTACACGCTCAAGAATGCCCATGGCAATGTCCTGATGCGCCATTTCACGTCCGCGAAAACGCATGGTGACCTTGACCTTGTCTCCATCGTCGAGGAAGGTCCGCACCTTCTTCATCTTGATGGCGTAATCGTTGTCATCGATCGCGGGACGCATCTTGATCTCCTTGACCTCGATGACTTTTTGCTTCTTGCGCGCGGCATTCGCCTTCTTCTGCGCGTCATATTTGTATTTGCCGAAGTCGAGTATCTTGCAAACCGGAGGTGTGGCGTTGGATGCCACCTCGACAAGGTCCAGCCCCACTTCCTCGGCCCGGCGAATGGCGTCACGCGTGGAGACCACACCGATCATATTGCCATCCTGATCCACGAGCCTGACTTCTCTTGAGTCAATGCGATCGTTGACGCGAACCTCATCGCGAACATTATTTACCATCAGGTTCGATTGACCTCCTGTAGTTTCACCAGAAATTTCGGCCAAGGTCCATTTTTCGACCTGCCGGCCTTTCCCCCTGAAGCAATCATATCATGGTTGTAAGTCAGGAGGTAATATTTCCCGCTGGCACATTGCTATGACCTCGTCAAGAGAAAGCGCCGACTGGTCCTTGCTTCCGAGTCTTCGGAGGCTGACCGTGCGCTCCTCGGCTTCCCGCCCGCCGACGGCCATGATCAATGGTACCTTGGCCACCGAATGTTCCCGAACCTTGTAGGAAATCTTGTCGCTGCGCAGATCGGTTTCAATCCGCACGCCCGCTGCTCGCAGAGCCTCGCCCACTTCGCGCGCATAACTGTCGGCCTCGTTGGTCACCGTGGCCACCACGGCCTGCACGGGCGCCAGCCACAGAGGCAGGCGTCCGGCATAGTGCTCGATCAGGATGCCGATGAAGCGCTCCATCGACCCGAGAATGGCGCGATGCAACATGACCGGCCGGTGCTTGGCACCGTCGGGACCGATATAGTTCGCGTCCAGCCGCTCGGGCAGGACGAAGTCGACCTGCAGGGTTCCGCATTGCCAGTCGCGACCGATGGCGTCGCGCAGCACGAATTCCAGCTTGGGGCCGTAGAAGGCGCCTTCGCCCGGATTGAGTGTCGTCTCCAGACCGGCAGCATTGACGGCATCCATCAGGGCCGTTTCGGCCCGGTCCCAGACGGAATCTTCTCCCGCCCGGACGGGTGGCCGGTCGGAGAATTTCACGTGCAGATCGGAAAACCCGAAGTCCCTGTAGATACTCTTGAGCAGATCACAGAAAGCGACCGATTCCGAGGTGATCTGGTCGGGAGTGCAGAAGATGTGCGCGTCGTCCTGGGTGAAGGCGCGAACCCGCATGATCCCGTGCAGTGCACCCGAAGGCTCGTTGCGATGGCAGGAACCGAATTCGGCCATGCGCAGGGGCAGGTCACGATAGGAGTGCAGCTTCTGGTTGAAAATCTGTACATGACACGGACAATTCATCGGCTTGAGCGCCAGTGCACGCTCCTCGGCCTCCAGCGTGAACATGTTCTCGCGGAACTTGTCCCAATGGCCGGAACGCTCCCACAGCGAACGATCGACCAATTGCGGCGTCTTCACCTCGTCATAACCGGAACGGTCGAGCTTGCGGCGAACGTAATTTTCCACTTCGCGCCAGACGATCCAACCCTTGGGATGCCAGAAGACGGAACCGACGGCTTCCTCCTGCACGTGGAAGAGGTCCATCTCCCGACCGAGCTTGCGATGGTCGCGACGCTCGGCTTCCTCAAGCTGATGAAGATAGGCCTTCAGTTCCTTGTCCGAAGCAAAGGCGGTCCCGTAAATGCGTTGCAACTGCGGATTGCGCGAATCGCCGCGCCAGTACGCACCGGCAACCTTCATGAGCTTGAATGCACCAATGCGTCCCGTGGAAGGTGCGTGCGGTCCGCGACACAAGTCGAACCATTTTCCCTGATGATAGAGCGTCACCGGCTCGTTCTCGGGAATCGCATCGAGCAGTTCGAGCTTGTAGGTCTCGCCCGCCGCACTGAAGCGCTCATGCGCCTCGTTCCGGCTCACTTCCTCGCGCCGGAACGGTCGATCGGACTTGATGATCTCGGCCATGCGCATCTCGATCTTCCCGAGATCTTCGGGACGGAACGGCTCATCGCGGTCGAAATCATAGTAGAAGCCGTTCTCGATGGCCGGGCCGATCGTCACCTGCGTACCGGGGAACAGATCCTGCACTGCCTCGGCCATGACATGCGCACAGTCGTGCCTCAAAAGGCCAAGGGCCTCGGGATCTTCCTTCTTGATGATGCGAACCCGTGCATCGTCGCCAATCGGCCAGTCCATGTCACGCAGCTGGCCATCGACCTCGATCGCCAGTGCCTGTTTTGCCAGTGACTTGCTGATCGAGGCGGCAATATCGTGACCCGTCACGGGCGTATCGAAGACCCGTTCAGAGCCATCGGGCAGCATAATCGTCGTCATCTGGGGGAAGGCCGTTCCTTGGAAAGTTTGGGCTAAACCCATAACGCTCCGGCGGGCGCTGTCAACCATTGTGCAATGCGTCAATGGCGATGTCCGGCCGTCCGGATCGCGGCGAAAACCATGATCCGGCTCCGATTGTCACGGATTGACGAGATCCTGTCCCTCGTTGTCGGTACGTGTCATGGCTTGAGGAGGTGGACGGGGAGCATCGCGTACCAGCTCACGATAGACATCCAGCGTACGGCAGCACATCTGGTCGACGCTGAGCTCCTCGGCAACGAAATGACGGGCGCGTTCGGCGAGACGCAGGCCGACTTCCTCGTCCATGGACAGGGCCAGATCCAGTGCCCAGGCGAGCTCGTCGGGATTGTCGGGGGCCACCAGCCATCCTGTTGCAGCCGGCATCACGGTTTCGGGCAGGCCACCCGTATGAGTGACGATCACAGGTTTGCCCATGGCCTGCGCCTCGATCACGACGCGGCCGAAAGCCTCGGGTCCGATAGCCGGCAGGGCTACGGCATCGGCGAGCATGTAGGCTGCCGCCATATCGTCGCAGTGGCCACCGAAATGGACGCGATCGGTCAGACCTTTCCTGATGATGTCCTTCTCGATTTCGCGAACATACTGGCTCGACGGATCGAGATCGCCGACGATGAGGACGATGAAGTCCTTGCGGGACATGCGCATCATCGCTTCGAGCATGACGAGATGCCCCTTGATGCGCACGACCCGGCCGGGCAGCATCACGACCTTGCGATCGTAGCCCAGTTGCCAGCGGTCGCTGAGGGCCGCCAGTCGATGGCCGCGGATGAGGGAAGGGTCGAAAGTCTGCAGATCGACACCCCGGCGAATGACGCGAATCCGCGACGGGTCCACGTTGTAGACCTGCTGGATATGTTCGAGAACATAGTCGGAGACGGCAATCACCCGGTCGCCTGCGGTCATGATCGCGTTGTAGCGTTTCTTCAGCCGGTGCTCATATCCCTGATAGACACCGTGGAATGTCGTCATGAACGAGATGCCGGTCCGTTTTGCGGCAAAGGCCGAACTCCAGGCAGGCGCACGCGAGCGGGCATGGACAAGCCGGACATTGTGCTCGCGGATGATCTTCGACAGACGGAGAACGTTGATCGCAATGACCACCGGATTTTTCGAATCCACGGGCAGTTCGATATGGCTTGCACCGGTTGCAACGAGCTCGCGCACAAGTCTGCCGCCCGATGATGCGACGATCGCATTCCATCCATTGTCGACCAGCGCTTTGGCGATCTGCAGCGTGCCCCGCTCGGCACCGCCGCTTTCCAGCGCCGGCAGGACCTGCAGCACGGCGGGACGGGCTTGAGGTTGCATCGATGGCGCAGCTGTCATCATGAACGAGGGCAAACTCCATCCGCGGGGGCAGGGCGGGCCTGATTCACCGGCCGGACGGTCCGTTTCGCGGTTGAACACACCGCTCCTTGCCGTACCATGCCGATGTCCCGATTTCCGGTGGCGCATGTGTCCTTCCACCAGGGGGTGATCGGAACTCGCCACCTTGCCAGTCGCGTGCTAGCACGATTGTTGCATTTGACAAACCAGGGAAGAGACGAACCGTGATCGATGGGCCGAGTTTTCTCGACGATGAGGACGGACGGCGCCTCGCTTTTGTCCGCTCTGCGGGACATTCTCCAGAAATTGTATTTCTTGGGGGCTATGCGTCCGACATGACCGGCACCAAGGCCCTGTTCCTCGAAGCGCATGCCCGGCACCTGGGGCAGGCTTTCACCCGGTTCGACTATCGCGGTCATGGCCAGTCTCCCGGCGTGTTCGAGGAGCATACCATCTCGGACTGGAAAGATGACGTTCTCGCCATTCTCGATCGGGTGGTCAGGCATCCCTTTGTGCTGGTGGGGTCCAGCATGGGAGGATGGCTCATGCTGCTCGCCGGGCTGGCGAGGAAGGAACGGCTCAAGGGGCTGGTCGGCATCGCCGCAGCTCCGGACTTCACGCAAAGGTTGATGGAGCCCGGGCTCAGCGATGAACAGCGCGCCGAGTTGAGTGCTACCGGGCGGATTCTCATGCCATCGACCTATGGTGAACCGGTTCCTCTCCAGCAGGGCTTCCTCGAAGACGGACGCAGGAATCTCGTACTTGACGAGCCGGTGGAGATCGACCGGCCGGTGCATCTGCTGCACGGTCAGCTCGACCCTGACGTGCCCTGGCAGACGTCGCTCGATCTCGCCGCACGGCTGCGGTCGAGTCATGTGACAGTCGAACTGGTGAAAGATGGGGACCATCGCCTGTCGAGGGATGAAGACCTGCGGCGCATTGCCCATGCTGTCGACCGAGTGCTGGATGCCAACATATGACCCAACGATCCGTTCTTTTTCGTGAATTGCGGGCGCCTGAACTGCGAGCCCTTGCGACCCCGTCAACGATTGTCCTTCTGCCGGTGGCGTCCATGGAGCAGCATGGCCCGCACCTTCCGGTAGGGACGGACAGCATGCTGGGCCATGCTGTCTGCGAGCGGGCTGCAAGGATGCTCGTTCGTGAGCGGCCGGTGGTTGTCATGGACACGGTGTGGACCGGGCTGAGCGAGCATCACATGGCCTTCGGGGCGACCGTGACGCTCGATTTCGATACATTTCACAAGCTGATTTCCGGAATTTGCCGGTCTCTCCAGCGACATGGCTTTCGCAGGATCGCGCTGGTCAATGCTCATGGCGGCAATATCGCGGCATTGCACACCATCACGGACGAAATTACGAGGGATACCGGATTGCCCATCGTGTCGCTGACCTACTGGCAGCTGGCCGCGGACAAGCTCGGTGCGCAGTTGACGACGCAAAAGGGCATACGTCACGCCTGCGAGGCCGAGACATCGATGGTCATGGCGCTCGCTCCGGAACTGGTCGACTGTAATGCCCTGGAGCAGGCCCGCTGGCCGGACATGCGCGATCGGCAGGATTCAACGCCGGATGATGGCTATCACTGGTTGAGTTTTGCGGAGAAGACGCCGACGGGCGTGCTGGGCGATCCGACCGCTTCCAGTGCCGAACAGGGCGAAGTCCTTCTCGACATGGCGGCCTCCCACCTTGCGGAAAGGCTGGCATCTCCGGATTTCTGGGGACCTCGCGACAAACCTTGAGACAATGGAGTGGTCATGACCCGGGTGCGGGAAGATATCATGCCCGGGACTTGACCAGATCGTCGACTTTCAGTTCACCCTTGTCGAAGATGGCCGAGCGTACATGTTTGAGACGTGGCGGTTCTTCCGAGATGTAGGGTAAAGGTCGTGCCTGACGAATGGCCTCAAGCCCGAGCCGTGCCGCAAGAAGTGCATTGCCCGCACCCTGTCCGGCACGAGCCGAAAGCATTGCCGTGATCGATGCGCCCACATGCTCGACCGTCGCGTGGCTGACAGCGTCGGCAACGCCGGCGATGGCGGCATTGCGCAGGCATTTCCTGAGCAGGCTGAAGCTGGCGGCCGGACCCATGTGCAGCCCGTAGAGCCGCGCGACCTGCCGGATCATCACCAGCGTGCGCCAGATGACCAGAAATCCGTCGAGCAGTCCGAGCGGGCTGAGGGCGGTGAGGAGACCGATGTCCCGGCTGCCCTCAAGGACCAGCCTGTAGGCCCCCTTGTCGAGTGGGGCCATGACATGACGTTCAAAGATGGCGAGCTGTTCGCCATCGCTGTACTGGTCGCGGTTGGCCTGCTCGAAGCGCTGCAAGCCCTGTGGCGAACCCAGCCGCTGGCTGATGCGTGAGATCAGCGGGCGGGCCTCGCCGTGCAATTCGGAACTTTTGAGGCGCTCGGCGGTATCCCGCAACATGCTGCCGTTGCGCATGGCCCGGATGTCGAGAACCTCGCGGGCAAGAAACATGACCGTCGTTGCGCCCACCACCAGCAGCAACACCAGAAATGGCCAGCCGATCAGGGGATTGGTATCGATCATGCCGGTGACATGGCGAACAGCCTCAAGTGTCACCAATCCCCCTAGTGCGGCAAAGAAGGCGCCGGCAAGACGGCCGGTCCAGCCCTTCTTCTCCTTCCTTTCCGGTACGGTCTCGCTGCGTCCCGTCCGTCTGCCTTCCGGGGACGGGAAGGTGGCAACGGGCTTGCTTTCAGCACCGCTTTCCGGTTCCAGTTCGAAGGGCAGAATCTGTGGCTTGCCCTCGTTCATGCGAGTTTGTCTCCCAACAGGAACTCGATCGCCTGATCGAGGCGAACATGCTGTCCGCGCTTGCGCCGCTTCAACCTGCGCGGAGCGAAGTCGTGGAAGCGGAAACGTCCGCTTTGCCAGTCCTCGTCACTGGGCAGTTCGGGAGGGATTTCCCCCGGAAACAACACCGTCTCGCGATCCTCGTTCTTGAGCTTCCCGCGCACGCAGGAAAGCAACTGTCCTTGATGTTCGGTCGTCACCGTATCGGTACAACGCAGCGCAGACAATGCCAGGACATCCTGGCTGATGCCTTCGAAGCGGGCCCGCCGGGAGGCCGGTTCAACCATGAGTTCCAGAAGCTGCTTGAGGTTCGGGTGCTGGTTGGCGGCGACGTGATCCGCCTTGCTGGCGGCGAACAGCACCTTGTCGATGCGCGGAGCCACCAGCCGCCTCAGCCAGCTGCCCTGACCGTAGGTGAAGCTTTCAAGGATTGTGGACAGGGCCTTCATGCTGTCGTCGAACCAGGCTGGGCCGGCATTGAGGCAGGTGAACAGGTCGACCAGCACGATCTGGCGGTCGAAATTGCTGAAATGGTCGTAGTAGAATGGCTTCACGACTTCCTCGACGTACCGCTGGTAGCGGTGGGCCATTTCGGCCTCGAGCCGGTGCCGGCTCGGCACGGGAGAAAAGGTGGCGCCGTCGGGCAGGTCGTCGAGGCCGTGCATCAGCCGTCCGGGCTGGACGAAGGACAGTCCAAGCTCATGCTGACAGCGTTCGAGGTAACGACGATAGCTGTCGATCAGTACAGTCGTGTCGCCATTCTCGATCTGGTCCAGCCACTCGCGAGCCACGGTGCTGCGGGGATGCCGCTCGGCGAGGGCCAGAGTATCCCGCGAGAGCTGGGCAAAGCTGGTGGCGACCAGCGGCAGGTCCAGTAGCCATTCGCCCGGGTAATCGATGATATCGACAACCAGCGTCTGAACGGATGACCTCAGGCTCGAAAAAAAACCCGAGGCGCGATATCGCATTTCGAGCCGCAGGGAGGTGAGGCGGTCGGTGGCTTCGGGCCACCGTGGCGGTTCCGCCAGCAGGTCGGTCTCGAACGATTCGAAAGGGAAGCGTTCTCCCAGTCCATCAACGACCCGCGCGCCGAGGAACCTGTCCTGGTGTGCCGCGGACATGAAATCGAGATCGTGAGCCTGCAGCAGATGATGAACGAAGGCCGTCGTGAACACCGTCTTGCCGCTGCGGCGAAGGCCGGTGATGGCCAGCCGGACGTGGTTGTCGAACAGCCGGCTACCAACTTCGCCCACGATGTTCAGGGCCTGGTCGAGCGGACCGATCCTTTTCATAGGTGGCCCAGTGCCAGGGCTGCGAGAACGAGGAGACCGGCAAGCCGATTGGCGCGAAAGATCATGAGGCAGTTGTCCCGGTCATCGATGGAAAGCGAGCGGACCTGCCAGACCATGTGGGCGGCGGGCACGAGCAGGGCAGGGTATAGCGGCCATGAAAGACCAGCCATGGTTCCGGCCACTGCTATAAGGACAATGGCAATCGTGTAAAAGCCGCAGATCCACGGAACGGTCGCCGAACCGAGCCTCAATGCGGAGGAACGTACCCCGACGAGGATATCGTCTTCCTTGTCCTGATGGGCATAGATCGTGTCATACCCCAATGTCCAGGCGATGCCGCCCGCGTAGAGGACGACGGCTGACCAGTCGAGTTGATCCGCCATGGCCGCATATCCCACCAGGGCTCCCCAGTTGAAGGTCAGGCCGAGAAATGCCTGCGGCCAGTAAGTAATACGCTTCATGAAGGGATAAATGACAATGAGCGGAAGACTGCCGATGGCAATCAATTGCGCTGTGCGCGGCAACCAGAAAAGTACCGAGAGGCCAATCAGCGATTGAAACGCCGTAAAAAGCACGGCCGCCGGAATACTCACGCGACCTGCCGCAAGGGGGCGATTTCGGGTTCGTTCGACGCGGGCATCGAATTTTCTGTCGGCAAGATCATTGACAGTGCAACCGGCACCGCGCATGGCGATAGCGCCGATTGCGAAAAGCAGTCCTGTGACAGGATCGAGCCCGCCTTCGACCAGCGCCATGCCCCACCAGCACGGGATGAGGAGGAGCCAGGTTCCGATCGGGCGGTCGAGACGAGCGAGCGTGGCGTAATCACGCCACGCCGCCGGCAGCCAGCCCAGGAACGGGATCTGCTGGTCTGCGACATTTTCGATTTTGTGGTAGGATCGTTGATGCATGGCTGTTCATTTAGAGTTTTTGGTCGCCACATGTAAGCCACCTAGAGGCAGTATGAGAATTCCCCGTCTTTTTGTCGACCTGCCGCTGGGCTCCGGCGCGACGATCGAAATCACCGACGAGCGTGCGCACTACTTGCGCAATGTCCTGCGTCTTCGGCCCGGCGCCCAGGTCAGCCTGTTCAACGGCGAATCGGGTGAGTGGCGCGCGACGATGACCGGCATCGAGCGTCGCACGATCAGCCTCGATATTTCCGAACGCCTCCGGGCGCCGCGGAAGGTGCCGGGACCGTCCCTCTATTTCTCGCCGATCCGCCGCAACCGCCTCGAATGGATGCTGGAAAAGGCTGTGGAGTTCGGTGTCGCGAAACTCGTTCCCGTCCTGACGGAACGCTCGGTTGTCGAACTGGGCCGCGTCGACCGGCTGCGGGCACGCCTCATCGAGGCCGCCGAGCAGTGTGAACGGATCGATGTGCCCGAAATCGAGGATGCGCAAACCCTGGAGGATGTCATCGGCAGCGGCGTGAAACTCGTTGTCGGTGTCGAGCGCCACAAGAACGGCTCCCTGCTTCAGGCCCTCGAAGAACTTCCCGATGCGGGACTGCTTGTCGGTCCTGAAGGGGGCTTCACCGATGACGAGCGGCGCATGCTGGGTGAGGCGGATGCCCGCATGGTCAGCTTCGGCCCCTTGATCCTGCGCTCCGAGACCGCTGTGCTGCACATGCTGAGCGTGTGGCGGGCTCTCGAAAATGACGTCGTTGAAGGCGATGCGGGGGGCGAGTGACGTCGTGCCGGACGAAAGGCCCGCCATTACGCGCATTTATGCGACACCATGTCACTGACGCCGGGCGGGCTGCATTTCTATCTTCGAGCCGACCGCGACCAGCCTGCCAATCAGGGGCTGTCGTGCCATTGTTCCACCATCAAGAGAGTGACCACGCACGCCGGTGGTCGACATAAGGACGGAGAGCCCATGCGCTGGCTAGCTGCCTCGATCGTGTTCCTGACGGCATCATTCGCCAATGCTCCGGCGATGGCCGAAGCGGTGTCCTGGCAGATGGGGCTTCAGGGTGCCGTCTCCCCGATCATGGACCGGATCGCGAGCTTCCATCACCTGCTGTTGTGGATCATCACGATCGTCACGTTGTTCGTGCTGGGATTGTTGATCTATGTCTGCGTGAATTTCCGGGAGGAGAAAAACCCGACGCCATCGCGCCGGTCGCATCACACCATGCTCGAAGTGGTATGGACGGCAGTGCCGGTGTTGATCCTCATCATCATTGCGATTCCGTCGTTCAAGCTGTTGTACTACAGCGATATTGTTCCGAAGACCGACATGACGGTGAAGGCCACGGGCCACCAGTGGTACTGGTCGTACGAATATCCCGATAACGGGGATTTCGGTTTTGATGCCTATCTGATTGCCGACGAGGATCTTCAAGAGGGGCAGAAGCGCCTTCTTGAAACCGACAACCGTGTGGTCCTGCCTGCCAATACCAACATTCGCATTCAGGTAACGTCTGCCGATGTGCTCCATTCCTGGGCGATGCCGCCCATGGGCATCAAGATCGATGCCGTTCCCGGCCGCCTCAACGAGGTCTGGGTGAACATCGAGGAGCCCGGTACCTATTACGGCCAGTGCTCGGAGTTGTGTGGCGTCAATCACGGTTTCATGCCGATCACCATCGAGGCGCTGCCGAAGGCGGAATTTGATGCGTGGGTGGAGACGGCCAAGCAACAGTTCGCTCGTGCAGATGGCGTGACGACAAGGGTCGCCGATGCCTCGGCCGCGGTCAGTAACGCGAAGTAACCGGAAAGCGGAGTTCAAACGATGGCACATGCCGTTCACGACGACCATCATGGGGCGCCATCCAGCTTCTTTCTTCGCTGGATCTGCTCGACCAATCACAAGGATATCGGGACACTCTACCTGATCTTCGCCTTCTTTGCCGGCGTGATCGGGATGCTGATGTCCGTGGTATTCCGTCTCGAACTTTTCGCACCGGGTACCCAGCTCATCCAGGACCATCATGTGTTCAACATGCTGGTTACCGCGCACGGCCTCATCATGATCTTCTTCTTCGTGATGCCGGCGCTGATCGGCGGCTTCGGCAACTGGATGGTGCCTCTCATGATCGGAGCGCCGGACATGGCGTTCCCGCGGATGAACAACATCAGCTTCTGGTTGCTGGTTCCCGCGTTCGCCCTCCTGCTGCTCTCCCCGTTCTTCGGCGGTGTGGACGGCGGCTGGACAATGTATCCGCCCCTCTCGTCAACGCTCGGCAATCCTTCGCCCGCGGTCGACATGGCGATCTTCGCCCTTCATCTCGCCGGTGCCAGTTCATTGCTGGGTGCCATCAACTTCATCACCACGATCTTCAACATGCGCGCTCCCGGCATGACCATGCACAAGATGCCGCTGTTCGCTTGGTCGGTGCTGGTGACCGCATTCCTATTGCTGTTGTCGCTGCCGGTCCTGGCCGGTGCGATCACCATGCTGCTGACCGATCGCAATTTCGGAACGCATTTCTTCATCCCCGAAGGTGGCGGTGATCCGATCCTCTTCCAGCATCTGTTCTGGTTCTTCGGTCACCCCGAGGTGTACATCCTGATCCTGCCCGGATTCGGCATCATCAGCCACATCGTGTCGACCTTCTCGCGCAAGCCGGTTTTCGGCTATCTCGGCATGGCCTATGCGATGGTCGCCATCGGGGCGATCGGCTTCATCGTCTGGGCGCACCACATGTACACGGTGGGCATGGGCGTTGATATCAAGGCCTATTTCACGGCGGCGACCATGGTCATCGCGGTACCCACGGGCATCAAGATCTTCTCCTGGATCGCGACAATGTGGGGCGGGTCGATCCGTTTCACGGTGCCGATGATGTGGGCGATCGGTTTCATCTTCCTGTTCACCATCGGTGGCGTGACCGGTGTCGTCCTGGCGAATGCCGGCATGGATGCCGCCCTGCACGATACCTATTATGTCGTGGCTCACTTCCACTATGTCCTGTCGCTGGGCGCCGTGTTTGCCGTCTTCGGTGGCTTCTACTACTGGATCGGCAAGATCACCGGTTACCAGTATTCCGAGCGGCTGGCGAAAATCCACTTCTGGCTTACCTTCGTGGGTGTGAACGTCACCTTCTTCCCGCAGCATTTCCTGGGTCTTGCAGGAATGCCCCGGCGTATTCCCGACTATCCCGATGCCTTCGCACCGTGGAACATGATCAGCTCGATCGGTGCGCTGATCGCCGGCATGAGCGCCTTCTTCTTCTTCTACGTCCTCTACGACATGTTCTCGAACAAGGAGAAGTGTGCGGGCAATCCGTGGGGTGAAGGTGCGACGACGTTGGAATGGACGCACAGTTCACCGCCTCCGTTCCACACCTATGACGAACTTCCTCAGATTCGCTGAAGTTTGTCAGGAAACGCAAGGTCATGGCTACAGTCGTGCGTGAAGCAGAAGACATGGACCTGGTCGGCATTGCCGGTCAGGTATCCAGCCCGCACGACTATTGGCGTTTGCTCAAACCGAACGTGATGCAACTGGTGGTTTTCACCGGGGGTGTGGGAGTTTATCTCGCTCCTGGTGAAATTCACCCGTTACTTGCATTCGTGGCCATTCTCTGCATCGCCGTCGGTGCGGGTGCATCGGCGGCCATCAACAATTGGTACGATGTCGACATCGATCGGGTGATGGTCCGCACGCGGAGGCGTCCGACCGCCAGCGGTCGTATCGACCCTGCCGAGGCGCTCGGTACAGGCATCGTGCTCGCCATTCTTTCCGTATTGCTCATGGCCGTGGCGGTCGGTCTGCTTGCTGCGGTGTTGCTTGCCTTCACGATTTTCTTCTACACCGTCATTTATACGATGGTGCTCAAACGCCGTACCCCGCAGAACATCGTCATCGGTGGAGCGGCCGGTGCCTTTCCCCCCATGGTTGGCTGGGCGGCGGTCTCGGGGGACATATCGACGATGCCCGTCCTTCTGTTCCTGTTGATCTTCTTCTGGACGCCGCCACATTTCTGGGCCTTGGCCCTCTATCGTACGGGAGACTACGAGCGCGTCGGGATTCCCATGCTGCCCGTGGTGTTCGGGCCCGAAACAACCCGGCGGCACATCCTCGCATACAGTGTCATTCTGGCATTCATTTCTGTTTTGCCGAGTGTAATAGGCACGGCCGGCTGGCTGTATCTTCTGGTTTCGATCGTTGGCAGTGGCATTTTCCTGACCAGGGCGTGGCAATTGTATAGAGCACCGTCCGACCGTAATGCGCTACGATTGTTCAAGTTCTCCATAGGTTATCTGTTTGGGTTATTTCTCGGATTGGTTGTCGACCACGCATTAATTGCCTCCGGTGGAACATGGATCGGAGGGGCATGATCATGTCGTCGGAGTCGACGCTGGACCGCAGAAGGAAACAGCGTGCAAAGAATATTGCCGTGGCCTTGGTATTGCTCGGATTCGTTGTGCTCGTCTATTTCGTATCGATTGTGAGGATGGGGGGCGCATGAACGATATCGAACGTCGCAAAAGACGGACGGCCCTGGCGGGGGGAGTCATTATCGCATGCATGCTCGGGCTTACTGCCGCATCGGTGCCACTGTACAATCTCTTCTGCAGTGTCACGGGGTACGGTGGAACGCCGAAGCGTGCCCTGGAGGAAGATGTCCCGCGGGAAGTTCGCGATGTTGTCATCGAGGTGAGCTTCAATGCGGACGTGGCGCCGGGGCTTCCCTGGGCGTTCAAGCCCATGCAGCGAAGCGTCGATGTCCATCCCGGCGAGAATACTTTGGTGTTCTTCGAAGCCGTCAATCACGGGACGCAACCCATTGTCGGTCGTGCCGTGTACAATGTGACGCCACACAAGACAGGCTATTATTTCAACAAGATCCAGTGTTTCTGCTTCGACGAACAGGTGTTGCAGCCCGGGGAGCGGGCCGAGATGCCGGTGTCGTTCTTCGTCGATCCGGAGATGCTGGGCGATCCCGATACGAAGGATGTGCGGCAGTTGACGCTGTCCTACACCTTCTTTGCGGATGACGAGGCCACTCAGGAGCTTGCCCGATCCGCTGATGACAAACAGAGCCCAGCCAAGAAAGACACCTCCTTGCAGGGGAATGGAGTATAAGCATGGCCGATACTGCCCACGCCGGCGCCCATCACGGTCCCAGGCACAACTTTAATCTCGTCGATCCCAGTCCCTGGCCCATGGTGGGGTCGATGTCGGCCTTTATCCTTGCGGTCGGTGCCGTCATGTGGATGCATGATGTCGGCGGTGGCATCGTCGTTCTGCTGCTGGGATTCCTGGCCGTCCTTTTCACCATGGTCGTATGGTGGCGGGACGTCCTGAAGGAAGCGTATCGGGGCGATTACCACGAAATTGTCTCGCGCATGCTGCGCATCGGCATGGTGTTGTTCATCACTTCGGAAGTGATGTTCTTCGTTGCCTGGTTCTGGGGCTATTTCTGGGGGGCGCTGGTGCCACCGGAACTGGTTGCCACGAGCTGGCCGCCAGCCGAAGTGACGCCCGTTCCGGCCTGGGGAATTCCCTTCCTCAATACAATGATCCTGTTGCTGTCCGGCACGACGGTGACGTGGGCGCATCATGCACTGCGGGAAGGGGATCAGGAGACGACCTTCAAGGCGCTGCTTTTGACGGTATGTCTCGGCCTGATCTTCACCGGTTTTCAGGCTTATGAATATATCCATACCATTCATGAAGGCTTGACCATCGACAAGGGAATATTCGGTTCCGCCTTCTACATGGCTACCGGTTTCCATGGTTTTCATGTTATTGTCGGTACCATTTTCCTGATCGTGTGCACGGTTCGCGCTTATCGGCGGAGGTTCGATCCCAAGACCCATGTGGGATTCGAAGCGGCGGCATGGTACTGGCATTTCGTCGATGTCGTCTGGTTGTTCCTGTTCGTCTGGGTGTATGTCTGGGGTGGCAGTCTCAGCTGGACGGTTTCGGGCACGGGCAATTGATCCTGGGTTGAACAGGTTCAGGTTCGGGGGAACGGCGTCAGGGTCGTTGCCCCGTCCGGAACACGTGTGGTCTCTTGCGATTTCTGCAAGAGTGCCCTCCTTCTTCGGGGATTGAGTTTTCCCACCCGACACTTGTGCTCAACGGGAGTATTCGTTGCCATGTCAGTATCTCCCATTTCGGCCGGCTTGGGGTGCAGATGTCCAAACTGCGGGAAAGGCCCGCTTTTTGACGGCTTCCTTACCGTTCGAAAGAAATGCGAGCATTGTGGAGTTGATCTCGCGGGTCAGGACAGTGGGGACGGTCCCGTAGCGTTTATCATTCTCATCGTCGGTTTCGTCGTTGTAGGCGCTGCACTTGTTGTTGAGGTGAAATACGGTTGGCCGGTGTGGTTACACATGGTTGTGTGGCTGCCGCTGGCCCTGGTTGGTTGCCTCGGACTGATGCGTCCGGCGAAGTCCCTGCTGATCGCGATGCAGTTCCGCCATCTGCGGCACAGCTTTGAGGGGGAGCGTCCGGACAGGACGTGATTGGATGAGCCCCTTCAGACCGGGTATGGCCGCCACCGTTGCGGCCATCATTTCGTTATGTATCCTTCTGGCTCTGGGGACATGGCAGATCCGGCGCCTCCATTGGAAGGAGGCGTTGATCGCGGACATCGCCAATGGTCTTTCGTTACCCGCCACGGACCTGTCCGAAGTGCTCCATTCCACCTACAGGCATGTAACTGCGAGTGGAGAAATTCTCGCCGAACCGCGGTTCTTCCTTGGCAGCGCCACCCGATCCAGTGAACTGGGTACATCACTGGAGCAGGTCTTTGTCGATTCGAGCGGACGCCAGTGGCTGCTTGAGCGTGGATGGATCCCGGATCCGGCGATGGAGTCGGGCAGGAGAGGGGCCTTCGACATTGGCGGCACCGTGCAGATCGAAGCGGTGACCCGACCCCTGAAGGCGACCGGTGTTTTCACACCATCGGCCGATTATGTGCAAGGCCGGATCTATGGCGAGGATGTGTCCGATCTCGACCGGCGTTTCGGTCTTGAGCTGCAACCAATGGCACTGGTCCTGCAATCCGTGGCACCCGCCTCGGGTGGTGCGAACCTGCAGCCGGTGCCCGTCGATGTCGATCCGCATCTGCCGAACAACCATCTGGGCTATGTCATTACATGGTACGGGCTGGCCCTGGCTCTCATCGGGGTCTACATCGCCTTCGGATGGAGCCGGGGCCGGGAGGAGAGCGAATGACCTTTCAACGTGCACTGGCCGCCCTGACGCTCGGTCTGGTCTATGTGCTCATCATCCTCGGCGGCTGGATACGGGCGAACAACGCGGGGCTGTCCTGTCCCGACTGGCCGACCTGCTATGGGCATTGGGTGTTGACACCGGGGCAGTTCGATGCGCTGGGCGATGTCGGCTACAGCTACTATCAGATGATGCTTGAGTGGACGCACCGTTTCATCGCGGGCGTTGTGGTGGGGCCGTCCATTCTGGTGTTGACCGTCCTTGCCTGGCGTCGTCGCGGCATGGATCCCGCGGGTTTCAGGATTGCAGTCGCGATTATGGCCGTGCTTTTGGTGCAGGCATCGCTTGGCGGGATCACTGTGCTCGATCAGAACAGCCCGTGGTCGGTGGCATTGCACCTCGGAACGGCTCTGCTGCTGCTCTCCTTGATGGTGCTTGTCGTCCAGCGGCTGGGACGGTCTTCAATGGAGGAGGCATCGGGCGCGCTGCGGATCTTTGCTTTCACGTTGTGGCTGCTGGCGATCGGGACGATGGTCACCGCAGCCATGACGGCCAAATCCGGTGCATCGCTGGCCTGTTACGAATGGCCATCCTGCGATGGAAGCTATTTCCCTTCACTGGATGATCCCCTGGTCCGCATCCATTACATTCATCGTACACTGGCGGCGCTGACGGGGATCGGCGTATTCCTCATGCTGCTCTGGACACGTCATGCCGGTATGCAGCACCTTTCCGGCAGGGTTCTCGCGGCTTGTGTCGTGGTCATCGTGCAGGTGGCGCTCGGTGCCACGGTGATCCTACTTGAAGTTCCGCGCTGGTCGCAGTCGGCGCATCAGGCCACCGGGGTACTGCTTTTTGTATTTCTCTCCAGCATACTCTGGCAGACGTTGCGCAGCGGACAGGAAGTGGAGCATTCCCATGCAGGCTTATCCAGCGCTCAGGGAGCGATTTAGGCGTATTTCCGGCCTCAGTGGAGCTTCCGCGATTCTCGGCTGGGATCAATCGGTGATGATGCCGAAAGGAGCCAGTGCTGTCCGCGGGGAGCAACTGGCAGTGCTCAGCGGCATGATTCACGAATTGGTCGCGGCGGCCGAAACCGGCGATCTCATCGAACGGGCACGCGAGGAGGAACTTGACGGTTGGGAGGCTGCCAACCTGCGGGAGATCGAACGCAGTTTTCGTCGGGCGACGGCGCTTGATGGTCGGCTGGTGGAGGCGATCACCCGGGCCACCAGCGCTTGTGAAATGACCTGGCGCACAGCGCGTGCCGACAATGACTTTGCGTCGCTGGCACCCCGGCTGGAGGAGGTTCTTGCGCTCACCCGGGAGTCTGCCCAGCGTTATGGTGAAGTTCTCGATCTGAAGCCCTATGACGCCTGTCTCGAAAATTTCCAGCCCGGGCTGAAACGCGGTGAGATCGAGTCGCTGTTCGCGCCACTGGAAGAACAACTTCCGGAAATGATCGACGCAGCCCTGGCGCGTCAGGGAAAGCCGCAAAGACCCACGGGGCCGTTTGTCCTCGACAAGCAGCGCCAGCTTGCCCGTTCGCTCATGGAGCAGATCGGTTTCGACTTCGATCATGGCCGCCTGGATGAAAGCGCCCATCCCTTCTGCGGTGGCGTGCCCGGCGATCACCGGCTCACGACGCGTTATCGCGAGGATGAACTGACGTCAGCGCTCATGGGCGTGCTGCATGAAACCGGGCATGCGCTCTACGAGGCCGGTCTGCCGGCGGAATGGGTCAGCCAGCCGGTGGGCGAGGCTCGCGGCATGGCGGCTCATGAAAGCCAGTCGCTGCTGATGGAGATGCAGGCCTGTCGTTCGCCGCAATTCGTCGGCTATCTCTCCGGTCGCCTGATCGAGACCTTCGGCGATCAGGCAGCCTTTGCCACCGGCAATCTCACACAACTTTATACCCATGTGGAGCGTGGGCTCATCCGTGTGGATGCCGATGAACTCACCTATCCCCTTCACATCATCCTGCGCTTCCGGCTGGAACGGGCTTTGATGGAAGGTGATCTCGCCGTGGCCGACCTCCCCGGAGCATGGAATGACGGCATGGAGGAATTGCTGCAACGCCGCCCCGACACCGATCGCGAAGGTCTGATGCAGGACATCCACTGGCCGATCGGAGCGATCGGCTATTTTCCCAGCTATACCGTCGGCGCCATTCTTGCAGCCCAGCTTTTCGCGGCGGCGCGGCGAGCCATGCCGCAGATGCCGGATGAAATAGGCCGGGGCGATTTCTCCGGCCTCCTGAGCTGGTTGCGCGAGCATGTGCACGGCAAGGCGTCGCGGCTGGAGCTGTCGGCACTGGTCGAGGAAGCGACCGGCAGACCCTTGGGAACGGAGGATTTTCTTGCGCATCTTCGGCAGCGCTACCTGACGTAGGTCAGGTTTGTCCACTCCTTGGGTTCGTTGTCATATCGGCACTGAACGGTTGCAGTCATCTCCTTCCCGGAGTGCCGAACGATCTCGATGGATTGATCATAATGTTTTCGAGAATGTCGCCAATTCGTGTTCGACATGTTCGATGGTCTGGCAGCCGACGGCCAGCGCATGCGCCCTGCCGTCATTCATGGCCAGCAGCATCGGGTAGCCGGTAACCCCCATGGAAACCGTCTGTTGCCATTCGCGGTGCACGGCATCGGCCAATGCCGGATCGTCGAGGCGCTCCCGGAATTCGGCGACATCCTGTCCGAAGTCACCGGCGATGGCCGAGAGGCGGTCGGGATCGGTGATGTCGTCGTTAAAGGCGTAGAAGCGTTCCTGCAGGCGATGCAGGAACACCGGTGCGAGGGCGGGGTAGGAGGCGCGCATCAACGCGAGTGCCCGGCATGCGGGAGCGGTATCGTAGACGAAGCCATCGCGATCGAAGAACGAGACGTCGAAAGGCTGGCCTGTCAGCTCGATGACATGCTGCCAGTGCTTGCGAACGGCCTGCTTGTCCTTGTCGCGCATGGGTTCGCCCGTGGACCGGCCCAGCGGTCCCGTGGCGACGGTCAGCCTGAAACGACCCGAATGACGGGATCGCAGGGTCTGGATGACCGGCGAAAAACCCCAGCACCATGAACACATCGGGTTGGCAAAGTACAACAGTTCCATGCGTGCGACCATGCCCGATCGGGGCAGGGCACTCAAGGTCTGCCGTCGAGCGATTCCCGTTTCACGCGTCCCTGCTCATCCCGGGAACGGTGTCGAGGCGATGATGATCGCTGTTGTCATGATCTTCGTCATGGCGATGTCTGCGTTCGCGATGATGCCTGTGCCTTCGGGAGCGCCGACGCCGATAGTGTCTCTTGACGTAGTCCTGACCGACACCCAGTCCCAGGATGACACCCGCCGCGTTGGTGGCCGCATCGAAGATGTCGTCCGTACCGATGCCGGTGGTAATGGACTGAATCAGCTCGACCATCGCGGCGACTGCGATGAGCGGGATGGCGAGCTTGCGGACGGGATCACGGCGCCGCGCCAGCCGCACCAGGAATCCGATCATCATGAAAGCCACCATGTGCAGGGATCGGTCGGTCCAATCGCGCTCCGCCATGTCGTTGTGCGGGGTGAAGGCCGAGATCATGTCCATGAACGGCTCCTTGAGCGCGTAGGGCATGAGTGCGAAGGCGCCGCCAATGGCAACGATGGTCACGGCTGCCACTGCTGCCGGTTTGTGTGCGGCCGCGGCAATGAACCAGCCGCCGGCGATGACCAGCAACGCAAACCAGCCCCCGCGAACGATGAGCGACATCTGCGCGAATTCGGCACGTTCGACGGCCGGACGCAATTGGAGGTGAGACAGGGTCATCCGGCCGGTCGTCTTGGCCATGCGAATCGACAGCCTGGCCTCGGTGATATCGGGGGCGATCTCGATGACCTGCCGGTAGGGGAAGGCCGGTCGCGTACCGACCGTGTCGAACAGCTTGTGCGGCCGGCCATAGTCGGCCTTGCCGTCGACGCGCAGGCCGACAAGTTCGACCCGGGCCCGTTCCCAGGGCTTGTCGCCGCCCACGCCCAGCGCCAGTTCGATCACCGCGCCGAGTTCGAACGACCGCTGGCCATCGGGCAGCCTGATCGTCTGTTCGATGCCGGCCGTGGCATTGGGATGGTCGTTGTCGATGATGACCCGGTCGCCGCGGAAGACGATCCTGCCGACCTTGCCGATGCGATCCCAGCCCTCCGGCATCGGTTCGGCGAAAAGGAGGTCGTCGATGGCCATCGAAAAACCGGGATTGACCAGATAGGCCGGTTCGCCGATGTCCCAGCGTTTCATGGTCAAAAACACGATGGCCGTGAGGACGCAGAGAGCCAGTGCCATGAGGGTGAGCAGGACGAAGCCGATGGTTGCCTTCTTCACGCCCATCGCTGCCTGTCCTGAAGTTTCATGTCGACGATACATTTCCAGGCTATCAATTCCTGACCGTCAAGGTTCCGGTCAATTCTCTCAAAAGTTGAAATATTCCGTTTCACGAGATGTTGCAACATGGCGGTGCAAATTGTGACATTTCGAGGATAACACGTTTTTCCGCATCGCGATGCGAGTGGGACAGGCTGCCACTGGACCATCAACGCGACCTGTGGCAGGCATGGTCGCGACGCCTCATTGCCGGGATCGGCCAAGCCTGATCGGGACACCATGACCACGCCATTGCCCAGTTCGATCGATGATACTGTGGAACTCCTGCGACAGGCGGACTATGTCCCCGATCGTCCATTGTCGACCGCCACCTTTCTCGCCCTCAAGCTTGGCCGGCCGCTTTTCCTTGAAGGGGAAGCCGGCGTGGGCAAGACCGAAATCGCCAAGGTGCTGGCCAGCAGTCTTGGACGCAAACTGGTCCGCCTTCAGTGCTACGAGGGGCTCGATGTTGCCTCGGCGGTTTATGAATGGAACTACCAGCGGCAGATGATGGAGATTCGTCTGGCCGAGGTAGCCGGCGATACCAGCCGCGAAGGTCTCGCTCAGGATATTTTCGACGAGCGCTTCCTTGTGCGGCGTCCGCTTCTGCAGGCCCTTGAGGAAAATGCGGGTGGTCCACCAGTGCTGCTCATCGACGAGCTCGATCGAACCGACGAGCCGTTCGAGGCCTACCTTCTTGAGGTACTCTCGGATTTCCAGATCACCATTCCCGAAATCGGCACGATCAGGGCGGCCGAACCGCCGATCGTCATCATCACCAGCAATCGCACGCGCGAGATTCATGATGCGCTCAAGCGCCGCTGTTTTTATCACTGGGTCGACTATCCCGGTGTTGAGCGTGAACTGGAAATTATTCGGGTAAAACTGCCTGGTGTGGAAGAACGCCTGGCGCGGAAGATCGTCGAATTTGTTCACAGTGTCCGTCAGCGCGACCTGTTCAAGTTGCCCGGTGTTGCCGAAACGCTCGACTGGACACGCGCGCTCACGACGCTCGACGTTCTTGAGATTACCCCCGATGTTGTTAGTGATACACTTGGAACCCTTCTCAAGTATCAGGACGATATCGCCCGCATCCAGGGTAGTGAAGCGGCCAAGATCCTTGGCGAGATCAACATGAAGATCGGAGCTGCAGCGAAGTGAACGGAGTGCGGCCGGTCACGTCGCGACAACCCGCCTCCGATCCCTCGGGCCGTTTTGCGCGCAACATCATGCATTTCGCCCGGACGCTTCGCACGGCTGGGCTGCCGGTGGGGCCGGGTCGGGTGCTTGCCGCCCTGCGTGCAGTGGAAGCTGCCGGCGTTTCCAGCCGACAGGACCTGTACTGGACCCTGTTTGCGGTGTTCGTCAACCGGCAGGACCAGCGCGAACTGTTCGACCAGTGTTTCCATGTCTACTGGCGCGATCCGAAGCTGCTCGAACGCATGATGCACATGCTGCTGCCGACCCTGCAACCTGAACAGCAGCAGCAGACCGAAGACATCAATCGCCGGGTCGCCGAAGCGCTCGCGCCGGAGAAGACCCCGGGACAGGGAGAGTCTCCCGAAGACGAAGAAGACCCGCATATCGAACTCGACGCCGTGATGACGTGGTCGGAAAGGGAAATTCTCCAGACGAAGGACTTCGAGCAGATGACGGCCGACGAACTCGATGCCGCCCGGCGCGAGATCGCCCGTTTCCGGCTGCCGGTGATGGAGGTGCCGACCCGGCGCTTTGCCCTGCACCCGCACGGTCGCCGCATCGACATGCGCAAGACCCTGCGCCAGTCGCTGCGTGGTGGCGGCGGTTCCATCGACATCGCCCGCAAGAAGCGCATCCGCCGTCATCCGCCCCTGGTCATTCTTTGCGACATTTCCGGCTCGATGAGCCGCTATTCGCGCATGCTGCTGTTGTTCATGCACGCGATCACCAATGATCGCGACCGCGTGCACTCTTTCGTCTTCGGCACGCGACTGACCAACATCACCCGCTATCTGCGCCACAAGGATGTCGACATCGCGCTCGATCGCATTGGCGATCTTGTCGAGGACTGGTCGGGTGGTACGCGTATCGGTCACGCGCTGCACGACTTCAATACACACTGGTCCCGGCGGGTTTTGGGACAGGGACCCGTGGTATTGCTCATCACCGACGGACTGGATCGTGACGCGGGCGAGGGACTCGCGCCCGAGATCGAACGCCTGCACAAGAGTTGTCGACGGTTGATCTGGCTCAACCCCCTGCTGCGCTTCGAGCGCTACCAGCCGATCACTCGCGGTGCGCGTGCCATCATCCGCCATGTTGACGATTTCCGCACCGTTCACAATCTGTCAAGTCTGCGCGAACTTGCCGACGTGCTCGGCCAGCCGCCGAGCCGGCGGTCCGGGGAGCTGCTGGAATGGAACCGCCAGTCCGAAGGAGGATAGGATCGATGGAACCGCAAGAGGACTTGCTGCGTCTTGCCTCGTCATGGAAGGAAGAAGGGCGCAAGGTCGCCATGGCGACCGTGGTCTCGACCTGGGGATCGAGCCCGCGGCCAGCCGGTAGCCAGCTTGTGGTGGATGATGCCGACCATATGCAGGGCTCCGTTTCGGGGGGGTGTATCGAGGGGGCGGTCATCAGGGAAGCGCGCGAATGCATGGCTGGCGCCCCGCCCCGGCTCCTGTCGTTTGGCGTCAGCAACGAGCAGGCGTGGGAAGTGGGGTTGGCCTGCGGCGGCAAGGTCGAGGTCTATGTCGAGGCGCTGGCATGAAGACCGACCTCCTTGTCGCCCTCAACGAGGCGCGTGCCGCCAAGAAGCGTACCGCACTGGTCCGTCTGCTTGAGAGCCATGAACAGGCGCTGGTGGTCGAGGACGAGGTGGTGAGCGGTACGCTCGACGAGGATGGTCGCGAACAGGTGCGCATCGGCCTGCGCCAGGATCGCTCGAAAACGGTCGATCTTGCGGCCGGCCGGGCGTTCATTCAGGTATTCAACCCGCCCTTGCGTCTGGCGATCGTCGGTGCGGTACATATCAGTCAGGCCCTCGCACCGATGGCCCGGCTCACCGGCTACGATGTCAGCATCATTGATCCGCGTGGAACCTTCGCAACCGAGGAACGCTTTCCGGGGATCGCCCTGCTCGACGACTGGCCGGACGAGGCCATGCAGGAACTCGATCCCGACCGGCGCACCGCCGTAGTGACGCTCACGCATGATCCCAAGCTCGACGATCCCGCGCTCGACGTGGCATTGCGCTCCGAGGCGTTCTACATTGCAGCACTGGGCAGCAGGCGTACCCATGCCGGCCGTATCGAGCGCCTGAAGGCCCTGGGACACGGCGAGGCCGCCATCGCCCGTATCCATGGGCCGGCCGGGCTGGATATCGGTGCGGTGAGCCCGCAGGAGATTGCCATTTCGGTGCTTGCCGAAATGACTGCCGCGCTGCGCAAGGAGCCCGGCTGAACCTGCCTGCCACCAGCCATCATCGAAAAGAAAGCACTCAACAAACGGGGAGGATCGATATCATGGGTGTACAGGAACGCTTCCGTCTCGACGGCAAGGTCGCTGTCGTCACCGGTGCCACCAAGGGCATCGGCTTCGAGATCTGCCGCGTGCTGGCAGATGCCGGTGCCGACATCATCGCCATGGGTCGTGACGAGGGCGGGCTTGCGGACGTTGCCCGTGAGGTCGAGGCATTGGGACGCAAGTGTCATCGCGTGCCGGTGGATCTCGCCGACGCGCCGGCGGTGAAGAAGGCTGCTGCCCGAGCGCTGGAGATCGCCCCGGATATCGATGTGCTTGTCAACAATGCCGGCATCGCCCTCAATGAACCCCTGCTCGAAGCGACGGTCGAGAACTGGGACATGACCCAGGCGGTCAACCTGCGCGCACCTTTCCTGATGGCCCAGGCCATCGTACCGCAGATGATTCGCCGGGGGGCGGGCAAGATCGTCAATGTCTCGTCGCAGACCAGCCAACTCGCCCTTCAGGACCACGGTGCCTATGCCGCCTCGAAGAATGGCCTGAATGCGCTCACCAAGGTGATGACCATCGAATGGGCGAAGCACAACATTCAATGCAATGCCGTGTTGCCCACCGTCATCCTAACCCCCATGGGCGAGATGGTCTGGGGCAAGCCGGAAAAGGGCGATCCGATGAAGGCCAGAATCCCGCAGGGGCGCTTCGGCTCGACCACAGAAGTGGCCGATGTCGTACTCTTCCTCTCCACCACCGCCTCCGACATGGTCAACGGCGAAACCGTCCTCGTCGATGGCGGCTACACGGCGCAGTAGCCGCAAAACCACAGAATCTCCTCGGGTTTGCCGGCTTTCAATGACCTGCAAATGTTGTTCGTCAGTTGCGGATGACCAGGTGGATCAGCTTCTTTCGCAGTACCTGGTTTCAGCAATTTGACGATGTTTGTTGTGTAGAATATCTTCCGGATCCCGGCGCTGAGAGTCTCCCGATTACAACCGCAGATCGCTTTGGTCGGCGGGCAGGACATATTTCAGATCATAGAGAACATGGTCGGCGCGTCCCAGGCGTCTCATGCCGGACGCGCCGATATCGACAAACTCATTGTGTGCGACGGCGAGGATGATGCCATCATAGCAGGCGAGCCCGGGCTGGCTGATCGGTGTTATGCCGTATTCATGCTCGGCTTCGGCGGCGTTGACCCAGGGATCGAAGACATCGACCTCAATGCCGTAATCCCGCAACTCGGTGATCACGTCGACGACGCGGGTGTTACGCAGGTCGGGGCAGTTCTCCTTGAAGGTCAGGCCCATCACCAGAACCCGTGCGCCCTGGACGTGAATACGCTTGCGCAGCAGGGCCTTGACCATTTGCCCGGCCACATAGGCCCCCATGCCGTCGTTCAGCCGCCGTCCGGCGAGGATGATCTGCGGATGATAACCGATCGATTCTGCCTTGTGGGTCAGGTAATACGGATCGACGCCGATGCAGTGACCGCCAACGAGACCGGGGCGGAAAGGCAGGAAGTTCCACTTGGTTCCCGCGGCCTTGAGGACGGCTTCGGTCTCGATGCCCATGCGGTTGAAGATCACCGCGAGTTCATTGATCAAGGCGATGTTCAGGTCGCGCTGGGTGTTCTCGATGACCTTCGCCGCCTCGGCTACCCGGATCGAAGATGCCTTGTGCGTGCCCGCCTTGATGATCGAGGCATAGAGGCTGTCGACGAACTCTGCGACCTCGGGGGTCGAGCCCGAGGTGACCTTGATGATCGTCGTCAGTCGATGCGTCTTGTCGCCCGGGTTGATCCGTTCGGGGCTGTAGCCGGCGAAGAAATCCTCGTTGAACTGCAGGCCCGACTTGCGCTCGAGAACCGGCACGCAGTCCTCCTCGGTGGCACCCGGGTAAACGGTCGATTCGTAGATCACCAAGTCACCGCGCTTGAGTACCTTGCCTATGGTCGCGGACGCCTTGATCAGCGACGTCAGGTCGGGGCGCTTGTGGTCGTCGATCGGGGTGGGCACCGTGATGATATAAATGTTGCACCCTTCGAGATCGACGGGATCCGACGAGTAGCTGAGCTTCCTGGCCTCTTTGAGTTCCTCGTTGCTTACTTCGAGCGTTGCATCGTGCCCGTCCTGCAATGCCTTGATGCGCGCGGGATTGATGTCGAAACCAACCACGTCGTGGATCTTCCCGAATTCCACCGCAAGCGGCAACCCGACATAGCCAAGGCCAATAACTGCAAGCTTGGCGGTTTCGAGGGAGAAATCATGCACTTTGATCTCGGACATCGTAATTGGTCCACTCCCCCTTGCCCCTTTGTAACCAGTTCAGGACTCGCAAATTTCGATAGAGACGGCATTTGCGTTGAGAAGATCGAGGCTCATCATCACGAGGTCATCGCTCAGAAGCTCCCCGCTACCCGATACGCGTGTACGCAATCCCTTCACCAGGCGGTGCGTGACCCGAAAGCCGAGTTTCTCGTAGAATCGGCCCGCTGTTTGCGTGCCGAGATGCAGGACGGTCACGTCTTGTCGGCGTAGAATGTCGAAGACTGCCTCGGCGAGACGGGTGCCAGTTGTGGGCGGCAGTCCCGGCACCAGCGACAGGGTCGCGAGATAGGCGAAGCGTTTCCCGTCGCGCTCATGGATCGAACCGCAAGCGCCGCCACGGAGGTGGCCATCGACATCGGCCAGCCTGACGACAAATGCGGGACGGATTTTGTCATCCGCCTCGTCGACCGCTTCGAGATAGAGCACGCATCCTTCCGTCGCCTGGTTCTCAAGATCCCGGGTGAACGCGTATGTATGGTCAGGGCCAGCCGGCATATCGATCCATGCAGGTGTGTAGCCGGCGGCAGAGAGCGGTCCGAGCAATTGCTGGCCATAGGTTGTCAGGATGACAATTCGCGAGATTGACCGGCTCTTTTGAAGCTCGGCCACACGCGTGGCGATGTAGCCAACAGGATCAGTGAGAAAGCCGCTTGTTTGCGATTCCCCGATCGGGGGATATTCGACCATGACATTCGGGCCGAACCCGAATTCGCGTTCGCGCTCGGCGAAGATCTGATAGATGGCGAGGGCTTCCGCATCGAGTTGCTCGCGCGGCGTATCGGCCAGCATCATGACGCTCAGGCTGAATGCTTCAGCACCCGCTTTTATCGTCGCCACAAAACCCTCCATCTCCATTGAAGAACACGCAGTGGATGTCCGCCGGACCGTCGGTAGGGCAGCATCCGTACGAAGACAAGGCAATTCAAGGCCAGGTGATACCGGTCGCCACGATGTCCCTGTGTCCCGCCGATCGATAGCTACGCCCGCGACCTGTTCGCGGAATAGGAAGGTGCCGGTCTTGCCTCCAATTTTCGTAGAATTTTATCGATCGGGGCGAATCCGGTGCGCGCGTATGATGGCTCTTGCGGTGGGGAAGGTCTCCACGGGGGGAGGGATGGCGCTCCGGGATGCATGGCCTGCCGTCCGCAGTGGCCGGGTATCGGCCGGAGCCACAACCGCAACGCGCATGTAGTGAAGGGCTACAGGTGCGGCGGGAGCGGCCGCGATGGGGGCAGGCCGCATCCGCTGCCACGCCTCGCGCCGATGGGTGCGATGGGCCAGTTCGGCATCGGCCGTCCGCGGGCCTTCAACCTCGTCCAGGTACATCATCCGCCAGAAATCGCGGTAATACCCGGCCGCCATGATGGCAAAACGCAACTGCCGGGCGAGATCGCCGCCCCTGAGCGTGGCGTAGCAGAACGAACCCGCCGGTATCCGCAGGAAGCCGGGCAGGGCCGCCTCGCGGACCCCGCCATGCGCCCTGCGCCGCGACACCAGCAGCCAGCCCAGCAGCAGGAGCCGCCCCAGGCACAGCAACAGGATCTCCCGCCCCGCCGACAGCGGGCGCACGGGATTTCCGGCAGGAACGGGGCTCGGGGCACATCGTGTCATGCTCCCGTACCTGCCATGAACCGCAACGAAAAGTCAAGGAAATAATTCCTTGCACCGTCATTTGAGCGAAATGCCGGAAGTCCTCAGTGCGAGGCGTTGGGGAAGAAGAGTTGCTGACCGTCGATCCTGTAACCGGCGATGGCGTCCTGCCCCTCGGGCGAAAGGATCCAGTCGATGAACTGCTGACCCAGTTCGGCCTTCACGTTCGGGTGCTTCGCCGGATTGACCAGCGTGATGCCGTACTGGTTGAACAGTGCGGGATCGCCCTCGACGAGGATTTCGAAGTCACCCTTGTTCTTGAACGAGATCCAGGTGGCGCGGTCGGTGAGGGTATAGGCTCCCATGCCCGTGGCGGCATTCAGCGTGGCTCCCATGCCCGAGCCGGTTTCGCGATACCAGCCGCCGGAAGCCGCCTCGATGTTGATGTCGGTCTTCTTCCAGAGCCTGAGCTCCGCCTTGTTGGTGCCGCTGTCGTCGCCGCGTGAGGCGAAGGGAGCCTCGGCGCCGGCTATGGCCTCCAGCGCGGGCACGGCATCCTTCATGCCCTTGACATGGGCGGGATCGGCTGCCGGGCCGACGATGACGAAGTCGTTGTACATGACATCGAAGCGCCTGACGCCATCACCGTCGGCCACGAACTTCTCTTCGGCCGCCTTCGCGTGAACGAACAGGACATCGCCGTCGCCGTTGGCGGCGTTCTTGATGGCCTGACCGGTTCCCACCGCCACCACGCGGACCTCGATGCCCGTCTTGTCGGTGAACATCGGCAGGAGATGGTCGAACAGTCCGGAGTTCTGGGTCGATGTGGTCGACTGCACGACGATGAAGTTGTCGTCGGCCGCATGGGCCGGGGGAGCGGCGAGCCCGGCAGCGATGCCCGCGAGGGTCGCAAGGGCCAGCAGGGTTTGCCGGAGCGCGTGGCGTCGGGTCATGATTTCCTCCATTGTCCTGTCACGGGTTCGGATTGTCGTCATCGGATGGCAGCCGGCCTTCGAGCCACTCGCGGGCGGCCCTGGAGCGGGGCTGGTCGAGGATCTGCGCAGCCGGGCCGGATTCGACCAAACGGCCATGATGCATGAACAGGATGTCCTGGGCGAGCCGCCGTGCCTGGCCCTGGTCGTGGGTGACGAGCACGGTGGTGACACCGCGTTCATGTGCCGCCAGGATCTGCTGTTCGATGGCCAGCGTCGAGGCGGGGTCGAGGCTGGCGCTGGGTTCGTCGAGGAACAGCAGTTCGGGGCTGCAGGCAATGGCCCGGGCGATGGCGAGGCGCTGCTGTTCGCCGCCGGAAAGGACACGGGCCGGGCGGTGAATGACGTGCTCAAGGCGGGCGGCACGCACGGCATCGGCGATGCGGCGATTGCGTTCCGCGCCGCGGAACCCGCGCACGGCGAGCGCGAATTGCAGGTTCGCCAGGACCGAGCGCCGCAACATGACGGGACGCTGGAACACCATGGCCTGCGCGCGACGGGCAGCACGGTCGAGCGGTTCGCCTTTCCACATTATGGCACCCGAGGTCGGGACGATGAGACCGTGGAGCAGGCGCAGCAGCAGGCTCTTGCCGCTGCCGTTGGCCCCCATGATCACGGTGCGCCGGCCCGGTTCTATGATGAGGTCGACATGATCGACAAGCCGCTTGCCGCCGGCTTCATAGATGAGGTCGCGGGTTTCGATCAGGGCGGCACCGCGGGAGCCGAAACCGGCCAGCGGCAGGGGCGTGAAGCAGGTGACCGGGTTCGTCTCGTCCATGGCTCAGACGAATGCCGAGCGGGCGGCCGACGCGCGAAGGCTCATGACGGCGGCGTTGACGGCGATGACGATGGCCAGCAGCACCATGCCGAGCGCCAGGGCGAGTTGCAGGTTGCCCTTCGACGTTTCGAGAGCGATGGTGGTCGTCATGACCCGGGTGACGTGGTTGATGTTGCCGCCGACTATGATGACCGCTCCCACTTCCGCCACGGCCCGGCCGAAGCCGGCGAGGGCGACGGTGAGCAGGCTGTAGCGGGCATCCCACAGCAGTGCCGTCACGCGGTCGAGCGGCTGCACGTCGAGCGATGCGAATTGTTCGGCATATTCGCTGTGGAGATCTTCGATGACCTGGCGGGTTAGGGCGGCGACGATCGGTGTGACGAGGATGACCTGTGCCATGACCATGGCTGCCGGTGTATAAAGCAGGGCGAGCCACCCCAGCGGTCCCGCAGCCGAGAGCATCAGGTAGACGGTAAGCCCGACCACGACGGGCGGCAGGCCCATGAGAGCGTTGAGGATGATCGTGACCAGACTGCGGCCGGGAAAGGTGAAGGCGCCGACGACGGCCCCCAGCGGCAGGCCGATGAGGCAGGCGACGGCAACGGCACTGATCGTCACCTTCAACGAAAGGGCGATGATCTCAAGCAGTGCAGGATCGCCGCTTGTGATCAGGTTGAAGGCCTGGACCAGAATGGTGGAAAATTCCATGTTTACGGCATTTCCTTCGATAACGCGGAAAAAATACATGAAAATGCAGAATTGGCCATGCCCGAATCATGACGGGAACCGGTCTCGGCCCGGCATCAGCGGAATGTCGGTCGCGAGCCGTGCCCGAGCGAGCGGACGCGACGATGGCAGGTCGATGTGAGCGATTTTGGCCTGACATTCGACAACAGCTTTTTCAGGCAGCTGGAAGGCTTCCATGTGCCGATGCGGGCGACGCCGTCGCCGTCGCCCCGGCTGGTGCGGATGAATTGCGAGCTTGCCGCCGAACTGGGGATGCGACTTGATGGGGTCGATCCTCATGTGCTGGCCAGCGCGTTGTCGGGAACATCCCCGATGGCTGGTTCCGATCCGTTGGCGATGGTCTATGCCGGACACCAGTTCGGCGGTTTCAGCCCGCAACTCGGCGATGGGCGCGCCCTGCTGCTGGGCGAGGTGATCGATACCCACGGCGTGCGCCGTGATATTCATCTCAAGGGCTCGGGCCGCACGCCCTTCTCGCGAGGCGGCGATGGCAAGGCGGTGCTGGGGCCGGTACTGCGGGAATATCTCATTGGCGAGGCCATGTACGCCCTGGGAATTCCCACCACCCGGGCGCTTGCCGCGATCACTACCGGCGAGGAGGTGATGCGCGAACAGCCGGAACCGGGGGCGATCCTCGTGCGGGTGGCGCAAAGTCATCTGCGTGTGGGGACATTCCAGTACTTTGCAGCACGAGGCGCACACGGTCAGGTGCGCCAGCTGGCCAACTATGCCATCGAACGACATTATCCCGAACTGGAGCCATCCGACGACCGTTATCTGCTGCTGTTTGCGGAGGTCATGCAAAGGCAGGCATTCCTCGTCGCGCAATGGATGCTTGTGGGGTTCGTTCATGGCGTGATGAACACCGACAACATGACAATATCCGGCGAAACCATCGACTACGGCCCCTGCGCCTTCATCGACGCCTTCGATCAGGCAGCCGTGTTCAGCTCCATTGACGAGGGCGGACGCTACGCCTATGGCAACCAGCCGGGTATCGCCCAGTGGAACCTCGCCCGTTTCGCAGAAACCCTGGTGCCGCTCATCGACCCGGACGATGCCGACAAGGCGGTGTCGAAGCTGACCGACACGATCAACCGTTTCCCCCAGCTCTACGTGGAGGCATGGCTTTCCGGCATGCGGGCGAAGCTCGGCCTGACGACCGCGCGGGAGGAAGACCTGTCGCTGGCTCATGATCTCATCAAGGCGATGGACGCCCAGCGTGTCGATTTCACCCTGCTGTTTCGCCGTCTTGCCGGTGCCGTGCAGGGCGATGTCGAACCCGCTCGGGCACTTTTCGCCGATCCGGCATTGTTCGACGGATGGCATGATCGCTGGAACGAGCGTATCGCGGTTGAGGGAAACGTGTCATCCATGGAGCGCGTGGCTGCCATGAATCGCGTCAATCCACTGTATATCGCCCGCAATCACAAGGTCGAGGAGGCATTGTCCGCCGCCCGATGCGGCGATCTCGCACCATTCGACCGGCTGCTCGAAGCGATCGGCAAACCTTTCGAGGAGCGGCCGGGGTTCGAGGAATTCGCCCAGCCTGCGCCCGCCGGTTTCGGCCCCTACCGAACCTTCTGCGGCACCTGAGTTCGAGCGAATCCTTCGCGCTCGAACATGGACAATGCGCCATTGTACAAGAATGAACTGGAAACCTTGCGCCCGCCGGCATCGACGTCCTTGCGTCGATATTCTACGGAACCGAGCTGGTGAATGGCCGTCGGGTGAGAAAGTCGAGATCGGCTCCCTCATCGGCCTGCAGGACATGCTCCAGATGCAGCCTGCGGTACCCGCGCAGTGCGGGATCGGCCGCCGGCGGCCGCCATGCGGCGCGGCGGTGTTCGAACGCCTCGTCGCCGATGTCCAGCGTCAGCCGGCGGTTGGGGACGTCGAGCGTGATCGTGTCGCCGGTTTCGACCAGCGCCAGCGGCCCGCCGACGGCGGCCTCCGGTGTGGCATGAAGGACGATGGTGCCGAAGGCCGTCCCGCTCATGCGGCAATCGGAGATGCGTACCATGTCCTTGATACCTTGCATCGCCAGCTTTTTCGGAATGGGGATGTACCCCGCTTCGGGCATTCCGGGAGCCCCCTTCGGTCCGGCATTGCGCAGGACGAGGACATCGCCAGCCTGAACGTCAAGGTCGTCGGCGTCGATGCGTGCGGCCAGATCCTCGAGTCCGTCGAATACCACGGCACGACCGCTGTGGGTCAGCAGTTCCCGGCTGCATGCCGATTGCTTGATGATCGCTCCGTCACCGGCAAGATTGCCTTCGAGGAAGGCGATGCTGCCGCCGGAATGGATGGGCGCGCTGCGTGTACGGACGACATGCTGGGGGAAGGGGGCGGGCAGGGCGTCGATTTCCTCGCCCAGCGTGCGCCCGGTCACGGTCATGCAGTCGCGGTGCAGGAGCGGCGCGAGCTCCCGCAGGATCGTCCCGCTGCCGCCGGCACGGTGCAGATCGTCCATGTAGTGCTGACCGCTGGGCTTGAGGTCGACCAGCACGGGCGTTTCGGCTCCGATCCGGTCGAATGCGCGCATGTCGATGCGGATGCCGAGTCGTCCGGCAATGGCGGCCAGATGGACGATGCCGTTGGTCGAGCCGCCCACCGCCAGCAACATGCGCAGCGCGTTTTCCAGGGATTGGGGTGTGATGATGTCGGACGGCCTCAGTTTCCGTTTCACCAGTTCCATCGCCTGCGTGCCGGCAGCTTCGGCATGGCGGAGCCGGTCGGCGGTCACGGCCGGGATGGTGGCCCCGCCGGGAAGCATCATGCCCAACGCCTCGGTCATGAGGGCCATGGTCGACGCGGTGCCCATGACACCGCAGGTTCCGGCTGTCGGAACCAGTCGCCCCTCGATCTCGTTGATCTCGGCCTCGTCGATGCGTCCACCGCGATAATCGGCCCAGAAGCGCCGGCAGTCGGTGCAGGCGCCGAGTCGGGAGTCCTTGTGGGTTCCGGACAGCATCGGCCCGGTGACGAGCTGGATGGCGGGAATGTCGGCACTGGCAGCGGCCATGAGCTGGGCCGGAACGGTCTTGTCACAGCCGCCGACGAGAACGCAGGCATCCATCGGCAGGGCCATCAGCATCTCCTCGGTATCCATCGCCATCAGGTTGCGCAGATACATGCTGGTGGGAAATGCAAAGGCCTCATGCAGCGAGAGGGTCGGGAATTCCATGGGCATTCCGCCGGCGAGCATCACCCCGCGCCGGACCGCCTCGATCATCTGCGGCACGTTGGCGTGACAGGCGTTGTAGGCCGACGCCGTATTGGCGATGCCGACCACCGGCCGCGACAGGGCGTCGTCCGAATAGCCCATGGCCTTGATGAAGGCCTTGCGCAGGTAGAGCGAGAACGCCTCGTCGCCATAGCGCGTCAGACCGCGCCGCATCCCCGTTCGATCATCGTCCATCATTCCCCTCCCCGGGACGGATATTGGCTTGCCGTGCAGCGGTGCGCGAGCCGATGACGGCTCGCTCAGCAGGCATCAGTAGGCGTAGGCCTCGAACACGGGGTCGACATGACCGCCCCATTCGGTCTCCACCCGTTGCAGCAGTTCCTCGGCGCGGGTGGTACCCGACCGGGCGATGTCCCACAGGCCGCGAATGTACTTGCGTTCATCGGTGCTGCCGTCCCAGTCCAGCACGCCGCGGGCGGCCAGTCCGGCATCCGCGATCTCCATCATGCGCAGGGCGATGTCCTGGAGGGTGCCATTGCGGAACTTCGTGTGCAGGGCGGTCTTCGGTACCTCGCGACGGAGTATCTCGTGCTCCTCGATGGTCCAGTCCTTCGCCAGATCCCATGCCGCGTCGAGCGAGCCCTGGTCGTAGAGCAGTCCGACCCAGAGGGCCGGCAAGGCGCACAGATTGCGCCACGGACCGCCGTCGGCACCACGCATCTCGATGTAGCGCTTGAGCCGGGCCTCGGGGAACAGGGTGGTGATGTGATCGGCCCAGTCGCTGATGGTTGGCTTTTCACCGGGCAGCGCCGGCAATCGGCCGTCGAGAAAGTCGCGGAAGGATTGTCCACTGGCGTCGATGTATTGACCATCGCGGTAGACGAAATACATCGGTACGTCGAGGACGTGCTCGGCATAGCGCTCGAAACCCATGCCATCCTCGAACACGAACGGCAGGATGCCGCAACGGTCGGGATCGGTGTCGGTCCATATCTGGCTGCGGTAGCTCAGGAAGCCGTTGGGTTTGCCATCGGAGAACGGTGAATTGGCGAAAAGCGCGGTGGCCACGGGCTGGAGGGCGAGCCCCACCCGGAGCTTCTTCACCATGTCGGCTTCCGACGAGAAATCGAGATTGACCTGGATGGTGCAGGTACGCAGCATCATGTCGAGGCCGAGTTTGCCCACCTTGGGCATGTAGGCGCCCATGATGCGGTAGCGGCCCTTGGGCATCCAGGGGATCTCGTCCCGCGGCCATTTGGGCTGGAAGCCCATGCCGAGCATGCCGACATTGAGCGGATCGGCGATTTCGCGTACCTGCGAGAGGTGATTGTGAACCTCGCTGCAGGTGTGGTGAATGTGCTGGAGCGGAGCACCGGAGAGCTCGAACTGGCCACCCGGCTCAAGCGTGATCGAACCGCCTTCGCCCTTGAGGGCGATCACCTTGCCGGCTTCTTCCACCGGTTGCCAGTCGAACCGTTCGGCCATGCCGGTGAGCAGGTCGCGGATGCCGCCGGGTTCATCATAGGCGAGCGGCCGCAGCGTATCCTTGTGGAAACCGAATTTCTCGTGCTCGGTGCCGATACGCCAGTCCGCCTTGGGTTTGCAGCCCTGCTCGAAATACTCGACAAGCTGCCGACGGTCGGTGATGGGCTCACCCTGACCTTCCGGAGGTGCGGACATGGGACGTCTCCTCAGCTGAGCCCCGACGTCATCGCGCGGGCTTCTAGTTGATCAGGGCAAGGGTCTCGGCGACGAGTGCCCTGCATTCGTCTGTCGCCGGGCTTTTCGGATCGCTCTCCACAACTCCCAGTCCTTTCGCGAGACTGGTAACAAAGGCCTGCCGATTGCCGAAACGCGTGGTCAGTGCCGGATAGCCGTCACGCTCGATTGTCGCAAGGGCCTGATCGAGGCTCCTGCCCCGGGGCGGCACGCGGTTCATCAGCAACGCCGGGCGGATTCCCTCGCGTACGGCCGTCTCCACGGTGACCTTCGAAGCCCATATGTCGAGCGGGCTCGGCTGCACGGGAATGATGACGAGGCGTGCCGCCTTGATCGCGTTCTTTGCATCGCTTTCGGCATGGGGCGGGCTGTCGACGATGATGAACTCGTGATCGCGGCGCATCCTGTCGAGCTCGGCATCGAGACGCCATCCGCCCACCATGGAGAACCGGATCTCCCGCGCGTCGCGAGCCTGATGCTCGCGCACCTTCATCCATTCGGTAAGGCTGCCCTGGGGATCGATGTCGACCAGTGCGACGTTGCGGCCCCGTTCGGCGAAACCGGTCGCGAGCTGGGCCGCAACGGTGGTCTTGCCGGCGCCACCCTTCTGCTGGGCGATGGTGATGACTGTGGCGGTGGTCATGATGGCTAATATCCCCTGCTGCGGTCGACCACACCACGCAGTTCATCACCACGGCGCAGACGTCGCAGATTGTCGATGACATTCTCCGCAGCAGTGGAAGGGTGGCAGTAGCTGGCGGCATGCGGGGTCAGGTCTATGGCCGGATGCCGCCACAGTGGCGATTGAGCCGGAAGCGGCTCCACCGGGGTGACATCGAGCGCCGCGGCGGCAAGGTGGCCGCGATCCAGCGCATTGATCAGATCCCGCTCCACCAGCTGGCGACCGCGCCCGACATGGATGAGGATCGCCCCTCTCGGAAGTCTGGCGAACAGTGACGCGTCGAGAAAGTTCTCCGTTTCGGAGGTCAACGGCAGCAGGCAGACGAGCATTTCGCAGCCGGAGAGAAAATCACCAAGTGCGGAAGTTCCCGCGAAGCACTCCACGTTGTCGATGACCTTGCGGCTGCGGCTCCACCCGCGTACGGCAAAGCCGTTGGCCGCCAGTCTCGATGCCGTGGCGGTCCCCAGTTCGCCCAGGCCCATGATTCCCACCGTGCGCTCGAAGGAAGGCTTCGGCAAATGGAGGTTCCACTCGCAGCGGCGCTGCTGGGCCGCATAGATGTGCAGGTCGCGATGATAGCGCAGCACATGGGCGAGCACGAATTCGGTCATGCCGTCGGTCAGCGAACGGTCGATCATCCGGCAAAGCGGCAGGTCGGGCAGGCTCGGGTCCTGCAGCATCGCATCGACGCCCGCCGCCAGCGAGAGGATGGCTTTCAGGTTGGGCAGGCTGGCCAGCAAGCCTGGTGGCGGGAGCCAGACCAGCGCAGCCTCGATGTCCCCGACGTCGCCCAGGTCCGGATGAATGCGGAAATCCAGATCGGGCTCCAGCCGTTTCAGGGCGGCTTCCCAGCTCGCCGGATCGTCATCATTGCTGTACCACAGGAGCGCCATGGGTCTCTTTCGGAGATGTGATGTTTCCGTTACCCGACTTGTGCAACCATGGCGGCGAATTGACAAGGCGGGCCTGCGGGAAGGGCGGATACCTCCGCGCCGGTCGGGGTGCCGAATTTCATGCGGCGGATGGAGAAAGGTGTGCTGACGGTTTTCTTGCGCGGCTTCGGGCTGCTGCTGCTCGCGGGTGTTCTGGGCACGGGCATTGCGACGGTCAGGTACTTTTCCGGCGAACGGCCGCACTGGAGCTCGGCCCGCTGGGACAGTGCGGGAAGCGCACCGGACCCGACCGCCGAGCGGGAGGCCATCATTCAGGTCTATGGCGCGCGTGCATGGGGTTGGCGGGGCATTTTCGGAATGCACACGTGGATCGCTATCAAACGGGAAAATGCACCAATTTTCGAACGTTACGAAGTGGTGGGCTTCGGCGTGTCGGGTGGCGCGCGCGCCGTGCGCCGGAACCGCTATCCCGTGGATGCCTACTGGGCCGGCAATGCTCCGGTGCTGCTGGGCGAGATACGCGGGGAACGGGCCGCAGCGGCCATTCCGCGACTGATCGAGGCCGTCGATGCCTATCCCTACGATCACCGCTATACGATCTGGCCCGGCCCCAATTCCAACAGCTTCACGGCGTTCGTCCTTCGTCGGGCGGGTGGTATCGGCATCGAACTGCCACCGCTTGCGGTGGGCAAGGACTATATCGGACAGGGGCGATGGTATGCCCGTGCGCCATCGGGCACCGGCTTCCAGTTTTCGATGATGGGGCTCATCGGCATGACCATCGCAGCTGACGAAGGTTTGGAAATCAATCTGTTGGGCCTCACCTTCGGTGTCGATTTCACCCGCCCGGCGCTGAAATTACCTGGTCTGGGCCGTATCGGGCTGAGCTGAGCATTCACTCAACAACCGAGGAAGTTCGCCCAACGGGCATCGGTTGGTCTCCCGCCGAAGACGCTCCAGTTCGTTATGGCGGGTTTCAAGGCCGCGCCGGCCGAATTCGTCGCGAACATGGCTTTCAAGCCAGCAACAGGCCTGGACATGGCGGTGCCGGACGAGGTCTCCCGTTTCGATCCTGTGGGACGCATGACGGGCAATCAGCAACCGCAGTTCGTCGATGCCGAGCCCCGTGGTGGCCGACACCTTGAGCGCCTCCGGTTTCCAGCCTTCGAGTTTGCGGCGTCCACGCAGGATAGGCAGCAGGGTCTTGAGCGCATCGTCGGCGAGCCGGCCCAGATCAGCTTTGGTGACAATCGCGATATGGGGAATTTCGACAATGCCTGCCTTGATCATCTGCAGGCCATCCCCCGACGCGGGTTGAATGGCCAGCAGCACGGTATCGGCGACATCCCCGATCTCGGTCTCGGACTGCCCCACACCCACCGTCTCGATCAACACGATGTCGAACACGGCACGCAGGATCACCATGGTCGGAAAGACCGGTGTCGCGAGCCCGCCCAGCCGCTGCCGTGCCGCCATGGAGCGAACGAAGATCCCCCGATCCTCCGGGTCGAGGTCCAGCCGGGTACGGTCGCCGAGCAGTGCGCCACCACTGCGACGCGAGGAGGGATCGACCGCGATGACCGCAACCGTCGTGCCGGATCGGCGCCAGCTGTCGACGAGGGCCGAGACGAGCGTCGATTTCCCGACGCCGGGCGGACCGGTAAGGCCGACCGCATGCCCACGCGGCGTTCGCCACGCCTCGTCGAGCCGTGCGATTTCACCGTCGCCCAGAACCGGCCGGTCGAGCCGGGCGAGCAATCGCGCGAGCTCGACCTTGCCCATCGAGGAAAGTACGGCGCTCATCCCGGATTTCAGACGATCATCCCGGCATGGTCAGCCGCGCAGGGCGGCCTGGGCCGCAGCGAGACGGGCAATGGGAACGCGGTAGGGGGAGCAGGAGACGTAGTCGAGGCCGGCCTCGTGGCAGAACATCACCGAGGCCGGATCGCCACCATGCTCACCGCAGATGCCGAGCTTGAGATCGCCGCGTACCGCGCGTCCGCGCTCCACGCCGATGAGCACCAGCTCACCGACACCCTCTCGATCGATGGTCTGGAACGGATCGCCCTTGTAGATCTCCGCACGGACATATTGTTCGAGGAACGAGCCCGCATCGTCCCGGCTGAGGCCCAGCGCCATCTGGGTGAGGTCGTTCGTGCCGAAGCTGAAGAAGTCGGCAGCCTCCGCGATTTCGCCGGCGCGCAGGGCGGCCCGCGGCAGCTCGATCATCGTACCCGTGAGATATTCAATGGATTGACCGGTTTCCTTGCGGACATCCTCGGCGACTGCATCGATACGGGCCTTGAGAATCTCGAACTCGCGCTTGGTGGCAATGAGCGGAATCATCACTTCGGGGATGACCGTGTCGCCGCTCTTCTTCTTCACCTCGACAGCGGCCTCGAAGATGGCCCTGGCCTGCATCTCGGTGATTTCGGGGTAGAGGATCGCCAGCCGGCAACCGCGCAGGCCCAGCATCGGATTGGTTTCGCGCAGCTCCAGAACCCGGCGGCGCACGGTCTTGACGTCGACACCCACGGCGGCGGCCACCGCCTCGTCCTCGTCCTCGCCATGCGGCAGGAATTCGTGCAACGGCGGATCGAGCAGGCGGATGGTGATCGGCTTGCCCTTCATGATCTCGAACAGCTCGACGAAATCGGCGCGTTGCATCGGCAGGATACGGGCCAGCGCCTTCTTGCGGCCTTCGACATTCGAGGCAAGGATCATCTCGCGCATGGCAACGATGCGGTCTTCCTGGAAGAACATGTGCTCGGTGCGGCACAGTCCGATACCTTCGGCGCCAAAGCGCAGGGCGGCACGGGCATCCAGTGGCGTTTCGGCATTGGTGCGGACGCCCAGTCGACGGACTTCGTCGGCCCAGCCCATCAACGTCGCAAAGTCGCCCGAAAGCTGGGGATCGACCGTGGGAACCTCTCCCAGCATCACCAGACCGGACGAGCCGTCGATGGTGATGCTTTCGCCGTCCTTGACCACCTTGCCGGCCGCCGTCAGCGTGCGTTCGGCATAGTCGATGAGGATCTCGCCCGCGCCACAGACGCAGGCCTTGCCCATGCCGCGGGCGACCACCGCCGCATGGCTGGTCATGCCACCGCGCGAGGTGAGGATTCCCCGGGCGGCATGCATGCCGTGAATATCGTCAGGTGACGTCTCGATACGGACGAGGATGACCTTCTCACCTGCACCGGCCGAGGCTTCGGCCTCGTCGGCGGTGAATACCACCTTGCCGGAAACGGCTCCGGGCGAAGCCGGCAGTCCGCGGGCGAATATCTGGATTTCGGCCCTGGGGTCGAGCGTCGGGTGGAGCAGCTGGTCGAGCGAGGCGGGATCGACGCGCCGTATCGCCTCGTCGCGGGTGATGACCTTTTCGGCCGCCATGTCGACGGCGATCTTGAGGGCGGCCGCCGCCGTGCGCTTGCCCGTCCGGGTCTGAAGGACATAGAGTGTCCCGCTCTCGATGGTGAACTCGATGTCCTGCATGTCCCGATAGTGGCTCTCCAGCCGCTCGAACACCGACACCAGCTCGCTGAAGGATCGCGGAAGCAGGGTCTCCATCGAGGTGCCGGGTGACCCGCCCGCGACCGCCATGGACTCGCTGAGGGCCTGCGGCGTGCGGATGCCTGCCACGACGTCCTCGCCCTGGGCATTGACCAGGAATTCGCCGTAATAGACCTTTTCGCCTGTCGACGGGTTGCGGGTGAAGGCGACGCCGGTCGCGCAGTCGTCACCCATGTTGCCGAAGACCATGGCCTGCACGTTGACCGCGGTACCCATCTCCGCACCGATATTGTGCAGCCGCCGATATGTGATCGCCCGCGGGACCATCCACGAGCCGAAAACGGCACCTATGGCACCCCAGAGCTGCTCGCGCGGATCGGCGGGGAAGGCGGCGCCGGTATCCTTTTTGACGATATCCTTGTATGTCTTGACGAGTGCCTTGAGCGCATTCGCGTCGAGATCGGTATCGAAGCGACAGTTCCGTTCGCGCTTGAGGTCCTCAAGTGCCTCCTCGAACATGTAGTGGTCGACGCCCAGGACCACGTCGCCATACATCTGGATGAAGCGGCGGTAGCTGTCGAAGGCGAAACGCTCGTCGCCGCTCCTCTCGGCCAGACCCTTCACCGTCTCGTCATTGAGCCCCAGATTGAGAACGGTGTCCATCATGCCCGGCATCGACACCGGCGCGCCGGAGCGCACCGATACCAGCAGTGGATCGGCCGCATCGCCGAACGACTTGCCGGCAATGGCCTCGATGGCAGCCACGGCCTCCTCGACCTCGGACGCGAGGCTTTCCGGGTAGGACCGCTCATGAGCGTAATAATGGGAACATACATCGGTCGAGATGGTGAAACCCGGCGGTACCGGCAGGCCAAGGCTCGACATCTCGGCGAGATTGGCACCCTTGCCGCCGAGCAGCGCCTTCATGTCCGAACGCCCTTCGGCCTTGCCGCCCCCGAAGCCGTAAACCCATTTGCTCATGACCAGGATCCCGTAATTGCGCCAAGCCCTTCCGGAGCCTAGCCTGTACTGGTTAAGACGCTGTTAAGTCTCGATGACTGAAAAATCGGCGATGTCGTCGAACTGGAGGACGAAGCCCGCGAGGAGCCGCAACCGGTTGCTTCGCAGCTGCGGGTTCTCTGAATTGACCATGATCTTCTCGAAGAACCGGTCGATCGGGCTGCGCAGTCCGGCCGCAGTCATCATCGCTGCCGCATATTTCTCGCCGTCGAGAAGGTCTCGCATTTCGGCGCTTGCCGATCGCAAGGCCTCGTACAGCTCGCGCTCCGTTTCTTCATGCAGTGCATCTTCGTCGATGTCGGCATTGAAATGGTCGACGGTCACACCGTCCTTGCCAGCCTCGATCTGCAGGATGTTGTTGGCCCGGCGATAGGCGGCGAGCAGGTCGCTGCCGGCTTCGCTGTCGAGCAATTGCTGTACGGCCGAGGCACGGGCCGCGAGATCCACCAGATCCTCGCTGCCCTCGCGTGACGAGACGGCGCGGACCACATCGTGACGTGTGCCGCTGCCGCGCTGCTGCACGGCCAGCCGGTCATGGAGGAATTCGATGATCTCCCGACCGAGGGCCTTCCCGTCGAGGGCGGCAAATCGTTCGCCATAGCCAGCAAGAGCCATCTCGACCACGTCGCGCAGGTCCAGGCGGATGTCCTTTTCCAGGAGCAGGCGGATGATCGAGAGGGCAGCGCGGCGCAGCGCGAACGGATCCTTCGAACCCGTGGGGCGAATGCCGGCGGCGAAGAACCCTACAAGGGTGTCGAATTTATCGGCCAGTGCAACAGCCACGCCCTCGGCACTTTCCGGTAGGCTGTCAGCCGGACCCTGCGGGCGATAATGCTGGGCGATGGCGGTGGCGACGCGCTCGTCGAGACCCTCGTGCCGGGCGTAATAGCCGCCCATGATGCCCTGCAATTCGGGAAATTCCCCGACCATGCCGGATACGAGATCGGATTTGGCGAGAAGGCCAGCCTGCCGGGCACAGGTCTCGTCGGCGCCGCAGGCCGCTGCCAGCCATCCGGCCAGCCTTTCCACTCTGTTGACCTTATCGCAAAGGCTGCCGAGTTCGGCATGGAAGACCATGGGTACAAGGGCGTCCAGGCGGCTTTCCAGCGAGCTCTTGCGGTCGAGGTCCCAGAAGAACTTCGCATCCCAGAGACGGGCCCTCAGTACCCGCTCGTTGCCCTCGATGATCGCCTTGCCGCCGTCCGGAGCCTCGATGTTCGCCACTGTAATGAAGAATGGTGCAAGTTTTCCGGCATCGTCTTCCAGGGCCAGGTAGCGCTGATGCTCACGCATGGAGGTGACGAGAACTTCCTCCGGCAATTCCATGAAACCGTCGTCAATTCGCCCCAGCAGCGGCACCGGCCATTCCACGATCCCCTTCAACTCATCGAGCAGGGCCTCATCCTCGCGCAGGCGAAGATTCCTTCCACGGGCGAGATCGGCGGCGAGCCGGGCGATGGTCTCACGCCGCCGCGCTCCATCGAGGACCACCCGGGCCTGTTCCAGCTTGGCAGCATAGTCGGCAAAACCGCTCACCTCGAAAGGGGTGGGAGCCATGAACCTGTGCCCGCGAGTCGCCGATCCACTCTGGACACCCGAAAAGGTCATGTCCAGCACGTCGTTACCCACGCGTGCCAGAATGCCGTGCAACGGCCGCACCCAGCGTGCCTCGTCGTCGCCATGACGCATGGATTTCGGCCAGGGGAATCCGGCAAGAACACCGGGCAGCGCTTCTTCGAGCAGATGTCGGGTCGTGCGGCCCTTTTCAGTGTAGCGGGCGAGGATGAAGCGCCCTTTCTTGTCCTCGACCTCGCCCAGTACGTAGTCGACGTCACCGAGGCTGCGCAGGAAGCCGTCACGGGCCTTTTCCGGGGCATCGCTCCGCGGCCCCCGGCGCTCGATCTCACGGTCGGCCTGCTCAATGGCGACATTCTCCATGACGAGACAAAGACGGCGGGGAGTGGCAAAGGTCGAGACATCGCCATGATCGAGGCCGGCTTCATCGAGCACGGTGCTGACCATCGTCGCAAGATCGGCCCGGGCACGATCCTGCATCCGCGCCGGAATCTCTTCTGACAGGATTTCCAACAAGAACTCAGCCATGGGTCGGCTCCCGGCTGGCCAGCCATGATTGCGCACAGGCCTTGGCCAGCGCGCGCACACGGCCGATATAGGCCTGGCGCTCGGCCACGCTGATGACGCCGCGGGCATCCAGCAGGTTGAAGGTGTGGCTTGCCTTGAGGCACTGGTCGTAGGCGGGCAGGGCGAGGCCGCGTTCGAGAATGCTGGCGCATTCCTTCTCGGCATCGGCGAAGTGGCGAAACAGCATGGCCGTGTCCGCGACCTCGAAATTGTAGGCCGAATATTCGCGCTCGGCCTGGAGGAAGACATCGCCGTAGCGCACGCCGGCACCGTTGAAGTCGAGGTCGTAGACGTTCTCGACGCCTTGAATATACATGGCAAGCCGTTCGAGCCCGTAGGTGAGTTCGCCCGAGACCGGCCTGCAATCGAAGCCGCCCACCTGCTGGAAATAGGTGAACTGGCTCACTTCCATGCCGTCGCACCAGACTTCCCAGCCAAGTCCCCAGGCGCCGAGTGTCGGGCTTTCCCAGTCATCCTCCACAAAACGGAGGTCATGCAGGCGGGGGTCGATACCCAGGGCGTAAAGGCTGTTCAGGTAGCGTTCCTGGAAGTCCGGCGGCGAGGGCTTCATGATGACCTGATACTGGTAGTAGTGCTGGAGCCGGTTCGGATTCTCGCCATAACGTCCGTCGGTCGGGCGTCGCGACGGTTGCACGTAGGCCGCGTTCCAGGGCTCGCTACCCAGTGCGCGCAGAGTCGTCGCCGGATGGAACGTCCCCGCTCCGACCTCCATGTCGTAGGGTTGGAGGATGACGCAACCCTGTTCCGCCCAATAGCGGTGCAAGGTGAGGATGAGATCCTGGAAGCTGGGTGCTGACAAGGCGGAGTTCCGGCCCGTTGGGTTCATGTTGCGCTGCGGCAAGCTAGTGAGCGGGATGGTGAGGGTCAAGCGTGCGCGGTGCCGCAAGGCGACCGGTAACGCCATCGTCGTCTCATGGTCCTTGCATCGGCGGGCAACACTTGTTGAACTGGAGAAGGGCACCAAACAAAGAAAGGTGCCTTTCACGGGGAGGATAACATGCCGTTCATGGAAGCCCGGCGTCGGCGCCCGGGCGAGACCAGTATCGGTTGGGCACTGTCGTCGCTTGCCGCCGTCATGGTCGCGCTCATTTTTTTCTTTCCCCTTTACTGGGGATTGTCAACCAGCCTGCGCAATCCGATGGATACCTTCACCACGGCGGGATTGGGTATTCCCTGGTTGAATTTCGAGCCAACGCTCGACAATTGGCGGGATCAGTTGTCCAATCGGGAAACTCAGGCAGCACTCGTCAATTCCACCTTCATCTCGACTTTCGCCACCTTTCTGGCCTTGTTCATCGGCATACCCGCCTCTTATGCCCTCGCGCGATTTCACTTCGCCTGGCCGTCCAATCGCGACCTCACCATCTTCTTCTTCATGCAGCGGGTATTGCCGCCGGTCGCCACCGTCATTCCATTCTACCTGATGATGCGCTTCGTCGGTCTGCTCGACACCTATTCCGCACTGATCCTGGTCAACACCACGTTCATTCTGCCGTTCGTCATCATCATCCTTCGGCAGGCTTTCCTCGACATGCCTCGTGAACTGGAGGAGGCCGCACTGGTGGACGGGGCCGGTTATGTCGGAGCATTCTGGCGTATTGCCCTCCCGCTGGCGGCACCGGCCGCCGCCGCCGCGGGGCTCATCATCTACGGGCGTGTCTGGAACGAGTTCCTTTTTGCCATCGCCATCGGCTCACGCGATGCGATCACCGTCCCGGTCCATCTGGGCGCCTCGAACACCACCCGCGGCGTGCAGTTCTGGTTCATGGCGGTAAGGCAGATGGCGGCCATCGTGCCACCGGTGATCCTCGCCCTGCTCGCCCAGCGCTATATCGTCCGTGGGCTGACGATGGGGGCAACCAAGGGATGAGCGGCTGTCCGGCATTTTTCTGTTGTTCGAGTATTCTGCCTGAACGGGAAAGGCCCTAAACTAAAATAGGAGATCCCCCGGCTATGCCGGGGCGGCAGCCCGAGTTTGACGTTTCCGGCAGTCCATCGCCGGGTTTCTTTCGTTTGCCACCACGCATACGGAAGGAACGTCAGCGATGGACACGTATCAGAGCCTAAGTCACAGCGTTTGGGACTGCAAATATCATGTCGTCTTTATCCCGAAATGCCGACGCAAGACGCTGTATACAGGCCTGCGCCCACATCTCGGCGCGGTTTTTCGACAGCTAGCCAAACAAAAGGAGAGCAAGGTCATAGAAGGTCATCTGCTACCGGATCACGTCCACATGATGCTCGCCATTCCCCCCAAATATGCTGTCTCCAATGTCGTCGGCTTCATCAAAGGGAAGAGCGCCATTCACTTAGCCCGTGTTTATGGCGAACGCCGACGCAATTTCGTTGGCCAACATTTCTGGGCAAGAGGATATTTTGTCAGCACGGTCGGGCGAGACGAAACGGTCATCCGCGACTACATTCGCAATCAGGAGAAGGAAGATCGCCGGCTCGATCAACTCGCGCTGTTACCCTGAACATGCCGCCTTCAGGCGGCGAACGGATTGCGGCCGCGCAGCGCCGCAAACCGCCGCTTTGAGCGGCTCTCAACCAAAGCCCCCGGCTCTGCCGGGGGATATTTACTTCCGGCTGAAGGCGACGTTCAGACCGAGGGCGACGAGGATGCTCCCGCCAATCCGTCGGGCGACACGGCCGGCTGTCTCCGAGCCGCGCAGCACGGTCGTCACTCTGTCAGCAAGCCATACGCCAAGGACGTCGGCACTGGAAAACATCACGTTGACAATCGTTCCGAGCACGAACAATTGCAACCAGATCGGAAAACTTGCTGCCGGATCGGTAAATTGCGGCAAAAATGCGACATAGAAGATCGCTGTCTTGGGGTTGAGTATCTCAACAGTGACGCTTTCCCAGAACGCCCGCCCGGGATTTGTTTCATGAAGGCGAAGATCAACTTCGCCGGTTGCCTGCCGGGTCCGAAACATGCCGATGCCGAGCCAGACCAGATAGGCGGCTCCACCGAACTTGAATATTGCATAAAGAACCGGAACGGCCTCGAAGAGCATGGCAAGCCCGAGAACAGCGGCCATGACATGCACATAGCCACCAAGATGCACGCCAAGCACGGCTCGCCAACCCGCGATTCGGCCACGCGCCATTGTCTGCGCCGCGACATAAAGAAGTGCCGGCCCCGGCATGTAGGCAAAGATGCCGGTTGCTATCAAAAATGAAAGAAGGATATCGGTTGATGGCATCTTTCCCGCCCAGTGTTGATTCTCTTGCCAGTCAGGCTTGCCCGGATTCCCATGACGGTCCACCAGCTGATTGCCGCAGGTGAATGCTCCCAGACTTGTTCAGGCCGAAGCCTGATCATGCTGGTGTCGGGAAATCCTGTAATGTGAGCTTACAAGACCGCTGGGATATTGCCGTGTATCGACATGCGACAAGACAATGTCTTCGACCAGCGAACCGAACAACAGTCGTCCGGATCCCAGCAGAACGGGTACGCGCGCGATTGTCATCTCGCTGATCAGGCCGGCACGCAAGAAGGACTGCACGAGTCTGGCGCCATCGACCTGGACCCGTTTCCAATCGGTCTCGGCTGCCCTGTCGAGAAGGTCTTCCGGCCGTGCGGCGCTGACCTGTACCCGGTCAGCGAGATCCGCCGGGAGAGTTGCCGCCTCGATCGAGCGGCTGGCCACGAGGACCGGTTTCTCGTGAGGCCAGGTTTCAAACCGGCGAACCACATCGAAGGTGCCGCGGCCCATGATCAGCCCGTCGATGCTGTCCATGAAGGCGGCGTAACCATAGTCCTCGTCGGGGCGGTCGAATTCTGTCAACCAGTCGACATTACCGTCGGCGCGGGCGACATAGCCGTCAAGACTGGTGGCAATGAAGACGTGGGCTGTCGTGGGCATGATCGATCAGAGGTCCGGTATGCCGCCGACAAAGCTGCGATAGGGCGTGGCGGCGGTCCAGCCCGCATCCACCGGCATCATGACACCGGTGACCGCCCGTGCGGCATCGCTGGCCAGGAAGGCAACGACATCGGCTATGTGTTTGGGATAGACAAGCATGTTGAGGGCGCCGCTCTCGCGGATCCGCCCGGGATCGCGTTCGCCGGCGTCAATACGGCTCTGCATCGCAGGCGTGATGACATAAGTCGGTGCGACACCGTTGACGCGGATGTCATAAGGACCGAGTTCGACGGCAAGAATCTCGGTGAGCCGCAATATGGCAGTCTTGCTCACGCAATAGGCGGGCAGGGGAAGGGCGGCAAAGCTGTTGATCGAACCGACGGTGACAATCGCGCCGCTTCGGCGCCGTTTCATGATCTGTCCGAAAACGCGGCAGGCATGGACGGTGCCATGGTAATTGACCCGCCAAAGGCGGTCATGAGCCTCGACGTCCATCGAGGTGAACGTATCGATTCCCTGCAGGATCCCGGCGGAGGTCAGCAGAACGTCGACGCGCTCGAACTGTTCGGTGATCCGGCCCGCAGCATTTTCCACTGCGGACAGGTCGGCAACATCGGTCTGGATGGCCATGGCATCCGGCAGGTCGGCCGCGACCGCCCGAGCGCGTTCGGTATCGCAATCGAGAATGGCGATCGTGTACCCATCCTTAGCCAGTCTGCGTGCCGAAGCCTCGCCAATGCCGCTTGCCCCGCCCGTAACGACGGCGACCTTGCGCTCCATGTTCCGTTCCCCCCTGCACACTGCGGTCATTTCGACCGGACGCCTCCATCAAAGCGCAGCTGCCGTTGCGTGTCACGACTGCCCGTCCGCAATCGCCGGGGTTTCGGCTGGCGACGCGATCATCCGACGTTGCTCGAAACCGTCTTCTGATCGCATTGGTGAACGCCCAGATAAAGGAGGAGAATGCGCTCATCGACCTTTTCCTGAGTCGAAAGCGTGACCCGTGCCTTCGGCCAGTGGTGACGGATTTCGCTTTGGAAATCCATCGGATCGCCCATCATGCCCGCGCGGAAACGAATTGCAATGACGGCCTCATCGGACTGGTGAAAGCCGAAATCGACGCCGAAAGGAATGGCGTTGCTGGCCTGGCAGGCCAGGTAGATGTCCCGGATGACATCTCCGTAGGTGTGCTCGGGAGTATACAGTTCAAGACGGACGAATTCATCAATGGCGGTAGGCCGGCGGCGATGGCCGATACGGACCGAACGCGTGATCATCGCCGGTTGCAGAGGAGCTTCCGACTTGTCGGTGCGATGACCTAGCAGCGCTTCGAGCCTCTTGAGTGCCGCGCAGCGTTCGGCTTCGGGCGTACCATGATGCGTAATCATTTGGCGAAGCTTGTCGAGTCGGTCCGTCAAGGGCCCCGTTCCAGCATTGCGGTGGTGCAGGGAAGATAACCTGAAACGGTAAGAATTTTATTAACAACGCCCCGATGAAAACGACTGCCGAAAATTTTTCCCGGGCCAGGTCCGGTGGGCAATGGACCTTGATGCGCCGATGATTGCGGCGGTGTGCACCCCACTATCGGCATTTTGCCGGTGGGCTGTTAGACTGCCCGGCAACACGCTGGGAAACGGTGCGGGAGGGCAGGTGCCGATGGCGGCCGAAGAGATTGTCGCCACGTTGGTCGGAAGGGCGCGCGAGGCCATGGGCGCCTTTCGCAACGATGACCAGCAGGCGATTGACGAGGCTGTCACGGCGCTGGCCTGGTCGCTTTATGAACCGGGCCGCGCGCGGGCGATGGCCGAGCTGGCAGTGGCGACGACGGGCCTGGGGGAGGTCGAGAGCAAGGTCGCCAAGAACCAGCGCAAGACGTTCGGAACGTTGCGTGACCTGTTGCGGGTGAAGTCGACTGGCGCCGTTGCGCGGGACGAAACTCGCGGTCTGGTAAAATATGCCAAGCCGGTTGGTGTCGTGGCGGCGGTGACCCCTTCGACCAACCCGTCGGCCACGCCCGTGAACAAGGCGATGATGGCGGTGAAGGGCGGCAATGCGGTGATCATCGCGCCTTCGCCGGCAGCCTTCGAGGCGACGGCGGCGACAGTTGCCAACATGCGCAGTGAACTGGAGCGGGCAGGGGCGCCTGCGGATCTGGTGCAGATCGTGCCCCAGCCGGTCGATCGTGAACGGACGGCGGCCCTGATGAGGGCGGTCGACCTCGTGGTATGTACCGGCAGTCAGAACAACGTGCGGGCCGCTTATGCCTCCGGCACGCCCGCCATCGGCGTCGGCGCCGGCAATGTGCCGGTGATTATTGACGAAAGCGCGGATTTCGACGACGCGGCGGAAAAAATCGCCCGTTCGAAATGTTTCGACAATGCCACATCGTGCAGTTCGGAGAACAGTCTCGTCATTGTCGATGATGTATATGACGAGATGGTATCCGCCCTGGAGAAAGCGGGAGGCTATCTCGCCGACAGTGACGAACGGGCGCGTATCATTGATCGGCTCTGGGTGAACGGCAGGCTCGGGCGGGATGTCATTGCACGAGACTATGCCGTGCTTGCCCGGGTCTTCGGTCTTTCGCGAACGGACGCGCGGTTCGTGATGGTGGAGGACAGCGGCGTCGGGCCGGGGCATCCGCTGTCGGGCGAGAAGCTGTCGCTGGTCCTGACGCTCTATCGCGCCCGCGATTTTTCCGATGCAGGGCGGATCGCCCGGGCCATTCTCGATCATCAGGGCCGGGGGCATTCCATCGGCATCCACACGCGCAACATGGATCGCGCCCATGAGCTGGCGCGGACAGTCGACGTGGTCCGGGTGCTGGTCAATCAGGCCCACACCTTCGCCAATGGTGGCGGCTTCGATACGGGCCTGCCGTTCACGCTGAGCATGGGGTGCGGTACCTGGGCCGGGAACTCGATCAGCGGGAACCTCGCCTGGCACCACTTCGTCAATATCACCCATCTGGTGACAACCATCAAGGAAGACAGGCCTGCCGAAGAGGAGCTGTTCGGAGCCTACTGGGAGAAATTCGGCCGATGAATCTTCTCGAACATGCGGGCAAGTCATTGCTGGCGGTCGCCGGAATCAATGTTCCCCAAGGATATGTCTGCCGGAATCTGGACGAGGTGGCTGTCGCGGCCGAGGCGCTCGGACCCTGCGTCGTCAAGGCTCAGGTACCCGCGGGACGGCGCGGCAAGGCGGGTGGCATCCGGCTGGCGGACAACATCGAGGAGGCCGTGGCGGCAGCCGAGCAGGTCTTCGACATGGTCATCGGCGGGCATGTGGTCCGCGAATTGCTCGTGGAACAGCAGGTCGAGATCGTCGAGGAGATCTATGTCGCGCTCGTCAACGATCCGGAAACGAAAGGGCCGATGCTGCTTTTCAGCGCCGAGGGCGGGATGGAGGTCGAGGACCTGGTGCGTGAACGGCCGGAAACGCTGCTGCGCCTGCCGGTCGACATCCGTGATGGCATGGGGCAGGTTCCGCTGGAACGTGGCGTCTCGCAACTCATTCAGATCCTCTATCTGCTGTTCATCGAGGCCGATGCGGAGCTGCTGGAGATCAACCCGCTGGTGCGTACCGTGGACGGCGAACTCGTGGCCCTCGATTGCAAGCTCGCCTTTGACGACTCGTCGGCCTGGCGGCAGCCGGACCTGGTCGAGATCAGCGAGCCGGAACGGCTGACGGCGCTGGAGGCCCGGGCACGGGACATGGGGTTGCGGTACATCGAGCTGGACGGTGACGTGGGCATTCTCGCCAATGGTGCAGGACTGACCATGACGACAATGGATGCGGTCACTCACTATGGTGGCCGGCCGGCCAATTTTCTCGAGATCGGCGGCGATGCCTACACGCGGGCCAAGGATGCCCTGTCGCTGGTGCTGTCGAACCCGAGGGTGAAGAGCTTGCTGGTCAATTTCTGCGGTGCGTTCGCCCGCACCGATGTGATGACCGAGGGACTGCTTGCCGCATGGGACGAGGTCCCCGACGACATGCCCGTATTCTTCACGATCCATGGCACGGGCGACGAGGAGGCCATTGCCATGATCCGGGATAGGCTGGGAATGGAACCGTTCGAGTTGATGGACGATGCGGTCGTCGCGGCGGTCGAGGCTGCACGATGATCGTCGGCGGGAACGAGACGGTTCTCGTCCAGGGCATGACCGGCAGGCAGGGCACCTTCTGGACAGGGCGCATGCGCGAGTATGGCACCGGCATCATCGGCGGCGTCAATCCGAAGAAGGCCGGAACCCGACACATCGGCCTTCCGGTCTGGGGATCGGCAGTCGAGGCCGCGGGCGATGTCGCCATCGATGCGACGGTGCTGTTCATTCCGCCGCAAGGTGTCAAGGCCGCAGCCCTTGATGCCCTTGCTGCCGGTATCCGCAAGCTTGTCATCCTGACCGAGCACGTGCCGGTGCACGACGTCATGTGGGTGCTCGCTGCCGCACGCGAGGCGGGGGCGCAGGTGATCGGTCCCAACACGGCTGGCATCGTTACCGCGGGCGAGAGCTTTGTCGGCTTCATGCCGGCCTCCAATCCGCGCATCTTTCGTTCAGGCACCGTGGGGGTCATCTCCCGGTCCGGCTCGCTGGGAACCTTTGTCTGCCTGCGCCTGTGCCAGGCCGGACTCGGTATCTCGCATTTCATAGGTATCGGCGGCGATCCGGTGACCGGCACCACGACGCTGGATGCCGTGCGCATTCTCGATGCCGATGAACATACCGAAGCGATCGCCATCGTGGGTGAGATTGGTGGATCGATGGAGGAAGCTGCCGCTGAATATGTGAGCACCATGACCAAGCCGGTTGCCGCCTTCATCGCCGGCGCTGCCGCGCCCGAAGGCCGCAGGATGGGGCATGCCGGGGCGATCGTCGTCGGTGGCAAGGGATCGTTCGCCAGCAAGCGCAGGGCCCTGGAGCGTGCGGGGGTACGCGTCGTGCCGACACCCGCCGGTATTCCCGATGCCCTGCAGCTGTGATGGAGGTGGTTCGAAACGGACAGTGCCGGAACTTTTGTGATTGACACGAAATGCGGGAAAAGTGCATATTTCCCAGTACACCGATAGACTATCACAGGAGGTCAAGTGTTGGTCACGCAAGTAGGCGTGATCTGATAAGGTAAGCAATTCCGTCAACTTCCAGTGTGGAGAATATGATGGAGACTCTGCCACCCACTTGTTCTTTTCGGTCCTGATATCCTTCCAGATTATACCTTCTCATTATGCAGTATATACTGCGTAATGAAATGTCAGTGCTTGGAGGGTTGTGTCGTCTGCAGCATGATTGATGACACCATACAGGGCTATCGGAAATTTCTTCAACTGCCTTCGGCAGTATGTACCGTGTCATGATACGGTGAGTTTTCGGTTCAAAAACCGGAAAGCCTTACGGCAATGACAATATGGCCCCGTTTGCCTTCGAGCAAACGGGGCCTTGCTGTTATAATGACCACCCTGCCACAAGCAGCCGGGTGGAGAACAGGCCGCCCGTAACGGGTCGTGCCGCTCGCCATCGGTTGCTGTGCTGCCGGCCGGGCCGTCTCGCGATTTGAACCGACAACCACACGCCGCCAAAATGACCCACCCGCCATCGAACGCGGCGATGATCTTCTTGCGGAACACCGCTGGCAGGGCGAGCGGCAAATGGCCATTGCCGGTCATGGCGAGCATGACCAGACCGGTCGGTCGTACGGAACGGGCTCGAACGCCAGTTCCTTGTACCATCCCGGATACCTGGGCCATGCCCGCCAGCCCGAAAACGAATCGTCGATGAATGGAGCGGGTTAGTGGATATCCTCCGCTTCTCCCATTGCCGCGCGCAGCTTCTCGATGGAGAAGTCATGACTGCGTGCCGCCTTGAGAACGGGTTCCTCCTTGCGCACACAAAGATCGATGGCCGCTGGCAATTCGGCAACGCGGTCATGCGGGATGACCACGGCACCATGGCGGTCGGCGTGGATGAGGTCTCCGTGATTGACCGTCATCCCGTGGATATTGACCGGCACGTTGAAGGCTTCGACATGCACCTTGGCATGGCTCGGGCCGACGAGGCCGGCCAGAAGCTGGAAGCGGGAGTCGACGGCATCGAGGTCGCGGATAGAGCCGTTGGTAATGCAGCCGAGTACGCCGAGACCACGATGCACAGCCGTGTTGACCTCGCCCCACATGGCACCGATCCCCGGTTGGGGATCGAGGTCCTGGACAACGGCAATCGTCGGGCCGGGCTTGCTGGCCACGTATTCGTAATAGGCGAGGCGGTGGGCCTTGGCTTCGGCACCGGCAAGCCTGGAACCCTGAACCGCGCGCATCGTGGAGGTACGGGCGAAACCGACGATGGGTTTCATGTCGGGGAAAGCGCAAAAGAACGGCTTGGTGGTGAAACCGGTTATCACCCGGTCGCCATAGACGACTTCCAGCGCGTTGCAGATGGTCGGTGTATCGAAGCCGGCCAGATGGTCGAGAAGTGATTGTTCCAGGGTCATGACTTATCCCAAAAGATCGTTGATGCGGCCGTCATCGATACCCACCGAGCGGGCAGCACCGAGAATGGCGTTCCAGGTATCCTCCGGAAGGGGTATTCCGTTGGCTGTGCGTTCGCTCTCAAGCTTGCGCTCCTTGTCGCCCGGAACCATCACGGGCGTGTCCGGGTCGGCAGGTTCGCTCGCGTGAATCCAGTCAACATAGGCCTGGGCTTCATCGCGCAACGCCTCTTCCCCGCCGAAGAAGGAAGGCTTGAGATAGATCGAAAGCATGCCGTTGTGGAATATCCCCACTTCGCCCTTGTTGGCACCGGACCCGCCCAGCGCGCCGGCGAGCAGGTCGCAGGCAAGCGACAGGCCCGAGCCCTTGTGTTCGCCGAAGGTGCGCAGCGCACCCGGTCCTTTCGTGGGGTCGGGATAACCATCATCCGGCGGAGGTCCATAAAGGGCGGAGGTATCGTTGGTGAGCGTACCGTCGGGGCTGACAAGCGCGTCGCCGGGGATCGGCTTGCCCCCCTGACGAGCCACCAGCGCCTTTCCCTCGGCGACCATCGACGTGGCGAAGTCGAGGATGAAGGGCTTGCCGTCGCGGGTCGGGACACCGATGGCTATGGGATTGGTCGATGTGCGGCGGTCCCGACCGCCATAGGGCGCGACCAGCAATGAACTGTGAACATTGACGAAATGCAGTGAAACCAACCCGGCTTTCACAGCCATTTCGGCATAGTCGCCAATACGGCCCAGGTGTCCGGCATTGCGCAATGCCACTACCGACACGCCGTGAGCTTCGGCCTTCTCGATGCCGATCTGGCAAGCCTCGGGACCGACCGTCTGACCCATGCCGTGCTTGCCATCGAGCATGGTGATGGCCGGCGTATCGACCAGTCGTTCAACATGCTGGCCGGGCTTCACACGGCCGATGCCGATCCACTCGACATAGCGTGGAACACGGATCACGCCATGACTGTCGTGACCGGTCAGGTTGGCCTTGCTGAGATAGTGCGCGATACGAACGGCTTCGTCGTCGGGACATCCGGCTTCGACGAAAATGGCCTGAACGAGACGCTTGAGTGACGTCACTGTGACGAGCACACCAATTTCCTCCCCTTTTGCAGAATTGCCGGATGAACCTAGCGAAGCGGGGCGGAAACGAAAAGTGCGGTTGAAGGTCGATTATCGCGCCTGCATGCCGTGCAGCGTCAGACAGCGGCTTTCAGGGGTTGGCCCGGGATCTCGATGTTGACTTCGAGGGTCGAGAATCCGGTGCCGGCCTGGAAGTCGACATTCACCTTCTCGTCGTCGATCTCGACATATTTGCGGATGACCTCGATCAGCTCCTTTTGCATCAGGGGCAGGAAGTCGGGTCCCCCGCCACACTTGCGATCGAGTGCCACGAGCACCTGAAGCCGCTGTTTTGCCGTATCGGCCGAGGACGGGCCCCGGCGCGACAACTGCGAGAGCTTGAAGAAATCGAAAAGCCTCATGCACTTCTCCTCCAGAGCCAGCTCATCAGACCCCGCTTCTGCGGTTCGAGAAAGCGCATTTCGACTTCCTCGCCGAGCAGGCGCCTGACGGCGTCGAGGTAGGCCTGGCTTGCCGGAGACTTCTCATCGAGAGTGACCGGCATGCCCAGATTGGATGCCTGCAGTACCGATGGGCACTGGGGAATCACGCCGAGCACGGGAATGGCGAGGATTTCGAGAACATCATCGAGCCGGACCATCTCGCCCTTTTCCACGCGGTTCGGATCGTAACGGGTCAGCAACAGGTGAGCCTTGACCGAACCGTTGCCCTCTTCGGCGCGCTTGGACTTGCTGTTGAGGATGCCCAGAATGCGGTCACTGTCCCGGACCGAGGAGACCTCCGGGTTGGTCACGACAATGGCCTCGTCGGCGAAATAAAGTGCCATGAAGGCGCCCATCTCGATGCCGGCCGGGCTGTCGCAGATGATGAAGTCGAAGTCCTTGCGCAACTCGTCGATGACCATTTCCACGCCCTCCCGACTGAGCGCATCCTTGTCGCGCGTCTGGGATGTGGGAAGGATGTAGAGATTATCGACTCGCTTGTCCTTGATCAACGCCTGGTTGAGGCGAATGCCATCATTGATGACGTTGATGAAGTCGAACACGACACGCCGCTCACAGCCCATGATGAGGTCGAGGTTGCGCAGTCCGACATCGAAGTCGATGACGACGGTCTTCTTCCCCTTGAGGGCGAGACCCGTGGCGATCGCGGCTGCGGAAGTTGTCTTGCCGACCCCGCCCTTTCCAGATGTGACGACAATGACCTTGGTCAAAGGAACCTCCTGAGAACAGCACCGAATACGTGGGCGTGCACCTCAATGGATGACACAGGCCCGTCAACTCTAGGGCAAGGGCTGGAAGTGCAGCCTTTGACCTTCGCACGAAACGCGCACCCGCTTGCCCAGCAGACGCTCGTCGATATCCTCGTTGACCGCATGGATGCCGGCAATCGAGACCAGCTCGGCATTCATCTGGTCGCAGAAAATCATGGTGGTCTCGTCTCCGTCGATACCGGCAAAGACGCGCCCGCGCAGCGAGCCGTAGACATGAACATTGCCCACCGCGGCAATCTCGGCTCCGGAGCTGACGGCCGCCATCACGACGAGATCCCCCTCGCTCATCACCTGCTGGCCACCGCGTACCGGCTGGCGCGCGACCACCGAGGCTACCCGCTCGATCCTGACCTGTTCGCCACGGGCGGGAGAATTCGGCCGGCGAGGCGGCGCCTGCTTCGGCTCGGCGCCAGCAGCGAAGACGCCCAGCCCCAACCGTCCGGCCTCCTCGTTCCACTCATCGGAACCATTCTGCAGGCCGACGGGAGCAAGGTGCTGCGAACGCAGGCGCTCGACCAGAAGCTTGAGATCGGACGGATCCATCCCGAGGGCAGTCCCTACGTCGATAACCAGTGGCGCATTGCGAAAGAACTCGGGATTGTGGGCAATCTTGGCAGTCAGATTTTCGAAGAAGGCCGGATCATTGGGCCGAAGCACGCGCAAGCAGAGCACGGTCTGCAACGAACCGCGAATCTGGAAGGGCAGATCAGATGCGCCTCCCAGAGCCAGTCCCGAACTCGATGTCGATGTGTTGTCCACTCCTGTCCCCTGCACGGCGCTCATGCACCCCTTGCTCCGATCTTTTGTATGCTTTCAAGGCGTCAAACACAAGATCTGGTATTCACTCATCGCAATACCACCATGCATGGATTCGCTGATCCGCCAGCATGGATGTTTGAGGTGTTGTTCTAGGCTGCGGAACTCGATTGACAAGCCCCCAACTGCCTTAGCCCATAAGTTGCGATCCATTCGTCGATGTGATCCAGTGCCCGCCGCGCCATTGCGGGCTTGCGATCGCGTTTCCCAACCCTGGTCGCAAGCGGCGGGAAGAGACCGAAATTGACGTTCATCGGCTGGAAGGTGGATGCGTCGGCGCCGCCGGTCACATGCTCGAGGATCGCGCCATGGGCGGTCTCGGGAGGTGGCCGCCGGAACGCGCGCCCATGCCATTCGGAAGCGGCAGCCAGCCCTGCCATCAGCCCTACGGCAGCACTCTCCACGTACCCTTCGCATCCGGTGATCTGCCCTGCAAAGCGAACATGCGGCGCCGACCTGAGCCGCAATTCGCCGTCAAGCAGCCGGGGGCTGTTGATGAAGGTGTTGCGATGGATACCCCCGAGGCGGGCGAAGACGGCTTCCTCAAGGCCCGGAATCATCGAGAACACCCGCTTCTGCTCGCCATGCTTCAGCTTGGTCTGGAACCCGACCATGTTGTACAGGGTGCCAAGCCTGTTGTCCTGACGCAACTGTACGACGGCATGCGGCCGTTTTCCGGTACGCGGATCGGTCAGTCCCACCGGTTTCATCGGGCCGAACCGCAGGGTTTCGCGACCGCGTTCCGCCATCACCTCGATCGGCAGGCAGCCCTCGAAATAGGGTGTGTCAGCCTCCCAGGCCCTGAAGGTGGTCTTCTCGGCCGCAAGCAGCGCATCGATGAACGCCTCGTATTGCGCCTCGTCCAGCGGGCAGTTGATATAATCGGCAGTGCCACCGCCGGGACCCGGCTTGTCATAGCGCGATTGAAACCATGCCACATCGAGGTCGATACTGTCGCGGTGAAGGATGGGAGCAATGGCATCGAAGAATGCCAGCGAGGTTTCGCCCGTCGCTTCGCCTATCGCGCGGGCCAGTGCCGGCGAGGTGAGCGGGCCGGTGGCGATGATGGCAAGGCCGTCCCCGGCATCGGGCAGAGTCGTGAGTTCCTCGCGATGCAACTCGATCAGCGGTTCATCGAGGATCGCCTGTTGAACCCTCGCGGAAAACGCCTCCCGATCGACGGCCAGGGCTCCACCTGCCGGTAGCTTGGACTCATCGCCCGAGCGCATGACCAGCGACCCGACGCGGCGCATTTCCTCGTGCAGGAGGCCCACGGCGTTGTTCAGTGCATCGTCGGAGCGAAACGAGTTCGAGCAGACCAATTCGGCCAGACCATCGGTCTGATGGGCTTCCGTGCGGCGCATCGGGCGCATTTCATGCAGTTTGACGGGAACACCGCAACGCGCAAGCTGCCAGGCTGCTTCCGATCCCGCAAGCCCGCCTCCCACGACATGGACGGGACGGTCGTTCATTGTCCTGCCCTTCCGGGAAGGGGGCTGTACAACTGGCTGTACAACGGGAAGCGCTTGGTCAACGGGTCCGGCTCCGTGTGAATGTCCGTGCCCCGATGGGCACGTGCCTGTCCGACAACAAAAATCGCACGCACCTTGAAACCCGGCAAGTCCCGACCACATCTAATTCGTGCGGTTGCCTTGAGGACCGCTTTCGTAGAGCCCGGGTGGGCATGCTGGCCCGCCTTCATCAAGTCATGGCGCGGACTTGTGCTTCATCAGGCAGGTTCGCGCTGTTCATGTCGCTTTTTGGAGAACATGATGCGTAATTTCGACCTGAGCCCCCTTTTCCGTTCCACGGTCGGTTTCGACCAGCTTGACAAGCTGCTTGACTCGGCCCTTCGCGACAGTGCCCGCGAGAATTCGTATCCGCCCTACAACATCGCAAAGCTGGGGCAGGACAAGTACCGGATCACCATGGCTGTTGCCGGTTTTGCCGAGGAAGACCTCGACATCACCGCCCATGAGAACATGCTGATCGTCAAGGGTCAGATTGCCAAGGCTGACCAGAATGTCGAATTCCTTCATCGGGGGATTGCCCAGCGCGCCTTCGAACATCGTTTCCAGTTGGCGGATCATGTCCGCGTCGACGGTGCATCCCTGGAGCGCGGCTTGCTGAGTATCGAACTGCGCCGTGAAGTCCCCGATGCGATGAAGCCCCGCAAGGTGCAGATTGGTGGTGCAAAGCGACCGACCGTCATTGAGACGTCGGCCAGTGACGCCGCCTGAGGTGCAGCATTTTCTTTCTCTCCATCGATAACGTGCTTTCGGTCTTCCGGTTTTCGGACCAATAGACCGAATTCCCGCCCGGTTCCTCCCCACCGGGCGGGATTTTTGTTGTGTGTCGCTGGCGTCCGAGGCTGCCGGACCCGGCGGGAATAAGGGAACCCTTGATGCGTATCCTTGTCAGTGCCTGTTTGCTGGGGCACGCTGTTCGATATGATGGCGGGCATCGCCGGCTTGGGGATCATCGGCTTGAAAGCTGGCGCAGGGAAGGAGCGCTGGTGCCCTTCTGTCCCGAGGTGGCCGCCGGCCTGGCGGTTCCGCGTCCTCCGGCGGAAATCGAACCCGGCAAGGATGCCGATGACGTGCTGAATGGCAGGGGCCGAATCCTCACCAGTTCCGGCGAGGACGTCAGTCAGGCGTTCATGGATGGTGCGGCCAGGGCGCTGGCCGAGGTGCTGGCTCATCGCTGCCGGTTTGCCCTGCTCACCGATGGCAGCCCGTCCTGTGGCTCGACCTTCGTCTATTCCGGCCATTTCGACGGACGCAGGCAGGTGGGGCTGGGGGTGGTCGCAGCGCTGCTGACACGCCACGGGGTCGCGGTCTATCCTGCACATGAGATCGGGGCGTTGGCCGCCGATCGGGAAATTGCCTTGTCTGAGTTGAATATCTTCCGATAGAATTCTCTTATGAATAGAAAATCTAAAGTTCCTCTTGTGGCGATCTGCTGCTGTTTGCGTGAAATCGGCAGTGGTACCGCCCACACTGTGCGCGAGCGCTACATCGAGGGACTGCTTGAGGGCGCCGGTGTTGCGCCGGTGCTTCTGCCGGCCATCGGCGAGGGTGCCCATGTCGAGACCTGGCTTGAGCGCATCGAGGGATTGGTGCTCACGGGCAGTCCTTCCAATGTCGAGCCCTTCCATTATGGTGGTGGAGAGCCGCTCGACAGGCATCTGCGCGACCCGGCCCGCGATTCAACCACGCTGCCGCTGATCCGTGCGGCGGTCGCGCGTGGCCTGCCCTTGCTGGGCATCTGCCGCGGCATTCAGGAACTCAATGTCGCCCTGGGCGGCAGCTTGCATCAGCGCGTGCATGAGGTTCCGGGTCGTATCGACCACCGCTCGAACAAGACCGTTCCGGCGGACGAACGCTATCTCGATGCTCACCTTGTCAGCCTGCGGCCGGGCGGGCTTCTCGAACGGATCACCGGACTGACCGGGCGCGTTGCCGTCAATTCGTTGCACGCGCAGGCAATCGATCGCCTGGCCGAACCGCTGGTTATCGAGGCGCAGGCGGATGACGGTACCATCGAGGCCGTATCGTTGAGTCAACCCAAAGGCTTCGTGCTCGCGGTTCAGTGGCATCCGGAGTATCAAGTCCGCAGTCACCCCTTCAACCTCGCCCTTTTCGAGGGGTTCGGGAACGCCTGTCGGGGCGCGGCCGTACATCGGGACTGATGGTCGGGGATATGAGAACGGAACATGGTTGACCTGGAAAGTTGGCTGAAGGAACGACGCATTACGGAGGTCGAATGCATCGTTGCCGATATTAACGGGGTTGCGCGGGGCAAGATCCTGCCCGGCTACAAGTTCATAAAATCTACTCGGGATGACAGTCTCCGACTGCCGGAAAGCATCTTCATCCAGACGGTGACCGGCGATTATCCCGAAGGAGACGTCATCGACCCCACCGATCGCGATGTGCGGTTGCGCGCCGACCCGTCGACGATCAGGGTTGTCCCATGGTATGATGAGCCCACGGCGCAGGTAATTGCCGACTGTTTTCACCATGACGGCGATCCGGTGGAGATTTCCGCACGTTTCGTGCTGCGCAAGGTTCTGGAGCTGTATGCGGCGAGGGGCTGGCGACCGGTGGTCGCCCCGGAGCTTGAATTCTTCCTCACGAGAGTCAATGCCGATCCGGACTATCCGCTCGAACCGCCGATCGGCCGTTCAAAGCGCGCCGAGACCGCAAGGCAGAGCTACGGCATCGATGCCGTCAACGAGTTCGATCCGGTATTCGAGGATGTCTATGACTGGTGCGAAGCGCAGGCGCTGGATGTCGATACGCTGATCCACGAAGCTGGTGCTGCGCAAATGGAGATCAACTTCAATCATGGAGATCCGCTGGAGCTGGCCGACCAGGCCTTCCTGTTCAAGCGGACGCTGCGCCAGGCGGCGCTCAAGCACGACATCTACGCCACCTTCATGGCCAAGCCGATGGAAGGCGAGCCGGGCAGTTCGATGCATGTGCACCTGTCGATCTACGATGCGGGGACAGGCGACAACCTGTTTGCCGGGAATGGCGAAGAAGCCTATTCGCCATTGTTCTTGAGTTTCATCGCCGGGTTGCAGAAATATCTGCCGCAGGCGATGCCGTTGCTGGCCCCCAATGTGAATTCCTATCGTCGTCTGCGCCGCTGGTCGACCGCCCCTATCAATGTCCACTGGGGCTGGGAGAACCGCACGGTCGGCCTGCGTGTCCCGGCATCGACGCCTGAAGCGCGCCGCGTCGAGAACCGTATCGCAGGAGCCGACGCCAATCCCTACCTCGCGATTGCAGCATCTCTGGCCTGCGGGTATCTGGGCATGGTCGATGGACTCGAGCCCACCGACCCGATCACCGGCAGTGCCTATCGCCTCGCCCAGACACTGCCGCAGCAGATGCCCGAAGGGTTGAAGAAGCTGAACAGCTCCACACCGCTGAAGGAGTGTCTGGGCGAACAGTTCGTCAAGGTGCTATTGGCAGTGAAGCTCGCGGAGCACGACGCCTATCAGAGCGTCATCAGCTCCTGGGAGCGCGAGCACCTGCTCTTGAACGTATGACGTGTGTCGCAACCGGCAGGGGCATCCGGAGGATTTCCCCCGTCTGATATCATGCTGGAGCCCTGTTGATGACAGAAGCCTTATCGGCGCAGAGGATTCGCGAGCTCGATGACCGGCACCACCTGCACCCGTTCACCGTGTTCAGGGAACTGTCCCGGAAGGGAGCGCGGGTCATCACGCGTGCCGAGGGATGTTATATCTATGATGCCGACGGCAAGAAGATATTCGACGGCATGTCGGGACTGTGGTGCGTCAATGTCGGCTACGGCCGGGAAAGGCTGGCGAAAGCCGCCTATCAACAGCTGCATGACCTTCCCTACTACAACACCTTCTTCCAGACGACGACACCACCGGTGGCCGAACTGGCCGCAAGGCTTGCCGGGATCCTCCCGTCGGGCATGGATAGGGTGATCTTCAACAATTCGGGATCAGAGACCAACGACACCATCATCAAGACCATCTGGTATTACTGGAACCTGATGGGCAAACCGGAAAAGAAGCATTTCATCAGCCGAACACTGGGTTATCATGGCGTCGGTCTCGGTTCGGCCAGTCTCACCGGCATGAGCTTCATGCACGAGCCCTTCGATCTCCCGCTCGACCGCTTCCATCATATTGGCAATCCCTACTGGTTCGCGGTGGGCGAGGGGGAGGATCCGGCCGCGTTCGGTCGCAGGGCCGCGAAATGGCTCGAGGACAAGATCCGGGCCATCGGTGCCGACAAGGTGGCGGCATTCTACGCGGAGCCCATTCAGGGCGCGGGGGGCGTCATCATCCCGCCCGACACCTACTGGCCCGAAATCCAGCGCATCTGCCGGGAAAACGACGTCCTGCTGGTGGCCGACGAGGTGATCTGCGGTTTCGGCCGTACCGGCAACTGGTGGGGAAGCGAGACCTTCGACATCCAGCCGGATATCATCGCCATGGCCAAGGGCCTTTCATCGGGCTACCTGCCGATCTCTGCTGCCGCCCTGGGCAAGCGCGTGGGCGACGTGGTCTGGGCCGGCGAGAAGGAATATGCGCATGGCGTGACCTATTCCGGCCACCCTGTCGCGGCCGCGGTGGCGCTGGAGAATATACGCATCATCGAGGAGGAAGATCTGCACATGGCAGCCTCCGGTCCGGTGGGTTGTTATTTTCGCGAGCAGATTGCCACACTTGCTGATCATCCGTTGGTGGGGGAAGTCCGCAGTCAGGGTTACCTGGCCGCCATCGAACTTGTCGAGGACAAGGCGACACGCAAGCCCTTCCCGAGCGAGCGCAAGGTCGGTTACACTTGTCGGGAACTGTCGATTGACGGAGGTCTCGTCATGCGTGCTGTCCGTGATGCGATGATCCTTGCCCCGCCGCTCATCATCGAGCGCCATCATGTCGACGAGATCGTCGAAAAGGCCCGCAGGGCCATTGATGGAACCGTTACCGCTCTCGGACTTTGACAGGTCATCCGCACGATTTTCCGATCGAGCCGGCACAATGGCCGGTCCCCGGAATGAAACGTTCACCAGTCGGGTTTCAATGACGACACCGCAGATCTCGCTGCTGTTGCTCTTTGCCCTCATGCTCGTCCTCTTCATCTGGGGACGGATCCGCCATGATGTCGTCGCTTTCGGCGGCCTGATGCTGGCGGTAATGGCCGGGCTGGTGCCGATCGGTCAGGCTTTTGACGGGCTTTCGCACACGGCGACCATCACGGTCGCCCTCATGCTGATCCTCAGCCGGGCGCTGATGACCAGCGGTGCCACCAACAGCATCAGCGACTGGGTCTCGCGTCGTACAGGGACCATTTCAAGCCATGTCGGCGCGCTGGCGGGCGTCACCGCGGCGATGTCGACCGTGATGAACAATGTGGGCGCTCTCGCCCTCACGCTGCCGGTGGCCATCCGCACGGCCAAGAATGCGGGGCGTTCGCCGTCGCTGCTGCTGATGCCCATCTCGTTCGCCGCGCTGCTGGGGGGACTTGTCACCCTGATCGGAACGCCGCCCAACATCATCGCCGCGAGTTATCGCGAACAGGCCATGGGCGAGCCGTTTCATCTGCTCGATTATACATGGGTCGGACTGCCGCTGGCCGTGGTCGGGGTGACATTCCTTGCTCTGGTTGGCTGGCGCTTCCTTCCCCAGCGTGCCCGTCCGGCAGCCGGTACGGAGGATTTCCTCGATATCGGCGACTATGTCACCGAAGTGCGCTGCGGAGCCAGGAACAAGCTGATCGGCCAGACCATCGGCGATGTTGCCAACCAGTTCCGTGAACTCGACGTGGCCATTCTGGGTCTGCTGCGCGATGGCCGCAGGGTACCGAACGTGCCCAGGCGTTTCCTCGTGCGTCCCGATGACGTCCTCATCGTCGAAGTCTCTCCGGCCGCGCTGCCGCGGCTGCTTGAGCATTTCGATCTTGAAATAGAGGGACAGAAGGGCGGCGCGGCCATGAGCCTGCTCAGCAATGACGATGTCCGTCTGGCCGAGGTGGTCGTGACCCACGGTTCCGACCTCGACGGTTGCAGCGATACCCGCGAGCGGCTCGCACACCAGTTCAATGTCAACCTGCTGGCGGTCGCACGTCAGGGCGCGCGGGTCCGCGACAGGATCGACCGGGTGGTGGTCCGTGCCGGCGACGTGCTGCTGTTGCAGGGGGAGGAGCAGAGGCTCGGCGAGGTCATGCGTCTTCTGGGGTTCCTGCCTCTTGCCGGCCGCGAACTCGACGTGGGCAAGCGCAAGAAGAGCATGGCGCTCCCGACCATAGCCCTGTTCGTGTCGGCGATCCTGTTGTCGGGGTTGGGAATATTGCCGTTGGAGATCGCTCTCGGTTCGGCGGTGTTCCTCATGGTGGTCGCGGGTATCATTCCCACCCGCGAGATCTATGACGCGGTGGAGTGGCCCGTGATCCTCCTGCTGGCGTGCATGATCCCCATCGGGGACGCGCTGGAAACCACGGGGCTGGCGACCATGTTCGCCCAACTCATCATCGGCATCGCCCGTGACAACGGTCCGATGATATCGCTGGTCATCCTGTTCTTCATGACGATGCTGCTCACCGACGTCATCAACAATGCGGCGACCGTGGTCATCATGGCACCGGTGGCGATTGCCGTGGCACAGGCCCAGGAGGCCAATGTCGACACCTTCATCATGGCCGTGGCCATCGGCGCATCCTGCGCCTTCCTCACGCCCATCGGCCACCAGAACAATACGCTGGTGATGGGGCCGGGCGGTTACAATTTCGGCGATTATTGGCGCATGGGCCTGCCTTTGCAGGTCGTCCTCGTATTGATCGGTATCCCCTTGCTGCTGTGGATGTGGCCCATCCACGGATAGCCGGTTCCTCAGGTAGCGGAAGGCCAAGTTCTTGACGTTCGACCAGGCCACGTTGTTCTCGATCCTCGCGTTTGTTTTCATCTTCCTGCTATGGGGCCGGTGGCGATACGATATCGTGGCCTTTTCAGCATTGCTGATCGCCCTGCTTGCCGGCGTTGTAACCACGGACGATGCCTTTTCGGGCTTCGGTCATCCGGCCACGGTTATCATCGCCCTCGTTCTCATCGTCAGCCGCGGCCTTGCCAATTCCGGCGCGATCGAGCTTCTCGCGAGGCTGGTGGTCGACAGTTCGCGTCGTCTTGCCGCGCATATCGCGATCATGGGCGCGCTGGCTGCCGCACTGTCGGCGATGATGAACAATGTGGCGGCCCTGGCCCTGCTGATGCCTATCGATCTCCAGGCTGCGAAAAGTGCCAAGCGTAGTCCTTCCCTGTCGCTCATGCCGCTTTCCTTCGCCTCGATCCTGGGCGGTCTGGTTACGCTGATCGGCACGCCGCCCAATATCGTCATCTCGGCCTTTCGCGAGAAGGCTTTCGGCGAACCGTTCGGCATGTTCTCGTTCACTCCGGTTGGCCTCGTCTGTGCCGTGGTCGGCGTCGGGTTCATCGTGGCCGGAGGCTGGCGGCTCATACCGCGTCCCGATGCCGGCGACGTCATCGACGACAGTACCGCACTGGGCGACTACATTGCCGAATTGCGGGTCAAGGATGGTTCCAGATCGCAGGGACAAAAGCTGATCGACCTGCGAGAGCAGGTCGAGGACGACGGTGTCACCGTCATCGGTCTCGTACGGCGTGGTCAGCGACTGCCCGGCTATGGCCTGCAACAGCAGGTCGAGGCCGGCGACCTCATTGTCGTCGAGGCCTCGGCGCAGGCCATTGACGGAGTGGTCGGCAAGCTTGACCTCGAATACCTGGGCACGGGCAAGGATGATGGCGGTCTGATCGGCACGGGTGATCTGCAACTGGTCGAGGTTGTCGTACAGGAAGGAGCGCTGATCGAGGGGCGCTCGGCGGTCGGGTTGTCGCTGCTTTCGCGCTTCGGTACCCATCTGCTCGGAATTCGCCGACAGGGGACGCGGTTCCGCGAAAGGGTGCGCCGCCTGCAGGTCGAGGCAGGAGACGTGCTGCTGTTGCTGGGGCCGGCCGAGCGCCTGCCTGAGACCGTGAACTGGTTGGGCTGCCTGCCTCTGGCGGAGCGAGGGCTCACCGTGGTGCGCCGCGACAAGGCGTGGCTGGCGGTCGGCATGTTCGCGGCCGCAATCGTCCTGGCCTCGCTGGGAGTAGTCTACCTGGCCGTGGCACTGGCCTGCGTCGCCGTGCTGATGGTGCTCACCGGTATTCTTCCCGCACGTGAGATCTATGCCAGCGTGGAATGGCCGGTGATCGTATTGCTGGGCTCCATGATCCCGATCGGTGCCGCTTTGGAGACCAGTGGCGGTACGGGACTGATCGCCGGCTGGATTCTGGATGTCGCCGAAGGACAGTCGCCGGTGGTGGTCCTTCTCCTGTTGATGGTGGTCACCATGACGTTGTCGGATGTCATGAACAACACCGCGACCGCTGTCATTGCGGCCCCGATTGCCGTCGACATTGCCGGCCGGCTGGGTGTGAATGCCGATCCGTTCCTGATGGCCATCGCGGTTGCTGCATCCTGTGCCTTCCTCACGCCCATCGGCCACAAGAACAACATGCTCGTCATGGGGCCGGGAGGATATCGCTTTGGCGATTACTGGCGCCTGGGGCTGCCCCTCGAACTGTTGATCATCGCCGTCGGTGTACCGATGATCCTGCTGGTATGGCCGCTTTGAGCGGAATTCTTCCGGGGAGGAAATGATCATGAACCTGTTTTCCGGGCTTCGGCGACGGGCTGCACAAGGGGAACCCCTGCGACTGGGGATGATCGGTGCCGGCAAGTTCGGCACCATGTTCCTTGCGCAGGCCACACGCCTGCCCGGCATCCATCTGGTCGCGGTCGCCGATCTGCGGGTCGATGGTGCCCGCTCCAACATGGTGCTTGCAGGGTGGACCGATGAGCGCATGCAGGCGGTCTCCATCGATGATGCCGCGCAAGGCGGACGGACGCATGTGGGCGATGACTGGCAGGCGCTGGTCGATCATCCCTCCATCGATATCGTCATCGAGTGCACGGGAAATCCGGTCGCCGCTGTCGATCACATCCTGCGGGCCTTCGCGCAGCACAAGCATGTCATCAACGTCACCGTCGAGGCCGACGCCTTCTGCGGTCATGGTCTCGCCCGCAAGGCCGCCGAGGCGGGAGTGGTCTATTCGATGGCCTATGGCGACCAGCCCGCGCTGACCTGCGACCTGGTGGACTGGGCGCGAACCTGCGGCTTTCCGGTGGTGGCGGCCGGTCGCGGGCACAAGTGGCTGCCGCATTATCGCAAGTCGACGCCCGATACGGTATGGGACCATTGGGGGCTCACCCGCGAGCAGGCCGAACGCGGCCGGCTCAATCCCAAGATGTTCAATTCCTTCCTCGACGGATCCAAGCCCGCCATCGAATCGGCAGCCATCGCCAATGCCTGCGGCCTCGATGCGCCCGAAGGCGGACTGGTCTTCCCGCCCGGCTCGGCCGAGGATATCCCGACCTTGATGCGGCCCCGGGACGAGGGGGGCGTGCTCGACCACAAGGGCATGGTCGACGTCATCTCCTGCCTGCGCGAGGATGGTAGCGCGATCGACCATGACATCCGTCAGGGCGTGTGGGTGTGTGTCGAGGCCGATACCGACTATCTACGCCATTGCTTCGAGGAATATGGTGTCTTTACGGACCCGTCGGGGAGGTATTGCTGCAACTACCGGCGGTGGCATCTGATTGGTCTGGAACTGGGCATATCCGTGGCTTCGGTTGGTCTGCAACGGGAACCGACTGGTGTTGCCCGTGAATTTCGTGCCGATGTGACGGCCATTGCCAAGCGCGACCTGAAACGAGGCGAGATGCTCGACGGCGAGGGAGGGGCTACCATCGCCGGCGGTCTGCGCCCGGCGAAGATCTCCGTTGGAGGCAACTACCTCCCTTTGGGACTGGCTCACGATGTGCGCCTTCGCCGGGACATTGCCGACGGCGAGCCCGTGCGATGGGACGATGTCGATATCGACCGCAGCTCCGCCGCCGCGCGGCTCCGTCTGGCCATGGAGGACGAGTTGCGCGCGACGAGCTGCTGACCGGCCATACCACCGGCCGAAGGGCGCTGCGTGGTCAGGTGATGGCCGGGCGCCCGCTGGCGACGGCGCGCAGGCGGATCTCGACGATCATTTCCCGGCCGGTATCGATCATGGCTTTCCTGTCGTCGCGTTCGAACGCGATGTCGGCATCCACACCGCCAGACTCGCTGAATGCGGCCCGGACCATCCGCGCCAGGGCTGCACGCGCGTGCTCGACGGCGACTTCGGCATCGGTCGTCTCGAATCGGTCGTTGCCGATCTGTACCGCATAGCGGTCCTCGGCGACCTGCAGGATGGTCGTCTCCGCATGGCGGATGACGTCGCCTGTGACGGCGCCAATGGCGTTGCACACGACGTGGTGCCGGGGAATCGTGAGTGTGGTCGACAGGCGGTCGGTTGCCTGCGGATAGAAGATCGGCGCCGGGCCACCCACTGCAATCACCGGGAGACCCAGTGTCAGCCGGGTTTCGAACCGGTATTCGCCTTCGGGTTCCGGATCCAGTGCGCGGTCGATCGCGGGCAGGTCGAGCCAGCGGGGGCTTTCCTCACCGCTGGCCAGATCCATCAGGGCACGTGCCGTGCGCTTGCGGGCGAGATTGAGAACGGCGCGGGCGAAGTCCTCGCCCGTCTCGCCCAGTGGAGCCTGCCTGCGCCCCTTGCGTCCCTCCAGAGTGGCTCCCAGGGTGGCGGCAGCCCGGCTCCAGGTCCGTTGTGAGCCAAGCAGATGGGCGGCATCGGATGGCGTGAAACCGGCCAGCAGCACGTGTCCGCGTTCGACCATCCGCTTCAGCGGGATGTGCAGGTGATCGCGGTCGACGATCTCCTCCATGCTGCGAGGGCCTGCATCCAGCAGTTCGACGAGCTGTCGCTGGCTTCTGGACAAGGTGCCCGATACGGGGTTCGCCAGCATGGCGAATCGGGCATCGAGCGCTCGCGGCAGCGGCCTTTCCGCCTGCTTTTGCATCTCCAGCAAGGTTTCGGGGTATTGCTCCGCGAGCAGGCTCAAGGGCATGTCGCGTCTCGGACCGAGGGTGAGCTGCCTTTCATCGTCGCGATCCACCGCACTGTCGCCGCCGAGGCCGCTGGTGCGCAACTCGATCGCCTCGACCATGGTACGAAAGCCGCCGACCATCGCACCGCGCGGGTCGATGCGCGGCCGGCCGTTCTCCAGCAGGGCGATATCGGTCGTCGTGCCGCCGACATCGGCGACAAGGGTATCTCCCGCCGATGATCCCGCCAGCCGGGCAGTGCCCACGACGCTCGCTGCGGGGCCGGAGAGAATGGTCTCCACCGGTCTCAGCCGCACGGCGTCGGCACGCATGAGCGAACCGTCGCCGCGCACGACCATGAGCGATGCCCGGATGGAGAACTGTTCCAGCAGGCTTTGGGTGGCATCGAGCAGACGAGTGATCTCGGGGATCAGCCGCGCATTGAGAACGGTGGTGAGCGCCCGTCGCGGTGCGTCGAGCCGGGCACTGAGCTCGTGCCCCATGGTGCAGGGTCTGTCGCAGATCTCCGCAACGACGGCGGCCAGTGTTCGTTCATGTTCCGGATTGCGCACGGCAAAGCGGCTGGTGATGGCGAATGCGTCGACGCTGCGGGCCATCTCCGCGATGTGCCTGCGGGCTGCGACCGTGTCGAGCGGCCGCCGTTCGACGCCATGGGCATCGTGACCGCCTTCCAGCAGGGCAACCGGATCGGACCCCAGGGCGGTCGAGAGGCCGGCCCGGCGGATGAGGTCCGCTTCGAAGCCCGCCAGCAGCAGACCGACACGGCCGCCGCGCCCCTCGACGATGGCATTGGTGGCGAGTGTGGTCGACAGGCCGACCAGTTCAATCTCGACATCGCGGCCCTGGAGTACGGCGCTCACGGCGTTGCGAATCCCGATGGCGAGGTCGTGGCGGGTCGTGACCGATTTGCTCGATGCCAGCAATTCGCCCTCGCTCGAGAGAATGACGGCATCCGTGTAGGTTCCGCCTGTGTCGATTCCGAGACGCGCCTTCACATCGCCTCCTTTTTCCTCTGGCTGCAACCAACAGGTGGCGATATGAGCGCCGCCATGCTTTTGTCGGCGCGACGCGCATGCCGTTTGCACGCATGTGCCTTTTCCCCGCATCGACTAGTGTCATGTTTCGTTGCGGACCAAGGACGGCTCATGCTTGTCACCATCAGATCCAACTGGGCGCTACTCGTCGGCATCGGGTTGCTCATGCTCGGCCATGGGCTGCAGGGCACCCTGCTCGGTGTGCGCGCAGTCATCGAGAACTTCTCGTCGGCGACCACCGGTATCGTCATGTCCGGCTATTCGCTGGGTTTCCTTGCCAGCGCGGTCATCACCCAGAAGTTGGTTCGTCATGTCGGCCATGTACGGGTGTTCGCGGCACTCGCGTCGGTGGCATCCTCGGCCATCCTCCTGCATTCCGTGCAGGCGGAGCCGTTCACCTGGTTCATTCTCCGCTTCATCACCGGGTTTTGCATGAGCGGCGTCTATGTGATCGCCGAAAGCTGGCTCAATGCCTCGACGGACAATCAGCATCGCGGACAGCTCCTGTCCATCTACATGGTGGTCCAGCTTTCAGCCTGGGCCTGCGGGCAGCTCCTCCTGAACCTCGACGATCCGGCCAGCTTCGGCCTGTTCATCATCGTTTCGGTTCTGGTATCGCTTGCGGTCGTTCCCCTGCTGCTGTCGGCGGTGCCGACTCCGGTGGTCTCGGCTCCAAGCAAGTTCAGCCTCGGAGATCTCTATCACACCTCGCCGCTAGGTTGTATCGGCATGGTCGCCGTGGGCGTCAGTCAGGGCAGCTTCTACAGCATGGCGGCGGTGTTTGCGCGGAACATCGGCTTCACCGTGGCCGATATTTCCATGATGCTGGCGGTGGCGACGTTTGGCGGAATGCTGCTGCAATGGCCCATCGGCCAACTCTCCGACAAGCTCGACCGTCGTACCGTGCTGACCGTGGTGACCCTCGTCGCCTCGCTTGCGCTGGCCCTGGCGCTGCTGCTGGGCCTCGATGATCCGCTATCGCTCTCGGTCGCCTTTTTCGTCTATGGCGGCATGTGCCTGCCCATGTATGCCCTGTGCATCGCGCACACCAACGACTATCTCGACAGCGACCAGATGATCGGAGCATCCAGCACGCTGGTGTTCGCCAGCGGACTCGGCATGGTGGCGGGTCCGCTGATCGTGGGCCAGTTGATGAGCGTCCTCACGCCGTTCGCCTTCCTCGCCTTCATCTCGATCGTTCATGGCGCACTCGGGCTGTTCGCCATCTACCGCTCGCGGGTCCGTTCTTCCGTACCCCTGGATGCGCAGGGGCAGTATGTCTACATCCCGACGGCCGCTCCCACGGTCATGGTCACCTCGATCGCCCAGGAGGAAGCGGCCGAACAACTCGATTCCTGATGGAGGCGACCGGGGAGGGCGGCAGGTCAGGCGGCGCTGGCCGTAGTTCCCTTCGCCGCAATCCGCTCGATGAGACCGGCGAGACGGCGGATGCCTTCCTCGATGAGCGGAGCATCGTTCATCGAGAAATTGAGGCGGATGGTCGATGCACCCGAGCCGTCGGCGAAGAACGCCTTGCCCGGGACGAACGCCACACGTTCCTCCGCCAGCGAGCGTTGCAGCAGGGCTGCCCCGTCGATATCCGCCTGCATGTCCAGCCAGACGAACATGCCGCCTTCGGGCCGGGTCCAGCGCACGCTCTCAGGCATGTGCCGCTCCAGCGCGTCGAGCATAGCGTCGCGCCGCTGACGATAGACCTCGGTATTGCGGGCGGCCTGGGTGTCGAAACACCGGCGAGCCAGCTGCTCGATGATCATCTGGTTCAGGGGCGGGCTGTGAAGGTCGCTCGCCTGCTTGGCAAGGACCAGCTTCTGCACCAGCCGCGCCGAGGCACAGATCCAGCCCACCCGCAGGCCGGGTGAAAGGGTCTTGGAAAACGTGCCGCAGTAGGCGGTGATCGTGTTGTCGATCCCGCCTGCTGCGGCACAGTCTATGGCTAGGCACGAGGGGACGCTCTCGCCCTCGAAGCGCAGCGCACGATAGGCTGCGTCCTCGATCAGCGGTACGCCCGTTCGCCGCAGTCGTTCGACCAGCGCCTTGCGCGCCTCGAATGACAGTGTTTCTCCCGTGGGATTGGCAAAGTCGGGGACCAGATAGGCCACCGTCAGCCCATCGTCGAGGCCATCCGGGTTGTCCGGATCCAGAACGGAATAGGTGGGCTCATAGGCGTTGAACGCCTGTAGCGCACCCAGATAGGTCGGGGCGGTGACAGCGATCCGGTCGCCGGGATCGACCAGCAGCTTGGCCAGCAGGTCGAGGCCCTGCTGCGAGCCGGTGGTGAGCAGGATATTGTCGGTGGTGCATGCGACACCTTCGCGCGCCATGTACTCGACCAGCCACTGGCGCAGCGGCATGTAGCCCTCGCTCGGCGCATATTGCAGCGCCTGGATACCGCTCCGGCGATCGGAGAGCAGGCTGGCGGCGATCTCACATGCCTCGTCGAGCGGGAACAACTCGCCTTCGGGAATGCCACCGGCAAAGGAAATCACGTCGGGCTGGTCGAGCAGTTTCAGCAACTCGCGGATCTCGGAAGCCTGCATGCGGCTGGTCCGCCCGGCCAGGGCTTGCAACCAGGAATTGTCAGGCTCGATGGTCATGAATAATCTCCCCGGATAGGTCCCTCAGCCTGAGGGGTACGCATGATCCCGGCAGACCCAGGTCGTCGTCAACCGGAACATTGTGACCCGGACAAAATGGTGTGTTCATCCGTCTTCGTCGATATTCCCTCATCGTTGCGCAGGCCGCCGCAGGGCAATGACGGTCAGGGCGGTCGCCATCAACGAATAGGCGGCACAGCCCAGCAGCAGGACGGGAAGGGCCATTCCGTTGTCGATGCCGAAGCCGAAGATCGGCGGTCCCAGCGCACTCGCGAACACGCCCAGCGACATCATCAGCGCCTTGATCGCGCCCAGATACCGTCGGCCGTACAATTCCGGCCACAGGGCGCTCATTGTCGTCTGGTTCATGCCGACATGGACGCCGATCGCCGTCATGAACAGCCAGGCGCCCGAAGGCGCGGCGGACAGTGCGAGGATCACCAGCGCGGCGCACATGACCGGCATGGTCAGGGGAGCGATCCGCGCCGCCGTGAACCGGTCGATGGCCGTCCCGGTCAGCAGCCCGACGGCCACCTTGGTCACGGCGAAGGCGGTGAAGGCCAGTGCGAAGGTGGAAAATTCCCATCCCTTGGTGGCGACGATCACCCCCTGGTGAAAGAACACGGCTGTAAGGATCCAGGCCGGTCCGGTCGTGGTCGGCAGCATCAGCCAGAAACGCGGGTCACGCAGGACTTGTGCCCGCGACCATGACGGTATCTCGTCGTCATACGGGGCATCGTCGATGCCTCTCTTCGGCGTCCGTTCGCCGTGCCAGACCAGCATCAGACACAAGGGGGCCAGGATCGCGGCGACAATGGTGGCGAACAGCCACCAGACGTCGCGCCATTGCATTGCGCCCAGCAGAACCACCACCAGCGGCGGCAGCAGCGCCTCGCCGATGGGTGCGCCGAGGCTGGCGATGCTGATGGCCTTGCCGCGATTGCGCGCGAACCAGCGGGCCATGCAGGTGATCGCGATATGTGTGGACATGCCCTGACCGCACAGGCGCAGCATCAAGAAGGCGATGGTAAGCGTGACAACGCCCGTGCTCGAGGCCAGCACCGCTCCCGCCGCCGCCAGCCCCACGAGGGTGAAGCCCGTGATCAGATGGACCGGATTGTGATCGATGGCCCGCCCGATCCAGAACAGCACCAGACTGCCGAAAATGGTGCCTATCGCATAGAGGCTGGCGAAATCGGCGTGTCCGAGCCCCAACTCCTGCCGGATCGGTTCATTGAACAGGGAGATGAAGAACGTCTGTCCGAGATTGCCGGTAAAGGTCAGTACTACCCCGAAGAACAGCCACCGCGCCTCGGCACGAACGAAGGAAAGGTAGGATTTCAAGGAATGAAAGTCCAATCATGGCACGAAACAACGCCAATGCTCACAAAGGTCTACGCTCAGGGCGACAGGTATTCAACCACCCGTCTGTCAAGGTCCGGGAGCCGGGGAAAGCCTGGTCGGGAACCCTTCGCACGGGACGGGTCGATCGCCGGCGCCAGGATCTTGCGGTGTTCCTCGGGAAGCGTCAGCCGACGGGCGTCAGCACCTTCTTGCCAGAGAAATGTGCCGCAAGGTTATCAACGACCAGTTGTGCCATGGCGTCACGGGTTTCGACCGTGCCGCTGGCCATGTGCGGTTGAAGCACGACATTGGTCATCTGCCGCAATGCGTCCGGCACATGCGGCTCCCTTGCGAAGACATCAAGTCCCGCTCCGGCAATTTTCCCCTGTTGCAGGGCGTCGACGAGGGCAGATTCGTCGACGACGCTGCCGCGGGCGATGTTCACCAGATACCCGTCATGGCCGAGGGCCTCCAGTACCGCGGCATTGACGAGGCCATGCGTTGCCGGGCCGCCCGGGCAACACAGCGCCAGCACATCGCTCTGCCGTGCAAGTTCGACGAGGTCATCGACATGGGTGTAGGCGACACCCTTGTCGCTGCGGTTGTGATAGCTCACGCTCATGCCCAGCACCTCGGCCCGGCGCGCCAGCTCCATGCCGATGCGCCCCAGGCCGAGGATGCCGAGCCGCTTCCCGCGCGGCGTGTGCCCGAGCGGGAACGGCCCGTCCGCCGGCCAGCGGCCGTTGCGCACATAGCCGTCGGCCTGAATCATGTTGCGCATCGTCATCAGGATCAAGGCGATCCCCATGTCGGCAACTTCTTCACTGAGGATATCCGGCGTATTGGTGACGATGACCGAGCGTTCCCTCGCTGCCGGCAGGTCGATGGCGTCGACACCTACGCCAAAACAGGAGATGATCTCCAGATTGGGCATCTTGTCCATCTGGGCTGCACTGACGCCATACTCGCCGATGGATACGGCTCCCGTGATGCGTTGGCCCACATCGGCCAGAAGGGCTTCGCCATCCTGTGCCTTGTAGTAATGATGACATATGTAGGTCTCTTCGAGCGCGGCCATCGCCTTCGGGCGGATGGGGGCAACGATCAGGATTTCCTGCTTGCTCAAGAGCGAAACTCCCTTTTCTTCAAATGTCTCAGACCTGGAATTGCTCGTCGACCGGGACCTTCATGGCCGTCACCATCGCATTGCCCTGCGATGCAAGCCCCACGACCGCCAGGAATTCGTTGTACTGTTCCTGCGTCAGTCCTTTCGCCCGGGCAGCGGCCGTATGCGAATGAATGCAATACTCGCAGCTGTTGGCGATCGAGATGGCCACATAGACCAGCTCCTTGGTCAGCGGATCCAGCGCTCCCTTTCCCATCACGGCCTTCATGCGTTCCCAGAACTGGCGCATGGCTGCCGGATCGTTGGCCATCGCCTTCCAGAAATTGTTGACATCATCCACGTTTCTCGTGGCCTTGATCTCATCGAAGACAGCTTTTGCGTCGCCCTCGACCTCGTCCTGCCCGAGCAGCCTGACCGTTGCCATGTCAGCCTCCCACCGGCTTGTAGGCGATGGCCTCGACCTCGACCTTGCCGCTGATCATGAGCTTGCTTTCGACGCAGGAGCGGGCCGGGAGCGGCTCCTCGAAATAGCCTACATAGATCTTGTTGAACCGGACAAAGTCGCGTGCGTCGTCGAGCCAGCAGGTACACTTGACGACATCGCCCATGTCGCAGCCTGCTTCCTCCAGCGCGGACCTGATGTTGTCCATGACCTGCCGGGTCTCGACCTCGATGGAGCCGGTCACGAGATTGCCATCCTTGTCAAATGGTACCTGTCCCGAAACAAAGACGAAATCGCCGGCACGGACGGCCTTGGAGTAAGGCATTCCGGCGGGTGCTTTGGTGGCGGCCTGACGTGGCATCGGAGTTCCTCCCCTGACAGTGTGAACGTGGCCTGTTCGGACCCGTTCACATCACTCATCGACATGCCCGTGAAATGCAACCAAAACGTCCGGGATCAACGACATGAGGCATCATGGACAAGCTGCCGCCACTTGTGACTCCGATCGAAAACGCCGGCTTCATCGTGCTTGGCTCGTTCGCGCTCCAGTCCGCCGACGGGGCGGGGGAAGGCTTTGTCGTCCTTGTCGGCAGCGGAGGAGCCGCATTCGAGCGCACTTTCTTTGCCAGTGCTGAAGCTCGTGACGGTATCGTTCATCCGCTCGACCGCTGGACCCGGCGGACCCTCGGGGCAATCGCGCAGGATCTCGGTGGCCACCTTGTCCTGCCTTTCGATGGACCGCCCTATCATCCGTTCCAGCGATGGGCCCGGCGGGCCGATCCGCGTTTCCACATCTCTCCGCTGGGCCTCCTGATCCACCCGGTCCACGGACTGTGGATCGGATTGCGCGGTGCGATCATCCTCGACTCCGACCCGCAGCTATCCGCGCACCGACCCGAGCCGTCTCCGTGCGATGATTGTCGCTCGCGTCCATGCCTGTCGACGTGTCCCGTGAGCGCATTTGACGGTCAAGGCTATGATGCCGACGGCTGCAGGGAGCATCTGCACGGTCCACATGGCCGGACGTGCCTGGAGGGCGGCTGCCTTGCACGTCATGCCTGTCCCGTGGGTGCGCCGTGGCGTCAGGGAGCACGCATGGCGAGGCTGCACATGCGCGCCTTCGCACGGGCCTGAGATCGCCGCCGCCTCGCCGGGACTGACCTGCATGGTTCTTTTCTGCTAAGAAGGGGCATGCAGACAGGGGAGGAAAAACGGTGGCCGGAGACCTTACCGTCACGCTCGGCGACAAGTATGAACTCGCCAGTGGCCGGATCTTCCTGACCGGTATTCAGGCGCTGGTCCGGCTGCCGTTGGTGCAAAAGGAGCGCGACCGTGCGAACGGGTTGAACACCGCCGGTCTCGTCACCGGCTACCGCGGTTCGCCGCTGGGAGCCTATGACCAGCAACTGGCTCTGGCGACAAGATATCTTGCGGCCTCGGACATCATTCACCAGCCCGCCGTCAACGAGGACCTCGCGGCTACGGCATGCCAGGGAACCCAGCAGGTGGGGCACATGCGCGAAGGGCGCTTCGACGGCGTCTTCGCCATCTGGTATGGCAAGGGACCCGGCGTCGATCGTTCGGGCGATGCCTTCCGGCACGGCAATCTGTTCGGTTCATCGAGGCATGGCGGTGTCCTGCTGCTGCTGGGGGATGACCACATCTGCGAAAGTTCGACGACGGCTCACCAAAGCGAATACGCGATGGTCGACGCATTGATTCCTGTCCTCAATCCGGCAGGTGTGCAGGAGATCCTGGAGTTCGGCCTGCTGGGGATCGCCATGTCGCGCTTCAGCGGCGCCTGGGTTTCGCTCAAGTGCATTCATGATACGGTCGAAGCCACCGCGAGCATCGATGTCGGCCCCGACCTTCCGGCGATCCGCCTGCCAGATGAACACGAAATCGAAGCCGGCGAACGCAACCTGGATCTCGATACCCGCAAACCCCTGCCTCGCGTCGCAGTCGATCTGGAACGCCGGTTGAAGACGGTGAAGATGGAAGCTGCCCGCGCGTTCGCGCGCGCCAATGCCATCGACAAGGTCGTGATGGGCGACGAGCGGGCGAAACTGGGGGTCATCAGCTGCGGCAAGTCCTATCTCGATCTGGTCGCGGCCCTGGCATTGCTGGGCATCGACGAGGGCCAGGCACGTCGGCTCGGCCTGCGAATCTACAAGGTCGGCATGGTCTTTCCACTCGAACCGCTGATGCTGGAAACGGCCCTGCGCGGGCTGGAAAAGGCGATGGTGATCGAGGAAAAGCGCGGCCTGATCGAAAGCCAGGCGAAGGAGCTGCTCTATGGCGGCGACGTGCGGCCCGTGATCATCGGCAAGGAGGACGAGATGGGAGCGCCGCTGTTCCCGTCCCATGGCAGCCTCGACGCCAATATCATCGCCGTGGCCATCGCCCGCCGTCTTCTGGATCTGGGCGAGGATGCCCAACTGCGGCGGAGGCTTGAGGCGATCGAGGCGGCGATGTCCGCCCATTCGGGTTTCACACCGGCCATGGTGCGCTTGCCGTGGTTCTGCCCCGGTTGCCCGCACAATACGTCGACCCGGGTGCCGGAAGGCAGTCAGGCGATGGCAGGTATCGGTTGTCACACCATGACAATCTGGATGGACCGCGAGACGTTCGGCTTTACCCAGATGGGGGGGGAGGGGGCATCATGGTGCGGAGAAGCTCCCTTCAGCAAGACCGGCCACATTTTCCAGAATGTCGGTGACGGCACATTCTTCCATTCGGGATCCCTCGCCATCCGGGCAGCAATCGCCAGCGGCCAGAACATTACGTATAAATTGCTGTATAATGATGCGGTGGCCATGACCGGCGGCCAGAAGATGGAAACGGGCAACCTTTCCGTCCCGCAGATCTGTCGCATGCTCGCAGCCGAAGGTGTGGCCGAGACCGTCGTGGTGACCGACGACGTCGGCAAATATCCCATCGCCGCGGGCTTCCCCCATGGTGTCAGGGTCCGCCATCGGGACGATCTCATGGAAGTGCAGAAACGGTTGCGCCGGATCGCAGGCGTGACCGTCATCATCTATGACCAGACCTGTGCTGCAGAGAAGCGGCGGCGCCGAAAACGCGGACGCTTGGCCGACCCAGATGAGCGAATATTCATCAACGATCTGGTCTGCGAAGGTTGCGGCGATTGCGGCGTGCAATCCAATTGTGTCGCCATTCAGCCCCTTGAGACCGATTTCGGGCGCAAGCGCCGCATCGACCAGTCAGCCTGCAACAAGGACTATTCCTGCATCAAGGGCTTCTGTCCGTCGTTTGTCAGTGTCCATGGTGGAAAGCTGCGCAAGCCGGCGCGGCAGGAGGTGAGCGCATTGGGCGCATTGCCCGTACCGACGCTGCCCGGATTGACGGCGACGATGGGCATTCTGGTCGTGGGCATCGGCGGTACCGGCGTGGTCACGATAGCGGCCCTGCTGGGCATGGCCGCCCATATCGAGGGCAAGGGCGTGGCCGGCCTCGACATGATCGGACTGGCCCAGAAGGGAGGAGCCGTTGTCTCGCACCTCAAGCTCGCCCCTGATCCGGCCGGAACCGGTTCGCCTCGACTGACACATGGCGGAGCGGATCTGGTGATCGCCGCCGATCTGGTCGTTGCGGCCGGTCCCACGGTCATTCCGCTGATGCGGCATGGCCGGACGCGGATCGTGCTGAACACCGAGCAGACCACGACCGGGCACTTCATTCACAATCCGGACCTGGAGTTCCCGGCCCAACGTCTTGAGAAGGACATCGAGGGTGCCGTGGGCAAGCTGGCGATGCATCCGCTCGATGCGACACGATTGGCCGAACGACTGCTGGGCGATGCCATAGCGGCCAACGCGCTGCTCCTGGGCCATGCATGGCAACTGGGCCTCCTGCCGTTGCAACGGGAATCGATCCTGCACGCCATCGAGCTCAACAATGTCGCCGTGGACCTCAACAGGGAGGCCTTCGAATGGGGCCGGTATGCCGCCCATGATCCTGATGCGGTGGCACGATATGCCGGGCTGGAGACGCAGGCATGCGAGCAGACCCTCGATGACATGATTGCCCAAAGAACATCTTTCCTGCTGGCCTATCAGGATCGGGCCTATGCCGAGCGCTATTGCAACCGGGTGGCAGCAGTCCGCCATGCCGAGCGCAGTGTCGACGATTCGAGCGAAGCGTTGTCACGAACCGTGGCCCGCTGCCTCTTCAAGCTCATGGCGGTCAAGGACGAGTACGAGGTGGCGCGCCTCTATACCGACGGTTCGTTCCAGCGCCAGCTATCAGCACAATTCGAGAGCTACGAACGGTTGGAGCTGCATTTGGCTCCGCCACTCCTGGCCAGCCGGGATCCGGCCACCGGCCACCTCCTCAAGAAGCGATACGGTCCCTGGATCTTCAGGGTGTTGCCACTGTTGGCGCATATGCGTCGCTGGCGCGGCTCATGGTTCGACATCTTTTCGCGCACGGCCGAGCGTCGTCGCGAACGTGCGCTCATGGCCGGATACGAGGTTTTGCTGGATCGTCTCATGCGGGAACTCACATCGCGAAATCTCGCCGCAGCCATCGCGCTTGCCGGCGTTCCCGAACAGATCCGGGGCTTCGGCCATGTGAAGGAACGCCACATCGAGCGTGCGAAGAAGCGGGAGGCCGATCTGCTTCGCGCTTTCGATGAGGCGAACCGGCCCGCTCCATATCGGTGCAGTCAATCCCTGCAATCGTGAACGTCCGTCAAGCGGGGTAATTCACTCCCGGTCCTTGCGACTCAGTTCGTAGAGAGCAACGGCGGCGGCCGTGGCGACATTCAGGCTTTCCATGCGCCTGTCCATCTCGATCCGGACGATCTCGTCGCAACTCTCCCCGACCAGCCGGCGGATGCCGCTGCCTTCGGAGCCCAGGACCAGCACCCGTCGCCGGCTCGGCCCGGTTTCGGCCAATGTCCGGTCACTTTCGCCGTCCAGGCCGGTGATCCAGAAATCCGCCTGTTTGAGGCGTTCGAGCGCACGTGACAGATTGACCACCTGAACGATGGGGACCATGTCCAGTGCACCTGCGGCGGCTCGGGCTGCTGCACCGTTGAGTTCGGCGGACCGGCGTTCAGGAACGATGACTGCGCGAACGCCGAAACCGGCCGATGCGCGCAGGATCGCTCCGAAATTTCGGGGATCGGTGATCTGGTCGAGGGCGAGGAACAGGCTGCGTTCCGGCTGGATGGCGATCACTCGTTCGAGCGTGAGTGTCGGCAGTGGCTGGACTTCCACGGCCACACCCTGATGAACGGCATCGCGTGGCAGTCGGCGGGCGAGATCTTCCGGCGAGACGGGGGTGATGCGTAGTCTGGCCTTGTGCGCCGCGTCACCCAGCCGGCCCATGCCTTCCTCTGTCGCCAGCAAGGCCTGAACCTGCCGCCGTGGATTGCGGATGGCGGCGGCTACCGCGTGCAGCCCGTAGAGCAGGAGGCTGCCGGATGAACGTTCCCGACGTTGTCCGCCGGCGGCACCGGTGCGCCGCCCCTGATGGCGTGGAGGCGCGGTTTCGGCATTGCCGGACCGTGGTGATGCTCTCGGTCCGGTTCGGTTGCCACCGGCATCACTTCGCTTGCCCGGGTGATCGTGAGGAGCGGATCTCCTCCCGGTTCGGGAGTTTTTGTCTCTTGTTCTGTTGTTATCGGCCATTGCGGTTGACATCTCTGTGAGAACGGCGATATTCCGCGCGCGTTTACGGCCCGGACCGGGAACGGAGGGGTGGCCGAGTGGTTAAAGGCAGCAGACTGTAAATCTGCCCGCGACAGCGTACGTAGGTTCGAATCCTACCCCCTCCACCAACCGGAACCATGCCGGGCCGTTCGTCGGTCATCAGCGGGTGTAGCTCAATGGTAGAGCAACAGCCTTCCAAGCTGAAGATGAGGGTTCGATCCCCTTCACCCGCTCCAGCTCGACGAAACTGACAACGTCATTGCGCGAACGCAGGTAACTCGGGAAACCGGCCATGGCCAAGGAAAAGTTTGAGCGAACGAAGCCGCATGCGAATATCGGGACGATTGGGCATGTGGACCACGGGAAGACGACGCTGACAGCGGCGATCACGAAGGTTCTTGCGGAGTCGGGCGGTGCGGCGTTCACGTCGTATGACAACATCGACAAGGCTCCCGAGGAGAAGGCTCGCGGCATCACGATCAACACGGCGCATGTCGAGTACGAGACGCCGAGCCGCCACTATGCGCATGTGGACTGCCCTGGCCATGCGGACTACGTGAAGAACATGATCACCGGTGCGGCGCAGATGGATGGTGCCATCCTGGTGGTTTCGGCGGCGGACGGCCCGATGCCGCAGACGCGCGAGCACATTCTGCTGGCCCGCCAGGTTGGTGTGCCGGCGCTTGTGGTGTTCATGAACAAGGTTGACATGGTCGACGACGAGGAGCTGCTTGAGCTGGTGGAGCTCGAGGTTCGCGAACTTCTGTCGGCGTACGAGTTTCCCGGCGACGACATTCCGATCATCAAGGGTTCGGCGCTGGCCGCTCTCGAAGGCAGCAACAACGAGATCGGGCACGATGCGGTCCTCGAACTGATGAAGGCGGTGGACGAGTTCATTCCGCAGCCGGAGCGTGCCGTGGACGGGACGTTCCTGATGCCGATCGAGGACGTGTTCTCGATTTCGGGTCGCGGGACGGTGGTGACGGGCCGTGTGGAGCGTGGCGTGATCAAGGTCGGCGAGGAGATCGAGATCGTCGGCATCCGTCCGACGACCAAGACCACCTGCACGGGCGTGGAGATGTTCCGCAAGCTGCTGGACCAGGGTCAGGCCGGCGACAATGTCGGCGTTCTGCTGCGCGGCACCAAGCGGGACGATGTCGAGCGTGGCCAGGTGCTGTGCAAGCCGGGTTCGATCAAGCCGCACACGAAGTTCAAGTGCGAGACCTACATCCTGACGAAGGACGAAGGGGGGCGTCATACACCGTTCTTCTCGAACTATCGTCCGCAGTTCTACTTCCGGACCACCGATGTGACGGGCTCGATCAAGCTGCCCGAGGGCACGGAGATGGTGATGCCGGGCGACAACGTGACGATGGAAGTCGAACTGATCGCCCCCATCGCCATGGAACAGGGCCTTCGCTTCGCCATCCGTGAGGGCGGACGTACCGTCGGTGCCGGCGTCGTCGCCAGCATCGAGGATTGATCTTGAATAAAAAGCCGTAAAAATCAGGGCTTTTTGTCAGGCGGGGCTTGCAAGCCCCGCCGTGAGGCCCTAGAAGACGCCGGCGTCGGCGACCGGAATGTCGTCGACGGTTGCCGTTCGGGCGCTTAGGAGTGTAGCTCAATTGGTAGAGCACCGGTCTCCAAAACCGGGGGTTGGGGGTTCGAGTCCCTCCACTCCTGCCATGGCGTCCAAGAGAGTCCCTGTTGATCGGGGTGGCTATTCGGGTGGGAGACGATGGTAAAGACATCGCCGGCAAAGTTCGTCCGTGAGGTTCGTCAGGAACTCGCGAAGGTCACGTGGCCTTCGCGGCGCGAGTTGACGTTCACGACGATCAGTGTCTTCGCCATGTCGGCGTTGGCCGCATTGTTCTTCTTCGTCGTCGACCAGCTCATAGCCTTCGGAGTACAGTTGATCCTGGGATTTGGCGGCTGATGGCGATGCGTTGGTACATCATCCATGTGTATTCGGGTTTCGAGAAGAAGGTAAAGGAATCCATTCTCGAACAGGCCGAGCAGAAGGGCATGAGCGATCTCTTCGATGACGTGCTGGTGCCGGTCGAGGAGATTGTGGAAGTACGTCGCGGCAAGAAAGTCAATGCAGAGAGAAAATTCTTCCCGGGCTACGTTCTGGTGAAGATGCAACTCAATGACGAGACATGGTCCCTCGTGCGCAATACGGCAAAGGTGACGGGTTTTCTCGGCGGCGGTGGCAAGCCGCAGCCCATTCCCGATGCCGAGGCCGAGCAGATCATGAGCCAGGTCAAGGAAGGTATCGAGCATCCGAAGATGTCGGTCATGTTCATGGCTGGCGAACGGATCAGGGTCACGGAGGGGCCGTTTTCCACTTTTGAAGGTGTTGTTGAGGAGGTGGAGGAAAGCAAGGCGCGCCTCAAGGTGTCGGTATCGATCTTCGGGCGGGCAACTCCCGTCGAACTGGAATATTCGCAGGTCGAGAAGCTCTAGGCCGGGCTTTCGACAGTGTGTCAGCGGGAGCGTTCACGCAGGTGGGCGCGCTCGAACCGCAAGCAGGAGTAGTACATGGCCAAGAAGATCCTCGGTTACATCAAGCTCCAGGTGCCGGCTGGCAAGGCCAATCCTTCGCCGCCGATCGGTCCGGCTCTCGGTCAGCGCGGACTCAACATCATGGAGTTCTGCAAGGCGTTCAACGCGGCGACGCAGGGCATGGAGCCCGGTATGCCGATCCCCACGATCATCACGGCGTTTGCCGACCGCTCGTTCACTTTTGTCACCAAGACCCCGCCGGCGAGCTACTTTCTCAAGAAGGCAGCTCAGCTGCAAAAAGGTGGTCAGACGCCCGGTCGGGCGGTCGCCGGCAAGGTGACGGTTGCCCAATGCCGGGAAATTGCCGAGCAGAAAATGAAGGATCTGAATGCCAATGACGTCGAGGCCGCAACCCAGATGATCATCGGCTCGGCTCGATCAATGGGCCTTGAGGTGGCGGAGGGCTGAGAGCATGGCGAAAGGCAAGCGTTTCGAGAAGGCGGCTGCATCCATCGATCGGGCGAAAGTCTACGCGATCGATGAGGCGGTTGATGCGGTCAAGAGTGCCGCAAGCGCCAAGTTTGACGAGACTGTCGAAATCAGCGTCAATCTGGGCGTGGATCCACGACATGCTGACCAGATGGTGCGCGGTTCGGTCAATCTGCCGCACGGTACGGGCAAGACCCTTCGGGTTGCCGTCTTTGCTCGTGGCGACGCGGCTGACGCCGCTCAGGCAGCCGGTGCCGATATTGTCGGTGCCGAGGATCTTGCCGACAAGGTCCAGGCTGGCGAGATCAACTTCGACAGGGTCATCGCGACACCGGACATGATGCCCTTGGTCGGGCGTCTTGGACGTATCCTGGGGCCGCGTGGGCTTATGCCCAATCCCAAGCTCGGGACTGTGACGCCCAACGTCACGGAGGCGGTCGAAGCCGCGAAAGGTGGTCAGGTGCAGTTCCGCGTTGAAAAAGCCGGGATTGTTCATGCCGGTATCGGCAAGGCCAGTTTCGATGCCGACAAGCTGGTCGAGAATGCCCGTGCATTCGTCGACGCAATCAACAAGGCGAAGCCTTCGGGAGCCAAGGGCACCTACCTGAAGAAAGCGCATCTCAGCTCCACGATGGGGCCGGGCGTCAAGGTCGAGGTGGCCAGCGTCGTCGGCGTTTCCGCATAATCGGGCATTGCTGGCGAAAAAGAACTTGCGTTGCGTTGCGTGGTTATTATGGTGCGGTGGTTCAGAACAGTGACAGTAAGCACCTGCCTTGATTCGCTGCAGGCGAATGGAGGGGTTTGCCGTGCTCGCACGTTTCCTGAAGCTTCAAGGAGAACTCGGCGGGCGGCATAGTCAGCTGGTTCAACATTCGGTGTTTGGAGGCAATCGGTGCTTCGAGGCGAGAAGGCGAAGATCCTCGACGGTCTTCACGAGGTCTTTGCAACAAGTGGCGTGGTCGTGGTCACCCATTACATGGGGCTGTCGGTGCCGGAGGTCACCGGGTTGCGCGGTTCGATGCGTGACGCCGGAGGGGTATTCCGGGTTACCAAGAACACTCTGGCCAAGAGAGCCATCAAGGGAACTGCGTTCGAGCATCTCGAACCCCTGTTCACGGGCCCGACCGCCATCGGCTTCTCCAGCGATCCCGTGGCTGCTCCGAAGGCCATCGTGGATTTCGCGAAGAAGAACGACAAGTTGAAAATCATTGGCGGCGGGCTGGATGGTTCGTTGCTGACCGAAGCTCAGGTCAAGGCGTTGGCCGAATTGCCGTCGCTTGATGAGCTCCGGGCCAAATTGCTGGCTCTGCTCAATACTCCGGCGACACGCATCGCCGGCATTCTGCAAGCACCTGGCGGCCAGATCGCCCGTGTGCTCAAGGCGCATGCCGAAAAGGTGTAGGCGCCGCGTTTCATGAACACGATCCGGTACGGGTCACAAGGTTTTCGCGTTGGAGGAATGAAGATGGCGAACTTGGAACAGATTGTAGAGGATCTCTCGAGCCTTACCGTTCTCGAGGCAGCTGAGCTGTCGAAGATGCTCGAGGAGAAGTGGGGTGTGTCGGCGGCTGCCCCGGTTGCTGTCGCGGCCGCTGGTGGTGGTGCTGCAGCCGCGGAGGTGGTCGAGGAGAAGGACGAGTTTGACGTGATCCTTGCCGCTGCCGGTGACAAGAAGATCAATGTCATCAAGGAAGTCCGCGCAATCACCGGCCTTGGCCTGAAGGAAGCCAAGGATCTGGTTGAAGGTGCGCCCAAGGCTGTCAAGGAAGGTGTGTCCAAGGACGAGGCTGCCAAGCTCAAGGAGCAGCTCGAAGGCGCGGGTGCCACTGTCGAGGTCAAGTAACTCGCGATTACTGGCGTCGACCTGGTCGCTCGCTCGGTTGGTTGGAACGAGAGTTCGAACCGACCATTTGAGTGGGCGGTAAGAAAACGCATCGATCTTCATGGAAGGCGGCCGGATAGTCCCATCTCTGGCGCGCCTTCTTCGTCGTGAAAATTTCACCGGTCCGACGTCCGATGTAGCAGGCGCGGACCCGAGCGAGCGAGAGCAAGCCATGCATCAGTCGATCACGGCCAAGAAGCGTATCCGGAAGAGTTTCGGGCGCATTCCGGAAGTGACGACCATGCCGAACCTCATCGAGGTGCAGAGGCAGTCTTATGAAAACTTCCTGCAGATGCTGGTGGCGGCCGCGGACCGGACGGTTTCAGGTCTGGAAGAAGTCTTCCGAAGCGTGTTTCCCATTCGTGATTTCGCGGATCGTGCAGCCCTTGATTATGTCAAGTACGAGCTGGAGCCACCGAAATACGATGTGGAGGAATGTCACCAGCGCGGCCTGACCTTCGCTGCTCCGCTGCGTGTCACCTTGCGGCTGATCGTGTGGGATGTCGATGAGGACACCGGCGCCAAGAGCGTTCGGGACATCAAGGAACAGGACGTCTACATGGGCGACATGCCGCTCATGACGGCCAACGGGACCTTTGTCGTCAATGGCACGGAACGGGTCATCGTGAGCCAGATGCACCGGAGCCCCGGTGTCTTCTTCGATCATGATCGCGGCAAGACCCACAGTTCGGGCAAGTTCCTGTTTTCGGCACGCGTCATTCCCTATCGCGGGTCATGGCTGGATTTTGAATTCGATGCCAAGGACCTGGTCTATGTGCGCATTGATCGGCGGCGGAAGCTTCCGGCAACATCCCTGCTTCTTGCGCTCGGTTTCGATCAGGAGGGTATCCTGTCGGCCTTTTATCACGAGCTTGTCATCAAGCGTTGCGGCGAGGGCTGGAAGATACCGCTGAGGGGAGACCGGCTGCAGGGACAGAAGATCGTCAGCGATCTGACAGATGCCGAAAGTGGCGAGACACTTGCCGAAGCGGGAACGAAGATCAGTCCGCGACTGTTGAAGCGGATTGCGGAGAAGGGAGTCACCGAACTCTACCTGAGTGCCGAGGAGGTGGTCGGTCGCTTTGTCAGTCGTGACCTGGTCAATGACGAGACCGGCCTGATCTTTGCCGAGGCCGGCGAAGAGGTCACCAGCGAGATGCTCGGACGGCTGGCCGAGGCGGGTATCGACGAGCTTCCCGTGCTGGACATCGACCATACCACGATCGGACCCTATCTCCGCAATACACTGGTCCTCGACAAGAGCAGCAATCGCGAGGAGGCCCTTCTCGAGATCTATCGCGTATTGCGGCCCGGCGAGCCGCCGACGCTGGAGACTGCCGACACATTGTTCTCCGGTTTGTTCTTCGACCCCGAGCGTTACGACCTGTCACCTGTCGGTCGCGTGAAGATGAATGCCCGTCTCGGTCTGGAGACCGACGACACGGTGCGGGTCCTTCGCAGCGAAGACATCCTGTCCGTTGTCAAGCACATGGTCGAGATCAAGGACGGTCGGGGAGAGATCGATGACATCGATCACCTGGGCAATCGTCGCGTCCGTTCCGTGGGTGAGCTGATGGAAAATCAGTTCCGCATCGGACTGCTCCGCATGGAGCGTGCGGTACGTGAGCGCATGAGTTCCGTCGAGATCGACGCGGCGATGCCGCATGACCTCGTCAATGCCAAACCTGTCGCGGCGGCTGTCCGGGAGTTCTTCGGATCCTCGCAGCTTTCGCAGTTCATGGACCAGACCAATCCTCTATCGGAAATTACGCACAAGCGGCGCCTTTCCGCGCTTGGTCCCGGCGGTCTGACCCGCGAACGGGCGGGCTTTGAGGTGCGCGACGTGCATCCGACTCACTATGGCCGCATCTGTCCGATTGAAACTCCCGAAGGGCCGAACATCGGGCTCATCAACAGTCTTGCGACTTATGCCCGTATCAACAAATACGGTTTCATCGAGAGCCCCTACCGGCGGATTGTCGACGGAAAGGTGGAAGGCGATGTCATCTATCTTTCGGCCATGGAAGAGGGGCGGTACACGATTGCTCAGGCGAATTCGGCATTGACGCCGGATGGCCGCTTCGCCGATGAGCTGGTGAGTTGTCGGGAGAATGGCGACTATCTGCTTTGCCGGCCGGAGACGATCGATTTCATCGATGTTTCGCCCAAGCAGCTGGTTTCGGTTGCGGCAGCGCTCATTCCATTCCTTGAGAACGATGACGCCAATCGTGCGCTCATGGGTTCGAACATGCAGCGGCAGGCCGTTCCCCTTCTCTGTGCCGAGGCGCCATTTGTCGGTACTGGCATGGAAGAGGTCGTGGCACGCGATAGTGGTGCCGCCGTCGTGGCCCGGCGGACAGGTGTCGTCGATCAGGTCGACGGGGGGCGCATTGTCGTCCGGGTAACGGATGAAACGGCCCGAGCTGATGCCGTTGTCGATATTTACAACCTGCGGAAATTCCAGCGGTCAAACCAGAATACATGTATCAATCAGCGACCTTTGGTGAAGGTTGGCGACAAGGTTGATGCCGGAAGCATTATTGCCGATGGCCCCTCCACCGAGCTGGGCGAACTGGCGCTCGGTCGCAATGTCCTTGTCGCGTTCATGCCGTGGAATGGCTACAATTTTGAAGATTCGATCCTGATTTCGGAGCGGATCGTCCGCGATGACGTCTTCACCTCGATCCATATCGAGGAGTTCGAGGTCATGGCGCGCGATACCAAGCTCGGACCGGAGGCGATTACCCGCGATATTCCGAACGTTTCGGAAGAAGCACTTCGCAATCTGGACGAGGCGGGCATCGTTTATATCGGCGCAGAGGTGAACGCAGGCGATATTCTTGTCGGCAAGGTTACACCCAAGGGTGAGACTCCGATGACGCCGGAAGAAAAGCTGCTGCGCGCCATCTTCGGCGAAAAGGCGGCCGATGTTCGCGACACGTCTTTGAAGGTGCCGCCCGGGGTGACCGGCACGATCGTCGAGGTGCGGGTATTCAACCGTCGTGGTGTCGACAAGGACGAGCGCGCCATTTCGATCGAGCGCGGTGAAATCGAGCGTCTGGCCAAGGATCGCGACGACGAGCGGAACATCCTGGAGCGGAACATCTACGGCCGTCTGCGCGAAGTTCTCGATGAGCAGACCACCACGGCAGGTCCGAAGGGGATCAAGGCTGGCGTGAAGATCGATGGTGGGTTGTTCGAAACCCTCCCGCGCCGTCAGTGGTGGGAACTCGCTGTCGGCGACATCGACCGGATGACCGAGATCCAGAACCTCAAGCGGCAACTCGATGATGGGCTCAAGCATCTTGAGGAACGCTTCGAGAACAAGGTCGAAAAGCTGCAACGTGGCGACGAGATGCCTCCGGGCGTGCTCAAGATGGTCAAGGTCTTTGTCGCCGTTAAGCGCAAGCTGCAACCGGGCGACAAGATGGCCGGGCGTCACGGAAACAAGGGGGTCATTTCCAAGATCGCCCCGCTTGAGGATATGCCCTATCTGGATGATGGTACCGCTGTGGATATCGTTCTCAATCCGCTGGGTGTGCCATCGCGGATGAATGTCGGGCAGATCCTGGAGACCCATCTGGGCTGGGCCTGTTCGAACACGGGCCGGCAGTTGGGGCAACTGGTCGACAGCTATCAACGGCAAGTCGAGCGCGAGGCCTTCGTCGAGCGGATCACGGCCATTTACGGTAACGAGACGGGGCGTGAGGTCGCACATTACAGTGACAGCGAGTTGCTGGAACTGGGCGAGAACCTGCGCAAGGGCGTGCCGATTGCTACCCCGGTTTTTGACGGCGCCCATGAGGCCGACATTGTCCGGATGCTGGAAGATGCGGGGTGTGACGCCTCGGGGCAGGTGACACTGGTCGATGGACGAACGGGCGAGCCCTTCCACCGCCAGGTAACGGTCGGGTACATCTACATGCTGAAACTCGGCCACCTCGTGGATGACAAGATCCATGCCCGTTCGGTCGGTCCCTACAGTCTTGTCACGCAGCAGCCGCTGGGTGGCAAGGCGCAGTTCGGTGGTCAGCGTTTCGGCGAAATGGAGTGCTGGGCATTGCAGGCCTATGGTGCTTCCTACACCTTGCAGGAAATGCTGACCGTCAAGTCGGACGATGTTTCGGGTCGGACCAAGATCTACGAGGCGATCGTTCGCGGCGAGGATACGTTCGAGGCCGGAGTTCCCGAAAGCTTCAACGTTCTCGTCAAGGAGCTGCAGGCGTTGGGCCTGAATGTCGAGCTCCAGCAGGAAATGACGGCAGACTGACCGGTCATTTTTTTCTTGATGGTGACGGGAGGGTCGGCAAGTCCTCCCGTCGATTTTCCGTTCTATTGCCGGCGACAGGACGCAGGATCTCATGAACGATTTGATGTACCTCTTTGGCCAGCCCGCTACCGGACAGAAATTCGACCAGATCCAGATCTCGATCGCGAGCCCCGACCAGATTCGCGAATGGTCCTATGGCGAGGTGCGCAAACCGGAGACCATCAACTATCGGACGTTCAAGCCGGAACGGGATGGTCTGTTCTGTGCCAAGATCTTCGGGCCGATCAAGGACTACGAGTGCCTGTGCGGCAAGTACAAGCGCATGAAGTACAAGGGCATCGTCTGCGAGAAATGCGGCGTCGAGGTCATTCAGTCCAAGGTGCGTCGCGAGCGCATGGGCCATATCGAACTTGCCGCACCTGTGGCGCATATCTGGTTTCTGAAGTCGGTTCCGACGCGTATCGGCATCTTGCTCGACATGACGCTGCGCGATCTGGAGCGCGTTCTCTATTTCGAGAATTTCGTGGTCGTCGAGCCAGGGCTGACGCCGCTCAAACAGCATGAGCTCCTGAACGAGGAGCAGGTGCTTCGTTATCGCGACGAGTTCGGTGATGATTTCCAGGTGGGGATTGGTGCCGAAGCTGTGCAGTCGATGCTCAAGTCGCTCGACCTGCCGCGCGAGCGCGAACAGATGCGTGCCGACCTGGTCGAAACGACCTCCGAGGCCAAGCGCAAGAAGCTCGTCAAGCGCCTGAAGCTGGTGGAGACGTTCCTGGAGTCGGGAAACAAGCCGGAATGGATGGTTCTTGAAGTCGTTCCGGTCATTCCGCCGGAACTGCGTCCGTTGGTGCCGCTTGACGGAGGCCGTTTCGCGACCTCGGATCTGAACGACCTCTACCGCCGTGTCATCAACCGGAACAATCGCCTCAAGCGCCTCATGGAACTGCGTGCGCCTGATATCATCGTGCGTAATGAGAAGCGCATGTTGCAGGAAGCCGTGGATGCGCTGTTCGACAATGGTCGTCGCGGGCGCGTTATCACCGGTGCGAACAAGCGGCCGCTCAAGTCGCTTTCCGATATGCTCAAGGGCAAGCAGGGCCGTTTCCGCCAGAACCTGCTCGGCAAGCGTGTCGATTATTCGGGGCGTTCGGTGATTGTGGTCGGACCGGAACTGAAATTGCATCAGTGCGGCCTGCCGAAGAAGATGGCGCTCGAACTGTTCAAGCCATTTGTCTACGCAAAGCTGGAACTATACGGCAAGGCGCAGACGATCAAGGCGGCCAAGCGCATGGTCGAGAAGGAGCGTCCCGAGGTCTGGGACATCCTTGAGCAGGTCATTCGCGAGCATCCGGTGTTGCTCAACCGCGCGCCGACGTTGCATCGCCTGGGCATTCAGGCATTTGAGCCGACGTTGATCGAGGGCAAGGCCATCCAGCTGCACCCATTGGTTTGCACGGCCTTCAACGCCGATTTCGATGGCGATCAGATGGCGGTGCATGTTCCGCTGTCGCTGGAGGCCCAGCTGGAAGCCCGTGTGCTCATGATGTCGACCAACAACATCCTGAGTCCGGCCAATGGCAAGCCGATCATCGTGCCGACGCAGGATATCGTTCTCGGCCTGTACTATATCTCGCTGGAGCTCGAAGGGGAGCCGGGCGAAGGTCTCGTGCTGGGGGATGTCGACGAGGTGCAGCATGCCCTGCTGGCCGGTCAGGTGTCGATGCATTCCAAGATCAGGTGCCGCATCACGGAGCTGGATGATCGGGGCGAGGAACATACAAGGGTTGTCGATACGACTCCCGGTCGCATGATGCTGTTCGAAATCATGCCGAGGCACCCTGCACTGAAGTTCGAACGGTTGTTGAACCGTACCTTGACCAAGAAGGAGGTCAGCCAGGTCATCGACGAAGTCTACCGTTTCTGTGGCCAGAAGGAGACGGTCATCTTTGCCGACAGGTTGATGACGCTTGGTTTCGGGAATGCTGCCAAGGCGGGTATTTCCTTCGGCAAGGACGACATGATCATCCCGATGGGCAAGGAGGCGCTGGTTTCGAGAACCCAGGATCTCGTCAAGCAGTTCGAGCAGCAATATGCCGACGGTCTGATTACCAAGAACGAAAAGTACAACAAGGTTGTCGATGCCTGGCAAAGCTGTTCGGACAAGGTTGCCGATGAGATGATGCTCGGTATTCAGGCGCAGCAGAAAGTCCGCCGCGCTGACGGTCGCCAGTCGCAGCCCAATGCCATCTGGATGATGGCTCACTCGGGTGCTCGCGGTTCGGCTGCGCAGATCAAGCAGTTGGCCGGTATGCGCGGCCTGATGGCCAAGCCATCCGGTGAGATCATCGAAACGCCGATCATTGCCAATTTCAAGGAGGGGTTGTCGGTTCTCGAATATTTCAATTCGACCCATGGAGCCCGCAAGGGATTGGCTGACACCGCGTTGAAGACGGCAAACTCGGGCTACCTCACCCGGCGGTTGGTCGATGTCGCGCAGGATTGCATCATCGTTGAAGATGATTGCGGTACTTCGCGTCACCTGACGATCACCGCCGGTACGGACGAGGATATCGGCGAAAGAGTGCTGGGCCGCACGACTGCCGCGGATGTGCTTGATCCCCGGACGGAAGAAGTCCTGATTCCCGCGCAGACCATGATCGTCGAAGAGATGGCGAGGCGTATCCAGGAGGCCCATGTCGATACCGTCCTGGTCCGTTCGGTGCTGACGTGCGACAGCAGCGGTGGCGTTTGCGGTCGATGCTATGGTCGTGATCTTGCACGAGGAACGCCGGTCAATATCGGCGAGGCGGTCGGCGTCATCGCGGCGCAGTCCATCGGCGAACCAGGAACGCAACTTACCATGCGTACCTTCCATATCGGAGGTGCTGCCCAGGGGCAGGCCGAACAGTCGCAAGTGGAAGCACCGGTCAACGGCTTGATGAAAATTGTCAACCCGCGGTTGGTGAATGATAGCCAGGGTCGTCAGGTGGTGCTGGGACGCAACTCCGAACTGGTGGTTTATGACGAGGTCGGTCGCGAGAAACTTCGTCACAAGCTGCCAAATGGTACCCGTTTGAAGGTCAAACCCGACAGTGCGGTCGAAAAGGACCAGGTACTGGCCGAATGGGATCCGCATACGTTGCCAGTGGTTACCGAGACCAATGGTACGGTGGTATTCCAGGACATGGTCGAGGGAATCTCCTTCCGGGAAGTGGTTGACGAGACCACCGGCAAGGCCAGCAAGGAGTTGATTGACTGGCGTCAGTCGGCTCGTGCCGGCAATTTGCGCCCATCAATCCTGTTGCAGGATGACGATGGCAACCCGATCATCCTGCCGTCGGGCAATGAAGCTCGCTACTATCTGCCAGTCGCGGCCTTTCTCAATGTTGATGCGGGAGCGAAGGTCCATGCGGGTGACGTTCTTGCCCGCTTGCCCAAGGAAGCCTCGAAGACCCGTGACATCACGGGTGGTCTGCCACGCGTGGCAGAGTTGTTCGAGGCGCGCAAACCGAAGGATCCCGCGATCATCGCCGAGCTCGAGGGCAAGATCGAGTTTGGCAAGGACTACAAGAACAAGCGCCGTCTCAAGATCATTCCTGCCGACGAGGATCTTGAGCCGGTGGACTACCTGATCCCGAAGGGGCGACATGTCATCGTGCAGGAAGGTGATATCGTGAAGCCGGGCGACCTTATCGTCGACGGCAACCCGGTCCCGCACGATATCCTGAGGGTCCTTGGTGTAGAGGCGCTGTCGGCCTATCTCGTCGATGAAATCCAGGAGGTCTACAATCTTCAGGGTGTGCGTATCAATGACAAGCACATCGAGGTCATCGTCCGCCAGATGTTGCAGAAGATCGAGGTCGTCGATCCGGGCGAGACGACCTTCCTTGTCGGTGAGCAGGTTGACCGTGTCGAGTTTGATCGGGTCAATGAACGTGCCATTGCCGAGGACAGACGCCCTGCCAGTTGCTTTGCGGTACTTCAGGGTATCACCAAGGCGAGCCTGCAGACCCAGTCTTTCGTTTCGGCTGCCTCCTTCCAGGAAACCACTCGTGTTCTCACCGATGCGGCATTCTCGGGCAAGATCGACCGGCTTGCCGGACTCAAGGAGAATGTTATCGTCGGCCGATTGATACCGGCCGGCACGGGTGGAGTATTGCCGAGGTTGAAGAAGCTCAAGGCGGGCGATGACCGCTTTGCAGCGCCGATGGAACTCGAAATTGATGAACCACCGATGCGCATCCCCGAAATGACCGACTTCCCGCCCGCGGAGTAGGCTGGCTGGGTTGATCGGTTAGATGCTGTTGGCTGTTCACGAACCGATCCAGGCCTTCGCCTCGCAGGCGAAGTGCTTCGGCGTGAAAGAAGAGGTGTTTATATCCCGGGACCGAGGATTCAGGCTTCGCCATCCTCGGTCCCGGGAGATGGGATTTTGCAACCGCATGGCTTGCACAGATGCGGCGCATCGTGTTCCTCCGCTCAAATGGTCCAAGGGGAGGTTTGACGAAAAATCAGCCATAAACAAACGCTACAAAATCAGTAGAATCATCACTGTATCGGGATCGGTGGGTCGTCGGCTTCGGTTTCCCACCATTCATGAAGATCGACAGTCCGGCGTGCGCCGAGGCGCTCCAGCCCCCGGACCAGAGCCATGCCGGTTCGTGACGCCACGAAATGGGATGGGTGTCTCTTGCCCAGAAAATGAAACTCGTGCATGAGGGTGGAGGCCTGCGCTCTCAGCCCCGAGACGCTGGAGGCCGTCATCAATGGCACCACGTCCTCAATCGGTTCGACACGTTCCCATGTGGCATGAGAGCGCTCCCTCGCAGCCCGATAGCCGGTGCGGTCCTGTTCATTGATGATGGCGCGATGCAGCTCGGGGTCGGAAACCCAGAGGACGCCACGCGCCCAGTCGGGGATGTCAATCTCGTCGACAGCTCTGAGGGCGGACCTCACCTCGTCCAGGGCTGCGTGCCAGGCGTCGCAGGTCGAGATAAGCCGAGCATCCGAAGCGGCATGGTGTGCCACCGTCGGGCCGAGGAAACCGAGTCCGAGAATGAATCCGTCCATCAATCGGGGCAACAGTTCGGGGTCAAAGTACACGGTGCGGGTAGCAAGGGCTTGCGCCTGAACCATGAGTCCGGCCAGGTCGGTCGCGACCTCCGCACAGATTCCTCTGGATGCCGCCCATTGTCGCTTCAATGCCTCGCTTGCCTTACTTTCGGCGTGGTCAAGACCATTCAGGCGGCACCATTCGTCGACGGCGGCCTTTGCCGCATCATCGCCCGGTGACAGACGCTCGGAAAGGTCCGAGGGAATGGCGGAATCGATTTGCAGCGCCCGCTCGTTCCACCACTCGTATTCGTCCATCGCCTGCACCAGCTCTCTTCCCAGCTGGGCAAGCGGGGAAGAAGAGGCCGGCGATGAGGTGCCGAGCCAGGCTGCAGCCGGCACGCCGGCACCAACCATCGTCAGTGCCGCGCGGCGGGTCAGATATCCGCATCCGGCCCCCTGCCTGTCACTAAGGGAATCACTCGCGGACATCGTACCGCTACTGTGTTCCGTCAACGCTGCCGTACGGCTGGTTTTCTTGCGGTCGCGCATTGGATGCAGGCCCTTTGTTGATGGAGTGGAATTCTACCAGATCAGCCGGTCCGGGCCAAATATGACCGACTGCAACCATTTGATTCGCCGTCTATTTTAGCGATTTTTCGACATGAATTTTTCTTTTCTCGTGGTGGGACGGAAGTGCTGAAGGGCAGGAAAACCCTGCCCCGATGGGTGTACCGGAGGCTCCAACTCCTGAGGCTGAGACAGTGGGGAGCAGCACGGGATTGCCGGTCGGGTCAGGCGGATAGCCTGCTGACCTGGACGAGGGCCCTTGCCATGTCCCCGATCATGTTCCCCATGGTGGGATCGTTGAACGATCCATCTTCGCCAAGCACTTCGTAGACATTGCCAACTGCAACCTGTTGCGGAATGACGAGCACTCCCAGATTGACCAGTATCTGGCGCAGATGGACGAGGCCGCGCATGCCGCCGAACTTGCCGCCCGATGCGCTGACGATGGCAGCTGTCTTGCCAGCATAGGCCACCAGAGGTGCCGGATCATCGGTTTCCCTGCGGGAACACCAGTCCAGGGTGTTCTTCAGCAGTGGCGTGAATCCGCCATTGTACTCGGGCGATCCGATGAGGAGACCGTCATGTTCGGCCATCAGCCTCTTGAGGCGCCGGGCGCCCTCGGGCACGCCGTCGCGTTCCTCAAGATCGCCGTTGTACAGCGGCATCTCGTAATCCTTGAGATCAACCGGGGTGACATGCGCACCCTCGGCTTCAAGCAGCGGCACGATGGCCTCGACCAGTCTGCGATTGATTGATCCGGCTCGCGTGCTTCCGGCAAAGGCCAGAATCTTCGGCATCCCATCCTCCTTCGGCAATTCCTGCCAGAAACGTAGGAGCCGGCTGACGTGTTTGCGATGTCCGTTACGCGAACAATATGTTGCCAGTGAAAGAAAAAAGGGATGCGCAGGCACGATTTCCACGCGCATCCCCGGTTCAGTCAAGGTCAGGCGAACCACCAGCGCTCGACGCATTTCTGCCCGTCGAGATCCCAGTTGCTGCCCATTTGCTCGTCGTGGGCGATCTTGCTCGAATGGGCGAACACGTAGTTGGCGAACATCGAGCAGACGAGTCCCCCATCGTCGCGCAGGATTGCCTGCATCTCATAATACATGTCGCGACGACGCGCTTCATCGAGCTCGGAACGGGCTTCGTGCAGCAGCGTATCGAAACGCTCGTTCGACCAGAAGGTGTCGTTCCATGCCACTCCGGTTTCGTACGCGGTCGAGAACATCCAGTCCTCGGTGGGACGGCCACCCCAGTAACAGGCGCACCAGGGTTTCTTCATCCACACATTCGACCAGTAGCCGTCGTTCGGTTCACGGACGATATTGATGTCGATGCCGGCGGGCGCCGCATGTTCGCGATAGAGCGTGGCGGCGTCGACAGCCCCGGCGAAGGCGGCATCCGCCGCGGACAGGTTGACTGTCAAATTGGTCAGTCCTGCTTCCTTGAGGTAGAATTTCGCCTTGTCCGGATCGTAATGCGTCTGTTCCAGTTCACCATTGTGGAAGCGCATCGTGGGTGCGATCGGGTGATCGTTCCCGACGACTCCGTGCCCACGCAACACGGTCTCCACCAGCGCTTCCCGGTTCAGGCCCCACTTCAGCGCCCGACGGACATTGGCATTGTCGAACGGAGCCGTGTCGGTCCGCATGGGGAAGGTATAGTGGCGCGTGCCGGTCGTTTCCTGCACCTTCACATTCGGATTGCGCTTGAGGAGGTGTACCGTTTTCAGGTCGCAGCGATCCATCACGTCGATTTCGCCCGTGGACAACGCATTGGTGCGGGCTGTGACGTCGATGATCGACAGGATCTCCACCTCGTCGAAATGAGCGCGGTTCTTCTTGTGGTAATTGGGGAATTTCTTGAAAAGGCCACGAACGCCAGGCTCGAAACTGTCCAGCACGTAGGGTCCGCAGCCGATGCCGGAAAGGTCAGGCTTGCCATCGACGGCCGGCATGATCGGCAGGTGGTAATCGGAGACGATATAGGGGAAATCGGCATTCCCGCCATCGAGCACGAAGCGGACGGTGCGGTCGTCAACCTTCACGATCTCCTTGATGGGGGCCACGATCGGCTTGGCCGCCGATTTGCTGTCCTCTCCCCGGTGATGGTTGAAGGACACGACCACATCGTCAGCCGTGACCGATTTCCCGTTGTGAAACTCCAGCCCATCCTTGAGTTTGAATGTCCACTCCGCAGCATCGTCGCTGGCTTCCCAAGTCTCGGCCAGCTCCGGCACCAGCGTGTCGTTTTCATCCACCTCGGTGAGATAGTTGTGGATGGTGTAGGTGAGCTGCAACATGTAGCCGTTTTCGAAGGTCGCAGGGTCGAGCGTGTCGGTGGTCGACCCGTGGCCCATGCCGATGCGGAACCGGCCGCCCTGATTCGGCTCCGCCCGGACGGCACGCGGCAGGCTGACGGCGATGCCGAGCGCACTGGCACCAGCCAGGAATTCACGTCGCCCGATACGGCCCCGATGCAGCGAATCGAGGAGATGATCATAGGACAGGGTCATGTTTTTGCCTCCTTTGATTGTACCTGCATCTCGTCAAGCCATTGAAACAACGACTTTCGAGCCGCAATTTGGCAGTTTGATGGCAGGAACTTAGCCACAGGGAGAAATAAGGCAAGGCGCACAACCCCAAATGACCGGAGACCCACCGCGGATTCGGGCAGGTTGTGTGTCCATCAGAGCGCTTCCCGATCAGGTGCGATCGGTCTGACGCTCCATCCCGTTGTTTCGCCGCATTTCCTTGCCGCTCATGTGTTTTGTCTGAGCGGGAAAAGCTTGTCGTTGAGAGTCGGCCGAAGTCCGGTTCATTCCTCTACCCTCCAGTCCTCGACCTGAAGGGTGACGGGAGCGAGGTGGCCGGTGGGAGTGATGTTCTTAATCCACCGGGGCCAGATGTGGGCATCCGAGCGAAAATACAAAGGGATGGCGGGCAGGTCTTCGGCGTAGATGCGCTGGAGTTCGTGCCACATTTTCGCGCGCGAAGGACGGTCGAGTTCGACCTCGATGGCGTCGATCAGTTCGTCCATGCGCGGATTGGCATAGCCCGTGTAGTTCTGTCCGGACCAGCCATTGGCCTCGCTCGGGATCTCGTCGGAGTGCAGGGTCGAGCGTGGTACGTTTTCCGGAGGTGAAATCCAGGCGAACATCGCCATGTGGGGAAAGGCGCGCCTGCTTACAGTCTGCCCGAAGAAGACCCGTGCCGGCTCGTTCTTGATGGAGACGGCGATGCCAAGCGGCTTCCACATGCTCTGCAGCACCTGCTCCACCAGTTCACGGGTACGGTTGCCCGCAGTGGTCATGAGCGTAAACCGCAGGGCTTCGCCTTGCGCGTTGTGACGCACACCGTCATGCATGACGTTCCAGCCGGCCTGGTCCAGCAAGCTGGCGGCGGCTATCGGGTCATAGGCGTATTTGGGCACGTTCTGATCGTAAACCCAGTCCAGTGGATTGATACTGGTATCGGCCACCGGCTGTCGTCCGGCGAACAGTTGCTGGCTCAGCGCTTCCCGGTCGATGCCAAGGACCAGTGCGTGGCGGACCCGGACGTCGGCGAGGATCGGATTGTCGAGCATCAGGTCGATATGCTCATAGACCAGTCCCGGCTTGTAAAATACCTGCCATTCCTGTCCGTGACGTTCATCGAAGGCCAGGGCCTGATCGAGGGAAAGGCCGAGGGAGCCCTCGATCATGTCGATTTCCCCGGAAAGGAGATTGGCTTCAAGTGCCGCTGTGTTTTCAATGGTCTTCACGACGATTTCATCAAAGTCAGGCGTCTTTCCCCACCAATAGGGATTGCGGCGCATGACGACATGACTGCCATTGACGACTTCGGCGATGACATAGGGGCCGAGCCACAGTCCTTCATGGGTGGTATCGCTCTCGTAGAGCGAGCGGTTGCGATAGGTTGCGGGATCGGCCTCGAAGATCTCGCGTTCGAGATGGGCCGGCAGCAGGCGAAAATCGTCTATGCCCTGATAGTCGAAGGTGAGCTTTGAGATCGTGAGCGTGAATGTCTTGTCGTCGACGACTTCGATATCGGTGATGCGGCGGTAGAGTTCGGCGTTGGAAACGCCGCTTTGCGGGTTGCTGCCGACCTCGCGGGTGAAGAGGACGTCCTGGGTCGTTACGGGCACGCCATCGCTCCAGCGGGCCTCGGCGGGGAGGGTGTAGGTGAGGCGGATGCCCTTGGTGCCGTCAGGGTTGTCGATCACCACCGCGTCGCCATCCTCGATCGAGGGCAGTTTGACGCAAAGATAGCATTGCAGCTCCCAGGCGGCATTGTCGCGGGTGATCGGGCGATGGGTGAGGCCATGGATATAGGATTTGGCCGCCATTGAATCGATGTTCGGATGGAAGGTCGAGGGAAACTGGGTGATGCCGATGACCAGCCTGTCGCGGGCCGAGGCGGGCAGGGCAAGGGAGATGAGGGCCAGTACGAGCAGGAGTCGTTTCATCGGAGATGCTCCACGTCCGGGACATGTTGCCGACCTGTAACTCAATCCGGGGGCATGTTGAAAGGTCCACCTGCCGGGCTCAGTCGTGATCGCTGCCCAGATAGATCTCCCGGACCATGCGATCGGCCCGGACTTCGGCGGGCGATCCGGTGGCGATCAGTTCGCCGCGCGCCAGTACGGTGATCCGGTCGCTGTGATTGAACACGACATCCATGTCATGCTCCGTGAACAACACCCCGATTCCGCGTTGCTTGCAGAGGCGTGCGGTCATGGCCATCAGCTCCAGCCGTTCGCGCGGGGCCATGCCGGCGGTGGGCTCGTCCATGAGCAGCAGTTTGGGCGCATTGGCCATTGCGATGGCCAGTTCCACCCGCTTGAGGTCGCCATAGGCCAGCACCGAGCAGGCGCGGTTGGCATGTTCGGCTATGCCGACATCATCGAGCAGGCTGCGTGCCTCATCGACAAGCATCTGGCTGGCGCGACCCCGCAGCGAGCTGGTCAGGCGTCGGTATGACAACAGTGCCATCTGGATATTCTCGATGACTGTCATCGAAGCAAAGGTGGCGGTGATCTGAAAGGTGCGGCCGACACCCAGGCGCGATATCCGTCGCGGTGGCCACCCGGTAATGTCCTTCCCGAGGAGATGGATGCTGCCGCGATCCGGTGTCAACTGGCCGCCAACCATGTTGAAACAGGTACTCTTGCCGGCGCCATTGGGACCGATCAGGGCCAGCAATTCGCCTGCGGCGAGGTCGATATCCACACCGTTGACCGCCTTTACTCCGCCGAACACCTTGGTAAGGCCGCGTACTTCGAGAAGATTGGTCATGCCGATCGTCCGGGGCCGATCGTCCGGCGCAGATAGCCGACAATGCCCTGTGGGAAGGCCATCACCAGAAGGATGATGACCAGTCCCAGCAACAGCCGCCACATGGCGATGCGTGCCAGCCAGTCATGCAGCGCCGTGAACACGCCGGCTCCCACCCACGGTCCCGACAGGGTCTGGATACCACCCATGAGCACCATCATCAGCGCGTCGAACGAGCGGGGAATGCCCATCTCATCCGGAAAGACGCTCCCCTTGGAGAAGGCAAACAGGGCACCGGCAAGGCCCGCCGCGGCACCGGCAAGGATGAAAGCCATCCATTGCTGTCGGGCAACGTCGATGCCGATGGCTTCGGCGCGCAGGATACTGTCCCGCCCCGCTCTCAGGGCGAAGCCGAACGGCGTGAAGACCATGTGCCGCAACAGTGCTATGGCAGCCACGGTCAGGGCCAGTGTGATATAGTAGAAGTCGAGTGGCGTCTTGGCCCATTCCGCCGGCCAGATGCCGAGCAGACCGTCGTCGCCGCCCGTGACCTCGGTCCATTGGAATGCCACCGACCAGCATATCTGCGCGAATGCCAGTGTCAGCATGGCGAAATAGACCCCGCGCAGGCGCACGCAGAACCAGCCGATCACCAGCGCCAGCATGGCGGCGGCCAGGGGGGCGGCGAACAGCGCGATCTCCATGCGTGCATCGAGCCAGGTCACGAGCAGGGCTGCTGCATAGGCTCCGCCACCGAAATATGCCGCATGGCCGAAGGAGACCATGCCGCCCGGTCCCATGATTGCATGTAAACTGGTAGCAAACAGTGCCATGATGAGAATTTCAGTCGTGACCACCAGAGTGAAGGGATCGGCGACCGACGGCAGGGCAATGAGGGCAACGACGATGCCGGTGAACAAGGCCCGAACCCACGGTCCGAGCGGCCGCAACGGTTCATCCGGTATCTCGTGAGAGGCTCCATGCGGGACTTCCGGCTTGCCCAGGAGACCCCACGGGCGAAAGATCAGCACGACGGCCATGACCAGGAACATCAGCACCAGTGTGCTTTCGGGGAACAACAGGATGCCGAAGGCGCGCAGCTCGCCGATGATGACCGATGCAAGAAATGCGCCCGTGATGCTGCCCATGCCGCCGATGACCGTCACGACAAAGACATCGGCAATGATGCCGAAGTCCATGAGCAGATTGGCCCCGCCCTTCGGCAGCTGGATGGCTCCGCCGAGCCCGGCGAGGCAGGATCCGAGGAAGAACACGGAGGTGAACAGCCAGCGCTGGTTGACGCCGAGAGCGCCGACCATTTCCCGGTCGGCGGTTGCTGCCCGAACGAGAATGCCCCAGCGTGTTGTCTTGAACAGAAGGTTGAGCAGGATGAGCACGACCGGGCTGATGACGATCAGCACGATGTCGTAGAGCGGCATGCGCTCACCGAGAATGCCGATCGAACCCCTGAGCCCCAGTGCGCGCGGGCCGAGTTGGTCCTCGGCACCCCATATCCACAAGGCGGCATCCTGAATGACGAGAATGACGCCGAATGTTGCAAGCAGTTGAAACAGTTCCGGTGCACGGTAAATGCGCCTGAGAATGGTCATCTCGACAAGGAGGCCGATGCCCCCGACAGCCAGTGACGCGAGGATGATCGATGCCCAGAAGGGAACGACTCCGCGTGGCATCCAGTCGATCAGCGACAAGGCGATATAGGCACCCAGCATGTAAAATGAACCATGAGCGAAGTTCACCACGCGGGTAACGCCAAAGATGATCGACAGTCCCGATGCGACAAGAAAGAGGGCGGCAGCACTCGAAAGACCGGTGAGAAACTGTACAAGGTAAAAGCTCAACGATCCGGTCCCGATTCGTTCAATGGGCGCTCAGGCAGTCATGCCGCGTTCTCGCGAACGCCGGCCATCAGCAGGCCGATGCGACGTTCGTCGGCCTCGTCCGCCGACAGTTCTCCGGTAATCATGCCGTCGAACATCACGATGATGCGATCGGCCAGTGAACGGATCTCATCCAGTTCGACGGACACGACAAGGATGGCCTTGCCGGCATCGCGCATTTCGATGAGCCGTTTGTGGATAAACTCGATCGCGCCGATATCGACTCCACGGGTCGGTTGCCCGACGAGGAGAAGTTGCGGGTCGTGTTCCATTTCACGCGCGAGCACGAGCTTTTGCTGGTTACCGCCGGAAAACGAGGTGGCTTCGAGAAGGGGATTGTCCGGACGGACATCGTAGCGGTTCATCCAGTCATGGCAAATGTGCTGGATATATCGCAACCGGAGGAAGCCGTGGCTGGAATAGTCCGGCTTGAGCTGGTAGCCGAGAATGGCGTTTTCATAGGCGCTGAAGCCCCGCACAAGGCCGCAGCGCAGCCGGTCCTCGGGTACATGTCCGAGTTTGCTGACCCGCGCCTGATGTGCGGAAACGACCGGCACGCCGTCGATCCGCACCGACCCTTTCGCCCCATGACGGATGCCGGAGACCGCGTCGAGCAACTCCGACTGGCCATTGCCGGCGACCCCCGCAATGGCGACGATCTCGCCTGCGCGCACATCGAAGCTCACATTCTTGACACGGCGGACGCCCATCTCGTCGACGACATCAAGGTCCTCCACTTCGAGGATTTTACGAGTCGGGGAGGGTGGTTTCTTGTCGACCCTCAACAGCACCTTGCGGCCGACCATCAGTTCGGCGAGTTCCTCCGTCGAGGTGTCGGACGTTCTGCGATGAGCAACCATCTCGCCCCGACGCATGACGCTTACCTGATCGGTCGCTGCCATGATCTCGCGCAGCTTGTGCGTGATCAGCAGCACGGTACGGCCCTGGGAACGCAGGTTGTCGAGAATGCGGAAGAGATGGTCGGCTTCCTGCGGTGTCAGCACACCGGTGGGCTCGTCGAGGATGAGAGTCCGTGCACCGCGGAACAGGGCCTTGAGGATCTCCACACGCTGCTGGATGCCGACGGGAAGATCTCCCACAACTGCATCGACATCGACCTCCAGCGCATAATCCTGCTCGAGACGGACCAGTTCGGCCCGAGCCCGTTCGGCTCCGGCCCTCAGGGTGAAGCCACCTTCCGCCCCCAGCAGGATATTCTCCAGCACGGTAAAGGGCTCCACCAGCATGAAGTGCTGGTGGACCATGCCGATCCCGGAAGCGATGGCATCCTCCGGACGGGCGATCTTGCGGACCTTGCCGTCGACGCTGACCGTGCCGCTATCGGCCTGATAGAAGCCATAGAGGATATTCATCAGCGTCGACTTGCCGGCACCATTCTCGCCGATAATGCCGTGAATGGTTCCGGCAGCAACCGTAAGGTCGATGTTCCTGTTGGCGTGATTGTTGCCGAAACTCTTGTTGACGCCGCGAAGTTCGACAGCTGCCGGCGTGCCCGCCTTCATGGGTCAGTTCTGCGTCGAGTAGTAGTCCTCGACCTTGATGTCGCCGGCGATGATCGCGGCCTTCGTCTCTTCCAGCTTTGCTTCCATCTCCGGTGTGATCAGTTCGCGATTGTCGTCATCGAGCGCGTAACCGACTCCATCCTCAGCGAGGCCAAGATTCTGTGCCCCCGGCGTCCAGGTGCCGTCCATCGCATCCTTCATTGCATTGTACACGGCAACATCGACACGCTTGACCATTGAGGTCAGCACGCTGCCCGGGTGCAGATGGTTCTGGTTGCTGTCCACGCCGATCGAAAGCTTGCCCTGGTCGGCGGCGGCCTGCAGCACACCGAGCCCGGTCGCTCCCGCAGCCGCATAGACGACGTCCGCTCCACGGTCGAACTGGCTTATGGCGAGTTCCGCCCCGCGCGCCGGATCGTTCCAGGCAGCTGGCGTGGTGCCGGTCATGTTGACGAAGATCTCGTCGTCGGGAGCGGTATATTTCACGCCTTGTTCATAACCGTAGGCAAAGTTGCGGATCAGGGGGATATCCATGCCGCCGACAAAACCGACCTTGCCGGTTTCGGAGGCGAGGGCTGCGGCCATGCCGACGAGAAACGAACCTTCTTGCTCCTTGAATGTCACCGATTGCACATTGGGTTTGTCGACCACCATGTCGATGATGGTGAATTTCTTTTCCGGTTCCTCGTCGGCCACGGCTTCCAGCGGTGTGGCGAAACCGAAGCCGACCACTACGACAAGGTCGGCTCCCTTGCGAATCATGCGGCGCAAGGCCTGATCGCGCTGGGATTCATTGGTGATCTCGAACTCCAGATAGTCGATGCCCGTTTCGGCCTTGAACTTTTCAGCTCCGTTGTAGGCGGCTTCGTTGAACGACTTGTCGAACTTGCCACCCATGTCGAAGATGATGGCAGGCGTGAAATCCGCCGCGTGGACACTGGTCGAAAGCATGAGACCGGCGGCAAGTGCCGCAAATGAACGAAGCATATCGGGCGCTCCCGGCGTATTGATTGAGACCTCGTCAAGCCTAGGTGCGCTCCCGCCAATTGCAAGGAGGATTCGCGGCCTGTACCGGTCGGCCGGAGTGTCGCGCGGTTCAGGCGGCGTCGGCCTCTTCGGCGGGAACGGCGGCACGGCGCAGGCGGTCGTTGATGGCTTCTCCCAGCCCCTCCGGCGGAATGGGCATCACTGCGATGCACCGGGTTCCGCTGCTGTCGAGCCGTCGCAGCATGTCGTAGAGATGGTTGGCAGCCTCGGCCAGATCGCCTGAGGGGCTCAGATTGAGCGTGACTGCGGCGCCTTCCACCGGTGCCGGCCCGAAGGCGAGCAGGGCTTCGTCGTCGGCCACGCGGGTCGCATCGAGGCGCACGCGGGTTGCCGGCGAATAGTGGCGCAGCATCA